>NZ_JBLWYT010000006.1:0-298623 GCF_048381975.1 Hwangdonia sp. | reverse complement strand
GTTGTACGTGCTGTAAAAGCATTTCCGCAATGCTTACAAGTTTTCGGGATGTATAAATTACTGCTCATAAATGGTGCTTTATGTAGCGTTATGGTGCAACGTGGGGCAATATGGTGCATCATTTCGCCTTTATTTTTGCCAACAGATTTGGGCAACAAATCCGTATGTTGGGCAACATATATGAAACAAATATAGTTAAAAAAGGGCAGTTAGGCAACAAAAAAAAATATGTAAACCGTTGAAAAACAAGCAAAAACCAACCAAAAGAAGCTTAATTACTTCCCGATACAAAAATTAGCAAAAATATTCCCCAGTAAATCATCATTGGTAATCTCGCCTGTAATTTCCCCAAAGTGATATAAAGCTTGTCGAATATCGATGGCTAAAAGGTCGCCAGACAAGCCTGTTTCTAATCCGAATTTAACTTTATCAACTTCTTCTAAAGCTTTCAATAACGAATCGTAATGCCTTGTGTTTGTGACTATTGTGTCACTATTCCTTAAAGCACCGGTATTAACAAATTCCAGTAGTTTTTCTTTAAGCGTCTCAACGCCTTCTCCTGTTTTAGCCGATAATTTTAAAACATGGGTTTTCTCGATTTCTTTTGAAATAGCCGCAATTATTTCTTTATCGTCTTTACTTATTTCATCAACTTTATTTAAAATAACAAGCAATGGTTTTTGCGGATATTTATTTTTTATCTTCTCTATCTCAACCCTGAATACTGAGCTTTGAGTTTTGAACGCTTTGGCATCCAACAGCAGGACAACAACCTGAGCCTGTTCAATTTTTTCAAAAGTCTTTTTTATACCAATACTTTCAACAACATCTTTAGTCTCTCGGATGCCAGCGGTATCAATAAATCTAAACCCAATGCCGCCAATTGAAATTTCATCTTCAATGGTATCTCGTGTCGTACCGGCAATATCCGAAACTATGGCGCGTTCTTCATTTAAAAGCGCATTTAAAAGCGTTGATTTCCCCACATTGGGTTCGCCCACAATAGCAACGGGAATTCCGTTTTTAATCACGTTTCCAACCGCAAACGAGTCTATCAAACGTTTTAAAACCAAACCAATACGAGCTACTAATTCTTTAAATTGGGTACGATCGGCAAACTCGACATCTTCTTCGGCAAAGTCGAGCTCCAATTCTATTAACGATGCGAAATTTAAAAGCTCTTCGCGGAGTTTGGCAATTTCAGACGAGAAACCACCACGCATTTGCTGCATTGCTATTTGATGACTCGCTTCGTTATCGCTAGAAATTAAATCTGCGACAGCTTCAGCTTGCGATAAATCCAACTTCCCGTTTAAAAAGGCACGTAGGGTAAACTCGCCCGCGGTAGCCATTCTACAGTCCTTTCGCAAAAACAATTGGATAATTTCTTGTTGAATGTAATTAGATCCGTGACACGAAATTTCGATAACATCTTCACCCGTATAAGAATTTGGGTTCTTAAAAATGGACAATAACACTTCATCAATGGTTCTTTCGCCATCAATAATATGCCCTAAATGTATGGTGTGCGTCGCTTGTTTGCTTAATATTTTACCAGAAACCGATTTAAACTGTTTCTCCGCAATACGTATGGCATCGCTCCCAGAAAGTCGAATAACGGCAATGGCTCCTGCTCCCGAGGGTGTTGCCAATGCGACTATGGTATCTTGATTTATCATGACGCAAAAATAGTAAAATGCTTTGCCAATTTTGTTAAAGCGTGTTTAATATAATCAGCAGTAAAATCCTTATTTAAAATTACTAAAAATAGATATCTGACGTTTTCAAGAAAACCATTTCGTACAATACATCATATTTATAAAAATTCTTTAGCATAAAAATAATGCCCAAAGCTTGTATTCATTTGATTAAAAGCAACTTAAGCGCAAATCCTCAATATTATTGCCACTAAATCAATCAAAACATTAGGTTCTTCATAAAAATAATTTCACCCTCAAATATATTATGTGCGCATAGTATATTTGCAAGTGTGTTTTTTTGAAATTGTGACTTTTTGAAAAATTAAGTGTCATAAGTAACAGAAAACCAAAACAGTATAAATTTTAATCCACCTAGGGCAACGAGGAAAAGATTTGCAGTTATATGAGAATAATCGAGTCTGAATTTTCAAATCACATTATTAAATCCGTTCAAAAAGATTTGGGTAATATCTACTTTTTTAATCATATCGCAGTTGTTGAATTTAATGACGGCGTGCATGTCGACATTGGCAATTCCAAAGAAATATTCGATGAAATTAACTCATACTTTGGCACCACAAAACCTTTTGGTGTGATTGCAAACCGAGTAAACTCGTATTCTGTAAAACTTATAGATGCCGATTTATTTCGAAAAAAAGTTAAAAACCTATGCAGTTATGCAGTTGTAAGCTACAATCTTGCAGGCAAAATGAATGCCGAAATTGAAAACAGTTTCTGCCTTTCAGAAAACATTAGTTACAACAGCATAAAAGAGGCCATTAATAGTGTTTATAAAAAAGTAAAAAACAAAACGTGCTTTTCTCTAAACTAAATAAATACCGTCTGGTTTTATCTCAATAAGTTTCTGTTTATACAACGAGCCAACCGCTTTTTTAAAGTTCTTTTTACTCATTTGAAGCTGCTCTTTTATAGCTTCCGGATTCGACTTATCCGTAAGATTCAAATACCCGCTATTATCCTGCAGTTCCTGCATAATGCGTTCTGCATTCGGCTCAATGTTTCTATAGCCAATTTGCCCTAAAGCAATATCCAGTTTATTGCCGGGGCGTACTTTTTTAACAATCCCTTTTAGCTTGTCGCCAACACTAATATCCTTAAAAATCTGATCTTTGTAAATCAAGCCCAAATGCGTTTTATTTACAATCACGTTCATCCCAATATCCGATGGATGAGACACAATCAAATCCACTTCATCAAACTCAGCAACCGTAAGCTCTTTATTGTCTAAAAATCGGTTTGTTTTGCTCGATGCCACTAGCCTATCGGTTTTTTCATCCAAGTAACAATGCACCAAATACCAACCACCGGGTTTCATTTTAAAGGCCTGTTCCTTAAACGGACAAAACAATTCCTTAACCAAGCCCCAATCTAAAAAAGCACCGTATTCTGTAACTTGATTACAACGCAACAACGCAAAATCGCCTTTCATAATATAAGGAAAATCTGTTGAGGCAACCGGTCGTTCCTCATTGTCCAAATACACAAAAACATCAATTTTGTCCCAAATTTTAAAAGTCTCCGGAACATATCTATTGGGCAACAAAACCTCGTTGTCCTCATCATCAATTAAATACACGCCATGATCGGTTTCGCGCAGTATTTCCAAAGTATTTATTTGTCCTAAATGTATCATGCGGCAAAGGTAACAATTTTTAATCCGTGGTCGTAGTTTACAAGGCGCAACTTAATCGGTTATTTATAGTTTATTTTTTGGCGCAACCTTGCCCTTCGACTGCGCTCAGTGTGGCAGGTCGGGCTATCCGCTACAAGTCCTCGCTTCGTCCCGAAAACAATCGGGACTCGCTGTGGGCTTTCCACTTCTATCCCTTGCGCAGCAGTCCGCTGTGGGCAGTAATCAGTCTGCAGTCGGTAATTATACCTGTTAAGTTTTGTAACGCCCAAACAACTATCAAATTAAAAACAAAACACTAAAATTTTAACACAAAAAAAGCGCTACAACAATTGCAACGCTTTTAAAATATATAAAACTGCCAATATTAATAAGCAGATTCTTTTTTAAAGTGCTTAACCAATAAATAGTAAACCACCGCTCTGTATTTATTTCTGTTAGATTGTCCGTATTTGTCCATAACGGCTTTTATGCCTTTATCTAAATCGGCGCTATCTTTTAATCCTAATTTTTTAATTAAAAAATTGTTCTTAACCGTGGCCAATTCGGTGTCGTCCGACCCTGAAACCGTTGCAGAATCTGCATTGTAAATTGATGGCCCACAACCAATAGTTACTTTGGTTAATAAATCCATGTTTGGGTTAACACCACATTTGTCTTTTAAATCTGCAGCATATTTTGCAATAAGCTCGTCTCTTTTACTCATAATTAAAATAGTTTTTTTAATGAATTTTATTTGATTTTTTGCCTATAAGCTAAAAACTCAAAACAATCCAATTGGGTTTATAAATACGTTTTTAAAGATAACTATTTTTTAGACACAGCAATTTTCAGAAAGTCACTTTAATTTAAGCCATAGCCTTAAAATATTGGAGCAACACCTCGTCATTCAAATGTTTAGGCGTAAATATTTCCAATAATTTCGGCTGTTGGCTTGCTGCATAAAACGCATTTAAACGGTCTTTTAAATCGGATGTTCTGGATACCGATTCGTATTCAAAACCATACATATTACATAAATGTTCGGCCGTTAAATTATGATTGGTTTCAAAATAAGTATCGAAATTTTCAGTGTTTTTATGCCCGGGCAGAATCCTAAAAATACCGCCACCTTGGTTGTTTATAATAATGATTCTAAAATTGTTTGGTATATAATTGTTCCACAGGGCATTGCTATCGTAAATAAAACTTAAATCGCCCGAAATCAATGTGGTTTGTTTGGGGTTGGCCACCGCGCAACCCACAGCTGTACTTGTGCTGCCATCAATACCGCTTGTTCCGCGGTTGCAAAATACTTCCAGCGTTTTGTTCAAATCAAACAATTGTGCGTAACGCACCGTAGAGCTATTACCCAATTGCAAAACCGTGTGGTTTGGAATACTGTTTAAAATAATTTCAAAAGCCCTTAAATCGGAAAAATCTATACTTTTAAGATAATCGGCATGCTTAAACTTTCGGGTTTCTTTTACCGATTTCCAAACCCCGTTATAATCACTTTCCTTTAAATCAATTTCCGGCAGAAATTTTGAAAAGAAGAAATTTGGTGTGGTTTTAATCCATTGGTTTAAACTAAAAAACGTATCGTTTGCTTTATTCAAATCAATATGCCAATGTTGCTTGGGCTTATATTTACGAAGAAAAGCCTTTATTTTTTTCGATACAATCAAACCGCCAAAAGTCAACAGAATTTCGGGTTGCAAGTTTTTAAAATGGTCATCTTTTAAAGGCGCGATAATTTTATCGATACTCGGAAAAAACGCCTCGTGATGCAAATTCGATGTGGTTTCGGTAAACACGATCACACTGTCGTCTTTTGCCAATATATCCAACCATTGCTGCTCCATATTATTTGGTGGACTAACGCCAACCAAAACCATTTTTTTTGAAGCCGCATTCCAATCATTTATACAATCCCTTAAAACCGAAGCTTCAACTTGTAAAGTTTTGTTTTCAACGGGAATTACCTTAGGCGTTACTTCGGGTTCATCAACCATATCGTACAAAGGTTCATCAAACGGAATGTTAATATGCACGGGGCCGTTTTTTGAATATGCGGTGTTAATGGCTTTATTTATTTCAACTTCATTATAGTTTTGAATACCTTGTTTTAAACCCAATAAAGCTTCAATTTTGTTTTCCATATTTTTAAAAATGGGCAACTCCTCCTCTACATCGTCTTTTTCATTTAAATCCAACTTCAAATTTGCCGAATATAAAATATGGTTTTCAAATACATTTTTCTGATTTATGGTCTGCCCATCGCCAACGCCAATTAAATGTTTGGGTCGGTCTGCCGATAGCACCACCAAAGGCACATCGCTATAAAAGGCTTCCGCCACAGCGGGATAATAATTTAACAACGCACTGCCCGATGTGCACACCACAGCCGTTGGTTCTTGCAGTTGCTGTGCAATGCCCAATGCAAAAAAGGCGGCACAACGCTCGTCGACAATGCTGTAGCACGTAAAAAACGGATTGTTGGTAAACCCAATGGTTAAGGGAGCGTTCCGGCTTCCCGGAGAAATAATAATGTGCTTTATGCCCTTGGCTTTACAAAGCTGAATAACGGTTTGCGCTAGTGGAATTTTAGGGTATTTCATGGTTTTCAAAAGTACAAAACCTAAGTGAAAATTTGCGCCACTAAAACACGAATGTTTAATAAAAAATAGCTTTGAATTTGTAGAAAATTCAAAGAATACGTTTCATGGTTTGCGATTTTGAAACCGTTTCGTCCCATTCGCTTTCGTGAATGGAACTTTCGGTAATACCGCCACCAACGTAAATAAGGGCTTTGCTATCTTTTAATTGCATACAACGCAAATTAACGTACAATTGCGTGCTTTTTTGGTTTATGGCATAAGCCCTGTTTTCAATATTGCGTTTCCCCGAACGCGGTGCTTTTGTGGAATCAAAATTTAATTCTCCCAGAAAACCCGTGTAAAATTCGCGGTTATAGTTTTCGTTCTTTAGAATGAATTGTTTGGCATCAAGTTTCGGAAATCCGCAAACTGCCGGTGTTGGGTGCAATACCGAAATAATGTCCTTTAATTTTGCATGGGCTTGCAATCTTGCCGAAATCATGGTTTTTAAATGCAGTAAATTACCCGCTTTTACGGTTTCGGTTTTTGCTATTTTTAGGTGTTCCACCCAAGGCTTTAAACTGTCGGTTACAAATTGGGTTACTATGTGCTGCTCGTCTTTTTCTTTGGCTTTCCAAACCACATCCAAGGTGCCTTTAAAATCCTGCGTTCCAGCCAATGCCATTATAGACAATTGCTTGCCTTCTATCTTAATTAAGGTTTCCGGTGTGGCGCCCAACCACATCCCTACTTTGGGGTGATACCAGCAATACACGAAAGCGGATTTATATACCTTTAAAAGGTTTTTAAACATGGAAATGGGATTGGTTTCCGCCGAAAGGCTAACCGTTTCCTGCCGCGATAAAACCACTTTTTCAAAAGCATTTTCGGTAATGGCTTTGATGCCTTTTTTTATGAGGTTGATGTGACGGTTTTTTGATTCATTTTCAGTTTGAGCAAAACTACTATCTGAGTGGATTCCTGCCTCCGCAGGAATGACAAGTTGTTGAGAAATAGAAATTACTTCCGAATTTTCAATAGGTATTAAAACCGAATCTTCAGCATCGTCAAAAGGTGAAAACACAAATCCTTTTTCGGTAAACTCTTGGGTAAAAAACAAATCGCTTGTTTGTTGAAGCATCGCTTTAACAGCATCTTCATTGGGTTTTCTGTAAACCACAAAAGGCAAATGGTTGCGGTATTGTGTTTCAATACGGTTAAAAAAATCTTCCAAAATCTTGAGGTTATTTGGTTCTAGGAAGCGAAATGGTGGTTAATTTGCACAGCGAAATCAGGTTATCGTTATCATCGGTCACTCTAATTTCAAACAATTGCGTGGTTCTGCCCTTGTGTAAAAATGTGGCTTTGGCATAAACAAAACCATCACGTACACTTTTTACATGGTTGGCACTAATCTCAATACCGCGAACAAAATAACCTTTGGTATTTAAAAACAATTCAGCTGCAAAACTTCCGGTGGTTTCTGCCAAAGCAGCTGTTGCGCCACCATGTAATACACCATCGGGTTGATGTACTTTAGGGGTTACTGGCATTTTCAAAATCAAAAAGTCATCGCCAAAATCAATCATTTCAATTTTTAAGGTTTCCAACAAAGTGTTTTTAGCCATAGCTTGAAACCGTTCTAATATGACTTCTTTAGATAATTGCATAGAATAGTGTATTTTTAAAATCGCAAACAAAAATACAAAACATAAGTGTAAATGAAATTACAAGAAAAAGAAATATCATACACCATATCCAACTCGTATTCTACGCTAAACGAACTTACCAAATCGACCAAAAACGTGTGGTTTGTTTGCCATGGCATGGGCTATTTGAGTCGGTATTTTTTAAGATATTTTAAAGGATTGAATCCTGATGAAAATTATATTATTGCACCGCAAGCCGCCAGTAAATATTATTTAAAATCCGAATTCAAACACGTTGGTTCCAGTTGGTTAACAAAAGAAAGCACTGAAATGGAAACCGAAAACGTGATGCGTAATTTTGATGCGGTTTTTAAAGCTGAAAACATCCCGGTGGACCTCAACTTGATAGTGTTTGGCTATTCGCAAGGGGTTAGTGTTGCGGCGCGTTATGTGGCAAAACGTCAATTACCATGTGCCCAACTGGTATTGCATTCGGGTGGCATTCCCAAAGAACTACAAGCTGAAGATTTTGCCTATTTAACAGCCAAAGTAAGTTTGATTTGTGGTACCGATGATGAATATTTAACCGATGAACGCTTACAAAGCGAAACCAAAAAAGCACAGCTTTTATTTAAGGACCATTTGAATGTTATCCTATTTGATGGCAAGCACGAGGTGAATGTTGATATTGTAAATGGGTTGGTTTAAACTAAACGTCATTGCGAGGAGTCCCGATAGCTATCTGGACGACGTGGCAATCCCTTAAATAGAACACGCATTTACAATTAAAAAGATTTCTGCCTTCGCGGGAATGACAAATCAATGACGCAAACCACATGAAAGCACCAACCCTAGAAAACCACCGCGTTAAACTTTCGCTATTAGATTTAAGCAATTACAAACACCTATGGCCCATTGCGCAACAGCCCGATTTAATACAATTCTCGCCCAGTAAAATCGATACGCCCGACGATTTAAAAACCTACGTACAAACCGCCGTTGATGGCTATGACCACAAAACCACCATACCGTTTATTATATTCGATAAACAAAGTAATACCTATGCAGGCAGCACGCGTTTTGGATTGATTAATTGGAAAAACAAAGTATTGCACATTGGTTGGACGTGGATTGGAAGCGAGTTTCAAGGCAGCGGACTTAACGCTAACATGAAATTTTTAATGCTACGCTACGCCTTTGAAGTTATGGATTTTGATAAAGTAGAATTTAGAATAGACGAACGCAACATAAAATCTAGAAAAGCGGTTGAAAAATTGGGCGCTACCCTTGAAGGCATTTTACGAAAAGACACCCTAATGCTTGATGGATTTAAACGCAATACCTGCTGTTATGGTATTTTGAAAGATGAATGGGCTGGGATTAAGCATACTGTTTTTGCGGAATACCTGTAACACGTATTAATTTGTTTTGATGGCACGTGTTGGGAGAAGAGCGCTAGCGCGTCGGCTAGCGTGGGTTAAAGTTTGTTAGGCAACTTGAAAGCAACAACTCATATAGTTTGTTGGCAATTATTTTATTCAACTATTCTTTTTTGAGTTTTTCCGTTTTTAACAACGGTATTTATTGATAAAGTGTTTTTTATAGAGTCCAAAGGATTCTTATCCAATAATATAAAATCAGCAAATTTGCCAGCTTCTATTGTTCCATGCGTATCTAAAATTTTAAGCATTTTAGCAGCATTATGCGTGCCCATTTTAATAATCTGCAATGGTTCAATCCCTCCCAACTCAATCATTTGCATTTCTTCATGTAAGCTATAGCCAGGAAATATAAAAGTATTACCAGTATCTGTTCCCAAAACCATGTTGACGCCATTTTCATTTAATACTTTTATCTCTTCAATATAAGGAGTGATTATATTCTCAAAAGTGGGTTCTTTTATACCGAAGTAATTTACTAAAAGTGCACAATATTCTTTTGCTTGTTCAACGGAACTTGAATCTTTTAACATGCTGACCTCTTTTGAGTCGTACAAATTCATTTTTTCAATTTGCTCAATCCATTCCGGATATAAAGCATAAATAAAACTCTTATCAATCATCATAGTGGTTACCCAAGAGATATTGTTTTTATAAATAGAATCTATCATTTTTTTATCTCTGTCAAAGTCAAGATCAATTCCGGTATAATGAAGTATGTTTTTAATATCAGCTTTTAATGCCATAGATAATTCAATATTATCACTTACGTGAGCAAAAACTTCAGTGCCATTCTTTTTAGCTTCTTTTGAAACTTTGTTCACAAACTCTTGAGGAATACGTTCAACAAAAGGTGGTGCTGGTCCTTCTTCAATTGTGAGTTTAATGCCCACAATTGGGTATTTAGAAACTTGTTTAACCAACTTTTCTATTTGCATAGTGTCTCTCAAATAAAAAACAGACTCTCCGTTAATCCAATTACTGTTAGCATATGTTTTTACAGGATGACGCCCTTCCATTGTAAAATGCTGACTTGTATGAAAAACTCTTGGCGAGGGTACCGAATCTTGCACACCTAATACCCTCATTTTCGCAAAATATTCATTGGTGGTTTTACTTCCACCAGGGCACAAAATAGAAGTTACTCCGAAGTGAATAAATTTTGGAAAATCATTTTCATAATCGCTAGTGTGTGCATGACAGTCAAATAATCCTGGAATTAAATATTTGCCAGAACCATCAATAATATTTTCTGTTTGAATTATTTCATTTGAATTTATTGAATGAATAAATTTTCCTTTAGTATAGATATTCTGACCACTTTTTATTTCAGTACCTGTACCATCAATAATGCTAACATTAGAAATTATCAGGTCAAATTCTGGTTCTTGTTTTGAAGAGCAAGCAGATAAAAGTATTAAAATTAATATTAAATGTGCTTTCATAACTTTCAAATTACTGACAATGGATTTTGGGTATAAATACCTATTAAGTAGTTTATACCCATCACTATGCTAAGTTAGAATTTTCTTGTCAAAAAATCAATACGTAGTTGTGCGCAACTATAAGCACTTATGAACAAGCTCAAAAAACCGAAAAGCAGCTACTATTAAACAAAACATTTAATGATGATGCCCATCCTGATTAAATAGCATATTTAACTTCGTATATGTTTTTTCTACTATTTCGTTTTGCCCTTCAATAATTTTATATTTTTTATTCACTTGAATATTTTCGAATATTTGCGCTTCGCTATTGGACCAATACACTGTTAAGGTTTTAATGGATTCAGAACGTCCCAATCCTATTTCTGCTTGTAACGTGTTGCCACCAAAACTGCCGCCTGTATTTACGCTGTGAAATACGGTTCTGTCATTTTCAAGTTCGAGCTTTAATTTTGTTCCGATGGCACTGCGGTTTGATTTTACGCCTTCCAAATCGAGTACAATCCAATTATTAATCGATATGGGATTTTCAAAACAAACATTTGGGTATGTATCGCCTTCATAAGCGCCTCCCAATACGGCGTAAACATCTTGGTCGCCGTCATTATCAAAATCTGCAAACCCAACGCCATGTCCTTTTTGAATATGCCCAAACCGTCCTGCCGACGTGACTTCTTCAAAATGGGTGCCGTTAACATTTCTAAACATTCTGTTCGGGATAACCGAATTAAAATTTGGTGCACCGGTGCCGATGTAAAAATCCAGCCAACCATCATTATCCAAATCCCCAAAATTCGAGCCCATGGTGTACATGCTAATATTTACATGGTATGCTTTGCTCATTTCAGTAAAGGTTTCATCACCATTATTAATGAACAATCTGGATTTTTCTGAGGTAACTTGCTTGCCTTGAATCTCTTTTGAAAAATCGTCTGATAACTGATGCAGATTTCTTGCATCGTAGCTGTTTACAAAAATATCATTGAACCCATCGTTATTCACATCCCAAATCCAACACGGGAAACTAAAAATGGGGTCTTTTACACCTGCGGTATTTGTAATGTCTTTAAAAATTCCGGAATCATTTCTGAATAATAAATTTCTGCCTCCCATGATGGAAACGTACAAATCCGGCCACTGATCGTTATTTATATCACCAAAACTCACCCCTTTTACAAAGCCCTTTATGTCCCCTAAATTGTGTTTTGAAGCCTGCTCTAAAAAGGTGCCGTTTTTCTGGTTGATGTACAATTCACAAGGATGGGACTGGTTTGGTTTTGACTCGTTTCCTATAAAAAGATCGAGGTAACCATCATTGTTTACATCGGCCCACGATGCTGTTTGCGTAGGGTGCAGAGAAAGCAAACCGGCAGATTTTGTTACATCGGTAAATGTGCCATCGCCATTATTTTTAAGAAGTGAATTTGGGTGGTTGCCACCTGCGCCTAACCAACCGCCTCTTAAAATTAAAATATCTACATTACCGTCGTTATCATAGTCCGCTTGAATGCTATTTAGTCCGCTAACAATACCCGTTAAACCTGCTTTATCCGTGGCATCGTCAAATCCTTTTCCGGAATTGATAAACAATTTGCATTGGTCTGTCATTCCGTACGACGTTGCAAAAATATCAATAAGTCCATCGTTGTTGAAATCATCTAAACACACCCCGCCCGATAAACCGTTTTGGGCAATACCTAACCCCATGGCAACCTCTTTAAAAGCAGGGAAATCCTTTTTTTCTTTTTGCCAATTGGGATATGTAATAAAGTAGTCTTTAGGGGTTTTATCGGGGTATTCGCCCAGCGTCATATGTGCCAAATTTAGGAGCCATTTGTACATGTCTTTTGGGAATTTTTCATACATCATGGCGTATATTTCAATGGCTTTTTGAGATCCGTTTTTATTCCTGTGAAACGCTTCGTCCTTTAAAGGTAAAATACACGAATACGCGTTGTGGTATTTATTGCAATTCTCAACCTCTCCGCTTCGTAAATACGCCAGTGCCAATAGCTCTACAATAGGAAGTGTTCTTCTATTAATGAGTTGTTCAACAGTAGAATTTCGCTCTTTTATAAAAGATTCAATTTCTTCAATACAACGTTCATTTTCTCCGGCCCGCAACAGTTCTGTGCAATACCGAAACCAATTGGTCGATTTCTTGTTCTGTGGTCCATTTGCCATTTTGTCTTTATACAAATAAGCCAGTTTTTTATTCCAATGATAATTTACATTTGGATCGCCCGTATCGTATAACTCCTTAAGCATGTTGGCCATTAATGCAGTTTCCGCATCCACATTTGTTGGTTTCGGGTTATCTGCTGGTTTATTATCCGATTTACAGGCCGACAAAAAGAGTAGCACTATTAATATTTTATTCCATTTCATCTGATCATTATATTTTTAGTGTTTCCAATATTTTGCCTTTTAGTGTGGATATAAATTCGTGTGAATAATTTACTTGCAATCAAAATTAAAACTTTTCTTACTCAAACAAAAGTGAAGTTATCAACAGTTACAAACAAAAAAGCACGCTCCAAATGCTGGAAAGTGCTTTTAAATATCAAACCAATGATTTATGATTTATTCCTCGATGCGTTTACCCGTAGTTTCGCGTCCGCCTTGTAAAAGGGTGATGCTAACAACGTCGTCTACATCGTTTTTATTAAACGTTAATTGGGCATTCACCACTTTTAAATAAAACACATTTTGGGTTTTAGGGAAAATATCGAACTCGGGTTGCCCTGTGGCTTGCGCTTTTAATTGGCTGCCTTCTTTTCTAATGGTTAAAACAAAATTGGGTGCCAGTTCAAACTTGCCAACATAGGTTTCTAAAACAGCTTCTGGCACGACAATCTCTTTTTCATACTCTGAAACATCGGCGCCCAATTTCTTTAAAAAATCGATACCATTTTGATTATTCGGGTTTAAATCGATAGACTTTCTGTAATTGGCAATAGCCAAATCATTTTTGCCCAAAGTCATCAACGCTTCAGCATAACTATCATATACATTCGACGATTTAGGGAATGCCTCAATATTAAGTTTAAACACTTTTGCTGCTTCATCAACCTTTTCAGATTGCATCAGTTGGTAACCAATAGCATTCATTTCGCCTTCTATTAACTCATAATCTTCAGAATCTTTAATCGTATTATAGTACGTTATTCCTGCGTCAATACCTTTATCGTTGATAACGGCAAGCAAGGCATTGGCCACCGATTTCTTGGGTAAACTATACGCTTTACCATGCATAATACCCCGTATAGCCTGCGTCATTTGATTAAGTGGTGCGCCTCCTGCATTGCTTAAAAGCACGACCAACGATTTATCGGAAAGTGCTCGGGAAATATTGGTGTTAAATCCGTTAATGCCACCACCATGGCTTATGGTGTAAATACTGTCGGTGGATTTTCCTATTTTTTCATAACCAACACCCCAACCATAGGCATAATGGTTATTTCCCCAAGCTGAAATTTGAGGTTTAATATACATGTCCATATATTTTTGTGGTAACAATTTGTTGGTATATAAGGCTTGATCCCAGAGATACAAATCCTCAACGGTTGAATACAAAGACCCTGCGGCATACGGAATGGACATATCCAAATATCTTGAATTTATATAGCTGTTACCGTTTTTTTCGTAGCCTGTTGCGCGATTTTTTATAATATCGGCATGATTATCGTAACCTGAATCATGCATGTTTAATGGCGTAAAAATATGGCTGTCTAGCATTTGCTCATATGTTTTTCCCGTTAATTTTTCAATGATTACGCCCAAAAGAAAATAGCCTGAATTGCTATAATTAAACCTGTCACCGGGAGTGAATTCTAAATCTTTATCCGCAAATTTTTCAACAAATTCATCGGGTGTATACGGATTGCGGCTTTCGTCTTGAAAAAATCTGGGAAACGCGGTGTAATTTGGTATTCCAGAAGTATGCGTTAGCAAATGATGTGCGGTAATTTTGTCGCCTTTATCTTTTGGGTAATCCGGAAGATAAGTTGTAATGGGTGATTGTAAATCCAATGTCCCATCGGCGGCCAACTGCAAAATAAGCATTGCCGTAAACTGTTTGGTTATCGACCCCAAACGATGTTTTGTATTGGGTTGGTTTGGTATCTCCCATTCCATATTTGCCATACCAAAGCCTTTTTTGTAAATCACTTTTCCGTGGTCCGCCACCAAAACAGAACCGTTAAATTTACCGTACTCGGCATACACACTAATTAGCTCGTTAATTTGCTCAACTTTATTTTGAGCAAAATTCGTATTATATAATAAAAATATAGAAAATGTTAAAACGATTTGCTTTGAAAATGATTTCATAAGTTTAAATTTTGATTGATTGGTTAATAATTAATTTTAAGTGATATGACGATTGAAACATGCTATAAGTTACATAATAAATAACAATTTTAAATGTGAGAGTGAAATACAGCAAGATAGGGAAAGTGCTTATATTAATTAGCGAATATATTTGTTATATCAAATAAACTAATACAAAACAATGCCACCGAAACAAACAAACAGAGCCTTTTATGAAGAAAAACTAAATGTTATTGTTGAGTATATTCACAATAATTTGGATAGCAAGATTGATGTAAAAACCCTTGCAGTAATTTCGTGTTTTTCGCCATTTCATTTTCACCGTATTAGTAGAGCTTTATTGGGCGAACCCATTGGCGCATACATTTCCAGAACGCGATTGGAAACGGCTGCAAAAATGATTCGGTATACCTCTTCGGGTATGGAAACTATTGCATACAGTGTTGGTTTTGAAACGCCCTCATCATTATCAAAAGCCTTTAAATCCCATTTTGGAATATCGCCTACCGAATATCGGAAAAACAAACTATTCACTTTAAAAAAAACGAACATTATGAATGCTAAATCCAGTACTGAGCAAAGTCGAAGTATAAACATTAAAAAGCCAAAAATTCAAGATATTGAAGATAAACAATGCTTGTATTATCGTATGCAAGGCGCTTACCAAACATTAGATTATGCCGGCGCTTGGAAAAAACTTTGGGGACAGGTAAAGGAACAAAAACTATTTACCAAAGGTATTAAGATGATTGGATTACCGCATGACGACCCAAAGGTTACCGACGACGATAAAATTAGATACGACGCTTGTTTGATTATTCACAAAGCGGCAAAACCCGTTGGAGAAATTGGTGTAAAAACTTTAAAGGGCGGCAAATTTGCTGTGTTTTTATATCAAGGTTCTTATAAATATTTTGCCGAGGTTTATAACTATATTTTTAACGAATGGCTGTTGAACACCGATTACGAACTGCGCGACGAACCTGTTAGGGAACGCTATATAAGCAACCCGGAACGTGTGGCGGAAGAGAAACTAAAAACGGAGTTTTATATTCCTGTTAAGTAATTACAAATCCTTTTTATACCGTTTTACCATAGCTTCGCGGGTTTCCGGGGCTTCTTTTGAGCCCAATTGGTCTTTAAGCATTTGTCCCATAGTTGGCAAGGCATCGCGATTAATTTGGGTGGATGTGTCCCATAACTTGGAGCGCATAAAGGCTTTGGCGCAGTGCAAAAACATTTCTTCAACGCTAATAATTATACAGCTTTTGGGAGGGTTTTGTTCCGAGGCAAATAAATCTATATGGTTTGTATCAGTTGATAAATAGGCGTTTCCATTTATGCGCAAGGTTTCGTCAACACCCGGAATTAAAAACAATAAACCAACTTTTCCTGTTTCTATAATATTCGATAAGCTGTCCATTCTATTATTGCCTTTGGCATCCGGAATGATAAGTTCCGTATCGCTATTTACATGTACAAAACCCGGTAATCCACCTCGTGGTGATGCGTCGTGTTTGCCATCTTTATTTGACGAAGACAAGACCACAAAAGGCGATTTTTTTATAAAGCTAATGGCGTGCTTATCCAAGGTTGAAAACACTTTATCTTTTGCTCTTCCGCTGGGGTAACCGTATAACTCACGGAGTTGTGTTTCGGTAGTGATTTTCATATAACTTTCATATTCAAATAATTAGCTAATTTAATTCAAATAATGGTCAATAATCAAATAAACGGGTATTTCATCAAATATATAATAATGCTATTGTAAATAATACTTACAATTATAATAAAGTAACAAAACACTAAATATATGAAACCCTTTATGATTCTTTTGGCATTATCCGTTACGGGATTATGCAAAGCACAGACTATTTCCAGTGATGACCAATTACATTTTGGTGCCGGTGCTTTAATATCGGCAACCACTTATACCGTAGTTTACACCACCACAAAAAACAAAAAGAAAGCCTTTTGGTACAGTTTGGGCGCCGCTACCCTAGCGGGTCTTGCCAAAGAGGTTTACGATAGCAGTAAAGACAACAACAGATTTGATACCGGCGAATGGGGTGCCACCGCATTGGGCGGTTTAACGGCGAGCGTTACCATTAACCTTTTTGTTGGTAAAAACAAAAAGCGGAAAAACCAAACGGCATATCTTTAATTTTAACTTTTAACAATCTGCTTTATGGCTTCAACCATTTTTGAAGCACGTGCTTTTACCTCGGCCTCAGTCCACGATAATTTTATTAAACAGGATATGTTTCGGGCTATATAATAATCTGATTTCTCGAAGGTTTTGGTTTGAAGGTAAGCCAAGCCTTTTTTAACTTCTTGGGAAATTGGATACAATGATTTTAAGTTTTTTAGATGGTCCCATTTTCTGATGTAATGCCAGTTGTTATCGAAATAATGGAAACAACCGTCGACACCATTGGTTTTAAAGGCTTCGGATGCTTGTCGTGCCATGTCTAAATTGGGTAAAAAGAAATTTAAAAAGGCATAACTCTCCTCGCCACCTTCGGGCACGGTTCTAAACGTAACCTCGGGTATTTGCGATAAAGCCTCGCGTAAAATGCCGTAGTTTCTTTTTTGGATTTCCAAAAATTCCGGTAACCGCTTTACCTGTGCCAAACCTACGGCGGCGTGCAGCTCGGAAATACGGAAATTATAGCCTAAAAACGGATGGGATTCTGCGCCTCTGTCGTTACCAATATGGTCGTGACCGTGGTCGCTGTAATGGTCGGTATTTAGGTAATAATCTTTATTATTTGTAATTACGGCGCCACCTTCGCCGCTGGTTATGGTTTTTACAAAATCGAACGAAAAACAGCCTAAATCGCCAATGCTGCCCAAGGGTTTGCCATTAAAAGTTCCGCCAATGGCTTGACAGGCATCTTCTACCAACAATAAATCGTGTTTGGTACAAAGGGCTTGCAGAGCTTTCATATTGGCCATACTGCCACACATTTGTACCACCATTACTGCTTTTGTTTCTGGGGTGATGGCTTGTTCGACGGCTTCTGGGTTTAGGCCCAAAGTATCGTCAATATCGACCAAAACGGGGATGGCTCCCAGCATCATAATGGCCTCGAAACTGGCCACGAAGGTGAATGTGGGCATTATAACCTCGTCGCCCGCGCCTACGCCTGCTGCTGCCAAAGCTACCGATACGGCTGCGGTACCGCTGGAAACCAGTTGCACGTGTTTGGATTGCAGGGTGTTTTCTAAGGCTGCTTCCAACTCTTTGGCTTTCCAATGGCCGTTTCGCATGCCATCAAAACCGTACCGCATAAGCACGCCGCTTTGTAAAACATCGTTAACTTCGTTTCGTTCTAAATCTCCAAATAATTCGAATCCTGGCATAATGTATTTTTCTTTATGGTTGTACGGGACGTTGCCTTTGCGTTAGGGATTGAGGCATTTGTTGAAGCTCTTTTTGTGTTGTTGCACCTATGCAACACAAAAAAGCGACTGCCGAAAGCCCGACCCTTGTGGTAACGCCCAAATAATTTATATTTCTATTATTGTTTCTTTAATTGGTTTTCTTACTTTTTTAAAACCGGAAAACATATCGTCTTTTGCCCTGTAACCTACGGGGAGCAGCAATACGGATTTTAATCCTTTGTCTTTTAATTTTAGTATGCTGTCGTATTTTTTTGAGATGAATCCTTCCATGGGGCAGGAATCTATATTTTCGATGGCGCAGATGGTCATTAGGTTGCCCAAGGCGATGTAGGCTTGGTTTGTGGACCATTGTTGTTGCTCGTTAATTGTCATGCTGCCCATAATTTCGGCGAGTCCTTTTCTGTAGGGTTCCAGTATGTTGTCTGGGGTGTTGCGTATGGCTTTTATGTTTTTGTAATAGTCGTTTACATCGAATTTTTTAATGTTGTCTTGAATGCAAATGACCAATAAATGCGAGGCTTCCAATACTTGTTTTTGGTTGTACGAATGCTCTACCAAGGATGCGCGTATGGCTTTATCTTCAACAATGACGAGGCTTATGGTTTGCAGACCATAGGATGTTGCCGTTAAATTAAAGGCTTGTTTTAATATGTCGAGTTTGTTTTTGGATAGTTTTTTATCGGCATCGAACTTTTTGGTTGCATACCGCCATTGTAACTGTTTTATAGTATCCATATTTTTTGCAATGCTTTGGATACAAAAATAAGGTTTGAAAATTTCTTTTTAGCATGAAGTTGGATAAAATAAAAATTTCTTGAAACGAAGTATCTTGGAGACAAAGACATAGAGGTTTTGCGCACGTTTCATTTTAACCTTAGGGCAAAAAAGCGAAATTTGTTATTTAGATTCCCGATTTCTCGGGAATGACAATTTCAACGGAAACCACAAGGCAAGCCTCGAGGATTTCTTTTCGATTAAACTTATGGGATGTGAGGCAAAATTTATTTTAAAAAAGTGGATATTTTATTTGAAAGAAATAAAAAAGGGTTCTATATTTGCACCCGCATTCAGCGGATAGCTGATGAGGCACTCAAGGAGAAATGGCAGAGTGGTCGAATGCGGCAGTCTTGAAAACTGTTGAGGGTCACACCTCCGGGGGTTCGAATCCCTCTTTCTCCGCTGAAATAAAACCCTATCAATTGATTATCAATTAGTTAGGGTTTTTATTTTTATAATATCCCCACATAATCCCCGCTTTTTTTCATAATAAAAGGGGCATAAAAAAACCGCTACAAATTAATGTAACGGTCTCATCGCTATTAATTTAGGATCATTTTTAAGATGCCGTACCACTACCTAAATAAACGCTATTTGATACTCTTGAGCCATCAGCTTCTATGAATGCCATAAACAACTCTACAGTGTCCCCTGCATAAGATGACGGTATAATTAGTGTTTCTGTTCCAACTGTTCTATCAGCGCCTTCTAATTGTGAAATAGACTCCTTTTTTGATGGATTATAAACTAACAACATAGCTTCATCAGTTGGATTAGCATTGCCTTCTAAAGAATTATCATCCCAAGTAAAAGTTACTTGTCCTGGTGTTGCTAAATCTGTCCCCGGATTCAATACACCTGATAGATTTCCCCTACTCAACAGAGCTAAAGAATAATCAACTGTAAAATTGGGTGCAATTCCGATTACTGCGTTGTTTAACACATAAGACATAGCTGCATTAAACTGTGTCATTTTTACCGCATAGTTTTTATAACCTTTTTGCACAAATGCAAGATTAGGCTGTAAATACTCTAACGTAACAGTAAATTTGTTTCTTTGATTTACTTGTCCTTCTGTTCTTGGGTTAGCAACACTGGATGGTTTAATTCTTAAATAATCAATACCCTTCCAATTACCTCCAATAACATTTCCTACCTTTCCTGATAGACCTCCTAAAATTCCTTGGGCTATTTTCCCCATAACATATAACAATTTTTAATTAATACTCATTCGGACTTGGTACGGACTTCATAAGGATTTAATCCCTATTTATTCATACTATAAAATACGGTAATAATCTTCAGGCAAGTCTTTTAAAGTCTTTGAATACTTCCTTTTATACTCAATTATATTGTTATTCTAATAGCATATCAACAAATATTCTAAAAAACCCTTCAAATATTTTTTTTGAAAAAGAAAAAAAGAAAAAAGAAAGCCTTATAACTGTAGACGTGGATATACTGTCAAGTTTTTTGGAAAAAATATTGCGTTTGGAAAGGTTTATAAAATAAGAACCAAAACATAGGTGCAATATTATTTTCAAAACCCGGAGGGCTTGAACTTTATAGTATAATAGCAGTGGCTGAAGGCAGGCTACTAAATTTGCAATCTTTTTTATTTCACAATATTACTATTAAAATTAATACACATTCCAATTTACTAACTGATCTGGGTTGTTCCTAAACAAACCATAAAATTCTTTTCTAAAAATGTGTGTTAACGGTTCAACGTTATTAATATTATCTTGTTCTGCTAACCAATTATTATAAATTGGATTATTACCTAAAGACACATTTGCGCTAGCGGAAGGACTAGGACCTGTAATAATTTTAAACTCTCTACTAAAATCTTTAAATTCTTCATTTTCAAATACTATCAAGGATTTTGTTGACACTCTCAATTTGGTAAAAACTTTATGCTTATAATTATCTATAAAATATTGTTCATTTTCAATTTGAATTTGAATCCAATTATCATTAGGATTTAATTTTGCTTCTAATGTAAAACCTAGATTACTTAAAACTTTCAAAAAAAGTTCATAAGATTGAACTTTGTATTGTATATCACCAATATTGTTAATACCATAATTATTATGATAAAAACCAAAATCATTACCATTGTTAAATAATGTAGAAGTATTGAAGTTTAAATATTCAGCTTTTTCATTAGTTAAAATATTGACTACTAAATTTAAATTTGGAACTATATTATAAAGTGATGAGTCATTTGCATCATACTCACTTCTTTTAGTTGAACGTATTATATCTGAATAATTAATACTAGAGAAATTAAGTAATTGAATAATAAAGTTTTTTTGATTAAGTCTAGTATTATCATCATTATTTGAATCGAACACTCCAACTTCATTTAATTCAGCTGGAGTTAAAAAGAATTGCCACATATCACACCTTTGACCATGGAAATACGGGATTTTTGGTCTAACTTTTACATCTCCTATATTATTAGGTATTTCAATTGTATCACGTAAATATTGCATTGGAGGAAATGTACCAATAATATATTTTTTAAATGATTGTATATCTACATCCTCCAAATAAGGATGTATTTCCACAGGAGTCTCATGAGGTAAAATAAAATCATTTTCAATGAAATTATTGATGAAGTTTGTATTAGCATTTTCAATATTATTTAAATAATCATTTTCGTTTATGTTGTTATCAATTTTTCTTAAAACCATAAATTAATTTTTAAATAAGTTAGTAATCTCTTCTTTGTTATCAAGTATCAAATTGAAATTGAAAGTTTCATTTCTGCCATCAATATCATTTATTTCTTTGTATAAAAGCAATTTACCTGAAATCATAAATAAGTCTCTATTGGTAAACATTTCGTATTCCATTAAAGAGGACCATTCATCAATCTCGTAATTATTTGTTTTACTGTTTAATTTGAAGATAGACAAGTCGTCAAAACATACAATGTATTTTGAATCAAATGCCTCCATTTTAAAACACTTTTCTAATAACCCTCCTTTCTTATCGGTTACATAATTATAGAGATTAACATTTCTAAAGTCCTTGCTTTTATTTGAGTTTAAAAGGATAACATTATTCCCGGTGTATTCAACATAAATATGACCTAAAAAAACCTTTGAGGGATCATTTATTTTCATAATTAACAATTTGAATTTTAAGTGATTAAAACAATTATATAACAAACTTTTTTATAAAAAAAACGGTTTTTATTTTTTCGTTTTTTTTAAATAATGTTTCTTTTTTTTGTGATTTTTTATGTATAAGGGTTAATTAAAGCAGGTAATCTAAAAGGCGCGAGCCGACTGCGAGTTTAGCGAAGGTGGTGTGGCAATAGCACGTTGCCTTTTTGCATAAGTGCGTGCCACAGCTACGGTTTACCGCAAGAGTGGCGCATTTTTTGACCATTAAATAGCTAGACCTAATGTTTATTGAAATGCCGAATTATAAAATTTTAGGCAAGTGCATGGATTGAAGGAGGCAATGGAAGTTTTGGGAATAGTTTTCATTTAAGGTTTTGGCGTTTATTTGCCCTTGTTTGTATTTCGGATTTTAACGGCTTGAGAGAATGTTTGTTTTATGGATAATACGCCAAACCGTAATGTTAAAACTATTGAGTGGTGCTGGAATTGCCGACTGAATGAGATGCTCTTGCATGGTGTCAGCAAATAGGATAATCCGCAGTATTTACAAATGCTATTGGGTTTAAATAACTAAACTATTCATAATAGAGACGAATTCACTGCGGTTATCTTATTTGCCTTTAAAATGCTTCAAAAAATGTGACACTCTGGTTAGCCTGAAGCGACCCGCAGGCTCGCATCATATTAAGTAGCGGTTACCCCTTAATAGATATTTCCAGCACAACGTGCTGACCTTATTGGGATTTTAAGGGGTAAAAGTAGCTACGGGTGAGGAAGGAGAGAATGTGTGAAATAAAACAAATAAATTGCACCAACGAGGACGTGTCGCCGCAGTGGTGCAATTTATGGTATATGCAAGCTTTTGAAATGTGAATTTATTATTAGTTATGAGATTGCTTCACTACGTTCGCAATGACGTTTTAATAGCTGAATGGCTTGCAAATATGTTTTATGGAACTAAATGGAACGACTGACGAACACCTTATTACCTGCCCATACCGTACTTATAGTTTGATGTAATGTAATGAAACAATAATTTTAACACAGATCACTTTGATTCCTTAACTGTTCTTGCAAGAAATAAATATTACTTACTAATCCTTGAATCTGTTTCCGGGTTATTTTCTAACATTACAATATCATTATGAAATACAATTACTATTCTATTTTGATTTAGCTTTTTCATTAAATCAGTGGAAAGAAATAAAACACCTTCTTTAAATTCTTTTTCTTCTAGTGGAAATTTAGGATAATTAATAAAATCTAGTTTTATTGAAGGTTCAATTTGACCGCTTAAAACTATATCACAATCTGATACTGCTGCACTCAAATATATCTTTTTATCCTTAATAAAATTATTTTGAATTTCTTGAAGTTTAGAAATAACTTCTGCTTTAGCCCACAAATTTTTTGAATAACCTTTTTGCAAACCTATTGTAACTGTAGCAGTATATTTATTTGCCATAATACCATTTTTAGAGTGTTTCATTTTCAATTTTAATTACCTCTTCATTCAAATATTACTCCATCTATGTATTTGAGTTAAATGTATCAACAAAACCTTCATTAATAGGGTTTCTTGGTCTAATGCAAATAATTCTATATTGGCATCTTTTCCATATGTTTCTAAAAATTGTTTTAGATTTAACTTTAAACGATTATCTACCTCGTCAATAAGTTCGTATAATGATTTATTTTCGGTATTTATTTCTAAACGACTAAAAATAATTTGGGCTACTTCAGTATCGTTCATTCCTGTGGTGTCTGGTAAGTTAATCATTTTCACCTAATGCTAAATTGATATTTTTTAAGAAAGCTAACAGACTTAACAACTCTTTATTTTTAGGAGTTGCCAACAGAAGTACAATAGCTGTTTCGGTATTACACTTGTTATAAAACTGAAGCTTCTTAATGCGACTATTTACTTCTTGTTCTAAATCTTTAACTATAGATATTCTATCCCTACTTGGGTTTATAACACCAAAATCTTTTACTAATTTTTGCAGAAAATTTAAAGCATCTGGATTATTTAAAGGATCATCAATAGCCTTTTCAAACGATTCTTCTTCTAAATCATTAAAAAATGCTTCTATAAATTTTTTGGGTAAGCGATTATTAAACAACATATATTTTTTATTTAATTATTAATCCTGTTAATCATTATTAATTTGAATTGATATAGATTAGCTTTCCAACACCAAACTTTGCTATTTCACCATATACACTAATCGACTTTGAAGGTTTTCTATGATGGCTTCTTTTAGGAAATACCACTGATTCTTTTGGCAAGAAAATTGATTTCTTTTTAATTACAGCTCTTATATTGATTTCATTATTATTCTTAACCTCATCATTATAAAATGATGGTTTATAGGTGCGTTTTATTCTTTTTTCTTTTTTGATGTTATTTGTAAAGTCTCGTTTTTCTTGAGCTTTATTTATCTTAATTACTGTATTTGACTTTAACTGTAAAAGTGCTTCAATTTGATTTTGATGAACATGAGTACTTAACATAATTTTGATTCTAATAAGATGGAAATTAAAAAATATTTTATGGGTTGTTTCTGCAATAAATTTTGTGAATTACTAAACCTATAAGCTAACAGCAAATGACTTATAGTTAATTATTCTTTACATACGTTTTATTTCCATTAGAGTTAATATAATATTTACCACCACGTGAGCCTGTATGAATTACTCTATTAGAAGATATTGGCAGATTATAATTATAATTAGGAATACTATAGGTTGAAGTATTGTAACTAGAGGGCGTGTAGTTTACTTTTTTATACTGGGGTGTACTTGTAGAATAATAATATGCAGAAGGCTTATAATTACTGTATGAATATGTTTTTGACACATTTGCTCTTTCTCTAGCTGTTTTAGCTTTGTGCTGACTTACAGTTAGTAATTGCATATTAGATGGATCGTCAGAACCGCCTTGTGATAATGGTATAATGTGATCAATCTCATAACCATAAGGTGTGCTAGTGTACCCTCTTGAATTTAAAAAAGTTTTTTTGTTTGCTGCACTTCTAACTACTTTAGGCTTCCCTGTTGTACTATAATATTCTCCATAAATATATTCTGTACTTCCGATAGTATAAGTTGATTGAGCATTTGAAAATGTAAAAGCAATTAAAATTGCTAAAGCCGATAAGATGTTTTTGAAATTTTTCATTTTGATATAATTTTAAAGTTAAACTGATTTATTCGTTAATAGCGCTTTTATAAAAAGGTAACCCTTAAATTTTCTTTTCCTTCAAAAGTTATTTCATCATAAGATATATTTCCATACCAATTGCATTGATAAATGTCTAAAATCTCTTCACCAGATAATTCGAAATACAGCGCATATTCTCTTCCGCTATTATTGCCCTTAAACACAAACATAGATTGCTTGCAGTTACATCCATGGCATGTACTTGTAGACAAGGTTAATTTTGTGTCTCGAGAGCGTTTAAAAGCACGTAATTCCAATTTTATTGTTGAAATGAAATCTTTAGGCGATAGGTCTTGATACGTTTTATCGGCATCTAATAGCGGTAATATAGCATCCGCATTAAAATTTAGAATAGATTCAAGTATGAGGCTTACTTGTTTTGACTGCGCTTTTTTAGATTCTGTTTGAGTGATTATTTGTTTCATAATAATTTAGTTTTAAAAAAGTTATATTTATTATTTAATAGCAATAATTATAAAAAGTAACCCTAACAAATGTTAGGGTTTTTAATTAACTAATCAGAAGAAATATTTAATTCCAAGGATCTACTGTAGTGGTCGTGTTATAGTTTCCAAAATAATCGTAAGAACCAGTTGTAGTTCCAATTGATTGACCAGAACTATTAGTATAGTTCGTATTATCATACCCGAAATAATCTGTAGAAGTAGTGCTTTGTCCTGTAGATACACCATTAGAATTATAGTAATCTACATTGTAATTATTAAAATAATCTGTAGAACCTATAGAAGTACCTACAGAATAACCAGATGAGTCATAAGAAGTAGTAACCGTATTACCAAAGTAGTCTGTATTTGATGTAGAACTCCCGATATTAGATCCATTAGCGGCATAATAAGTTGTATTATCATAGCCAAAATAATCTCTAGATGTTGTACTGGTTGCTACAGTTGCTCCATAAGAATTTGAGTAAACAGTATTTATTTTACCAAAATAATCTACACTAGATGTTGAGTTTAAAGTTTGTGCAAAATTCGATGTAAGACCTAAAACGAAGATAGCTACTGTTGTGATAATTGTTTTCATAATAAAGATTTTAAAGTGTTTTTAATTTTTTTACACTTGTTAATAGCCTTATTCATGAAAGGTAACCCTTGAAGTAGAAATTATTTTAGAATATTTTATTCTAATAGGACAAAAGATGCCCAAAAATAAGGTTGATACTTCTCCATCATAATCTTTTGGGTTGCTCTAAATGACTCATTAATGCTTAACTTTTCTTCGAGAAGAAATTGATAAAAATATTTAAAGAATTCAGAAGTTTCTTTATCAGGAACTTTCCATAAACTCATTATTAATTTATTTGCTCCAGCAAGCTTGAAAGCTCTTTGCAATCCATTAATTCCCTCAAGATTAGAGACATCTCCTAGACCTGTGTCACAAGCACTTAAAACTATTAACTCAACTCCACTTAAATCCATAAATGAAATTTCTTCAGCTGTTAATACCCCATCATTATTTGAATCAACCAAACCATTATTATTCCAGTTTTTATTAGCTCCAGAAAGGATTAAACCAGAACGTAAAAGTGGATTTTTATGGCTTGCATAATGATTACCCATATTTACACTAGTTGAATCAGAGAAAAAGTATCCATGTGTAGCAACATGTATAACATTGTTCTTTATAGGGTCTATTGTTATTTCTTTTAAATTTGATTCCGTTACTTTATTTTGACTTAATATTAATGGATTTATGTTATTGTTTAAGGCAATTTTTTCAATGTCTTCAATTTCCTTTTTAGTTCCTGGTAAATAACTCCACATAGGAATCCCTGAATTTTCAATAGAATTAGACAATTGAAGACCTCTGGTTAAAATTGAGCTACTCGCTATTGATTTACTTTGATTTGCATCATAATCAATATCACCTATAAGGAATAAATTATCAACATTTTGTCGTGTTTCATTTTTTATTTTTGGAATATCAATTAATGAATTAATGACATGAAGCTTAATTTTTCTATTAAGTTTTTCTTCTAATTTAATAGAAAATGCACTAAAATTAATTAGGTTAGATTTTCCTGATGGGATTATATAAAAAGTATTTATTAAATCACCATTCACTGTTTTGTTTTTAAAAATATCATTAATAATATAATCGAAAAACGCTGAATTAATATTATTTGCCTTTTGTAAATTATAATGATCATCTAAATCAATAATCGGAGAAATAATACTTGATTCTTTTATATTAAAATTTATCGCATAATCTTCTTCTTCTTCTAAATTGTATTTATACGACATCAGATTAATAACCATTTCGTTTTCATCAATAGATTCATAAATATCCTGAAAACTAACATCACATAAACCTTTAACATCAATTGATCTAGAACTAATAAGTTTCGTTTTTATTTGCCCAATTTCTTCTTCTAATATACTGCTAGGGTTCTTGTTAAACTCATTTTCTAACTTTGCAAGCTTAACAGCGTCTGGGTTTTCCAGAATCTTTAATTTCTGTATTTCCAAATTAATTTTAGCAAAATAATCTAATCTTGTTTTATATAAATTTGATATTATTACTGCATTCCCACTTAATTTAGAATTAAATAATTCTCCGTAGTTATGAGATAAAATAAATCTTAAAACATCATCATGTGTTAACTTATCAGTTTTATTATCGTTTGAACTAAAAAAAGATTTGTTACAGATACCGTCTATAACCATATCTGATAAAGGCAGTAAATATTCTAAAAGTTTTTCTCTTTCATTATTTCGTATGTATAAATCTGCAATAAGATATAACTCATTAATATTTAAAGATTTTATATTGGTTATTGATTTTTCATATACATTAAGATATTCTCTTGCCAGTTTTTCATTTCCTGAAAGACTATACATATTTATTAAGAAAGGGTATAAATAACTTGTGTCTAAACCCTTGTATTCCATAGCTTTTTCATAAGAACTAATAGCTTCGGGATAATTTTCTAAACAATTATAGATATTAGCCAATGTAACATTGTAACTAAATTCCTTTAAAGCTATAGCGTTAGGAGTATTAATTTCAGAAAAAATTAAAATATTATTGTTTTCTACAAATTTGATTGCTTCATCACATTTATTCATTTGAAAGAGAATATTTAAATACCCAATCATGAAATCTATTCTTGTAAGATCACTTTCAGCGTCATTAATTAAATACAAATATTTTTCAGTTATAGAAATAGCTTTATTTAGGCGTCCAGTTGATCGCAGGTGCTCTTGATAGTTTAAAATAAACTGAAAGAAATACTCATTATAATCTTTATCTTCTATTAATGCTTCTTCTTGGCCAGAAATGCGTTCTAACAGCCAATCATATTCATAATTTACATTTATATGTTGTTTAAGCCCAGAATAAGAACTTATTCTTGTAGCAGATAAGCGGAATAATGATTCGTAGTTTTCATTGAATCTAAATTTTCTCATATGTTCAAGTGATGCTTCAAACATCTCGTTATAATTCAAGCAATCCAAATAACTGAATTTAATATCTTCACAAATTTTTTCACCTTCACAATTTACTTTATCTAAAAGACTCACAGCTTTTTCTAGTATTTTCAACCCTTTTTTATGATTTAGTTGATTTAATCGAATACTATATTGACTGTAAAGAATTCCTAGATACTCTTTAGAACTCTCTCCAAAAAGTTGCTTGATAATTGTTTCTCTTAAAAGAGATACTTTATAAGCTTCATTATAATCGAATAAGTCAAGGTTAATAATGCTCTGATAAGACATTAATTCTTGTTCGTACTCAACCGATATTTCACCGTATAGATACTTTGTTAATTCTGTATTTTTAAACGCATAAAACTTTGATTTTTCATAGTTCCCATCAAAATCAAAATACATTTTCAGCTTATGCAAGACAAAATAAAATCTTTCTAAATTTATTTGAATCGTATTAGGATAATCATTATCATTTAAAACATCTAGTATTTTTCCTTCGTATAATTCCTGTCGTTTATGATCTTTTGTTATTATACTAGCAACTACTAAATCACCGATTACGGAATACATAATTTGGTTTTCTAGAGGATCTGTAGTATCGATGATTGATAATAATTCTTCACCAACAGTAATTAGCTTTATAGCATTGGCAACATCTTTTATATTATAGTTTATGTTCTTATAGTAATATAGATTTAACCAGTGAAGAGCTTGAAAATGCGCGTACTTGCTATAGCGAACATCAGTCTCTTGAATAGACTTAATGTCGAGATAAATTTTTTCTGCTTTTTGCATATTGTTTGTATATGCATATGCCTTCCCGTACTCTACATTTATCGTGTCGTTTATTGATCTTTTGAAATCTATTAATTTTTTAGCAGTGTTTCTAGCACTTAAAGAATCTATATTTTTTTCAGAAACCAATATACGCTCAATAAGAAATGTTTTATTTAGAGCTGTAGATTTAAAACTTATAAACTTTTGAGGAATATCTTGTATTTCAATGATTTTCGAATAAGCTGATTTAGCTTTTAAGTCCTCTTTTTTATCAAAATAATACTCACCTAAAAAATATGAAGAATAGGCAGTAACATCAATATTCGGATTGGGTAATAAATTATTTAGTGAATCTGCTTTAATTAAAAACTGTTCAGCATCTAAATCATTATAATAATAAAGAACACCTTTTGCATTATTATAAGCTGCTAATGATTCAACACTTATTTCCTTTTTATTAGTTTGAAAAATACTATCTATTCTTCGGCTTAACAATAGTGAATTCCCATTTTCAGGTTTCTTCAACTCTTCATAGAACTCAAACAGCAACCTATTAACGTCATCACTTTTTTTTGTTTCTTGACTATTTCCTGTTAAAAAAGAAGAAAACACAAAGCATATAATTAAATACCAAGTTCTATCCATATTTCTTCAGCTTTATCCTTTAATTCCATATTGTAATAAGCAATGGCTTGTATTCTTTTAGAACGCTTTTGTTTTTGAATATTTACGGGTAACTCTTTAATCTTACCAAGGGCAGCTTCAGGATTATCTAGTAAATCATAGACACAAGCAAGATTTATATAACTGTTGTAATAATTAGGATCTAATGCAATACTTTTTTCAAAAGCTTTTTGTGCTGCAAGTAATGAAGTTTTAATAATTTCTTGTGATTCCATATTATTACTTCTAGTTTGTTTTTCTAAAATTAATCTGCTTTTTTCTTCTATTTGTAGTGGGTATGAAAAACGTTCTGGATTTAAGTAAGCTGATCTACTTACTGGGTATAAGCTTAACGCTCTCAAGGTATAATAAACTCCAATATTATTATAATTTTCTCTAGACGGAAAGTGCCTATTAATGGTTTCAAATTTTTCAATAGCTAGGTCATATTTTCCATTTTTTCCTGCCAAAACTCCTTGCTGAAAAATAACATAAAGTTGTGCTATCTTTTGTTGTGCTTTAGAATTGATAGCTATTCTTTCTGCTTTAGTTGGATACCCCTCAACACTACTACCAATATTATACGAAGTATATATTTTATCTAGTAGTTCTTCATAAATGGAAAAAGGATTATAACCAGCAATGGTTGCATAAAACAATCCACTTAAATCTGCTTGTGTTTCAATCGCGATTTTTTCAGATTTAGATTGGTGTTTTAGTTTACTACTTAAGTCTTTATTTTCATTTCGCATTGCAAAGGCAAAATCACTACAAAAAGTATGATCGCTGTAATAATGTGCTAACTCGTGACTTAAAACCGTAGCCATTGCATCTGCACCATACTTATTTAACGATTTACAAATAACAATAAACTTTTTGTCGATAACAATACGAGCATCTGGTTTTGCATAATATATTGCAGGTGAAGAGAGTGGATTTTCACTAAAAATTAATTGAGGTGCACTCTTGGGACTTCCATAAGCTAAAACAAGTTTATCAAAAATCTCTTTTACTTTATTTTCATCATTTTTAACATTTTGAGAAAATGCTAATTGAGATATACAAAAGAGACTTATTAAAAGGGAATTGAATTTATTCATTTTCAAAGAGTATTTGTTGAAGTTTTTCAATGGTCTCTGGGTCATTAAGTTTATGTAATTTCTTAAAGCTTTTAGAAATTTCTATTTCATAGAAATCATTATCTATATTAAAATATAATTGATTATGTTCAATTTCTATTAATTTAATGATATTTGGAGTGTCTGTAAGTATTAGTCTTAATTTTTTGTTTAAAAAAGAATAAGAGTTAACAGTAAGCTTATTTACATTAGATTGATCTGCTAATGTCGCTTTGTTATAATCAACTATTTGTATAGTAATCGAAGTTTCTTCTTGGTCCTCGACAAAACCAAGGCCATTTCCTCTAATAATTATTTTTTCTGTCGTGCTAACAAATTGACTATTGTCGAAATCATAACTATTATTAAACAACAAGTTATATCCTACTGTTACCATTATTCCAACAAGAGAAGCAGCGACAAGGAATTTTATATAACCAAAGCTCTTTTTCTTTGAATTAGCATCTTTGTCCCAATTTTTAAAATCTTTTCTTAAATCATCTCGCGATTTTTTTTTTAGTGCAGTGCCTACAATATTATCAGGTATTAGAGCATCTGCATTTTCATTTTCAATTAACGACTCAATTAAAGATTGTCTTCCTGGTTTTATTGAAGATTTAGGAAGCTGTTCAATAAATTTCTTATTGGTTTTGAATAGAGGATTTGCTTTTATTTTTTCTAATAACGAAGCATCTAGAATCATGTCTTTTTCATATTCTGCTACTTCCATAAAAAAAAGATCTTGCCAATAGTCTATTTGCTCTCTAGTTTCATTTTGATTAATAAGTTTTTTATTAGTTAAATCGGTTTCAATACTCTCACTAGTTGCAAATACTTGCACAATCTTTAACCAATTATAATCTGTCTCTTGATTAAAAGTGAGTGTATAAGTGTTTTTTGCTATGTCTGTTATGGTTGTCATTTATAATTTTACTAGTTGTAAGGCAATATCTTTTAATCTTTTTTGGCATTTTGCTTTTCCACTTTTAGCGCCACCGGAATCTTTAAACGAAAATTTATTCGCTATTTCCTCAAAAGAAGCTTTTTGATACCAGAACATCATTAAAATTTCAGCACAATTTCCCCCTTTCTCTTTCATGATTTCAAAAGCTTTCTGAATTGCTTTTTCATAAGGAGTTTCGGTCGGTATTTCTTCAAAGGTATCGGTTACTTGATTATCATAATCCTTATTTTCTAAATCCTGATCTGTTGTTTTAAAAAGTTTTTTTTCTTTTTTAAATTCGTTAAGTGCTATATTCCTACAAACGGAATTAAGATATACCTGAATTGATGATGTTAATTCAAAATTTGAATCTTTAGATTTTTCATACAAGACAATAACCGCATCATTAAAAATGGTAAACATCTTTGTATCGTCCAAATTATTCGAGCCAAAACACTTAACCATAAACCCAAAGCATTTGGGTTTACATTCTAAATAAATGTCTTTTAATTTATCTTTATTATGTCTTAATTCGTAAAGTTCGTTACGTTTCATTTATCCTTTTAAATCAATTTGGTTGATAATATAAAGATAAAAGAATTAATTTCAAGACAACTTTTTTATTTAGTATACAACAATCTTTATCAGTTTATAATTGAATTAAGCTCTGATACTATTTGACTTTTAGTACTATAGTTAATGAATTTAGGCGTTGCATTTGCACTTTCATTAATCCACTTGCTCCAGAAGTATTTAAGTTTGTTTATTTGCATCAAATCGTTGGGATATTTACTTTTAATTCCAGAAATAACCCAATTTGCATTTACATTTATTTTAATAGGTATAATGCCATAATTTTTCTCTTTTACATCTTCTTTCCAGTTTTTCATATTTAAGGTATTGATGAATTTTGTACTTGTGTATTGGTTTCCTATTTTCATTACATGATTGTTGTTTTCAAAATCCAAATAACCATCAGTCAGAATAATGATTGTATTCTCATAGTTTGGAAACGTCATATTTTCTTTGTTTTCATTCATAAAAGCCCATAAATCTACACCTGCATAATCTGAACTTTTGTTACCATAAAGTGCTTCACTTTCTAATTTCTGAAGAATTTCAGAAAATTGTTTATCTAATTGATTAAGCCTATTATTTTTATCTTTTATGCTAATTTGATCTAATCTCAATTGCAGTGCGTTTTCAAAATAATCAATATTTAAAGGGCTATTATTTTGTGGAATTATTTTTACAATAAATCTATCTTTTGAGGTAATTATTAAGTTCTGCTTTGCTTTTTGCTTAAATTTAGAAAACATAACTTTTATTTGCTCTATATCATAGGATAGTTGGTTGGGATTTAAAACACGATCGCTTAAATCTAATATTATTGTATAATTAATTGGATCTCGTTTTATTGTTTCTGCATTTGCAACTGAAGATGCAAAGGAAAAAATATAGATAAGAATTGCTAAATATATTGAATTTTTCATTTTAATGTGTTTTTAGAATTATTTATTAATTTACTGATGGTAATATTTTGAAGTTTTCCTCCATGAAAAGCTTATAAGCATCGTTACATTCTCTTTTTTGGTTTTCATAATCTAATGATCCGTTTAGGAATTGAATCCAACCTATGTAAAAACTATTTAAACTTTGAGAAAGTATTTCTGGGTTTATCATTGTATCGTTTAGTCTTTTGTTAAGAAGTTCAATTTTACTTTCTAACATTTTTACTTTGGATTCAAGCGCAACAATATCTTCTTCATATTTATTAATACTTAAGTTGATTTCTTTAATTTCCTTTTTGATTAAGTTTATATTACGAAGCGCAATTTTCTTGGGGTTCTTCTTTATCTTTTCTTCAATCATTAGCTGATATACATAACCAAAAACCAAGTACGCTAAATATCCAAAAGCAAGGACTAAATAAAAGTTTTCACTAGCCCAGAATATCCAATCCTCTTCTGCTATACCTGATAATACTTTTATCTCATGAATTGAATTATCTATCTTATAAGCTAATAATGCATCTACTGCTAAAGTACCTATTAAAAAAAGTGTGATTTTTAAATTTTTGTACTTGCCTTTGATGGTATGAGGGATGATTCCGAGTGCAAAAAACAGGAATGAACCTAGGTAAACCATTATTAAATTAGGAGAAGGGTTTATGATCCCTTTCATATCAAATATAGAACCTAATACCATTGCTAAATCATCACCAGAAGTTTCAATTAATAAGCCTGCACTTCTAAAAAATGCAGAGTAAATAGCTGACGCATAAAAGAACAATAAGTAGAGGGATAAAGCAACAGTTAAGCCCACATACAAATAATAGTTTGTGCTTTGGTATCCTGTCTCTAGCATTTCGTTATCTAGATCGTTTTCTACTTGTGAAATATTACTTAAAAGGTCTGATTTCTCTTGTTTTTTATTTGGAATTTGAACATCTTCGATAACTTTCTTATCAGCAATTACATTCTGTTTTTCTTCCTTTTTATCCTCTATTTGAGACTCAATATCTTTTCGTTTTTCGTTGGTTTCTTGCTCGCTATAATTTTCGTCGACTATATAGCCATCTTTAATCCAACGAAGATGCGTTATAAAAGCTGTTGCATCTCCGCTATTTAATCCTGACCTTTTATGACCGTAATCAGAAAAGCTTTTTACTGTAGTAACATTTTTTTGATTTGTAGTAATAACATCTTCTTTATTAGATGTATTGTTGGTGATTTTTTTTAATAAGGTTTCCATAAATTAGACTGTTTTAAATTATTTACAGTAGTTAATAGAGAAACTATAAAAAGGTAACCCTGCAAAAAATAATTATTATTGATATTAAAACTATAATTATATAGCAATCTTCAATAAATATTTGGTTACTCGATTAAGATGACACTTAATAAAATTGGCTTAATTCTATTGTTTTGAGAAATGGAAATTTTGATTGATTAAGAGACCCCTCGACTGCGTTCGGGGTGACATTGAAAATAAAGTATTGCTTGCAGATATGTTTTGTGAAACTAAATGGAACGACTGACGAACTCCTTATTACCTGCCCTTCCTAAATTTTAATGAATTAATTATCTGTATCTAATAAGTTCTGAACCTGCTCTTCTATATCTAATTTTATAAACTCCCATTCTTTATCTCTATAACAATTGGGGGTTAAATCGTCTTCTGCTATTGAAAAATCTAAACAAGCTTCTAATAGCTCTTGTCTTGTTGAACCATAAGGATTTCTTTGTTCATAGAAATCTAACATTTCCTCTAAAGAGAATACATCAAGAAGTTCATGAATGTCCCAGAAGTCTTTTTTACGACCACCATTTGCAATAACTTCAAATTTCATTGCTGCAATTTCTTCATTTGATGCTAGACGTACACTGCTTTCTGTTAATAGTGGAAATACAAAATTTTCATTTGTATAATAGATGTCTAACTTAATTGCATTGTCTGGATTTTCTCCAACAAAATATGATCTACCAAATACGACTTCACCAACAGAAGATGTATCAACATAAGGAAATAATTCATTTAAAATTTCTTCTAAACGATCAAAGTCTACACTCCCATATTCAGCATCAGTGAATAAATCAATATCAATGGATTCTCTATGACCTTGTTGTAAACTTAATGATGTGCCACCAACTAAACGAAAGTTATCAAACTCTTCGATGGACATTAATGTTGTTAAGGATTCCCAAAGAAGGTCGGAAACGGTATTGAGATGTAAGGGCATTTAAATATTAAATAAGGTTATAAGCTTCTGCATTCTTTTGGAATGTAGATAAACGTGAGTGTTTAATAGACTTCGCTATTTTGGTAACCATTGCCTTACCGTAGAATTTTATGATTTCGTTGATTTCCTTATCGTTCCCTCTTTCTAAAATTCTTTTGATAATAGCTCGTTTATTTTTATTCCAATCGATTTTATCAAAGGTAGTATCCCAAAACAATACTTTTCTAATGTTATTTAGATTAGGTGTTCTTTTAAGGTTTTCATCCAATTTGCTTTTTACTTCATAACCAGCTTGCAACATCATAAAATAATCATCTTCTGTATGGAAGTAATCTGCCAGTTTAATAGACAACTCTGGATTGATACCTCTTTTTTGATTTATGATAGCGCTAATGGTTTGCTTATGCTCATTAATAGACATAGCCAATTGAGAGCTTTTTATATTATTACGCTTTATCTCACGCCTTAATATAAGCCCTGGGTGTATTCCTTTTATTTTAGCTATTTTAGGTAACATTGTTTGTATTCTAATACAAATATATGATAAATACTATAGTAAACAATATTGTTTACTATTTTTTAACAATCACTGTACTTTATAATAGATTATTATATTTCTGCTTAATTAAGAACATTAAATAATCTATATCTGTGTTTTTATTCCATTTTATGACATAAACATTCCCTTTAGTGCCACTCTTCCATTCCCATGAACGTTCAGCAGCTATACCTTTTGGGTCATCTATATCAAAGTAATTCTTTGACTTTGTACCATCTACATTTAGGTTTCCTCTAGGAATATCAATTGGAATAGATGTTTTTCTAAAATGAAAATAGGCAATTGCTTTATTGTTAGCTGTTAAACTTATATAGTGCTTTTTTGGGTTTATTTCAATATTGTCTAAAACAGTTAATCGTTGTTTTAATTCATCCCACATTTCCCCCATTTCGCTATTAGTTTTATTTAGATGATATTCTTCATCAAAAACTTTCACTTCCTTATTCACACTACTAATTACATTTTGAGTTTTTTGATTGGATAAAGAATCTATACTTTCTTTAGAGGTTGATTGATGCTTATTAAGAATAATTACACCATTCGTAAATCTTTTTATTTCATAAAGTTCAAAAGGAAGGTTTTTAAAATTAACACTATCCTTTTGGTAGGAATTAAAAGATGGCGAGACAAAAATAATCTTTGACTGGCTCCAATCTACATCTTCAACCCGTAACACTTTATTAAAATGTTGTGATAGTTCTAATAAAAAATCAGATTTGTTATTCAACAATAACTGTAAATAGGTATAACCTTGATCTATCACAGAGTAGCTGCTTCCTTTCTTGTACTCTATAATAACAAAGGAATTATTATCAGAATCATAGCATAATGAGTCAATACGGTATTTATCTACAGTAAATTCTGTTTTAACAAATTCAAGGTTAAACAATTCCTGTGTATTAGTTTCAATTAAGTCTTGTATATCTTTTTCTAACTTAAAAGGTTTTGAAGTAATACTTTCTAATTTGTTATTCTTTACATTATATAATTCCATTTTTTCTATTTAATTTAATATTAAGGTCTAGAAATACCGTTTATAAATGTGTTTAATCATTATAATTGCCCTCCTACACCTTTATACTTATCAATAAAAGCCGATATTTTTTGAAATACACTTTGCTTTATTTTTAGGTATTGCGGATTTAAAGGGCTCATTTTAGGTAAAATACCATTTAGCTCTGTACCATTTTCACTAGCATATTCACGTTTTAAAGAAGTTAAAATATATCGTTTTGCTGCTTCTTCATTTAAATTTTCAACTGTAATTAATTCGGAAGCTTCTGTTTTCTGTTTTCCTTGTGCATAAGTAAAGAACGCATCTATAATAGTTGCTTTTTCTTTTATATCATCCAAATTTGTATCATTTATAAAATCTACTATCAAACCTTCTTTTGCCCTATTACCAATACTTGCTCGAATTACACGTCTTATTTCTTCTACTAGCTCTTCCTTGTTTTTAGATTTCTTATTATTCTCAAAAATTAACTCAAGTATGTAATCTAAATTTATTTCTTGCGATTTCAATAAATCTACTTCAAACACCACATCATCCCAATCAATATCAGACTCTTCGGCTTCTTTACCTTTTCGCTCTTGTCTTAACCAATCACGAATATCATTGTAAGTAGAGCGATAATCCTGGATAGTTCGTTCTGCCGGCAACTCAATTTCTTTCATAACAGCTATATCTTCGTCTGTTACAAAGTGTGTTTCTTTAAATGCTTCAACAGCTTCTGGGTCGTTTATGTCAATACTTTGTAATTCTTTTAGATTGTTAAATTCATCGTAGTTTTGAAGTATGTTTTCTACACGTAAATATTCACCAAAGAGTTTTGAAAACTCCTTTTTATCTTTTTCTGTTATAATTTGGTCAGGGTATGGGAACTTTTCATTCAATTCTTTTACCACCTCAACATAACCACGACGTGCTTTTCCTGTTGCAATATCAGTAAACCCATCTAGGTATTCTTTATAGCTTTTCTCTAATACCACATTTCTTGTACTACTATCACCAAAAAGTGTGATTGAATCTATAGTGGCTTGCTCTAAATCTCTAAATGTTACAATATTACCAAAAGTCTTTGTAGCATTGTATATACGGTTAGTACGTGAAAACGCTTGCATTAGACCGTGATAACGCAAGTTTTTATCTACAAACAAGGTGTTTAGTGTTGGCGCATCAAAACCTGTTAAGAACATCCCGACCACAATAAGCAAATCTACTTCTTTAGTCTTCACTCGTTTCGCTAGGTCGCGATAATAATTCTGAAACTCCTTACTATCAACCCCATAATTTGTTTTAAACATGTTGTTATAGTCATCAATAGCTGCTGTTAAAAACTCTTTTGCGCTCAAATCCATTGCTGCTGGCTCAAAGGATTCATCTACTATTTCACCTATAGCACTTTGTTCCTCATTGGCAGCAAAAGAAAATATAGTAGCTATTTTTAATGGTTTATCACTATCCTTTTGAAGGGTGTTTAATTCTTCGTAATAGCATTTAGCTGCATCTACGCTACTAACTGCAAACATGGCATTAAAACCACTATTACTGCCTTTTGTTCGGTGTGTTTTTTGCCTGTAATGCTTTAATATGTACCTCGAAATTTCATTAATACGAACAGGATGCAGTAATGCTTTTTTGTTTTCTGCTGCACTTAATTTTTTTTCGTCTAACTCTGTTTCTATATTTCTAAATTTCGGTCTTACATCGTTATAATCTACTTTGAATTTTAATACTTTTTCGTCTCTAATAGCATCCGTAATAACATAGGAATGTAATTCGCGACCAAATACACTTGCTGTAGTTTCTGAACCTAACGCATTTTCAGGGAATATAGGCGTACCCGTAAACCCGAATTGGTAATACTTTTTAAATTTCTTTTGAAGATTTTTTTGAGCCTCACCAAATTGAGAGCGATGTGCTTCGTCAAAAATAAAGACTACTTGTTTTTGATAGATAGCTAAATCATTTTCTCCTTTGATTAAATTATTCAATTTCTGAATGGTGGTAACAATAATCTTATTATCCTCTTTATCTATATTTCTTTTTAAACCTGCTGTACTATCAGAACCGTTTACACTATCTGGTGAGAAACGTTGATACTCTTTCATGGTTTGAAAATCAAGATCTTTCCTGTCAACAACAAAAAACACTTTATCAATAAAGTCTAATTTAGTTGCTAGTCTTGCTGCTTTAAAACTTGTAAGCGTTTTACCAGATCCGGTAGTATGCCATATATACCCACCACTTTCTGTAGTAGCCCAATTTTTTGCTTGAAAAGAACTCGCTATTTTCCATAACATGCGCTCTGTGGCAGCAATTTGATAAGGCCTCATAATTAAAAGCGTATCACTTACATCAAAAACCGAATAGTTAAGCAGTATATTTAATAAGGTGTGTTTTTGAAAAAATGTTGCTGTAAAATCTTTTAAATCTTTGATAAGCGTATTGTCCGCCTTTGCCCAATTCATAGTAAAATCGTAACTATTTTTATCACGTTGTACTGTGTTAGCAAAATAACGACTATCTGTACCATTTGAAATTATAAACATCTGTAGGTACTTAAATAGTGAGTTATCTGTATTAAAACTCTCTTTGGTATAGCGATGTACTTGGTTAAATGCCTCACGAATAGCTACACCTCTCTTTTTTAATTCTATTTGTACTAATGGTAAGCCATTTACTAAAATTGTAACATCGTAACGGTTTGCATCTGTGCCTTTTTGTTTGAATTGCGAAATGACTTGTACTTTGTTGCGAGCTATGTTTTTTTTATCTACCAGATAGATGTTTTGGATATGCCCATCATCAAACACAAAATCGTAGATATAATTATCATGTAGCTTTCTTGTTTTATCTGTAAGGTTATCACTTGGTCTATCTAGGTATTCTATAATAAAACGCTGCCATTCGCTATCTGTAAAATGCACATCATTAAGATCTTGCAAATGTGTGCGTACATTAGCCAACATACGCTCCTGACTGGTTAATTGAGGAATAAATTCGTAACCTTGATTTATTAAATCTTGAATTAATTCCTTTTCTAAATCTGCCTCTGTTTGATAACCGGCAGGTGTCTCATTTAGTTCTGAAAACTTTTTGTAGTTATCTAAAACAATAAAATTGTTACTTTCTGCTATGGTTTTGTATGTGCTCATATATTTATACTTCTACAGTAGCTTTAGGAAAAGTTAATAGCTTGGTTCTATAATACTCGTATTGTTTTTTACGCAGCTCTATTTCTTTAGGTAAACCTTCGCTTATGGATGTTGTATATGTATCGAATTTATCAAGGATATTTACAATGCGTTGTTGTTCTTTTTCTGAAGGTACTGGGATTTTAATCTTTGCCAAATTATCAGCGTTTACACGTCTAACTTTAGCACCAGTTATAAACTTTCTTTTTTGCTTATGAAATTGTTCTGTTTGGAAAAAATAGGCGACATACTTTGGATTTAAATTATGTCTATAAAAACAAGCGTCACTACTTACTGCTATTTCTTCATTCCCTAACCAAGCAACAGCTTTACATAAATCCTCATCGGTTTCACTTGTGGTTGCTATTACTAAATCACCATATTTTGCTATTCTAGCTTTTTTAGCAAATTCTTCTGAAACAAATGATTTAGTTTTACTCGCATAAGTACCATAGTGTGTATAGACTTGACCATAGTGTATACAACCAACTCCTGATTCTCTAAAATCTTTTTTTTGTAATCCACCTCCTCTAATAAATTCGCCTAAACTTTCATCTCCCATAGGCAAAAGTTTAACTTCTGTTTCCTCAAAAGTTAGCAATTGTTCACGGTAATATTCGTATTGTTTTTTACGTGTAGTAAGTTCTGTAGTAAGTTCTGTAGTAAGTTCTGTAAAGGTATCTAAAATACGAACTATTTCTTTTTGGATTTTGAGTGATTTTTCTGGATTATCTGGACATGGGATTGGGATTTGTAGTTTTTTAATTACATCCGATTTTAATGCAGGTATGCCTGCACCAAATTGAAAGTTCATAAGAATACTCTGTTTATTTTTAACAAAATAAAAAACATATTTATTCTCAACTACACCTACATTAGGATTCAAATAATAACAATGTGCATTTGCCCAAAATTTTCTTTTGATAAATTGAACAAAACCAGCCGAAGCACCTCCTTGACTTATTATGGTAGTATTTTCATCAACATTAAATTTATTTGTAAATCCAGAATAATTAGTCCCACCATTATAAGCAGGATAATCTCCTAATTCTGTAAGTTCAGTTTTATTTAATTGCTTTCCCTTTAAAACACTACAAACTCTCTCTAAAGGTTTGTATTCAACCTCAACACCTTCCAATAATTTATCTAATAGGCTCATGTCTTAATTTTCTATTTCAGCAACAATGTTATCAATATCGGCACGTAGTTTATCAATTTTTTTTACAGTAGCTGCTACTTCTTTATTTAGCTCTTCAATATCTATTTTTTCGCGTGTGTCTTTAGCTTCTACATAAGAACTCACAGAAAGGTTGTAATCGTTTTTGGCAATTTTGCTATTGTCTACAGATTTTGCTATGTGTTTTTTATCTTCTTTGCTGTCAAATAGTTGCATTACTTTTTCTATATGCTCATCATACAACACATTGTTATTGGTTTCTTTTTTGAAGAAATCTTCTCCACTAGCATCAATGAACTGTGTTTTGGTATCGGTTTTACTTTTCGAAAGCACTAATAATGTTACTGCTATACTCGTACCATAAAATAAATTAGGTGCTAAATTGATGATGGTTTCTACATAGTTATTATCTACCAAATATTTTCTAATTTTTTGTTCAGCACCACCACGATAAAAAATACCAGGAAAACACACTAATGCCGCTCTACCTTTGCTAGATAAATAGCTTAATGAATGTAGTACAAATGCAAAATCTGCTTTAGATTTTGGTGCTAATACACCAGCAGGGGCAAAACGGTCGTCGTTAATTAACGTAGGGTCGTCACTACCTTTCCATTTTATAGAATATGGTGGATTAGAAACAATAGCATCAAATGGTTTATCATCGCCTAATTGAGGATTCATTAAGGTATTACCTAACACGATATGAAACTTATCGTAGTTTACGTTATGTAAAAACATGTTCATACGTGCCAAGTTATAGGTAGTATGATTTATTTCTTGACCAAAGAATCCTTCTTCTATAATATGGTTATCAAAGTGTTTTTTAGCTTGCAAGAGTAATGAACCAGAACCCGCAGCAGGGTCGTATATTTTATTGATTTTATCTTGCTTGTGCATTGCCAATTGTGCAATGAGTTGCGATACGTTTGTTGGGGTAAAAAACTCACCACCAGACTTACCTGCATTGGCAGCGTATTTATGAATTAGAAACTCATAAGCATCACCAAAAAAATCTATTTTACTGTCTTTAAAATCGCCCTCAAGTTTTAAACCTGCCACACCTTTTAACACATCTGCTAATCGGCTGTTTTTATTTTCAACGGTGTTACCTAGTCGGTTACTTGTGGTATCAAAATCAGCGAATAAGCCTTTTATATCCTCCTCTGATGGATAGCCATTTGCAGAACTTTCTATTGCTGTGAATATTGCAGCTAAATCTGTATTTAGGTTTTCGTTATCATTTGCATTTTTAACTACATTAACAAAAAGCTGACTAGGATAAATAAAATAGCCTTTTGTTTTAATGGCGTCGTCTTTTATTTCTGGTGTTATTACATCGTCTGATAGATTTGCATAATTAATACTATCATCACCTGCTTCAATATACTCGGTAAAATTTTCACTAATAAAACGGTAGAAAAGGGTTCCTAACACGAAATGTTTAAAATCCCACCCGTCTACAGAACCACGTACATCGTTGGCTATTTTCCATATTTGATTTTGTAATTCGGCTCTTTGTGCTGTGCTTGTCATTTATTGATTTTATGATGTTTTGTTCCAATGTCTGGAACTTGATTTAAGTTCTGTGGTTTTTAAGTCATTCTAATTGTTAAAAATATAAATCTAATTGACTTTAACCTAACTGAAAACCATAATTTAAATGAGTAGGTTTGCAGATTGCAATGATTGCAAGGTTTGCAAATTATTTTTGCTTTATGTAGTAACCTGATTTAGGCTTTGTTAGATAACCAGCCTTTTCTAATTTGGCAAGGTGGTAATCTACAGTTCTGGCTTGAATGTTTAATGTTGTGCCAAGTGTTATGGCTTGTTTTCTTTCAAACTCTTTTGGCAATTGCTTGTAGAAATTCATTTTTGGATCATTGGGTTTAAATTGTATACTTCCTTCTTGATTGGGTAAGTTTTTATAAACCAATAAACTGTGTTGCAGGTATATGTCTGCTAAAATTAATGCATTATTAAAATCTTCATCAGTACATTGTAAATCTACATCCTGCATTTGATATTCAAACTTTCGCATTGCTGTAAAAATCATGCATAATCGATATACTATTAAACCTAATCGTTTTACAACACTTATAGCATCTTGACTTACTAAATTGTAGATTCTAAATAAATATTCGTCGAATAAGGGATTGAATTTATCCCATTGTTCATCTGATAGATGTATTGTTGTTGGTGCATTTTCTAAAAACCTAACCATTCTGTATACATAATCTGATAGGTTATTAAAATGCTCTGTTAAGTTTACTGGATTAGATTTTGGTGATGGGTCCATCCACACTGGATTAGAAGCAAATACATAAAATATAAATCTACTGAACAAACCATCTTCAGCAGATTGGATGATATTTAAAATTTGATTTGGTGTACCTGATAATACAACAGATAATCTTGGATTATCAATTTCAAAATATTCATTATTAGTTTTACGTGATATTGATATTTTTTCATGATGGTATGCTTTTCTTAATAAATCTGAATAAGATCCCCAATCATTTTTAAAGGTTTGTCCTAAAGTATCTGCTTCCGTTTCGCAAATAATACCAAAGCCTTCATTATCTTCTAAATGCTTAATAATTTTAGCATTGCTTGTATTTGCAGGAATAAATACTACATTAAATGGTGGTTGTTCAGGTGGTTCCGGTGGTTGTTCTCCTTTTTTGAGGTATTTTTTAGCATGTTTATGTACATCCATTTCTTTGTTAAATTCCTTTTCGGCTTCTCTGGAATCTGACATAACTGCTTGATGGTATTTATCAGCTAACATTTTAGCAAAAGTTAATGCACCTTTTCCTGATGCTGATGGAGCTAACAAAAAAGAAAACAAATTAGGGAATACTACTTTACCTCCATACAGTCCTGTGACATTTGTTAAACATCCCGATATTATTGAAAGTGCTCCTGTAAGAAAAACATCTTTTTCTCTATTGTCTTTTAGTACTTCAATGCCTTTTTTAAATAATTCAGGGAGATTATTTAAAACACTTTCAGGAATACTTGGTGTAGAAGTTAGAAGTGATAGACTATCTATACTTTGTTTTTTTTCAGATTTAAAAGTTTCTTCATTTGTACGATTTGCAAACTTTGCAAACTTTGCGAAATCTTGAAAGTTATTTTTATATGCACTTTTTACAGAACTCTTTATTTCATCTTCATTTAGGTCGAAATTAGTAATACAAAAATTTAAAGTATCTGTTTCTTGAACACCAAATCTGCAAGCATTAGAAGCAAATAAGTACATAAAATTATTTCTGTTGCCTTCAAAATATTGCACCTTTTGTTCTGTGAATTTCAAGCAACGATCTAATAGTTCATCTATAGATAATTGGTTGTCATTAGCTTCGGAATACTTTTTATTAGTTTCTACTTCTTCAATGGTTATAAACTCTACTTCAAAAATATCTGCATCCTCTTTTATGAAACACTTTTCATCATAAGAAATAAAACATAAGCGACAGATATCGCTTCCAGAGGTATCAATATCAATCTTTAAGGCTTGTTCATAATAGTCTACAACTTGATTATAGGCTTCTTTATGATGTTCTTGATTTGTGTTTACTTTTACGATTATCTTAATTCCGCAACCACTTGGACTTATAAATGATGCATAGGTATAAGGCGCTATATGTGATAAGTTGACTATAGTCTGAAGTTGTGAATCTGAAAGTTTATCAATATCTAAAATAACATATTGACTATAGGTTTCAATTTTATCTATACTTCTACCATTGGTGAAAGTTCCTGTAACTGTAAAAGCTAATAATTGCTTTTTTAGTTGGTCTGCTTCATCTTTATTGTCATTATTAATATTGGTTCGTATAGCTTCTATATTAGTTTTATAAGCACCACTTTTGATATCATTTAGAATTTCTATTAGGGGTTTATCTTCAACTTTGTTTACAAAGTTTTTAAATACTGAAATGTTTGGCATCTTGTGAGTTTTAAAAGTGAGTGCATTATTTAGTGGAAATTGGCTTATAGTTGGCATCTAATAGCTTGTTGATATCGCTTAATCGGTAATAAATTTTATTTCCTATTTGCGAAAACGCTATCACATTATTATCTCTCCAATTTTGAGCAGTTTTATGACTAATTTTGAATAGTTGTAATAAATCTGCATTGTCGAGTAAAATAAGTTCTGGGTCTTGTGTTATGTTATTTTCAAGCTTGCTTGCAAGCGATTGAAAACGTTCAAATAACTTGTTCCATTCTTGAATGGAAACATCTTTAAATGGCTCCATTATTGCTTTTCTTTTGATTTGTGAATAGCAATTAATGCCTGGTCTATTTCATCGGTTTTGTATCTGATGAGATTGCCTAATCGGTAAGGTTTTAGTATCCCTTTTTTATTCCAATCGGTAAGCGTTACTAATGACACTTTAAGGATTTTTGCTACTTCCTGTCTGGTGAGATATTCAGGAGGCTTAATGGGTTGGAAATTTTGAGCTATAATATTTAATTCTGCTCTTACATCGTTAATGATGTCTTCTTTTAATTCGGAAGGTGTGATACCGAAAACTTGGGTAATTTTGCTTTGTTCCATCGTGATACGTTTTTAATGTTCGATGGGGTAAAATTAGATTAGAAGTGTTTGAGTAAACGTACCGGAAGGTACTCGAACGGTATTAGTTTACTTCTTTTTTGTGCGGTATATTGAAGTTTGCTTTATTGAAGTTTCTTTCGGTTTCTTGGGCTTTCTCGGTAGTTGTGTTAAGGTATTTTGTCAATGTGTTTTCAGTAGTTTCAATATCGAAAATATTTAACACTTGCCTTGCGTATTGTGTGTAATTAATATCACCATTTTTGCGTTTTGGAGCATTAACAAATTCTAAATCGGCAAGCATTCCCATTATGTAACCTAAATGAGCTGGTTTAGAATCCCACTTTAATTTTTCTTCTTTAGAGACTAATTTAAAAAATTCGTTACTAATTGCATTCTCTTTTATCCTTTTAAGTTCAACTATAAAAGCACTCCCAACGCAAAACAAAGCCATTGGAAGAAAATTTAACACATATCCCCTATCACTTTCATAATAAATATCAAAAGTAGAATAAAGTGCTTTTTCAGTTTCATAATATTTTCCTATTTTAAATTCAGAAGAAAAAATATTAATAGCCTTTTGAATGGAAAAGTTGTCGCTACTAAAATTAGTTTCAGAAAAATATCTGGATTTTTTGTCATATATGTAAAAGTCATTTTTAATTACTTTTAAATTGACATTTACTGATTTAATTATATTCTCAATTATACTATTTATTTCGCTTACAGATTTATTAGCAACCTCTAAATATACTTCGCTTACAGCTTTTTTATGTTTCGATTTTATTTTTTGTAAAATATCTGTAATTGATAATGAGATATCATCTAAATCCATTTCATAATAAACCTTTTTATTATAAAGAACTTCAGAATAGTACTTGTTTTCATATTTCTTTTGAGTATATGGATTTTCCACAAGAAACTTTTCATAATAATTATCAGATAAAGCTTCTAAAAATTTCGTTATTGCTTTCAAATTGTATGTTTGGTTTAGCTGACTTCTTTTCTAGTAGGTAAACTGAAGTTATTAGTTTTAAACTTTCTTACTGTTTCTTGACCCTTTTCAGAATCTAAATTTAAGTATTTTGTTAATGTATTTACAGTTGTATCAATATCAAAAGTTTCCTTAACTGATGTAGCTAACTGTGTATAGTTTATTTCGCCATTAGGTCTTAAAGGTGATTCAATATATCCTAACTGAACCAAGTTTGAAACAATAAACCCTAATTGAGAAGGTTTCCCAATCCACTTTAATTTTTTAGTGTTATCAACTCTTATCAAGCTTGTATCATCTTTAATGAGTTTTAATTTCGCTCCATATACATCATTACCATACACAACATCCTTATGCTTAACATCTTCTTTAATATCTATTTTTAGTGAATAGCGTTTTAATTTTGTCTCAAGAAAATCCTTTTTTCTTCGAAGACTTATTTTATATTTTTCTGTATTCCCAATAAAGTAACTATAATTATATTCGCCATTTAGCAACCTATTATTCATTGGATCAGAGAAGTATTTGACTTCGGATTCTAAAAAATCTAATTCTACTGCTTCTGGAATTTTCTCTAAATAGCTATCCATACGATTATCGAAATGAGATTCATAAACGTCACTGTGGCAATCAAAGTAATAAATATTTTCATTTTTAGATTGGGAATATAGATCATCAAATATTTCTAAAATTTTCCGGTTTACAATATCAATATCATCTTCGTATTTCATTTCTATTTCGTGATAAGCTTCAGGACTTCCACAATGCATAGCTTCTTTTGTAATTTCAAATTTTATTTTTTTAAGCTCCTTAAATAGTATTAAAAGTTTAGAGTATGTATCAAGTTTTTCAAAATCTGATACTTCATTATTAACATCTATATTTTCATCATTCTTGTAAGTAGATTTTTTAGTTTTTAAAAAACTAATCATATTTTCTGCTTCAATCATTGCAGCATAACAATAAAAATCAATTTGAATATCTAAAACAAAATGTTGCTCTTTATGTGATTCATAAATTCTACTGTTATAATATTTTTTAAGAATTTCGTTTAACTCGTTATTTGAAAATTTAGGAAATGTAGATAAATCTACATTGTACTTTTTAAGCCATTTATCTAAAATATTTTTATTAATATTTCTATAAGGCGTTTTATTAATTTTATCTATAACATAATCTATATAATCGTCTTTTTTATCATTAGGTAAATGAAATAAATTCTCTATAATTTCAGTTTCTAAATACGGAGAGAAATGTGTGATTTCTGTATCATACAATAAACTAAAGCAAGTTTCATTTATTGCCCTTTCATTACTAATAGCCTTACAAAAATGAATTAAATATTCATCATTAAACTTATTATTTAGTTTATTGTTTTTTGACTTATTATCTGTCAATTTTGAAGTTTTTTTAGATTCTAAAAATGATATTAATTCGTTGGCGTAAAAATTTAAAAAATAAAGCAAAAAATCATTTTGGGCTGCTCTTGAAGTATTGTATTCTTTAGTTCCAGGATCAAAATTTTGTTCAAAGTAACCATCTACCATTTTATAAAAATATTCCGAATTTACACGTCCTTTGATGATATCTTCTATTTTGACATCAAATTCTTTTAACCATCTTTCTATTTTATCTATTCCGTAATTTTCAAGATAGTCCTGTCTTTTAATTTCATTAATTTTTAAGTCTAAATAATTATCTATTTTAGATTCATTTAATTCAATTAAATCGGTAAGGACATTAGATTTTATTTCTTCAATACACTTTTGCAAATGGACCATTACACCCATTGCTGTTGATCGTTTTAAAATATTGTTATCATTTAAAAGCTCACAAAACTTCTCAAAACCATAATAATTTTCACTCATACCATTCTAATATAGAATCCTAAATTTATTAAACCTTTTTCATTTTAACTTGCTCTAATTTATTTTTTTCGTTTTGTTTTAACCAATACTCCTGAAGTTTTTTTGCATTCTCTTTAGGTGTGATTTTAATATACTTTAAGAATTGTGCTTCTGTTTGATGACCTGTAATAGCCATAATAACCATATTTGGCAGTTTACCATATAAGTTTGAAGCAAAGCTTCTACGACATATATGAGAGGTTACTAGCTTATGTATTGGGTAAATACCTTTTTCTTTTCTTTTGGTTTTAGGGTTTATCATACTTCCTTCAATTTTTTGTTTAAACCCAGCTTCTTCACATACATCCTTTATATGCAAATTGAATTTTTGGTCTGATATTCTTCTAGGAAACCCATTATGTTTTTCAAGTATTTCTTTTACTTGTGGATGCATAGGTATAACCACATTTTGTCCTGTTTTTTGAGTCTCAATTTCAATAAAACCTTCTTTTATATTGGTTGCTTTAAGTCTTAAAAAGTCTGAAACTCTTAACCCTGTTCTTAAACCTATTATAAAAAGGTCTCTTGCGTTTTCTAAACGTTCAACACCTTTGTAGTCGTGATTGTAGATTTTATTGATTTGTTCGTCTCTTAAATAGATACTATCGGCTTTTACTTTGGGTGCAAAGAATTTAGGGTGATTGATATGCTCATGAACCGGTAAGCCTTGAAGTTTAGCATCTCTGGCCATTGTTTTAATAGTACCAATGTAATTACCTACAGTTCCCAAATTGATTTTTTGGTCTTGTGTAAGATAGTTTACAAATCTATCATAGAATGTTAGGTTTAAATCTGTGAATTTAAGTTTTGTTTTAAACTTCTTCTCATACTCTATAATCTTATTTTTGGTCGTTGTGTACTTTGTGATAGTACCAGAACTAACAGGTTTATTTTTACCCTTAATAATTCTTGAAGGTGCTAACTCAATAAAACGTTCAACAAACGGAAGAAAAAACACCTGATCGATTGCGTCATCATTTACAGGTCTATTAAAATGATTAGCTATTTTAGTTTTTAGCCAATCCCTATCAATATAAACTCCTTTAGAATTATCTGAATTAAACTCCGTTATAATAAAGTTTTCGAGTTCAAATAGATGTAGATTTACTTCATCTTTGTAGGTTGCATCATTAGTGTTTTTAACTTTTTGCTTTGCTTGACTCCAATGATTCGGTAGGACCTTTAAATCTGTTGAAGCTGTGTAGTCAAATTTTCTTCCGTTTTTAAAACGTAGTAGGACATTAGAATATCCTTTTGTACCTTTTACAAGGTAATTAATAGTAGCCATAATGTGATAATATCTTAAAAGTGAGCAATATAAAGATACAAAAATATCCCCACATTATCCCCACAATTACTATATTTATACATTATTCGCTTAATTAAATTTTGATTCTAAAAACAATAAAACCCTTTATTTATAAGGGTTTTCAGAGGTTTTAGGTAAGTATGTGATATATAGAAAAAGGGCTGGCGGGTTCCTCTTTCTCCGCAAGGAATATATCAAATTCCACTAAAAGCCCATAAACATCATGTTTATGGGCTTTTTATATTTTCATTAATCTCATATAATATCACCTTAAGACCATATCTTTTATTCAATTGATAAATTAAAAATTGTAAAGGGTGTTTTCCAATAATCAATCAATATATAAGGCATAATACAGTTTCATGGTCTGCGTGTTTAAAAAATTTCTTATCTTAATACATTGAAACCAACAATTTAGTCATCGAAATCTAAAAAACCAAACAGATGAATGCTCAGGATATTCACGAATCTAAAGTTTTTCTAAGTCACGCACATGAAGATTCACGACTAGCGGATAATTTAAGGGAATTGTTAGAAACTATTTGTAGCATAGCAAATTTACCCAAGATAGATATTTTTTTTTCTAGCAATTTAAAACCAGGAGGAGGCATGGAACTTGGAGAATGGCGGACACGACTTGAAAAAGAAATTGAAGACGCGGTTTTAACAATTGCCATTGTAACTCCCGATTCCAATGACAAACCGTGGTTGGCCTACGAAAGTGGAATGTCGATTGGAAGAGCTAAAAAAGTTACGCCAATCCTGTATTTTATGGGTCAAGAAAGCCTTCATTCCGTTTATCGCAATCAACAATCTTATATAGGTGAAAATTTGGAATCTATGCGAAAATGCTGTTACGATATTCTATCAACCAGCACAGAAGCAAACATATCCGAAGAGAATATTAAATTGTGGGATGGTTTCATTCAGGTATACATCGAAAAGGTTAAGGCCGAAAAAAACGATCTTTATTTTAGAAGCCTTTTTCGCGACCAGTTCCATAATTCTGAAAACGCCAGTAAATTTGAAGGCAATTGGTTTGCCAAATGGACCCAAATAAATGAGGACGGATCTGAAGAGGTTTTTGAAAAAGATGAGCTTTATGCTTGGACTACAGCTAACAGAATCCGTTTTGTGGGCTACTCCCAAAAACACGGAACAGAAGGCATGAAATATCCTATGGAAGGCATTGTTTCTCCAGACAGAAAAATCGCATTAAGTTATTGGAGCGAGGGAGAAATACCAATTTGTGGAACTTGCCTGATGAAACCACAAGGTGCAGGTGGTGATACTTTAATTGGTAATTGGCAGGGGTATACCGCAAAGTCTATTGACGATGATCCTACTTTTTTTAGTGGGCGTGTTTTAATGTCTAAATCCGAGGGTAAGGTGGACGCGTTTGCGAAAACAAATTAACTTAACTACCCCCCCCCATTTTTCGGCATACGTCAAGAACCAATATAACTAAATTCATTTTTTTTAACTTTAGCAAAGTTGTGTTAACTTATCAATATCGAATTTTTTATTGAATTTACTTTTTTAATAATAAACCAATATCAATAAAAGAAGGTATCTTCAAAAACAAAAAAATGTAAAGTTCTATTTTAATAATAAATACGCCCTTTTTCTCCATAAATTATATCGCATAAGCATTTTTAAAAGATGAAAGTATTTATTTCTTATTCTCATCAAGACGAGAAGTTAAAAGATGAATTGTTAAAGCAACTAGCTGGCTTTAAAAGGAGAAACATTATAGACCTTTGGCATGACCGCAAAATTATACCAGGTCAGAAATGGGGAAAAGAAATTGATAAATATTTAACAGAGGCCGATATAATATTACTTCTAATAAGCCCCGATTTTATTGCTTCAGAATATTGCAATGATATAGAATTAAAAACGGCGTTAAGTAGACACGATGATGAAAACGACCCTGCATTGGTTATACCCGTAATACTGAGACCGTGCTTATGGGAACAAGAACAATTTGGTTCAATAGAATGCCTCCCGACCAAAGGTAAACCAGTAATGAGTTGGGGTACTACTGATGAAGCGTTCACCGATGTGGCCATAGGACTCACTAAGGTTTTTGACAATAGGAAAAAACAAGTTTCAAATGTTGTCTATAATAAGAGTTTATCGAACATATTGTCAGAACCAGATACCAACACTCCTATATTGGAAAGCTATAAATTTGATTGTAACAGAACAAAACAAGGGGAAACATTCAAGGAACATTTTTATGATTCTAGCCATAAATCACTTCTTCAATTCAGTTTTATTTGCGGTGATGAGAATCAGCAAGTCGATTCTTTTTTTTACCGTATTTACTTAGAGGTTCTTAGCGATTATGCAAACGAAAGCATTAAAAGCATAACCATTAAAGAAGCACATTATCCAACCTTTAAGTTCGGAAATACACTTAAAGGCTCAATTAACAAGTTTAGGAGAATTCTTGAAAGAAACATACAATTGGAGGCCGGCGAAAAACTTAAAAATAATTTTTGTAGCCATGAAATCATTAACCTTAACGCTATAAAACCGTTTAAATATTTAGTTATAGAATTTAAAGTTTATAGCCACGACTGTTTTAAAACCAATCATGGAGCAGATTTTGTAAACTGGTTGCTGAATGATTTTTTTCAAACCAATATAAAGTGTGCTACAGACACGAAAATAGTGTTTTTCTTCTGTTTAATCTTTAACCACAAAAGGAACCTATTTCACTCTATTACATCTAAAAAAAGTAAGCTTATAAATAAAATAGTAAAAAGTGTAGATTCTTGTGAAATTTTTGATACCAAAGACGAGGTTTCTCAAATATTCTGCAAAATGGATGAGTTAGAATCCGTTGATAACATTGAGCTACAAGCATGGTTTAGCAAATTTTACAGAAACTCAGAAACTGTTAAAAATACCATGGTAAAGGTTTTTGGTCCCGAAGATAAAAAACGTACCATGTCTGTAATAGAACCGCATTTACACAAAATAATAGACCATTTTTTAAACAAAGAAAATGAAATAACACGATGAAAAACTTTAATATTTACAAAGGAGAGTCAAAATTGGGCACTTTTGAGCCAGACAATTTCATAAATGCACCACAAAATTATATTCCTTCAAAGGGACTTATTAATGCTGTGAATGTAGCTATCTCGCTTGGGCAACCACTTTTACTAACAGGAGAACCCGGTACAGGAAAATCGCATTTGGCATACAGTATTGCGCATGAATTAAACTTAGGCAAACCTTTGGTGTTTAGAACAAAAACCACTTCTACATCAAGAGACTTATTTTACACTTATGATGCTTTATCGCATTTTAGGTCGGTTCAAACCAAACAAAATCTGGACATCAATACCTTTATTAGAGAGGGTGCATTGGGTGCCGCGATTAAGTCTAAATCCAGAAAGGTTGTGCTAATCGATGAGATTGATAAAGCCCCTAGAGACCTTCCTAACGATATATTAAACGAAATTGAAAGCCTCTCTTTTGAGGTAGCAGAAACCGGGGCTTTTTTCGAGTCCGAACACAAAAACCGACCTATAGTTATAATGACCAGCAATTCTGAAAAGAACCTTCCAGATGCTTTTTTAAGACGTTGTATATTTTATCATTTACCATTTCCCAGCTCGGACGAACTGTTGGCTATTCTTTATGCCCGATTAACTTCTGAATTCTTTAACAATACCGAACTTGAGCAATTAATAAAACACTTTCTAACCCTACGCCAAAAGTTTATAAAAAGGAAAAAACCGGCCACAGCCGAACTGCTTTCTTGGTTGCAAATACTGGAGCAATTAAACTTTAAAAAACTGGAAAACATTAATGAGTTTGATAAGCTTTCCGAAGAACAAAAAGAACTTTTATTAATTAGCTATTCTGTTTTAGCCAAAACCAGTGATGACTTTAAAGACCTTAAACAAAAGTTTGTTAATGGCAACTTATAGGCAAAAAGAAAATACAACTGCTCCCCTTTGGAGGTTTTTAGAATTTCTGAAAACAGAAGGTTATGAGTTGAGTACAGGCCAATACCTGAATATTTACAGGCTTTTACAGCGCATAGATTTCAACACAACTGCTTTCGGGGATCTAAAATACATTATTGGCCCGCTTTTGTCCAAAACCCCAGAAGAACAAGAAAAGTTTTACGCTGTTTTTGACACCTATTTTGGTGCCGTAGAAAAAAAAGCAAATATCGATAAGCAAAAACCTAAAAATAAGGTTATAAATAATATTGATAAAAGAAAGAAAAAGATACGTTCAAATAAAAGGAAAAAATTTATAGTTGTGTTGGTCCTTTCAGTAGTTGTTTTAATTGGATTGGGCATTGGCTATATTTATTTAATAAAACCTATTCTATCTGACCCTGAAATCTCAGAAAAAAAAGTAGTAAACCAAAAAAAGGAAGAAATAAACAAAATTTTTGCAGATCTGCTAAATAGTCCTGAGTTAAATACTGAAAAATTTTCAGAAGCAAAAAAAACAATTGAAAAAGCCGAAAAAGAATTTAAAACCGGAAAGATAAAGGAAAGCTATGACACACTTGATAATCTTATCTATTATTCAAGATTAGATTTTGAAAACCACCAATCTTTACGTCAAAAAATAAGTGAATTAAGATCTAGAATTAATCCTTTTATTTACAAACGCCCAAATCTAATTAACATTGAAAAACCCGACGTTGAAATCTATTTATCGCTTATTTTAATTCTTATTTTCTTTTTAAATGAATACCAGAAATCGCAAAACCAATCTTTTATTGCCGAACTGGAACAAGGCAAAAAACCACCTTATGTTTGGCAATTTAATTTAAACCATAAACCTAAAATAATTTGGGACAACGAAATATACCAAACGGCACACCATCTTCGAAAACGCGTAATTGGAGATGAATTGGATTTTGACATTAACCGTACCATTAAGGAAACCCTTAACCATGGCGGGCTCTTAGAGCTTACTTATAAGCCCCGATCGAAACCCTCAGAGTATATTGCTTTAATAGATAAATCGTATTTACAAAGCCATCAAGCCAGTTTCTTTTCCTTTTTGGCAAACGAGTTTTCTGAAAGTGACATTCATATAGATCAATTTTTTTACCAAGATAATATGCTCATGTTTTGGAGTGAATCACAAAATAAAAAGCATTATAGTTTAGAGGACTTGATAAAGCTATTTCCCAAACATCGGGTTCTTATTTTTGGAATGGGGCATGAAATGCTCGATATTACCAAAGGCGCCATAAAAAAATATGCGCTAGGCATGAATAACTGGTCTGATGTTGCCATTCTTACCCCGCGCCCAACATCAGATTGGGATTATAGAGAAAAAATACTTTCCCAATCTTTTATCATTTTACCCGCAAGCTCATCTGGGTTAATTGAACTTATTGATACTTTCGAAAAAATAAAATCTACTCAATTAGGCGCTTGGAAATTTGAGCACGCTAGTACTGGAATTGAATTACCAGATGATGTAAATCTGGGTATTAAGCATTTAAGTTACCAATTAACGCCCGATGTTTTTAAGTGGTTGTGTATCTGTGCTGTCTATCCGCAACTTTTCTGGGACCTTACCCTGTATTTGGGCGATGTTATGTTTCCCGGAAAATCTATTATAACGCAACAAAACCTATTATCGCTTTTAAAAACCCCATGGTTTAACAATGGTTTTATCCCGTTGGAATATCGCGAGCAATTAACAGCCCAACTAGACGATGCCACAAAGGATGAGGTAAGAAAAAAGATTGTGGAGCAAATGCGGAAAAACCCGCCAAAGAAAAACACCCATGCTTTTGATGAGTATAAACTCAATTTGTTGGTTAACGAATTACTTATAAGAGATATATCCAATGAAAAGAAAAAAATTATCCGTAGAGAAATTAAGGACATGGAAAGCCATACGGATTTTGGTCATTATACCGAAATAAAAGCTATCCAGCCCAATAAAAGTACATCTGCGTTAGACTTTATCCTTCCTGAAGAACTTCAAAATATATTTAAGGGTGTAGGTTGGAAAAAAACATTTGCAAGGGCCTTTTTATTTTTATCCCTATCCTTTATTGGTGTTTACTTTTTATCAGATTATATATATCGAGCAATTGAAGACGATAAACAATTAGAAACCATTGGAATAACAATTTCAACCATTCTTTACGGATTTGCCTTTTATAGATTTATGCGAAAAAGAAGCCTCCTTAATAGCTTTGAAGTCGCTTTTTATTGGTTGTTCCTATCCATCGGTTATATGTACGCATTTATCTTAACAAACACTTCCTTTTTTACGATAGTGAATAACACAAAAAACAAAGAAGACAATAGCTTTTTCAACTTTTTCATAATAACATTAATTCTAACAATTCTATTAATTAAAAATCAAGTTAAAAAAGGGATTATTGGCGCCGCTGTTGCCATGTATTGGTTTTTCTTTTCCTTGCTTTTAATCTTAATATTTTTGATTTCCTTGCCAAATATCATAAATGGTTTTAATGAAGATGAATCCTTAGTACTTGCATTTATAACTATTATAATAGGCTCGATACTATATTGGATTATCAGATTTAAAAGAATTAAATCCTTTAGCAAAACTGAAATTGGCATATATTTTTCAATGAGCTATGTGGTATTAATGATTTATTCTTTAAACGAATGGAAAGAAGGATTTATTCTTTGTAACCTGTTTTTTGTTATATTTCTTATAATAGTTGCTAGAAAATGGAACATACGCCAGTTTATCGGCGACTCTAGTTTTTCTGTTTTTTGGATTGGAATATTTGCTGCCCTTTTAATAATGTCTGATGAATATAAAATTGATGCGCTTGTGTTTATTACTTTAGCTATAACCTGTGGTATTATTTTAAACAAATGGCTAAAACACAAAAGTTTAAGTTATGAATCTAGCATTTATAGCCTAATGATTATACTATCGGCAATGTTAGGATTAGATAAATTTGACTTACCTGAAGAGGAAACCATGGTTGTTGGCTTATGTCTTTCTGTGTTGCTACTTTTCTTAAGCTTTAAAATTAGAAAGTATAACCTACATACTATTGAGTTATTTGTTTATTGGGTAGGTTTAACTATACTATCAGTTGCTGTATATGGAGAATTTGATATCAACCCTACAATTTTAGTAATGTTAATGACATTAATTGGTGTGCTTTTCATCATTTACAAGATAAAATCCCATAAAAAGCTAAGAGAGGCATACAGTTTGAATATGTGAGCTGTAATAAACTACCTCTGAGCAAGCCCATGAGGTATTATCCCGAAATTTCGGGACCAAAAGGGCAAAAAACTAAATTCCAAGAAAAAAAAACGAGGCAAGCCTCTGATTACCAACCTACCGGCTGGCAGGTGAAACCCTAAACAATTAATGAGCATAACTAAATTTTAAATTGACCAAAAGCTCTAAACCTCTATAAATTTCTCTACCTTTATAACAACTTCAAAACCAACTAAATACAACAATCATGATAAACACCAACCAAATGCAGAGCATCATCCCCGACATGAACTGGAAAAAAGCGGAATTTTATCTACCGCATGTAAATACAGTATTGCCCAACTTTGGCATAGATACGCCGCTCAGAAAGGCACATTTTCTGTCTCAACTGGCGCACGAAAGTGGCGGACTTAAATATAATCAGGAAAACCTAAACTATTCGGCGAAAGCTTTAAGGAGTGTATTTGGAAAGTATTTTAAAACAAACGAAATAGCAGAAGCCTACGCGCGTAAACCTGAAAAAATTGCAAATAGAGTTTATGGGAATAGGATGGGCAATGGTGATGAGGCCAGTGGCGATGGTTGGAAATATAGAGGGCGTGGTTTAATACAACTTACGGGGAAAAACAACTATCAAAAATTTGCTCACGATCATGGCGTCGATTGCGTAAACAACCCTGATTTGATTCTAAATCCAGAACTGGCGCTTACTTCTGCCTGTTGGTTTTGGAAAAAAAACAATCTTAACAGATACGCCGATGACGACGACATCCATATGGTTACCAAACGAATTAACGGGGGCACTAATGGCCTACTACATCGTCAACAGTATCTCGATTCTTTTAAGCGACTTTATGAGGTTTTGGAAGCTGATAAAGGCTGATTAACTCGCTAACAGAAATAAATTGCGGTAGTATTTCATATGCTTTGTCGGCTTTTAAATTAATGTTAACCCGAGTTTAAACCATAATCCTTTTTTCACTAAATTAGTAAATCTCAAAAACTCCCCTGTCCAAATCTTAAAACCAACCTACAAACAACCTTAAAATCAAATTTAAGAGTATGGAAGATTTAACATGTTTCGTCATCATCGGTTTTGGAAAAAAAACCAGTTACGCCAACGGAAAAATGAGGGTGCTGGATTTGGATGAAACCTATACCCTACTCATAAAACCTGTTTTTGATGCCTTGAACATTTCGTGTTATAGGGCTATTGATAAAAACCTTTCTGGAAGTATCGACAAATTGATGCTTCAGGAAATTAAAAACGCAGACATTGCACTAGTGGATATTTCAACGCTAAATGCCAATGTAATGTGGGAGCTTGGTGTTAGGCACGCTCTAAGACCAAATCACACCATCATGATTTGCGAACAAGAACAAATGGGTAGTATCCCCTTTGATGTCGGTCATTTTGTAATTCACCAATACACCCATTCAGATCAAGGTATTCCCTATAAAGAAGTTGAAAGGTTTAGAGCGCACTTAACCAATATAATAAAAGGTGTCCTCAATCAAGAACCAAAATTAAATGATAGCCCCGTATTTACTTTTTTAGAAAACGAACTCAAAGCTTTAGAAATGAACATAACCGAAGATGCATCCCAAAACGAACAAAACCCCGAATCCTTTGCAAGTCTGTTGGATAAGGCTGAATATGCAAAAAAAACAAAAGACTTTTCTAAAGCTCTCAAATTATTCGGTGAGGCAAAAACCTATGCCGAAAAAAACATGACTTTAAAAGACAACCTTACATTTATTGTTTCGCGACAAGCCTTATGTACCTATAAATCCAAACAACCAAACGAGCTGGAAGCCTTGGTTAATGCAAAAATTATTTTAGAGGAATTGCAACCGTTGCAAAGTAACGATCTTGAGGTTTTAGGGTTAACAGGCGCCATAAATAAACGGTTATATGAATTAACCAGTGACCTCAATTATTTGGAAAATGCCATTGCTTCGTATGAAAAAGGATTTCAATTAAAACAAGATTATTACAACGGTATCAATGCCGCATTCATGCTTTACAAAAAAACCGATTTATTAAAATCCCAACATAAGCTTTGGGAGGATTTAAAATTAAAAGCCGATTATATCAGAAATACGGTTTTGGAAATTACTTTGAATTTAGAAAAGGAACCTGATTTTTCTACAAAAGAAGATGCCATTTGGATTTTACTTACCATTGCCGAGGCTTATCATTACAAAGGTCTTGACGATTTAATGGCAACCTACGAAAACAAAGGCCAGGATATGGCGAAAGCAAAAAACGACACCTTTGCTATGAATGCTTACTCCGAACAAAAAGAGAAAATTAAAGATTTAAACATTAATTTTAAATAAGACACCGCCATAATCTGCCATAGCAACCGGAACCATTATAGACATTGCAAAAAAATATCCAACCAATAAATCAATAAAATGAAAAAAACATTCCAAGAACACCTAGATCCAAATTCCGGTTCAAAAAACATCCTTTCATTAGATGGTGGAGGAATTAGGGGCGCCTTAACACTTGGCTATTTAAAAAAAATCGAAACCATGCTACGCGAAAAACATGGAAACGACTATCTGCTCTGTGACCATTTCGACCTCATTGGAGGCACCTCAACGGGCTCAATCATTGCTGGGGCATTGGCTGTTGGAAAATCGGTAGATGAAATAGTAAGCCTTTACATGGATTTAGGCGGAAAAATATTCGGCAATAAAAGAAGTTTTTGGAACCCTTTGGAAACATGGAAGTTTTTAAAAGCGGGTTACGATTACAAAGCATTGGAACAAAGCTTGAAAAACGCTTTTGGCGACATTACCTTAGGAAGCGATCAAATTAAAACAGGGCTTTGCATTGTTGCCAAAAGAGCCGATACCAATAGTGTGTGGCCCATCATCAATCATCCAAAAGGTAAATTTTACGACACGAAAATAGGTAAGAATAAAAACATTCCGCTTTGGCAAGCCGTAAGAGCAAGTAGTGCCGCCCCTACCTATTTTGCTCCACAAATGATTGATGTTGGCGATGGGCAACGTGCTGCATTTGTAGATGGTGGTGTTAGTATGGCCAACAATCCGGCACTCACATTGTTAATGGTTGCAACGCTAAAAGGCTTTCCTTTTAAATGGGATATGGGCGAAGATAAATTAACCGTGGTTTCCGTAGGCACCGGTTATAGTGTGTTCAAAAAACAAACCAGTGAAATTGAGGAAGCTTGGTTGAAAACATGGGCGCAAAATGTTCCCGATATGTTAATGCAAGATGCTAGTTGGCAAAACCAGATTGTTTTACAATGGCTCTCCAACTCCCCTACGGCACATTATATAGATATGGAAATTGAGTCGTTACAAGATGATTTTATGGGTGGTAAGGCGTTAATTAAATACTTGAGATATAACTTTCCAATTACCGAGAATGATTTAAATGGTTTAGGATTAGGAAAAACATTCAGTGCTAAAGATGTGGAAAGCTTAATTGAAATGAGTAATGCCGAAAACAGACAAGAACTTTACGATATTGGAGTTGCTGCATCAAGTAGTGTTTTAAAAGCCCATTTTGATTAAGTTTATTGGTGATTATGTTATAAATTGATACGATTATTACGCTTCACCAAACAAATTTCATTAAACGATGCGGTCTAATGCATATTTAATTATTTTTGTCGTTATTTATATTATTCAATCCCATTTATGAAACGCCGTATCCTTTATTTTATATGTACCATTTGTTTTTTAATGCTTTGGAGTTCTTGCCGAAAGGATTTTGAGTTCTCACCAAGTACAGGAAGCCTACAGTTTTCTAAGGACACCATTTATTTGGATACCGTTTTTACCAATATTGGCTCAAGTACGTATAACCTAAAAGTGTATAATAAAAGTAACGACGATATTTCAATTCCCTCTGTGGGTTTAGCGCGAGGTGCGGCGTCTAATTACAGACTGAATGTTGATGGGATTGCGGGCAAAAGCTTCGATAACATTCAGGTTTTGGCAAACGACAGCCTATTTATTTTTGTTGAAACCACTATCGATATCAATAATTTTTCGAACCCCAATGGCACTTATCTTTACACCGATCAAATTGAGTTTGATGCCGGTTCAAATCTTCAAAAAGTGGAGTTGGTCACCTTGGTGCGAGATGCCGTTTTTATTTATCCAGACAGAGATAACACCACAAAGGTTATTGAAACCCTAACATTGGATATTGGCGGCGAATTAATTGAAACCGAATTACAAGGCCGCGAATTACTGCCCACCGAACTCACTTTTACCAACGAAAAACCTTATGTTATCTACGGGTTTGCCGCCGTACCAAACGGCGAAACCTTAACCGTTAATGCGGGTGCGCGATTGCATTTCCATTCAAACTCCGGTATTATTGTGTCCAATGGCGCAACTATTAATGTGAATGGCGCTTTTAGCGACGACCCCGATGTATTGGAAAATGAAGTTGTTTTTGAAGGCGACCGCTTAGAACCCAATTTCTCCGATACGCCAGGGCAATGGGGCACCATTTGGTTGTTGGATGGTAGTATAAACAACACCATAAACTACACGACCATTAAAAATGCAACCGTTGGGATTTTAAGCGATGGCAATGCGAATGAAGCTACCGAAAAACTAAAAATAACCAACTCTCAAATTTACAATTCCAGTAATTTTGGCATGCTGGGGCGCAACACCTCAATAAGTGCCGAAAACGTGGTAATTAACAATTCGGGGCAATCCTCGTTTGCCGGAACTTTGGGTGGAAAATACAACTTTACGCATTGCACCATTGCCAATTATTGGAGTAACGGCTTTAGGCAATTCCCTTCCGTTTTACTCAATAATTTTGTAACGGATGAAGATAACAACGCGATTCTAGCCGATTTAACCGAAGCCAATTTTAACAATTGTATTATTTACGGCAATGATAATCCCGAGATTTTATTAGATGAAATTGAAGAAGCTTCGGTAGCTTTCAATTTTAAGTTTACCAATTGTTTAATCCGTTTTGAAGATAACAACAACAATTTTACGGGAGAAAATTACAATTTGGAAAACACCAGTCTCTACGAAAACGCTATTTTTAACGAAGACCCCAATTTTAAGGATACCGCATTAAACCAATTATTTATTGGCGACGAATCGGCTGCGATAAATATGGGAAACCCCACGTTTTCAAGTCAAGTGCCCACTGATATTTTAAATGTAAACCGAACCGCTTCTCCAGATTTGGGAGCCTATCAGCATATTACATTTCCAGAAGATGATTAATGTTTTTTATAGTTTATTTCTGTAAGAAAAATTAATTATATTTACAGGATAATGAAAACAAAAACTTACTTATCCTGACCTATTTATGGGATATGAGTAATACATGTTACTATATACCGAGTTAGCGGCAACCTGAAAAAAAAATATGGCTACATCATTTGACATACCTAAAGTATTTATTTCATATAGCTGGAAACCAATGTCCAATAAAGTTAAAACCTTGGCTTTAGCTGAAAGAATGACTAATGATGGTGTAAATGTAATTTTAGACGAATGGAATCTATCCGAGGGACAAGATAAATATCAATTTATGGAACAAATGGTAAATGACCCGGAAATAAAAAGGGTACTTATTATTTGCAATAAAGATTATCGAAACAAAGCGAACAATAAATCTGGTGGAGTTGGGACAGAAAGCCTGATTATCTCAGATTCTATATATAAACAAGCAGAACAAAAAAAATTCGTTCCTGTTATATTTGAGAGAAATAAAAATGGTGAAGCTGAAATGCCAACTTTTGTAAAATCAAGAATTTATATTGACCTAAGTGCTGACGATATTTTTGAAGAGGAATATGAAAAGTTATTAAGAAATATTTTTGACAAACCACTTAGCAAAAAACCTGCTATAGGTACACCACCGGCATACATCATAGAAGATGAAGTAACTTTTTTAAGAACTTCTCATAAAGTTAGCGCTATTAAAAACGCACTTATTAATGACAAGAGCAATTATCAGGTATTTATCGATGAGTATTACTCGACTTTCCTTCTTGCATTATCTGATTTTAAAATTACAGAAGATGAACTAAAATCAACGGATTTTATTGACGAATTAATCTTAAAAAAAATTGAGGCATTAAAATTCCTAAGAAACGATTTTGTGACCTTTTTTGAGACAATAATATCATATTCCGTTAACATTGATAATGAAAAATTCTTAAGCTTTCTTGAAAACCTGATGGTTTTTTTAAAAGAAGCTGAAAAAGAGAGAAGCTCACATTTACTATCTATTGACCAATTTAGATTCTTTTATAATGAACTTTTTTTATACATAATATCAGTTTTAATTAATAAGGAGAAATACGATTTATTTTCTGAAATAGTTAATAATGATTTTGTTTTCTATGATGATAGGTCAGGAAAAACAGAGGCTTTTACATTTATGTATTTTAATCAATACAGTGAATCTTTAGATAAATACAGAAATAACAGATTAGAACTTAGAAGATTAAGTGTAACAGCTGATTTAATAAAGCAAAGAGCTGATATCTCACCATACGGTTTCGAGAAGATAAAAGAAAGTGATGCTTTGCTTTACTATGTTGGAATTATGAGAAATAAAGAAGAAAGCTGGAGTTGGCTCAGATGGTTCCCACAAACATCAGTTTACAGAGTTCATAGATTACCTGTTTTAGAAAAAATGGCATCGATGAGACATTTCGAAAAAATAAAAACAATTTTCGATATTAGCACAATAGAAGAACTCAAAGAAAAAGTGAACAAAACCTCTGAAATTAAAGCGGATAAACTACAAAGGTATAATCACGAAATTCCATACTTAAAATTTGCATTTAATTTCGATGAGATAGGTAAATTTAAATAAAGGTAGCCGCTAACACTGTATCCTACGAAAAGCACTAGCCTTGTTCTACGTTAACGCATGTTTGTATTAAGTGATGTAGCGAATTAATTATTAGTACTCGGTACAAACGAGCACCAACATCATATCTAAAAACATAAAACATAACGGACACTGCGTTAACGATTGAACGGTTCGACTGCGCTCACCGCAGGCTAAATGTTTGAAATCCTTAGTAAAACTTGGCTAACTTATAATTATGTTTTAAGGTAAAGATTAACAGATTGCCACGTCGGTAGCTCCTCGCAATGACGGTTTTAAAAAGATTGAGTAGTGAAATATTTATATTCACGATTTCCAAAATTTTTAATAAATACCAATGTGTAAAGCGTGTTAAAACGCCCAAATAAAAAATCCCGCTTAACGCAGGATTCTTTAGTCAACCTAAACTGGTTTCAGGTGCTCATTATATTTTCATTTGATGATGTGATGCCGAAACAAGTTCAGCATGTCGATACTACACAAACAAAGGTTTGCCTTTCATCATGGCATTTACTTTTTCTTTTACCGTTTCTAAAACGGCTTCGTTTTCGTGGTTGTTAATCACTTCATCAATCAAATCAACAATCACTGGCATGTCATCTTCTTTTAAACCACGCGTGGTAACGGCCGCTGTACCAATTCGGATGCCCGAGGTTACAAAAGGCGATTTATCATCAAAAGGCACCATGTTTTTATTTACCGTAATATCGGCTTTTACCAAGGCTTGTTCGGCTGCTTTACCGGAAATATCTTTATTGCGCAAATCAATCAACATACAGTGGTTATCGGTGCCGCCGGAAATAATATTGTAATCTTTTGCAACCAAGGCGTTGGCCATGGCGTTGGCATTGGCCTTAACTTGCAGTTGATAGTGTAAAAAATCGTCGGTCAAAGCTTCACCAAAAGCAATGGCTTTAGCCGCAATAATATGCTCTAATGGGCCGCCTTGATTTCCTGGGAATACCGCAGAATCCAACAGCGACGACATTTTACGCAGATTTCCGTTTTTAAGCGTGATACCGAATGGGTTATCAAAATCCTGTCCCATCATAATCATACCGCCTCTTGGGCCACGCAAGGTTTTATGCGTTGTTGTGGTTACAATATGGCAATGCGGCAACGGATCGTTTAAAATACCTTTGGCTATTAATCCCGCTGGATGCGCAATATCGGCCATTAAAATAGCGCCTACACTATCGGCAATCTCTCTAAAACGCTTAAAATCCATATCGCGCGAATAGGCTGAAGCACCTGCAATTATTAGTTTTGGTTGCTCTTTTGTGGCAACTTCTTGAATTTTATCGTAATTTAAAACACCGGTCTCCTGCTCTACGCCGTAAAACGACGGATTGTACAATTTACCCGAAAAATTTACTGGCGACCCGTGGGTTAAGTGTCCGCCATGGGACAAATCGAAACCTAAAATTTTGTCACCTGGTTTCAAGCATGCCGCAAAAACAGCCGTATTTGCCTGACTTCCAGAGTGTGGTTGCACATTTACATAAGCTGCACCAAATAAGGCCTTGGCTCTATCAATAGCTATTTGCTCTACTTCATCAACCACTTCGCAACCGCCGTAATAACGCTTTCCCGGATAGCCTTCGGCATATTTATTGGTTAATACAGAGCCTGCAGCTTCCATAACCTGGTCGCTTACAAAATTCTCTGATGCAATAAGTTCTAAGCCTTGTAATTGGCGTTCTTTTTCAGCTTGAATAAGTTCAAAAATTTGTTCGTCGCGTTGCATAAATTTTAATTGTAGTTAAATGTTGCGCAAAAATAACAAATAGATTATTCAAATACATCAAAATATATATTTTTACGCCTAAGTTTTAAACCGATTTATTAACGATTAAAATAAATCTATTTTTAGGCATTTATAATTAAATAAATAAAAAAATTATGTAGGTTTGATACGAATTAAAATAACATCTAATACATAAGGTATGCAAATATCAGCCAACAATCCAGATAGAGCTTCGTGGTTACACGTCGATAAAAACTCAGATTTCCCCATTCAGAACATTCCGTTCGGTGTATTTTTAACGCGCGATGACATTATTACGATAGGCACGCGTATTGGCGATACCGCCATAGACCTTGGGGCTTTGCATCAATTGGGCTATTTTGATGGCATTGCGCTAACCGATGATATTTTTCTTCAAGATACCTTAAATGATTTTATTGCCGATGGCAGAAAAACTTGGCGCGCTGTTAGAAATAGAATTGCCGAAATTTTTGATGCCGAAAACACCGCGTTAAAAAACAATGTAAAGCATAAGGAAATTGTATTGTTTCGTTTGGATGAAATTGAAATGCAATTACCGGTTCAAATTGGCGATTACACCGATTTTTATTCAAGCATCGAGCACGCTACAAATGTGGGCACCATGTTTAGAGACCCGGAGAATGCGTTGATGCCAAATTGGTTGCATATTCCTGTGGGATACCATGGCAGAAGTTCGTCCATTATTCCATCCGGAATCCCGATACACAGGCCACAGGGGCAAACCCTTCCGAACGGTGCTACAGAGCCCGTTTTTGGTCCGAGTAAATTAGTGGATTTTGAGTTGGAAATGGCTTTTATCACCACCGATGCCAACGATTTAGGTGAATCTATTCCTGTAAACGAAGCCGAAGAATATATTTTCGGATTGGTTTTATTTAACGATTGGAGCGCACGCGATATTCAAAAATGGGAATACGTGCCATTGGGTCCGTTTTTAGCGAAGAGTTTTGCATCTTCCATTTCACCTTGGATAGTTACATTGGATGCTTTGGAGCCGTTTAGGGTCAATGGTCCAAAACCGTTAAAACCGCAATTGGAATACTTGCAATACAAAGGCAAAAAGAGCTACGATATTAATCTGGAGGTTTCCATCCAGCCAAATGGTGCTAAAGAAACCGTGGTTAGCAAATCGAATTTTAAATATATGTATTGGAACATGTCGCAGCAACTGGCGCATCATACCATAAATGGATGCCCCATAAACTCCGGTGATATGATGGGAAGTGGTACCATTTCTGGGCCAACACCAGATTCTTACGGTTCCATGTTAGAACTGTCATGGCGTGGCGAAAAACCCATTAAACTAAATAACGGTACACAGCGCAAGTTTATAAATGACAACGACACCGTAATTATGCGCGGGCATTGCGAGAAGGATGGTACACGTATTGGCTTTGGCGAGGTTTCAACTAAATTGCTTCCGGTTTATTCTAAAAAATAAGACTAATCTTACTGAAATATATCTAAATTTTACGTTTTAACGGATTTATTAGTATTTAATCTATAGTTTTAGTATTTTGGCACCACTATTGAATAGTATCCCAAATAACCTAAAATGATAACCTATGAAAAGATTTCTACTCATCATCCTTACACTTTCATTATGTATTGCCTGTAGCGCAAAAAAAGAAGTTGAAAAAGCTGTAAATACCGGTAATTACGATCAGGCCATAAATACAGCGCTTAAAACCCTACGAACAAATAAAGACTCCAAGCGTAAACGCGACGTAGTTTTAATGCTACAAGACGCCTATTACAAGGCTGAAGACAGGGATTTAAACACCATAAATCATCTTAAAAAAGATAATAACCCAGAATTGTATCGGGAGATTTACGAGCGTTATTTGGATTTGAATGCAAGGCAGGAAGTTATCAAACCAATTTTACCACTGCAGGTAAACGGCAAAGATATTCCGTTTGACTTTAATAATTATAGCAATGCCATTATTGAGTCCCGAAAAAATCTTTCAGATTATTTATATGAAAAAGGCATAAAACTTTTAGAATCTGATGACAAACTTGCGATTAGGGAAGCTTACCAAACGCTTGATTATTTAGACAGAATAAGTCCGAATTACGAAAACACGCGTGAGCTGTTAGATGAAGCCCACCAAAGAGGCACCAACTATATTTTGGTTTCCATTAACAATGAAACACAACAAATAATCCCAACACGTTTAGAAGAGGATTTGTTGAATTTTGATACTTACGGATTAAATAAATTTTGGAGTGTCTATCATGCCAATAAAATTAACGATGTTACATACGATTACGCCATGCATCTCAATTTAAAGCGTATTAATATTTCGCCGGAACGTATTAAGGAACGTGAGTTTTTACGGGAAAAGGACGTTAAAGATGGTTGGGAATATCAATTAGACAGCGCTGGAAATGTGGTAAAAGACACCTTGGGCAACGATATAAAAGTTGATAAAATTATTAGGGTAAAATGCCGTTTATTGGAAACGCTTCAAACCAAGTCGTCTCAAGTTATTGCAGACGTAGTGTATTTAGATTTGGCATCAAAGCAACCGTTAGATACCTTTACCATTGATAGCGAATTTGTTTTCGAACATTATTTCGCACGCTCAAGAGGCGATAAACGTGCGTTAAACAAAGAGGATAGATTATTGTTGGACAACAGGCGTGTGCCATTCCCAAGTAACGAGCAAATGGTTTACGACACTGGCGAAGATTTAAAATACAAACTCAAGGATATTATAAATTCTTATACGATTAGATAATCAATTTAAAACCTCTCAACTTTTGGGAGGTGTTTTTGTTTAAATAAATCGATTCAAATCCAAAGCGTTAATCGCGCCATGGGAGGCATGCGACACCACCGCACCATTTTTAATTACCAAAAGCTGCGGGGATTCGTGCAGCACCTGAAATTTATATCCAACTTCGTTAGAAACCTCACGGTAATTCAGCAAATCCAAATAATACAAATCCAAATCTTTTTCAGTAAAATTATATGCATCAACAAATTGCTTCATTACCATTCTGCTGATACCGCAGCGTGTAGAGTGTTTAAAAATAACCTGGGTTTTGGTATCCGATTGATTTTTAATACTGTCTAACTGAGTCAATTCATTTAAAGGAATCCAAGGCAAAACCTTGTCTTCTTTTGCTTCGTTATCGCCACGAAATAATTTATTCAATAATCCCATAATTTCTATATTATATTTTCATACCCTCAATGGAGGGAATCTCATTTTTACTGTTCCTTTTAAAGCAGAAACACATCCATTACTCTCCTAAGTCGAAACTTATTTTAAATCTTACAAACTGACTAAAAGTCATTAGAACAAAGGTCTATCAAGACATTTTGTCGCTCAAATAGCATTGGTAAGGTTATTGACTTAGTGCTATTGTAAAAATAAAATAGTAGATTTTTACTTTTTTAGAAAGAAAACAATAATAACATGTCCTCTTTAAAGGAATGAAAAATTAAATTTTATATGAACTTAAATAATTATACTATAAAATCCCAAGAAGCCATTCAGCAAGCACAGCAAATTGCTCAGGGTTTCGGGCATCAACAAATAGAAAACGAGCACATTTTCAAAGGCATTTTTGAAGTTGATGAAAACGTATTGCCATTCATTTTAAAAAAACTGAATGTTAACATTAATATCCTGCTACAAGCTTTAGACAAGCAATTGGAAAGCTTCCCCAAAGTTACGGGTAGCGAATTAATGTTATCGCGCGAAGCTGGGAAATCGCTAAACGAAGCGTCTATTATTGCTAAAAAAATGAAGGATGATTTTGTTTCCATCGAGCATTTAATTTTGGCGGTTTTTAAATCGAACAGCAAAATAGCGCAAATGCTAAAAGATCAAGGTGTAACAGAAAAGACGCTAAGTGCCAGTATTCAAGAATTGCGCAAAGGTGAAAATGTTACCTCGCAAAGTCAAGAAGAAACATATAACGCCCTTAATAAATATGCAAAAAATTTAAACCAATTGGCCAAAGACGGTAAGTTGGATCCGGTAATTGGTCGCGACGAAGAAATACGCCGTATTCTTCAAATTTTATCACGCCGTACCAAAAACAACCCCATTTTAGTGGGTGAACCCGGAACGGGGAAAACCGCTATTGCCGAAGGTTTAGCACACAGAATTATTGATGGCGATATTCCGGAAAATTTAAAGGACAAACAAATTTTCGCTCTCGATATGGGTGCCTTAATTGCTGGCGCAAAATATAAAGGTGAGTTTGAAGAACGCTTAAAAGCCGTAATTAAGGAAGTTACAACCAGCGATGGCGATATTGTATTGTTTATCGATGAAATCCACACGCTTGTTGGCGCCGGTGGCGGACAAGGCGCTATGGATGCCGCCAATATTTTAAAGCCCGCTTTGGCCCGTGGGGAACTGCGAGCTATTGGTGCAACCACCTTAGATGAGTATCAAAAATACTTTGAAAAAGACAAAGCTTTAGAGCGTCGTTTTCAAAAAGTTATGGTGGATGAGCCCGATACCGAAAGTGCCATTTCAATTTTAAGAGGCATTAAGGAAAAGTACGAAACGCACCATAAAGTACGTATTAAAGACGAGGCTATTATTGGCGCCGTTGAATTGTCGCAACGCTACATTACCAATCGTTTTTTACCAGATAAAGCCATCGATTTAATGGATGAATCAGCTTCAAAATTACGTATGGAAATCAACTCAAAACCCGAAGAACTGGATGTTTTAGATAGAAAAATCATGCAGTTGGAAATTGAAATTGAGGCCATTAAGCGTGAAAAAGACGAGGCAAAATTAAAATCGCTCCGATCGGATTTGGCTAACTTAAAAGAAGAGCGCAACGAAATCAATGCGAAATGGAAAAGCGAAAAGGAAGTGGTTGATAATATCCAAAACACAAAACAGGATATTGAAAACTTCAAACTGGAAGCGGAACGTGCAGAACGTGATGGCGATTACGGCAAAGTAGCCGAATTGCGTTATGGAAAAATTAAGGAAGCCCAAGAGCAACTCGAAGTATTTCAAAAGCAGCTGGAGGCGCAGTCTGAAACCTCTTTAATTAAGGAAGAAGTAACCTATGATGATATTGCCGAAGTAGTTGCCAAATGGACCGGAATTCCGGTTACCAAAATGCTACAAAGCGAACGTGAAAAACTTTTAAAATTAGAAGATGAGCTACACAAACGTGTGGTTGGGCAAGAAGAGGCCATTGTTGCCGTAAGTGATGCGGTTCGTAGAAGTCGTGCTGGCTTACAAAACCCGAAAAAACCAATTGGAACATTCTTGTTTTTAGGAACCACCGGCGTTGGTAAAACAGAGCTCGCAAAGGCTTTAGCCGAATATTTGTTTGATGATGAAAGCGCCATGACCAGAATTGACATGAGCGAATACCAAGAACGACATGCGGTAAGCAGATTGGTTGGAGCGCCTCCGGGATATGTGGGTTATGATGAAGGCGGTCAATTAACCGAGGCTGTTCGTAGAAAACCCTATTCGGTTGTTTTGTTGGATGAAATTGAAAAAGCACATCCAGACACCTTTAACATCTTATTGCAAGTGCTTGATGAAGGGCATTTAACGGATAATAAAGGTCGTGTAGCGGACTTTAAAAACACGATTATTATTATGACCTCAAATATTGGAAGTCATTTAATTCAAGAGCGTTTTGAAGCTACAAAAGACTTAGATTCTGCCGTTGAAGCAGCCAAAATTGATGTTTTAGGTTTATTGAAACAAAGTGTACGTCCGGAGTTTTTAAACAGAATTGACGACACCATTATGTTTACGCCGTTAAGTAAAGAAAACATTGTAGCCATTGTAGGTATGCAGCTAAAAAACGTGACTAAAACTATAGCACAACAAGGCATTACTTTTGATGCAACGCCAGAAGCTATTGCGTATTTAGCAAACAAAGGTTACAATCCGGAATATGGTGCAAGACCCGTAAAACGTGTGATTCAAAAAGAAGTTTTAAACGCTTTGAGTAAAGAAATATTAGCAGGAAAAGTAACAACTGATAGTATTATTCTACTCGATGCCTTTGATGATGAATTGGTTTTTAGAAATCAAAGCAGTTTAATTACTGAAGAATTATAGACTAAAAACAATCGTTTGTAACAAAATGGTTTTTAAACAGTCTATATAATTGGTTGGTTAGTTGAAAAGCAACATGAATCTTTTACAAGAGGATTGTTGCTTTTCCTTTTAATAAATAGCAATTGGAAAATTCACAAACACTTTTTTTATTTATATAGCAATCCCCTCATATTGTTCGCATTAGACAGTAATCAAATTTATTTGAAACACCAATAAATCAACTTAAAAAATATAAAACGAAAATTACCGTTTAACTTACTAACAATGTATTGTTAATTAAAAACTTGTTAAAATTCCAAAAAATGCGTTTTAAAATCCTACTTTTACACGGTTATTAGTTAAAAGATTATATAAAATACGATACGAAATGCTGTTTGTCAACACAAAGAAAAACAATTAAAACCTACTTATTCAATGCAAATTGACAATTATATAGAATACTCGTTACTACATCCGTCAGCCACTGAAAGAGATGTTATAGAATTATGTTTAGCCGCACAAAAAAACAACTTCCGCGCTGTTAATATAAACAGTTATTATATAAGTTTAGCTAAAGAATTACTAAGTAAAACGGATATTAAAGTAAGTACGCCCATTGGTTTCCCATTAGGAGCTATGGCAACAGCATCAAAAGTTTACGAAGCAAAACAAGCCCTACACGATGGCGCCGATGAAATTGAAATGGTAATTAACCAAGGCTTGCTTAAAAGTAAAAATTATGTTTCGGTTTTAAAAGACATTACCGATGTAAAGTTAGCCATTGGAGACACGCCATTAAAAGTGATTATAGAGATTTCGGAATTAAATAAAAATGAAGTCATAAGAATTTGTGAAATCTGTTTGGATGCCAAAATAGATTTCATAAAAACATCAAGTGGTTTTTCAAAAAATGGAGCCACACTTACTACTGTAAAAATCATTAAAAAAACAGTTAGAAACCAGATTAAAATTATCGCTTTTGATGGGATTGAAGATCACGAAACCGCAGTAAAATATCTGGAATCCGGTGCAAACATCGTTGGTATTAATTACGGTTTAGAACTCTTTGACAACAAGCGCGCCAAAAGAAATTCTAAAATATTTAAACAGTACATTAAAACATTTAAAACGGAAGACGCTTTAGCAGCTGAAAGTGTCGTTGAGAAAATTTAAGACTAATTCAAATCAATTAAAAAAGCTAAACAAAACCAAAACGTTTTGTTTAGCTTTTTTTGCATCAAGTTATTTTTAAGACCCAATTAGTGTGCGACTAATATTGCTAAAACTGACTTAAATCATAGTTTAGACATCATTTTTTAAGCAACTTGCTGCCTTAAATTGTTTGCTATGAATCTATTTTTTATTTAAAAAATAATCTTACTTTTATCAACACCATGAAACTTTTAAACACTTACATAGACCACACGCTTTTAAAACCTACGGCAACTAAAAATGATATTATAAAACTTTGTAACGAAGCTATGGAGCATCAGTTTTTCTCGGTGTGCGTTAATAGTTGCTATGTGCCTTTAGCTAAAGCACAGTTAAAAAATAGCAATGTAAAGGTTTGCAGCGTGATTGGCTTTCCTTTAGGAAGCATGTCTACGCAAGCAAAAGTTGACGAAGCCAAATCTGCATTAAAAAGCGGTGCCGATGAAATTGATATGGTTATTAATTCAGGATTTCTTAAAAGCAAAGATTTTGATGCGGTTTGGAAAGATATTGAAGCCGTAAAAAAAATAATGCCCCAAAAGGTTTTAAAAGTGATTTTAGAAACCTGTTATTTGGAAGAACTGGAAATTATAAAAGCCAGTGAACTCGCCATACAAAGCGGCGCTGATTTTATAAAAACATCCACCGGATTTGGAACTGGTGGCGCCACCATAAAAGATGTAAAACTGATGCAAAAAGTTGCAAATAAACAGGTAAAAATAAAAGCCTCTGGCGGAATAAAAGATACCAAAACAGCATTGGAATACATACGTCTTGGCGTAGAACGCTTGGGCACATCCTCTGGAATTGCCATAGTTACAGGAAAATCTACGATAGAGACCAATTATTAAATCACGTTTAAATATTAAATTTTCAACTTTCAATTAAAATAAATGAGTGTACATATTGAAGCCAAAAAAGGCGATATAGCTGAAACAATTTTACTCCCGGGCGATCCGTTACGCGCCAAATGGATTGCAGAAACTTTTTTTGAAAACCCAGTTTGCTTTAATAAAGTAAGAAACATGTTTGGTTATACGGGGACTTATAACGGCAAACGCATTTCGGTAATGGGTACGGGTATGGGCGTACCCTCAATATCCATTTATGCACACGAACTTATTACTGAATATGGCGTTAAAAACCTTATTAGGGTTGGTAGCGCAGGTTCCTATCAAAAGCATGTTAAAATACGGGATATTGTTTTGGCCATGGCGGCATCGTCAAATTCCGGGGTTAACGAATTGCGTTTTGGTGGTGCAGACTACGCACCCACAGCCAATTTTGAATTGTTTCAAAAAGCGGTTGAAGCCGCTAAAGAAAAGCAAATTTTTATAAAAGCTGGTAATGTTTTTACCTCGGATGAATTTTACGCCGATGATTTTGAATCGTACAAAAAGTGGTCTAAATTCGGGGTGCTTTGTGTAGAAATGGAAAGCGCCGGCTTATACACCATAGCCGCGAAACACAATGTAAATGCGCTGTCTATTTTAACCATATCAGATTCTTTGGTCACCGGAGAACGCACATCAAGTAAAGAGCGCGAAACCACGTTTACCGAAATGGTTGAAATTGCAATGCAGCTGGCTTAACATCAACTTTAACCATAACCGAGAACAAGTCGTTTAAAACTTTTATATTTGAGAATATTCAAAATTTAACCGATGAAATATTTCTTTCTTTTCACATTCGCATTACTGTCATCGTTAACGTTTTCACAAGAAAAAACAGCCGCAGAAACGTCTACCTATTACTTTATACGACATGCTGAAAAAGACCGTAGTGACCAATCAAACAAAGATCCGCATTTAACCGAAGTCGGCAAAAAACGTGCGCTAAATTGGAGTGATGTATTTTCAAATATAAAATTTGATGCCGTCTATTCTACCGATTACAACAGAACCAAAGAAACGGCACTGCCAACCGCTACAAAAAACGGACTGAAATTAACGTTTTACAATCCTTATAAACTCGACAAGACAATCTTTTTAAACGATACTAAAGGAAAAACCGTTCTCGTTGTTGGGCATAGCAATTCAACCCCCATGTTTGTAAACGAAATTTTAGGTTTCAAAAAACACGAAGACATTGATGACAGCAACAACGGTAACTTATACATGGTTACCATAATTGATGGGAAAATTGCAGATCAAGTGCTAACCGTTAATTTACACTAATATTTTCTAAATCTATTTTAGATAATAATTCCAACTTGTTATTTTCGAATAAATCATCTAAATCTGAAACCGAAACCGTTGTGTCATTAGATTTATAATTTTTATAATCCACAAACCTAATTGTATTTACAAAACGCTCGTTATAAGCCTCTCTAAACCGCAATCCTATTCCATGGTTTTCGCGATACGAATAGGCCAAATAATCGGTTTTAAAGTTTTCAGCGTTTACCCAATACACAAAAACATCTTCAAAATCTTCTCCTCCACCTTCTTGATTAAAAGTGATTTCTATTTTATGGTACGGCTTGCCTTTCACATTAACTTTTTCAATATATTTTTTGTTAACGGCCGCATCATTTAACCCATAAGGCAAAACCGAAAAATAGTGAACCGAATTCACCGAAGCCGCGTATTTTGGAACCATAGTATCTGAAACCTTCACGATTTCATTATTGATGTATCGCTGAAAACCCTCGTTTGACAGGACATCCCTGATCGTGTTTATAGAATCTTTAAACGTTCTTTCCAATTTAAACAACCCATTATTTCGCGTTGCTTTATAGTGTTTATCCCTAAAATCGAATGCGATGGTGGCGTTTTTAATTTTATCGCCTCCGGTAACCTCAATGGTTTTATCAATGATTTCTTGTGCGCTGAATTCCTTTTCCTTTTCACAACTTAAAAAGAACATGGCAACCGTAATAAGTAGAAAGTGTTTTTTCATTTTTTGCTTTTAATCTCTGTCGTAAAACTACGCACAACTTACCAATTACCGTTATAAAATTTTCTTAATATTCCAGAAGTTTAAAGCTGATGTTTTGCCCCGTAAACTTTTGCGCCAAAACACTAATCGATGATTCTTTTAACTGTAAAATTCTGGGATAACCGCCCGTAGTTTGGCAATCGCGCATTAAAACAATAAGTTTTCCAGAAGGCGTTAGTTGCACCGTTCCCGGAAGCACCAACGAGGTGATTATGGGCTGCAAGCTATTATCCAAAGTGTCCTCCAATTGGTAAGCCATTCGGTTATTTTCTTTTGAAATTTTAAATGGTTTTGAAAACAGTTTTTCTTGTTGTTCTTTGGAAAGCAAATCGAATTCCGGCCCTTTATATACTTCGATTTCATTTGCATTAAAATGATTGGCATTTATTTTAATTCGAGCATGCTTTGAATTAATTTCGATAAAATCCGAAAACGGCAACTCGTCATTTATACGCAGATTAAACGAATTGGTAATGCCTTTGTACATACTTCTGCTGCGCATGACTTTTTCGGTTTTAAAACCACCCGAAATCGCCAAATAACATCTAAATCCATAATTCAGTTTTCCAAAAGACAAAACGTCTCCGGTTTTCACAGCTATATTTTTATAAAGTTGGACTTGGTTTGAATTGATTTTTGGCGACATATCTGCTCCAGAAATGCAAATGTTTGCATTGCCATAAAATTGAAGTGTGGCGCCCGTCATCGTCATTTCAATTACCGCTGCATTTTCATCGTTGCCCAATACAGCATTAGCCATGGTTGCCGAATAACGATCCATAGCTCCGGAATATGGCACGCCGTAATGCTGAAAACCGAAACGACCTAAATCCTGAATACTTGAATAAAACCCTGTTTTAATGACTTTAACCATAGATGACCTCGCTTTCCAATTAATAATCGCCCGCATCAACACGTGTTTTAATTTCGTGGTGTTTATTTAATGAAATTGGATAAAACTCTATACGGTCTCCGGATGATGCAAAACACGGATTCTCTTTTTTTACGTCGAAAAAAGGAATGGGTGTATTCCCGATAATATTCCAACCGCCAGGGCTTTCATTCGGATAAACCCCAGTTTGATGACCGCCAATGGCCACAGCCCCTTTTTCGATTTTTAATCTCGGGGTATCTTTTCGAGGAAAATAAAGCGTTTCATCCAAACCTCCCAAATACAAAAATCCGGGTAAAAAACCGATAAAATAAACGGTGTAAACAGCTTGCGAATGCCGCTTAATAATGTCTTTTTTTGAACAGTTTTTAGCCTTAGACATCTGCTCTAAATCAATACCAAAAACAGCATCATAACACACCGGAATTTTCCATTGCTTAAATTTGGGTTGCTCATAAGTTGCATTCTGATTATAGATTTTTTTTAAGGTAGAGCATTGAGATTCAAAATCTATAATATTTTTTTCATAAGTAATTAATAATGAATTATATGCGTGAGTTATATTAACGACAGATTTAATATTGTTTTCTAAAATTTTATCTTTAAAAGCCAATACATCAAACAGTGTTTTTTTATCGATTACAGATGGCCATTCAATCAAAATTGAACGTTCTCCATAGCGTTTGTATACAAGGTTAAAGGCCATAAAAATTACATGATTTTCACCCCTTTTGCTTCCAAGTTTTTCCTTAGGGTTTTAACCAGGTTTACAGCCTCGGTATTATCGCCATGAACACAAAATGTATCCGCTTTTATGGCAATTTCCGAGTCGTTAACAGCTCTAACCTTTCCAGTGGAAATCATGCGATACACATGGTTAAACAGGGTTACATCGTCACAAATCAGTGCATTGCTTTTATCTCTGGAAACCAAGGTTAAATCGTCGTTGTAATTTCTATCGGCGAAAGCTTCATAGATAATAGCGATGTTATTTTTAATCGCCACATCGGCAATTACCGATTTATAGGGCACGTATAATTTTACGGGAATGGCTATGCTCTTTATCGCTTCAATGATAATTTTTGCAGTCTTTTCGTCAACCATTGCTATATTGTAAAGGGCACCGTGTGGTTTAATATGATGCAATCTGGCGTGCTCTTCTTTTAAAACATTCAATAAATCGCGAATCTGTTTTTTTATCGATTTGTACAACACCACTGAAGGCATTTTCATGGCCACTCTTCCAAAGTTTTCTTTATCTGGAAACGAGGGGTGCGCTCCTATTTTTACACCGTGTTTTTTTGCCAACCGTACAACGCTTCGCATAGTTTCAACATCACCTGCATGACCTCCGCAGGCAATATTACAACTTGATATGTAAGGCATTAATTGTGATTCGTTACCAATGCCTTCACCCAAATCTACATTGATATCAATCTTGTAATTTTGCATTAAAAGAGGTTTAATTGAAACACTTTGTTAAGCGTAGCTAACGATAGTAAGATACTAATTCCTAGAATAATAATCCCGAAAATATTTTGTTTTACATTATTTACATGTGTTCCCAAAATAGATTTTTTATTCATAACCCAAATTAAAAAACCAGCAATAATGGGCAATAGGATGCCATTGGTAACTTGGGCGAATTTTATAATTTCTATTGATTTTATTCCTGATGAAGCGGATATTACACCAACAAGCAAAACAATTATCCAAACTGCTCGAAACTTTTTAGATTGCATATTGGTGCTCCAACCCAGACAGCCCGTTGCCACATAAGCCGCTGCCAATGGCGCTGTAATGGCACTGGTAATGCCAGCAGCAAACAAACCTATAGCTAAAAAATATTTTGCAAAACTCCCGAATAACGGCTCTAATCCTTTGGCTAAATCTGCCGCATTATTTATGTCTTGGATTTGAATGGATGCGGCCGAAATAATGATACACATAGAAACCAACCCGCCTAAAACAACTGCGACCAAAGTATCCTTTCTTGCGAATTTTAAATCTGATTCGTTATGCCATTTTTGTTTCACTAAAGACGCATGTAAAAATAAATTGTAAGGCACAACGGTTGTTCCAATTAAAGCAATGACTGTTAACATGCTATCTTTTGGAAACTTGGGGATAAATACGCCGTTTAAAATTTCAGAAATATTGGGTTTGGTAATCATAGCCGTAATCAGAAAGGCTAAACTCATTAAAATCACAAGAAAAACCAATGCGTTTTGAAGGATTTTATAATTCCCTAAATAAAGCAAAACGAAAGCAATAATGCCTATCGCAATACTCAGAAAATTAATTGAAATTCCTGCCATGTCAACATTTGAATTTCCAACAATAGTTTCTAAACCTAAAACGCCACCGCTTATATTTCCAGCTTCGTAAGCGGCATTACCAATAACAATGGCAGACAGTATTAAAATAATAGCTAGCGTTTTTAATATGGGGTTTTTAATTTCACTTCTAATGGCTTGCGCCAATCCATTTTGTGAAATAATCCCCAGTCTTGCAGCCATTTCCTGTAAAACAATGGTTGCTATAATGGAGAGCAACATCGCCCAAAGTAAGGCATACCCAAAGCCCACGCCAGCAAGTGTGCAAACGGTTACGGTGCCCGGTCCAATAAACGCAGCGGCGACTAATGGCCCGGGACCAATGTTTTTAAACCAGTTTTGCATATAAGTTTATATCTATAGTTGCTTTAACAATTCATCCACTGCTTTTTTAAGTTGTGTGTCTTGGTTGTTTGCTTTATCATCTGGATTGTTTAGCACTAAAATATCCGGGACTGCCGGTACAAAATCCATGTTATCGCCAGTCGATTTTACATACCAACCTCTAAACGGCATTCTAACGCTAGAGCCGTCTATTAATCGAGCCGAACCTGTTGAAATAACCGCTCCAAAAGTAGGTTCGCCAACCAAAGTACCAATATTCAATGCTTTGTACGCATGCGAAAATATTTCGGCATTCGAATAGCTGGTATGATTACACAGCGCTATAGATGGTTTGGTCCAAGCCGCTAAAGGCAAACGCTCGCTAAACGGATAATGCTCTTTAAATTTTGTATGTTCGGTTTTTAAATTTCCAGCAGCGCCGCGAGGCACCGTATAAGCGTGTTGCTTTACGTTTAAAACCGCCATAAGATAATCGGTTGTCCAACCACCACCGTTAAATCGCACATCAATCACCAGTCCTTTTTTGCCCAAACCGGCAGCGGTGAGTTCGCGCTCAAAACGCTCGAAACTCGTCCAGTTCATCCCTTGAATATGAATGTAACCCAACTGCCCATTCGAGTATTTTTCAGTCAGGCGTTTACGTTCTTTTACCCAAGCTTTATAGTTTTCAAAACGGTTGCTACTTGTAGGTCTGATTACGACTTCAACGGCGTTATTTCCTCGGTTAACATCTAAATAAATCTTCTCGTTTGCAGTGCCTTCCAACAAGCTGTAAACATTCAAATCTTTAGTAAGTTTAGTGCCATTTACGGCAGTAACCACATCGCCGACACGTATTTTACTCATGCTTCTATCGGCAGGCATGTCGCCAATTACCGCTTCAACTTTTAAACTTCCGTTGTTATTGGGCGTAAACTCCAAGCCTAACAAACCGGTGCTTTGTCTTTGCAAATCTTCGCGAGATTCTCCAGAACGGAAGCCCATGTGACTTGCATTTACCTGACCCAACATCCAATTGAACATGTTTTGGAAATCTATTCTGGTGGAAGCGTCCATAGCCAAAGGCTTGTAGGTTTTCTTTAGGGCATTCCAATCGCGACCATGAAAATTGGGATCGTAAAACCCATCGTTAAGTGCTTTCCAAGCTTCCTCGAATATTTGATTTGATTCTTCGTGGTAATCCACGTTCAATCGCGCTGAAATAGGAAGGCTTTCAGTTTTATCAGACGACATATTAATTTTTGAAAGACTACCAAATCCGCTGGTCATGTACAAATTTGAATATTTATTGTCTACCACAATATTGGAAGGTCTTTTATTCCCATTTGTAATGGCTTTTCTGTCTTTTCCTTCCCATGAAATTTTAAACAAATCGGATTCGGTATCGGGATTGCCTCTGGTGCCATTGCCCGTAGTGTAGTAAATGGTTTTTCCGTCTTTTGAAAATGCTCTACCAAACTCGCCGCCCGTAAACGAAGTAACCTGTATTTGACGCTCGTGGATGTCATCAAAATCGATTACAATGTCCTTAACCGCATCTTTATCTTTTTTGTCATCGTCGTTTTTCTTGTCGTTCTTTTTGCTTTTATTCTTGTCATCATCATCATCTTCTTTCCAATCTTCAGCTGTTTTTTCCCAATCTGCCTTATTTAACCAAGTAAACCAAACATCGTAATCGCCATTATTTCTATTGGATGAAAACATTAATTTTTTTCCATCGGCACTCCATACCGGACCATAATCTTGTTTTGGATGCATCGAAATGTTCACTGGTTTTTTGGAGTTATCGGCTTTATGAATATAAATTTCGCTGTTAAAATCCAGATCGCTCAAGCTGTACGCCAACCATTTGGAATCTGGCGACCACGATACGTTATCGGCAGCATCCCAACCATCAAGCAAAATGGTTTCGTTTGAAATTTTTCCGGAGTTATCTATGTTCGCAACCACAAGCATGCCCCGACCTCTTTGAAATGCCAATTCTTTTCCGTTAGGAGACATTACCAAATTACTTTCGTTTTCCTTGGTTTTTGTAATTCTTTCAACCCGATGTTTTAAGGTTTTAAAGAGGTTTGATTCTTTTTTATCATCGGAAGTTACCACGTACAAATCATTCTGTCCGTCTCTATCCGAAATAAAAATCAAGGTGCTATCGTTAACCCAAGTGGCCATTCTGTCTCTGTACGATGAATTTGAAACGTTTACCGTTCGGCTTTTATCTTTATCATTTTCCCTTAAAAATACCTCGCCTCTAATGTTCAACGCACTGTATTTTCCGTTTGGCGATACGGCAATTTCGCCAATTCTGTTGGTGTATGTTTTGCGCTCCACAGGATCGAACCTGTAATCTGAAGCGATATCAATGTTTACTTCTTTTTGGGATTTGGTTGCCGTATCCATTACAAAAACCTTATCGGCTTGAGCCATAATTATAGCATTTCCGTTTCTACTTACATGAAACGAAAATATGCCCATATCCTTAAACGCACTCACCTGCTCTATTGGTCCTTCTTTCGCGCCCGCATCAGAAATCTTAAGTTGGTGTACGTTATATTTTCCGCTTCGTGCCGATTGAAAATAAATGGTATTGTTATCGCCCCATTGCGGATAAAAATCGTTGCCATCAAAAGTGGTTAGTTGTGTGTATTTATCATTTTTAATATCGTACAACCACAAATCCCTATTTGCCGAACCACGATACGCTTCACGCTGGATTCTGCAATTACCCTTTACAAAAACAATAAATTTTCCGTTAGGTGATAATTTGGAATCGAAGCCTAATGTGCTCATAAACCTATGTGGTGTTCCGCCTTTATCGCTTACTTTATGCGTTTCGTATTCGCGTTCAACTTGGGCAAAATCCCGTCGTGTTGAAAATAAAATATCACTATTATTAGTGTAATCCGTTAAATTATCGGTGGTTGAATGATACGTAATTCGTTGTGACAATCCGCCATTTGAAGGTATGGTAAAAACATCATAATTTCCAAACCTGTTGCTCTGAAACGCAATGGTTTTTCCATCTGCACTCCACAGCGGATTGGTATCGTACCCTTCGTGAACGGTTAATCGTTTTGCGTTTTTACCGTTTATATTTGTCGTCCAAATATCGCCTTGAAAATTAAAGGCTATTTGAGTGCCATCGGCATTTAAAGCTGGTGAATTTACTATCGGGTTTTGTGCAGATACGGCGTTGGCAAACAAAAAACTGCATGCCAAAAGCATTAAAGAAAATGGTTTCATTTGTTTAGTTAATTAGTTTAATGAAGAAAAATATAAAAAATTAAAGACATACTTGTTGTTTGCAATGGCTTTAACATAATATTGAGATTCTATTTGATTTTGGCTGTGGAATTAAGCGCGTAAATCGCGAAACTTCCCAACCAATGGCCGCCCTCGTAACTGTCGCCTACAATACTTGGCAACGAATAATTTATATGGTGATTGGCGATGTTTTTTAAATGATTGTACTCCGGCAATCCTTCGGCAATTTTATTTAAACTCCATGCACGCGAAAAATTAACGCCATCCAAATGCACCAATTTTCCATCAGTTCTGTCGGACACTTTTCCTGTTTCGAGTTTGAAGTTTTTATCTTTTAACTGCGGAAGAAATTCATGCAACCATACTTTGAAATCCTCAGTTGATAAAACACGTTTCATTAAAGCGGCTTCCTCTAAACACGGCGATAAAAAATCGAAACCACTGGGTTCCCAGGTTATTGGGCAACCGGCGTCTTTCAAATAAAAATCTTTAGCGCGTTGTGCAATCAGGTTTTTTAATGTTTCGTTATTTACCGTTGAAGCATAATCGTAAGCAAAAGACAACCCGAAAGCGGTATTGGTGTGTTCGCCAACTCTTATTGGGTAATTTAATTTGGGAAGAAATTCTATGTATTTTCCAACAATTAAATCGGTTAACGGTTGTAAATTGGTTTCAAGGGTTCGTGCGGTTTCGTCGTCCCAAGTATGCAATTCTTCGGCGAGTTTAAGCAACCACGCCCAACCGTAGGTACGCTCGTAAGATGTGTTGTGTTTGCCATAAAAATATTGCACTTCGGATTCAATATTTTCTTTTGAAATGTTATTGAGAAGTTGATTTTTAATGTCATCAGCATTTTCAATATCCGGGAACTGTTTGAGTAAACTCACCAAACTCCAATGCCCGTGAACCGACGAATGCCAATCAAAACACCCATAAAACGCAGGATGCAATGCGCTTGGGGATTTTAAATCTTCATCGCCACCAATAGTTTGGTTGAGCTTGTTTGGATATTCGGTATTGATGCAATGCAATGGTAATTGCGCTAAGGTATTTGCGCCTTTTAGGTCTAGTTTTGGGGTGCCTAGAATTGGAGCTGATTGTGAGGTTGAAACTACTTTGGGATTGGTTTCAGCGGATTGCTTTTTTTCTTTTGAAGTGTTACAGCTAAATATTAATACTGTTATTATTATAATGATTTGTTTTTTCATATTATAAATTTAACAATTAAGAGTTTGTAACTTTATAATAAAGATAAAATTTAAAAATACTTATATAATGTATGAATTGTTCTATATTTACTTATGGTTTTACCCAAAAAATATACTATTCTATTCATTATTATTTTAAGCAACTTATTTATTTTTTCCCAAAATAAAGAAAATGGATATGAAACTAAAAATGATTCAAATGCTATTTCATTAGCTAGTAAACAATTGAATAAAAATCAAATTCCAAAGCTAATTCAAGAATATAAAAATAGTGAAAAAAGCGGAAGATATAAGCAGATATTAAATGCAAATATTTCAACTATATCACCTGGAGACACTATTATTATTAAACATTATATAACTGGATATGGATTAATTGACCCATATAGCACAAAAATAATTTCGACAGTTTCTGCAGATATTATTGATGAATCAAAGTCTATAATCTTACCTGGTTTTGGTCTACAAAGTAAAATGAAATGGCATAGTGGCGGCGTAACAGTAAAACTAGGAGGAGTATTCAAATATACTGAAAATGGAGGGTTTCATACTTTTTTTAGTGATTTCAAAGGCAAACGTGAAGGATCTAAATCCAATTATGGTTATACTGATCTTTTAATTGAAAAAAATTATTCCATAAAAAATGAAACTCATTCTCCTTTAGAATGGATTTTGATAACTAAAAACAATATAAATCCAGGAAATTATTATTTTACTTTTATTTTCACTTATTATAATGGAGAAAGTTGGCAAAATGACAAAGTTGAATTACCCATTAAAGTAATGACATGGTATGAAAGACAAGAATCATTAATCCAAAAAGCTGCTTGGGTTATAGTTATAATAACAATATTAGGTTTTTTACTTTCAATACCAAGTATTTATGAAGGTTGGAAAAATTTATTAACCAAAAATTCATCAAATGAAGAAATCTCTAATTCAATTTTAAAATTGAATAAAACTATAGAAGAAACTAATTCTCAAAATAAAATCCTAATTAAAGAAATGAACTCATTAAAGAAAAAAGACACTCCAAACATTAAAAGAAAATCAACAAAAGCTTTAAAAAAGAGAAAAAAATAAAACTCCACGCTACCAGTTTGGAAATGCTGGTTAAAATACAAATTTTCTACTTACTCATATCGCCATCGACAAAAAAAGCCATAGCAAAAATTTATTTTAAATTTTTAAATCAAAAAAATAGAAATCAATTCCCCGTTTTTTGCAGTGTCCATTGCCTACCTAAAAGATCGGTTCCAGAAACATTGCCATTTGCCTCCATTTTCAGGCTCACACTGCCATGGTCTGGTATTGAGCCATTCATTAAAGAAACCATAACATTATATGTTAACAGTTTGTTGAGCGGATTATACCCCCAAGTACCGCTTATTTGCGAAAACCCATCAACACTTTGCTGGGTGCCGCTTAATGCGCCACCAACGTTAAAATAGAGATTTAAATAAGAGATTTGTTGCCCAAATTGGTAAATATAAATGCTCCAAGACCCCGGCATGTAAATGTTGTTTTGCTGTGGCGGAATCGTGGGCTTTTGAGGCGGCTGAAAGTTTGATGTCGTGTTTTGATTGCTTTGATTATCGTTAATATGTGTTTTAAAGTTTGTAGTAACGGTCAGTTTTTTATTCTTGATCAAGTGGTGTATCTGTTCCGCCATTTTCCAGGTTTGTCCGGCACCAAACCAACTAAAATTATAGAAATACATCATTTTTTTTACACCATCATAATTCCCCGAAACCCCCATATAGTTATAGGTGTAACCCGGATTGATATCTTGCGGATAGTAGTCTAACACATCAATATCCTTTATGGTGATTTTAATTTCTCCATCAAATACTATGCGGTCTGAAAACACAAGGATTGACCCCGATTGTTCAGAGTTATCCACAATGGCTTTGGCTTGATTGATGTGCCGCATTTTTACATCCTTGAAAGAAACCAAGAGCTTTGTTGATGTGGTTGTAGCTTCATCTTTTAAAACAGACGCTTCTTGTTTTTCAGTATCTATATTATTTACTATTTCAGGCTCCGGCATTTTTTTAGCGGGCTCTTTTAGTTTTTCAACCGTAACACGTATAGTTTTGGAGCCGCCGCCATTTTTATCTTTCACACGAATACTACCACGGTTCATGCCTACTTTTGGGGTTAACTTTAGCTTAATGTAAGTGTCATGGTTTTCAATATCAATCCAATCGGCATCACAAGTTGCGGCCCAATTTAATTTACCGCTTCCTTCATTAAACACGTCTATAATTTCATCCAGCAAGTCCTCGTCAAATGCCACACCAAGGTGGTCAATTTTTTGTTCAGATACGTTCAATCGGGGTTTCCCACTGCCCAGATTCATGGTTTTGTCTTTCTCTTTTATCGCATCCAATTCTTTTTTAGGTAAAGGTTTCCGTCTGCAAAGCGGGAGATCACCGGAAGTATCTCCAAACTTTCTTTGGGGCCGCTGCTTGGTTTCTTTATTGATTCTTGGATAGATATACTCATAAACCTCATTAATGCTCACATATCCGTCTTGATTTCTATCTATTTCATCTGCTAAGAGCGCTTCGGTAAGGTATTTTGTAAAAGGACTTGGGCTATCAGGTTTATTGGTATCGGCCGTTAATTCTTCCGAACTTGAACTGGTTATAACAAAACGGCCTTCACCAAGTAACGATTGTGGCAAATCCCCGCCTTTAAACGAGCCGCTGTGGCAGCAATCGAGAATTAAAATATGCTTTCTGGTTCCGCAAGATTCCAGTAACATGTTGATGGTGTTATCTGATATCGCTGTAGAAATCAAGGAGTCTTTCTTTGAGTTTTTAGCGGCTAAATACAACCTATTCATGATGTTGTGCAACCCGTGCCCGCTATAATAAAACAACGATTGATCGTTATAAGTTAGATTTTTGAAATAATCCTCCATAGCTGCAAGCATTTCTACAGATGTTGCGTTTATAAGTTCAACAACATGCTCTTCTTTAAACAATCCTTTTTCAGGATTACAAAGCGCCTGTTTTAATATCTTGACATCGTTTACGGGCCCATTAAGCTTTTTTAATTCGTGCGGATCTTCAGGATATTCACTGTTCCCTATCAATATAGCTTTATAGGTTACACTCATATTACGAAGCTTTTTCTATGGCTTGTTCAAGGAATTCTTTAAGCGTATTTTTGTCAACGCCGCTGGCATCGGCGGTAAACGAAACCGTTTTTCCGTTAATATTTGCCGATAATTCAATTTTGGTAGACTTATCCCTAGCCAACCACGCTTTAACCACATCTACTATTCCTGTTATTACTGCAGGGCCTAGGGTGATAATTAAGGTTTCCAATCCGCCTTTCATACCGTCCATAGGCTCTGATTTCTTTTCGACTTTTGTGGCTCTTCCTTGCAAATCACGGACAAGTAAATTTTTTTGTTGTGACCATCGCGGATCGTTTTCATCAAAAAAATCTGAAGATGGATTCAGAATAACTTCTATCTGTTTATTTTCCATAATTATTGTTTTTTGGCTGTAAACCAAATTTATAGAATTTATTTCAGATATGCAGTTAAATGTTTCGCGATTTTTAAAGTACCTACGTGTTTTTCAGAAGTTTACATGAAACACTTGTTGTTCGAAAGGTTTTGGGCGTTACCCCCAAAAGGGGTCGGGCTTTCAGCAGTCGCTTCCTCCTGCGTCGGCGAGCTCCAACAAATGCCTCAATCCCTAACGCACATATTTGCTAGCTATATTTTTAAACCCAATGGTTATGGTTGTTTTGGAGTTTATGGGTTTTGTGATTTTCGAAATACTTTGAAGTTTTAAATTTCGAATAGTAGCTACTTTATATAATTTACTCTAGTTCATTTTTTCCGCCACTGGTCACAGACTAGCGGTTGCGGGGGGAAACGGTTAATTGAATCTGTAAATAGCAATTCCCATTAAATCTGACTTATTTTTCCGCACCGACCAATTGTAGCCCTACTACTGAAATAACCAGTGTTGTAAGAAAAAATATTCGCCAAAATGTTATAGGCTCACTAAACAATACAATGCCTGCAATAACAGTACCTATTGCGCCAATAGCACCCCAAACAGCATAGGCAGTACCCACAGGAATTGCGGCTTCACCACCCATGGCCTTAAATAAAAGGTACATGCTAATGCTTACGCAAACAATGAACGCCAATAGCCAGAGCCACATTTCTTTACCCGAAGTTTGCTGTGCTTTTCCTAAGCTTATGGCAAAACCGGTCTCAAAAACGCCGCCAATAACCAATAATATCCAGTTTATACTCATAATTTAATTTTTACCAAAAAAAACATAATCTCCTTGTAACTATCATCGTTTGATAAAACAAACGGTCGCCAATATTCAATTTAACTTTTTAAACCAAACTTTAAATCGAAAAAATATAAATATAACTATTAATTCCCCGTTTTTTTGCATTGTCTTCAGGATTATGGAATTTGTAATTTCCGCTCATCTATTATATAGTTTATAATTGTAGCTTAAAATTAGATGCCACACGAAAGGATTTGTGCGGCAGCGTGGGGGTTATGAGAGCCTAAAGATTCCTAGGAAAGAGCTAAATTGTAAAAAAATCAAGAAATTATTAATCCTTCTTTTGAAAGAAAGAATACTCCTTAGAACCAACAAGATATGTATAAGGTTTATCATAATTTAACAAAATAAAACATTCTACCATTTTAGTGCCTTGGTGACCGAAAGCTATTTCCCTTAGCATTTGAACTTTGTTCACATTGTCTATACTAATATCAACTCCATTCCCCATTACACTGTCGACAAAACTCATACCATTGGAAAAATTCTTAAAATTAGTTTTAACTTCAAACACGTGAAAATTACGATTAGCTGTAGGCTCTAAAATCTTCACATCAGAAAATTCTATAATCAATTCATTCCCATATGATTTTTTAAAAGGTTTATCAAATTGTAGACTATGATGGTAAACTGTGTAGCCATATTTAAAAAAGTTTCGGTATTTTACTTTGTCAAAATTATGCTCTCTAAAGAATCTTTCGCTACTAGTATTAAAATTATCATCTTCTAAATCCTTATCACTTGATACTTTCATTTGTCGGAGCGTAAACAATAAAGCAAAAACACCTCCAAGTACTGCATATACAATTGATAATTTATCCATTTTCTTAAACATATTATAAAAAATTAATCCTTAATATTCTAAATATTACCCCAACCAACCTTCTCTATCCAAACTCCTATACTGAATTGCTTCACTTATATGCGAACCATTAACATCTGCAACACCTTCCAAATCGGCAATGGTTCTCGACACTTTTAATATTCTATCATAGGCCCGTGCCGATAAGTTTAAACGCTCCATTGCGGTTTTTAAAAGTTGCTTTGAAGCTTCGTCTAAAACACAATGTTTACGGATTTGTTTGGTGTTCATTTGCGCGTTATAATGTACCGAATCCGATTTCTTAAAACGCTCCGTTTGTATGGTCCTGGCTTTGGTAACGCGTTTTCTAATATCCACCGAGGTTTCGCCTTTTCTGTCCTCACTTAATTTTTCAAAAGGTACGGGCGTCACTTCAATATGAATATCGATTCTATCGAGCAACGGGCCGGAAATTTTACTTAAATACCGTTGCATTTCCGCGGGACTTGAGGTTACCGGTGCACTGGGGTCGTTAAAATAACCACCCGGACTCGGGTTCATGCTCGCCACCAACATAAAAGACGATGGATAGGTTACCGTAAATTTTGCGCGGGAAATGGTTACTTCCCTATCCTCCAATGGTTGGCGCAACACTTCTAAAACATCGCGTTTAAATTCCGGTAATTCATCCAAAAACAACACGCCATTGTGCGATAGGGAAATCTCACCCGGTTGCGGAAAACTACCGCCGCCAACAAGGGCGACGTTCGATATGGTGTGGTGCGGACTGCGAAACGGGCGTTGCGCCATCAAACCGGTATCTTTTACGCGCCCAACCACAGAGTGTATTTTGGTAGTTTCCAAGGCCTCGTGCAAGGTCATAGGCGGTAAAATACTCGGTAAGCGTTTTGCCAACATGGTTTTCCCCGCTCCCGGAGGCCCGATTAAAATAATGTTATGGCCACCAGCCGCTGCAATTTCCATACAACGCTTTATGCTTTCCTGTCCTTTTACATCGGAAAAATCAAACTCCGGAAAGTCCAGATTTTTTTCAAATTCCCTTCGGGTATCGATTATGGTCTGTTCAAGAGCTTCATCTTTATCAAAATAATTGATGACTTCCTTTATATTCTCAACACCATAAACTTCCAAATTGTCTACAATGGCAGCTTCTTTAGCGTTTTGTTTTGGCAGGATAAATCCTTTAAAGCCTTCTTCCCTGGCCTTCACCGCAATAGGCAAAGCGCCTTTAATGGGTTGCAAACTGCCGTCAAGCGACAACTCGCCCATTATCAAATATTTTTCTAAATCTTCGGCTTTAATTTGGTCTGTAGATGCTAGAATTCCGATGGCTAAAGTTAAATCGTACGCGCTTCCCTCCTTTCGTAAATCGGCAGGCGACATATTAATAATAATCTTTTTGCCAGGGATTCTGTAACCATTATTCTGTAGCGCTGCGGCAATTCTAAAATTACTTTCCTTTATGGCATTATCGGGCAACCCCACAAGGTGATAGCCCACACCCTTATCAACGTTAACCTCCACGGTAATGGTGGTGGCTTCGACACCAAAAACGGCACTTCCAAAAACTTTTTTAAGCATAGTATTCGTTTACTGCTTAAATGTAAGAAATGTAATTTAATTTTAAGAAAGTTAGGGGCAAAACAATTGACGGGTTTACAGAATAATTTCTGGAATGAAGAAATAAAAAAAAACCCTCAATAAAGAGGGTTCTTAAAAAAATGAATATATTATAATTTAATTGGTTCCATTTAAAAACTTAGGCTTAATCACCAACATCGCCCACGCCCAATTTTGCATATCGGATGCGGCATTTTCAGCAACACCTTTTAACTCGTACATGCCATCGCTAGCAAACATTTGCGAATAGCCCAGTTTTAAAGCGTATCCTTTAAAGCTTTTTGAGAAGACCAAATCCAACTCTGTTCCTAAAGATTTTTCACCACTTGGTAAATCTTGTTCGCCACTAAAATTTAAAACTTTAACCAATAAGCCAGAAGTCTCGCTTAATTTAAAGTTGGCACTCACATGAACATCAAATAACCCAGTGGAATTGGCATGGTTCCCTACGAAGAAATAATCCATAAACCCATTGAATTTATGGTTTGTGCCGTATAATGGAAAGAATGCTTCGGTATCTGGAGTCGATGTATCATTTCCGCTCATAAATTCCAAACCTGCTCCAAGTTCTATTTTATCGGACGCTTTATAACTAAAATCCAATCCTAGTAAATAAGCACCATCTACATTATCGCCCGCTTGAAGAAAAGCGTTGGCTGCCACTCCAAAACTTCCTTTTTTATAATCTAAATGTGTCCCTAAAGTTTGAATGCTATTTACGCCATCGGGATTGTTGTTGGTATCGAATTTCTGAAATCCATTATTTAACAGCAACAAGCTTCCGGAAAAGTTTTCCCAAGCCTGTTTTAAGTACAAATATTGCATGGTTTTATACGAAAAGAAACCTGTGGTATTATAGCCCGTTCCTGTTGAAACAAAACCCGTGGGATGCGAATAATCTTGATTAAATGCCAAGCCAAAATCAGCTAAAAACTTTCCTTTTTTATACTTTAACAAAGCCGCATCGTGATTGCGCCCTTGCTGCGCCCAATCCAGTCCGCCCATAATACGCTGGTCATCATAAGATAAAACCTGACGCCCTAATTTTGTTGAAAACCCTTCACCTAAATTAATTTCCGCCCAAGCCTGAAACACAGCAAACGAGTTGTTTTGATCGTAAGGTAGAATTTGTCGGTTTTCGCCCCAAACCATCACATCTTGCAAGCTCAAATAAAACTTATAGGCATCAACTTGATAGCCTGCATTTAAACGAATTCTCGTAGAAATTCCAAATCCGGCATCGGCAGCATCGGGAATAATGCTTCCAAATCCGTGGCGGTATTCGGTACGGGGTCTGAACTCGCCATCTAATGTAAATTGTGCCTGTGCGAATTGAATGGTCGCCATCAACATGCACATGAATACGTATTGTTTTTTCATTTTTTAAATTTTTATGGTACAAATATATAGGCTATGTACGGCGTAGTTTATGACATATCTCATAAAATTCAAATAAAAAATGCTTGAATAAAATTACAATTCGGTAATCAGGATTTCTTCTTATATCTAATTTTACCCAATTCTATACCAATAGCAGTTTTGGCGAGTATGGTAAAAATAAAAGCACCCATGGCCCAAATACCTAAAGTGACGCCCACCTCTATTTTGGTTGGTAAATATTCAACGATTTTGCCATAAGGCCCGGGGATAAATCCAGGAACGATAAGCCCGAATCCCTTTTCAATCCAAATCGCCACAAAAAGTAATCCGCAACAAAAGTAAAGCACCTTTAGGTTTTCTCGAAGCGGTTTAAAGGTTAACATTACGGTAGCCACAACATTCATTGAAATCGCGGTCCAAATCCATGGTAACAAGGCTGTTTTTCCTTCCAATCCAAAAAACAAATAATACGCACTTTCACTATGGTGCGTTGGTGCATAAAACTCTTTGAACAACTCCGAAATCAACATAATAATATTAATTTGGGCCGCCACCGTAACAATCATAGCAATCTTATTGATAGTTTTGGTTTCTATTTTAAATGCCGTAAACGACCGTATAACCGCCAAAACCAAAATAATCAAAGCAGGTCCGGCAGCAAATGCCGATGCCAAAAACCGAGGCCCCAACAAGGCATTGTTCCAAAACGGACGCGCCTGCAACCCTTGATATAAAAACGCCGTAACCAAATGAATGGCAACCGCCCACAAAACCGATAATATAGCTCCCGGAATATACACTTTTGGGTTGGGCACCTTGCCTTGGTAACGTCTAAAAAGAATATAAAACGGAATACTCAAATTTAAAAACAAGTAACCATTCAACACAATAACATCCCAGGTCAACATCGAATTCGGGAAGTTAAACACGCCAATTCCGGGTATCATGTGCCAAAGTACCGATGGTCCACCCATATCGGCAACCACAAAGGCCAAACACATAATAAGCGCCGCCACGGCAAGCCCTTCGCCAATAAGTACGGCTTGTTTAAAATCAATATCCTTAAGCACATAAGTTGGCATAACCAGCATCACCGCCGCTGCGGCTACCCCAACCAAAAACGTAAAATTAGAAATATACAAACCCCAACTTACCCTATCGTTCATACCCGTAACGCTCAAACCCTGGTCCAATTGTATCGCGTAACAATACATACCAATAAGCATAATAAAGGTTAAAACACCCATCCAAATATTATATTTAACAGATCCTTTTGTGGTAGCATCAAGGCTATCAATAACTAAACTTCTAAAAACTTTTAATCGTCGCATACCATTTTATTATAACTCTTGGTTTTATCTATTGTGTCACTTCGAGTAATTCCAATTTTTATTGGAATTGTATCGAGAAGTTGGGCGTTACCACAAGGGTCGGGCTTTCACTACTCGCTTCCTCCTGCGTCGGCGAGCTCAAACATGCCGCTCAATCCCTAACGCGGATCAATCTGCAATCGGCAGTATTCAGGCCGCAATCAGCATAACCATTTGCCAACTAATCCATAAAATACCAGAACTTAGGCTCGGTGCCCAAATCCTCTTTAAGTCTAAACACTTTTTTGTTTTCCAAAACCCATCGTATCGTACTATTGGGATCCAATAAATTCCCGAATATCCGCGCTCCAGTTGGGCAAGCCTCAACACAAGCTGGGTTTTGTCCTTTTCTGGAGCGTTGCACACAGAACGTACATTTTTCAACCACGCCCTTTTTACGCATTCTGTTTCCTAAATAGTGTTGTTTTTTATTAATTTCAGCTTCAGGCACTTCGGGTTTACTCCAATTAAAGCGTCTGCCATCATACGGGCAAGCTGCCATACAATAGCGGCATCCCACGCACCAATCGTAATCTACAACCACCAAACCATCATCTTCTCTCCAAGTGGCTTGCACCGGGCAAACCTCTACACATGGCGGATTATCGCAATGAAAACACTGGGTTCCCATATAAAAATGCCCTTCCGCGGGCACTTCGTGGTAATAATTATCATCGGCCTCGTTAAACTTAAAGCCATTGCCGTCCTTCATTTCATGAATTCGGATGTACTGCATTTGCGAATCCCTGTCTTGGTTATTCTCTTCAACACAAGCATTCACACAATCCATATAACCTTGGCATTTCGAAATATTAAATGCATACCCAAAAAGCACATCGTCTTTAGCATTTTCTGAGGTCATACTAATGTTTTTTCCGGTGCGCAATTCATAAGAGCGCATTAAGCGTTCAACCGTGGCATTTTTTTCCTTATCACTCATCAGTTTATAGTTGCCTTTAAACTGCTCTTCCCAATCTATTTGTGCTCTTTCTTTGCTATCTTCACCGGTAACCACACTACACGATGTACTTACGGCACCAGCGCCAATTAGCAAACTCGCGGTTAACTTTTTAAAGGCCGTTCGCCTATCCATTTTAACGTCAAATACCTGCTCGAAACCATCCTTTTTTACTTCATCTCCAATCGATGCATTTACCGCAGCTTCAAGAAATGCTTCATCGCTCAACTCTTCTTTATGGCTGTTACAGCCACCCGCGGTTATACCACAGCCACAAGACCCTGAAGGTTCTTTTTTTCGGTTAAAATTTAAATCTAATGAATACCATTTTTTATTATTGCTCATACCTATTTTTTTAATGCTTTAAACCTTCGTAAGCTCCTTCAATTTGTTCCGTATTAAATCGCGATGGCCATCTGGACTCAATACTTGGGCTATGCGGATTGTGGCAATTTACACAAGTAAGCGATGCCCGTGGTGGCGCCCATCCGCCAATGCGTTTACCGTGTGCGCCACCTTTCCAATCTTCAAATTGAGAGGAATGGCATTGGGCACATAATTTATAACTGGAGTTAAAATCTACTTTAATACCAGTAAGTGTATTGAGATTATTCATATCGCTACCATTATGGCACGTGGCACAATTCATTGTATTGCTATTGGCATGCGCTAATGTAATATCCCAATGTGCTTTTTTTAAGTCCTTGCCCTTTAGTTCATCAAGAGGTTCCGTATGGCACTCCGTACATGCATACGAGGTGATTTGGCTTTTCCGTTCAGGAATTAAAAACGTATGCCCGCCTTCGGTAATCTCCATGGTTTTATAATGATTGAAAAAAGCTTCGGAAGTTAACGTAGAATCCTGATGACTTATACTTTCGGCTTGAATTTTATCGTGAAGACTGTGGTATTCGCCTTCACCATGTTTACACGAAAAAAAGACTAAAACAAACAGACAAGCTAATATATATATGTAATTTTCTCTATTCATTATCTTTACTATTGGTTCTTGAAAAAGGTGTGATTTCCGAAACTACACGGTCTGTTGGCACATGGCATTGCCTGCAGTTAATACGCTCTGGATGTGTTACCCTAATTTCTTTGGGTGCGGCGGGTCCGGCGTGACAAGACAAGCAGTTTTCACGCATCTGTATTTGGTGCGGAATCATAGGTGGTGTACCCAACAATGCGTTATTAACGCCCACTTTTGGCGCATGTACTTTTGCCAAATTGGCCGACTTAAAAAGTGAATTGCTGTTTTGGGATACATGGCATTGGCGACAATTAACCATTTCTGGATGCGGTGTAACGGGTGCATAGGCTTCAAATCGTTTTACAAAACCACCATTTTGATGACATTGCAAACAGGTATTACCGCCCAAGCTTCTTTCGTTTTTAACGGGATGCGGAATACTTGGTGGCGCTCCATGATACGCTCTATTATCGTAATATGTATCTAATGTGCGTTGATGATTGGCGTCAACAGGCATATTGGCATATTCCAATGCAAATTCCGACCGTTTAAATACACCACTTTCAGATGGAATATTAGTATGTATTGCGGTATTTTCTATAGGAACATAACCTTCTTCTAAACCCGTTTGATAGCTAAAACTCCAAATAACAATAAAAGTTATAAACAGTATTATAAAAAGCGATATGATTCCGAGTCTTTTTTTCATATTCTAAGTTTTTTCAACTTTAACTGCACATTTTTTATAATCTGGTTCTTTGGAAATCGGACAAAAAGCATCAAGCGTTACATCGTTAATCATCATGTTTTCATCAAAGAAAGGTACAAAAACCTGACCTTTGGTGGGCAACCCTCTCTCGTTTATCGAGGCTGGTAATACACACGAACCGCGTCGTGAGGTTACTTTTATGTTTTCACCATTTCTAACCCCCAAAGCCTTGGCATCTTCCGGATGAAATTCTATATAGGCATGTGGCATGGCTTTGTGTAATACAGGAATTCTACGGGTCATAGACCCTGTGTGCCAATGCTCGATGACACGACCGGTGTTTAACCAAAACGGATAGTCGCTGTCTGGTACTTCCGGTGCGGGTTCGTAAGGCCGTTGCCAGATTACGGCTCTTCCATCTGGTTTGCCGTAAAAATGAAAATCCTCACCATTGGAACATGCCGGATCGTATTTAGCATTGAATCGCCATTGTGTAGATTTGCCGTTTACGTAAGGCCAAATAACACCCGATTCTTTCTTTAAAACTTCTAATGGCGCCATTCCGTGTTTTGCACCTTCATGAAATTGTCTGTATTCGTTATAAATTTCTTCAACGTGGTTTTCTTTGCTGTAAGGAAACAAGTCGCCATAACCCATGCGTTTTGCAACTTCAATAAACATCCACGCATCTGGTGTGGTTTCTCCAGGACCTTCAACCATTTTGTCCCAATGCTGGGTTCTGCGTTCTGAATTTCCGTACAATCCACTTTTTTCAATATGCCACGATGCTGGTAATATCACATCGGCAACATCGGAAGTCGGTGTTGGAAACACATCGGAAACCACCACAAAGCAGGAATCTTTTTGCATGCCTGGGCGGTAGCGACTCGTTTTCGGCAAGGACACCAGAGGATTGGTTGCTTGAGTCCAAATAAATTTAATATCGCCACGATCAACCGCTCTAAACATTTCGGTAGCGTGATAGGTTGGTTTTGATGGAATCCGTTCAACGGGAACTTTCCAAATTTTTGCGGCTAATTCTCTGTTTTCGGCATTCATCACAACGCCCTTGGGCAACTTATGAGTAAAGGTTCCCACCTCACGGGCGGTTCCACAAGCAGAAGGTTGACCTGTTAATGAAAACGGTCCATTACCGGGTTGTGAAATTTTTCCGGTCAATAAATGAATGTTATAAACCAAATTGTTTATCCATGTGCCTCGGGTATGCTGGTTCATGCCCATGCACCAATAAGAAACTACTTTAGTATTCGGGTTTCCATAAATAAAAGCCAGATATTTAATATCCTTTGCCGATACTTTTGAGTATTTGGCAACCTTCTCAGGCGTGTAATCTTTCAAAAATTCCTTAAAAGCAGCAAAATCTATTTTTTCCGGTTTGTCTGTAAACTCAAAATTGTCTTCAAGTCCATACCCTATATTGGTAAGTCCTTTATTGAAGTTACAATGCTTTTCAACAAAAGATTTATTTACCCAACCATTATTAATAATCTCATAACAAATCGCGTTGGCAACCGCTAAATCGGTTTGCGGTTCAAATAAAATCGACTTATCTGATGCTGTGCTAGAACGGGTGGTTCGCGTAGCAAAATCAATAATTTTAGCGCCTCGTCTCGCTTTTTGTTCTAACATTCTAGAAAATAAAACGGGGTGCATTTCTGCCATATTATTGCCCCAAGTCACAAAATAATCGGCATACTCAATATCTTCGTAACAGCCCATGGGCTCATCGGCACCAAACGAGGTTAAAAACCCGGTTACCGCACTGGCCATACACAAGCGGGCGTTGCAATCTAAATTATTGGTACCTATAGCGCCTTTCATTAATTTTGAAGCCACATAGCCTTCAGGAATTGTGGATTGCCCCGAAGTGTACATCGCCACCGAGTCTTTCCCGTGTGCCGCAATGGTTTCTTTCATTTTATTGGCAACAATATCTAAAGCTTCATCTATTGGCGTTTTTACATAAGTTCCGTTTTTCTTCACCAAAGCATGGGTTAATCGGTCTTTAGACTGAATACACATGGTTTGATGATAGCCTTTCACACAAAGCAAGCCTTTATTTACAGCACTGTTTGGGTCGCCTTTTACGGCCACGGCTTTACCGTTTTCAGTTCCCACTAAAATACCACAGCCTACACCACAGAATCTACAAGGGCCTTTTTTCCAATCTAAATTGGCGCCATCAGGAATTCCAGCCTCTTGTTCGCTGGCAAATATGATGCCCGGAAACATGGATGCCGCTGCCGCCATGGCAGACAAACGCGCCATTTTTTTTATAAAACTTCTTCTGTTTGATAATGAATTGTACATGTTATTGCTGATTTTGTGGACTGTTAAAACCTGAAACCATTGCTAACAATTTTAGGCTTTCAATATTTTCAATTTTTTCTTTAAGAATTTCGTCAGAAGCATCATCTAAAGTGTCGGTTACCAACACCAAAATATCTTCATTGGTTGCAGGCATAACCTCGCATTCCTTTAATGCTGATAACGCAGTTATAAGTTCTTCTTTTTTATTCTCGTGCGGATGCGCTAAATAGCTTTTTATGGGCATATAGAATGGAGGTATGTCAGTTTAAAAACGTAAATCTCCATTAAATTAATAAAAAATAAACTAACAATTGTCATAAAAACCTTATTTACAATAAATCTAAATAAATGACTTTATACATTGCTCCAACCGACAATAAAACAAAATGCGTTATATTTGTATAGACATAACGAAATTTTCAAATGACTTCAATTGAAGACGCTATCCAACTAGTTAAGGCAAGGGTAAAGCCTATTTTAAAAAAAACCACAAAACCTGTTGAAAAAGCAGGTGGTTACTTTTTATTTGAAGACCAATATGCTCCTATAAATATGCCACCTTTTAGGCAATCGGCTATGGATGGTTATGCCTTGAATTTGCATGACGATTTAACATATCGTTTAATAGGTGAAGTAAAAGCTGGTGATGAGCATCAACCCATTTTAAAAAAAGGGGATGCCGTAAGGATTTTTACGGGCGCGGCAATTCCGGATACGGCAGATGCGGTAATGATGCAGGAAAAAGTTAAAACGGATGGCAATACGCTTGAAATTGAACACCACATAGAAAAAGAACATAATATTCGCCCTTTAGGCGAACAAGTTAAAACAGGCGATTTGGCCTTGAAAAAAGGAACGAAATTAACACCAGCAGCGATTGGGTATTTAAGTTCTTTGGGCATAAAAGACGTTTCAGTATTTAAAAAACCTTCAATTGCCCTTGTTACCACAGGAAACGAATTGATTGAAGCCGGACAAGATTTGCCTTTCGGAAAAATTTACGAAAGCAATTCCAAAATGTTGCTCGCGGCACTTTACAGCTTAAAGTTTTACGAAGTTAGCATTCATAAAGTTGCAGATGATTATGAAAAAACGGTAACAAAACTCAACACCGTAATTAACGACCATGATTTAGTACTAATAACCGGAGGTATTTCGGTGGGCGACTACGATTTTGTTGGAAAGGCTTTAAGCCAACTTAATGTAAAAGAAGTTTTTTATAAAGTAAAACAGAAACCCGGTAAGCCTTTGTTCTTTGGAAAAAAAGAAGACACAAGTATTTTTGCCCTACCCGGAAATCCCGCAGCGGCACTTACTTGTTTTTATGTTTATGTGTTTATCGCCTTGCAAAATATGATGAATCGAGACGCCTCTGAATTGCCTCGAATACAAGCAAAATCCGTTTCAGATTTTAACAAAAAAGGCGACCGACCACAATTTCTCAAAGCGGTTTATAACGATGGAAAAGTTGAAATTTTAGAAGGACAAAGTTCTGCCATGCAACACACGTTTGCCGTGTCGAATGCTTTGGTTTTTGCTTCAGAAGAGGTTACCAAAATTAATAGGAACGATACCGTTGAAACCATTTTATTAGCTGTATAAATATGAGTTATAAAATTAAAAGCAGAATCTGGATCGAATCCAAAAACAAGGTGTTTTTAGGTGAAGGACGCGTGCAATTACTTAAAGCCATTGATGAAACGGGATCGCTTTCAAAAGCAGCAAAATCTTTAAATATATCCTATAAAAAAGCTTGGGGCCTTATTGATTCGGTTAATAAATCGGCAAAACAACCGGTAACCATAAACAGTATTGGTGGTAAAGGTGGTGGCGGTGCAGAACTCACCGATTACGGAAAAACTTTGGTTAATGCCTTCGACCATATCAATAAAAACTGTTGGGAATTTTTAGATACGCAACTCGAAAAAATAAAAGATTTATAAAATGTTACAAACCGAAAACATATATATTTTCCTTTTTATACTACCCATCGTATCATTCCTTTACGCTAGCGTTGGTCACGGTGGCGCAAGCGGTTATTTGGCTTTAATGGCACTGTTTTCATTCGCAACGGAAACCATGAAACCTACTGCCCTATTGCTCAATTTATTCGTTGCCGGTATTTCATTTTACTATTATTATAAGGAAGGTTATTTTAACCGAAAGTTATTTTTATCGTTCGCCATAACCTCAATTCCATTAGCTTTTTTGGGAGGCACGATTGAAGTTGATGCTACACTTTACAAAAAAATATTAGCGATTTTACTGGTGTTTGCCATTTTAAAAATGTTGAATGTTTTCGGAAAAGAAAGCAACAGCATAAAAGACATAAAACTATGGCAAGGGTTGATTGTTGGTGCCATCATTGGTTTCTTTTCGGGACTTATCGGTATTGGCGGAGGCATTATTTTAACGCCCATAATTTTGCTTTTACATTGGGGCAAAATGAAGGAGGCCGCCGCAGTTTCGGCTTTGTTTATTTGGGTAAATTCCGCTTCCGGACTTATCGGGCAATTAAGTAGCGGCGTAACTTTAGAAAAAGAATCGTTTTTATTGGTGGGCATTGCACTTATTGGCGGTGTTTTGGGTGGTTACTATGGCAGTAAAAAAATCAACAACCAAAAGCTTCGATATATTTTGGCTTTTGTTCTCGTAATTGCAAGTGCTAAATTATTTTTCGCATAAAATGATAGACAAAAAAGACATAACGGGCATAATCTTAGCTGGCGGAAAAAGCTCGCGAATGGGAACGGACAAAGGTTTTTTAAGGCTGAACAACAAACCCTTTGTTCAATATAGCATCGAGGCCTTAAAACCTTTGGTTTCGGAAATTATAATTGTTTCAGATGATTTAAATTACGATGTATTCGGATTGAAACGCGTAAACGACATCACAAAAAATGCGGGTCCAATGGCTGGGATTTGCTCCGGATTAGAAGCTTCATCAACCGATTACAATTTGATTTTGAGTTGCGATATTCCGCTGATAAACTCTGAAATTTTAAAAAAATTAATTGATGCTGTTGATGCCAATTCCGAAATCATTCAAATTGAAAACCAAGGAAAAACAATGCCGTTGATTGCTTTATATAAACGACACATTAAAGACACATTTAATGGGTTTTTACAGAAAGGCGAACGGCGATTACGAGTGGCCGTAAAAGCCTGCATATCAAAAAACATCAAACTAGAAAAAGCGCATGAATTTTCTACGATGAACGTGAATACAAAAGAAGAATTAAAACAAATTGAAAATGCATTTAACCATTAAATATTTTGGACAAATAGCCGAAGTGACTCAAAAAGAAGAAGAATCTTTGGAGTTTTCGGGACAACTGATTTCCGAGCTTTTAAATATGCTTTACTCAAAATATAAGGCATTAAAAAACAAGGATTTTCAAGTGGCGCACAATCAAGAATTGGTTTCCGTTGAAACCGAAATTACAGGTACCGAAATCGCCTTATTACCGCCTTTTGCCGGTGGTTGAACAACATAGACCTGTCAGGTTTTAAAAACCTGACAGGTCTGAAAAAACATTAAATGAGATACAACAGACATATCATATTATCCGAAATCGGGCAAACCGGTCAAGACAAAATTTCCAATGCCAAGGTATTGGTTATAGGCGCTGGTGGTTTGGGCTGCCCCGTGCTGCAGTATTTAACCGCTGCGGGTGTTGGCACCATTGGTATTATAGATTTTGATGTGGTTGAAATTTCCAATTTGCAACGTCAGGTTTTATTTGGCAAATCATCTTTAGGTCAAAACAAGGCCATGGCCGCAAAACAACGTTTGGAAGATTTAAACAATGAAATCTCCATCATCGCTTACCCTGAAAAACTAACGCACAAAAACGCCATCAATTTATTCAATCAATACGATATTATTGTTGATGGCACCGATAATTTCGCCACACGGTACCTTTCAAATGATGCTTGTTTATTAACCAACAAACCATTGGTTTTTGGCGCTATTTATAAGTTTGAAGGGCAAGTTTCTGTTTTTAATTACAACAACGGACCGAGTTATCGTTGCCTGTTTCCAAATCCGCCTAAAAAAGATACGATTCCAAATTGTTCGGAAATTGGTGTTTTGGGAGTTCTTCCCGGAATTATTGGCAGTATGCAAGCCAATGAGGTTTTAAAAATTATTTTAAATCTGGGCGACGTGCTTTCGGGGAAATTATTGTGCTATAATGCGCTAACATCAAAAACATCCATCTTAAAAATCAATCGAAATGAAAAAATTATCAATTCGGTTTTAAACGACAAGGAAAATTTTCATAAAAACGATATCGATTTTAATTGTGAAATTGATGCAGACGAAGTTTCAATCACCTCCATTTTATCAAAAGATAACATTCAATTTATCGATGTTAGAGAAGCACACGAACAGCCAAAAGTTGAAAATTTAGAAGTAACATACATGCCGTTGAGCACACTAAAAAACAACCTAAATAAAATCGATTTGAAAAAAGAAAAGTATCTGTTTTGCCAATCGGGAATCCGCAGTAAAAAAGCAGTTTCTATTTTAAAAGCATTAAAAATTGAAAACTGTTTTAGCTTGAAAGAAGGTGCAGCAGAAATAATTGAAACCTACAAGGTTTTTAAAACTTTGCAGGACTAAAGCAATACATATTATGAAAGATAGAAAACCTAAAAACGTATTTAAACAAGGCGCGATTTCCTCAGAATTTATAGGGGATTCCATCGCCAAACATCAAACCAAAACCAGCATTGGCGCCCACAATATTTTCTTAGGTCAGGTACGTGCTGATGTAATAAACGATAAAACCGTTTCGGCGATTGAATATACGGCTTACGAGGATATGGCTAATCAAAAATTCCATGAGATTCGCGAAGCCGCTTTTGAAAAATTCGAACTTACCTGCATGCATATTTACCACAGTTTAGGCATGGTAAAAGCAGGCGAAATTTGCTTGTTTGTGTTCGTTTCGTCACCGCGAAGAAAGGTGGTTTTTAAGGCTTTGGAATTTATCGTTGAAGCCATAAAAGCTGATGTTCCCGTTTTTGGAAAAGAAATTTTTGAAGACGAAAGTCATCAATGGAAAGCAAACTCTTAATACCGTGGGTCGTTTAGTTGTTTGTCGGTAAGTCGGAAACAACTAAGCAGCATACATCTAAACAAAAAACACAAAAATGGTCGACATCACACATAAATCAAATACCCTTCGAATAGCAACCGCTCAAGCCATTGTAAAAGTGAGCAAACCAGACACTATTGAAGCCATTAAAAACGACACCGTACCAAAAGGCAACGTATTTGCTATGAGCAAAGCAGCTGGTTTATTGGGCGTAAAAAAAACACCGGATATTTTACCGGACTGCCATCCGCTGCCCATTGAATATACTGGGATTGAGTATGAAATTAATGACTTGGAAATTACCATAACCTGCACCATTAAAACCATTTACAAAACGGGTGTTGAAGTTGAAGCGATGCATGGCGCAAGCGTGGTAGCATTAAATATGTACGATATGCTGAAACCGATTGACAAAGGCATCGAGATACACGCCATAAAATTATTGAATAAAAAAGGCGGTAAATCCAGTTATAAAAACCGATTTAAAACACCGTTAAAAGCTGCTGTTATTGTGTGTTCGGACTCGATTTCCAATGGTCAAAAAGAAGATAAAACTGGAAAAGCCATTATTGAAAAGTTGGAAGCCTGCGATGTTAAGATTGAAGATTATATCATTATTCCAGACGAAAAAGACCTCATTCAAAACAAAGCAAAACATTATGAAAATCTGGGGGTAAACATGGTAATTTACACGGGAGGTACCGGATTGTCGGCACGCGATGTAACGCCCGAAGCCTTAATACCTTTGTTAGACAGACGCATTTTAGGCATTGAAGAAGCCATTAGAAATTATGGCCAAAACCGTATGCCGTACGCCATGTTATCAAGAAGTGTGGCGGGCACCATAAACAATACGTTGGTACTCGCTTTACCGGGTTCAACCAACGGAGCAAAGGAATCTATGGATGCTATTTTTCCGTCGGTTTTACATGTATTTGGGATTTTGAAAGGTGCAAGACATGATTAATTTATAATGAAAAATGAATAGGTAAAAATGGACACTAATAAAAATATATTACAAGATTTACACGGTAGAGACCACACCTATTTGCGTATTTCGCTAATTGAACGCTGCAATTTGCGCTGTTCGTATTGCATGCCCGAAGAAGGCGTACAACTATCGCCTAAAAGCCATTTAATGACTTACGAAGAGATTTACGACATCGCAAGAACCTTTGTGAAACATGGGGTTACAAAAATTAGATTAACAGGTGGCGAACCTTTAATTAGAAAAGACATCCCCATTATTTTAGAGAAATTGGCAACACTCCCTGTGGAATTGTCTATCACTTCAAACGCCGTTATTATCGATAAGTTTATTGATGTGTTAAAGGTGAGCGGTGTAAAAAACATCAACGTGAGTTTAGATTCTTTGGATGAAGAAAAGTTTAAACATATAACTCGACGTAATGAATTTAAAAAAGTTTATAACAATATTCTATTATTGATAAAAGAAGGCTTTAATGTAAAATTGAATGCGGTTTTAATGAAAGGTTTTAATGATAACGAAATCATCGATTTTATCAAGTTTACCGAAGATTTGCCTATCTCCGTTCGGTTTATAGAGTTTATGCCTTTTGATGGCAATAAATGGGACATTAGTAAAATGGTGTCATATAAAGAAGTGATGGATTATGTAAACGCTTCTTTTTCCGAAGCACAAATTGAACGCTTAAAAGACGCCCCGAACGACACGTCTAAAAACTATAAAATAAAGGGGTACCAAGGTAGTTTTGCTATTATCAGTTCGGTAACCAATCCGTTTTGCGATTCGTGTAACAGACTGCGTTTAACGGCCAACGGGCAATTAAAAAACTGTTTGTTTTCTTCTACCGAATCTGATTTGTTAACCACACTTCGAGCAGGAAATTCTATTGAACCCATCATTCAAAAAGCCGTACAAGCAAAACTTAAAATACGTGGTGGCATGAATACATTGGAAAAACTTCAAGAGCCCAAATTGCATAATAACAATAGAAGCATGATTACTATTGGTGGTTAAAACTATGGCGCAATAGCTTCATTTATGAGTTTTAAATTTTTATCAGAAAATTGGAGTTTTAATGCTTCTTTTCTGCCCTTATCGGACATTTTTTTCCAGGTCTTTTGAAGAATGTCTATCACTTTATTGGCGTCGTGTTTTTCTGAAAATTCCTCAAAATAATAATCCAAAAAAACGAGGCAAACCACATCTTCCAAAATTTGAGACTCTTCATTTTTCTTTATGAGTTTTTTGGTGATTAAAGCCGTAATTCGGTTTGTAAATTCATCGTCGTAGCCCACTTGTTTTAAAATAGTTGCGGTAATGTCTGCATGCATTTTCTTAAGGGTTTCCCGCCATTTTAAATAACCAACGCGATCCATTGGGTAGTCATCTCTAGGGATTTGCCATCGGCATATATGCTGTGCTCTCGCCGCAATTTGCAACGCTTTTGATGCATTGGGATGAAACTGCAACAGCTTACGCGTCATGCGTTGCGAGTACAATAATTCTTTCGGATAATCTAAACCATGAACACGATACACATTGGGGTCTTCAGAGTTTTTCCCATCGATTAATGCCATGGTGCTTTCAAATCGCGTTGGTTTCATAAATTAGTCATTAAAATTTATTTTCAGGTTGCTTCAACAGTAATTACAACACTCTTTGAAGCCGGTGTTTTTGCGGTGTGTGCAAAACTATCTAAAGGCACTAAAACATTGGTTTCCGGGAAATAAGTGGCACAACAACTTTTAGGAATGTCGTAACCAATCACTTTAAATTTATTCGCAACTCGGGTAACACCGTTAAACTCAGATTTTAAATTAACCACTTGCTGTTCTTGCAAGCCCCTAATTTTCATATCGTTTCTGTTCATAAAAATGATGCGCCTTTCGTTATAAATGCCTCGATATCTATCATTTAAACCATAAATCGTGGTATTGAATTGGTCGTGACTTCGAATGGTCATCATAATTAATTCATCATCTTTAAGTTTCCAATTGGGGAGTTTATTGATAGAAAAAAGCGCTTTTCCCGTTTTGGTTTTGAACTCCCTAACACGAGCGCCGTTGGGTAAATAAAACCCTGAAGGATTTTTTAGGCGTTTGTTATAATCATCAAAACCCTCAACCACCTCTTGAATATCGTCGCGTACCAAATTATAATCATCAGTATATTTTAACCAATCGATTTTGCTTCGATCCTTCAAAGTGGCATGCGCAATGCCACAAACTACGGCAACTTCACTTAACAATGCATTGGAACACGGTTCTAAAATCCCTTTGGTTGACGACACAATACCCATGGAATTCTCGACACTCTGGGTTTGGATGCCTGTTTTTTGATAGTCTTTTTCCGAGCGACCTAAACACGGTAAAATGAGCGCTTCTTTTCCGGTTACCAAATGCGAACGATTCAGTTTTGTACTTACATGAACGGTTAAATTACAATTCGCCAAAGCCTGTGCAGCGTAATTGGTATCGGGTACTGCCGAGATAAAATTACCGCCCAAACCAAAAAATACTTTTGCTTTTTTTTCATACATGGCTTTGATGGCATCGATAACCGAATAGCCGTGTTTTGTGGTGGGTTTAAACCCGTATTTGGCTTCAATTTTATCTAAAAAAGCTTGTGGTGCCGATTCCCAAATACCAACGGTTCTATCGCCTTGCACATTGGAATGTCCGCGAACCGGACAAGTGCCTGCGCCTTCTTTTCCAATACTTCCTTTTAACAACAAAAGGTTTACGAGTTCCCGGATATTATCAACGGCGTTTTCATGTTGTGTTAAGCCCATGGCCCAACAAATTATAATCTTATCGTTGTTCAATATAAGATTGAAAACCTCATCAAAAACAGCTTTTGTAATTCCCGAAGCTTCTAAACATGCATCAAAATTGTATGTTTTCAAATCGGTAATAAAAGCGTCATAGCCATCGGTGAATGCTTCAATAAATGCGGTATCAAAAACATTACCGTTTTGCTCTTCTTCTTCCAACAATTTAAGCAACAAGGCTTTAATAAAAGCCACATCGCCATTAATTTTAATCGGAACAAATACATCGGCTATATTCGTGCCTCCTGTTAATAATTTTACGGGGTTTTGCGGATTTGTAAACTTTATCAACCCCGCTTCGGGCAACGGATTAACAGCTATAATCTTACCGCCGTTTTTTTTGCATTTTTCTAAAGCGGTCAGCATTCTAGGGTGGTTGGTACCCGGGTTCTGACCAATAACCATAACCACTTCGGCTTTGTACAAATCGTCTAAAGTTACCGACCCTTTACCAATACCCAAGGTTTCAGATAAGGCGCTGCCGCTGGCTTCGTGACACATATTAGAGCAGTCTGGCAAATTGGCCGTACCAAATTCACGCACAAATAACTGATATAAAAAAGCCGCTTCGTTAGTGGTTCTTCCGGAGGTATAAAATACCGCTTCATCAGGATGGTTTAAAACATTTAAGTGATTTGCTACCTTCCCAAAAGCGTCTTCCCAAGAAATGGGTTGATAGTGTGTTGCGCCTTTTGCCAAAAACATGGGTTCGGACAAACGTCCGGATTTACCGATTTCAAAATCCGATAATTCAGCAAGTGCCTCAACGGAATGGTCTCTAAAAAAATCTTCGCCAATGGTTTTATTTTGTGCTTCCTCGGCCATGGCTTTAAGTCCGTTTTCGCAATATTCACCCAAAGCAGAACGATCATCATCGGGGTCTGGCCATGCGCAACCCGGACAATCAAATCCGCCTTTTTGATTTATTTTAAGTGATAATTTAATGGCATCAACAGGTTTCATGTATTTTGTAACCTGACCAAAAACCGCTTTTAAAGCACCAAATCCGGCACTATTGGTGTGCGGTTTACCGGTTTTTAAAGCGGTGAACTTTTCTGATGTACTGGCTTTATGTTCTGGTGATGCGCTCATTTGTTTTACATTTTAATCAAAATCATAATTATCAAAATCAGATGAAGAATCGTTTATTTTTTCTTTTCTCTTATATTTAACATAAAACAGAATAACAAAAAATATTATTGGCAAAATTATTGGTAGGTATTCTTTTAACATATTGTGTTTAAATCATTCATTAAAATACTTTTTAAATAATATATCGTAATCTGCTTTTAAATCTAAATCTAGGTTTTCTAATTCAGGTATTAAAGTTTTAACTGATGCTTTATGTTTTTTTAAAATGTGTTTAGCACCAAAATCATCATTCAAAGTCCGTAGTTCCTCAAAATAAATCTTGTCAAAAATAACAGGAACGCCATATTTTTTATTTTTATACGATGTCGCCATTATAGGATGCGTTTTTTTATTGAAGGCATCAATTAATTTATTTAGAAATACATGATCGATTAAAGGTTGGTCTGCTAAAGTTACTAAAATTCCATCAATATCTTGTTTTGAAACTGCCATATATTCAACGCCAAAAGCCAAGGATTTTCCCAAGCCTTTTTGCCAATCTTCGTTGTTTAAAATAGTTATGGGATGGTGTGCAATGTGTTTTTTAATCTCGTTATAATTCGCGCCCAACACTACCGCAACTTCTTTTACGGGTAATTTTAAAGCAGTCTCAATGGCGTTGCCCAATAAGGTGGAATTTCCCCATTTTAGAAGTTGTTTGGGTGTTCCCATGCGTTTTGAGGCGCCGGCGGCTAGTATGATGACAGACAGGTTTGAGGCTATAATGGACAATTGAAGTGGACTATTGTTTGTTACGATTTTGCACTAAGTTAACTAAAAAAAGAGAGAATTCCTCTAGAAGCTATTGCCAGAATTCGCAATGAACTATGTACGCCTTTGTTGGCATTAGTTTTATTCTTTCCACAAATTATCAAAAAAAGCTTCATTTTTTTGATCCTCTAAAGTATAAACCCAATTTGTACTATCGTTAATCAAATAGTTGAAAGTCCGAAACTCTATTTCTTTTCCGTTTTCATAAACAGAAATTTTATATTGAAAATCAGAATAGAAAATTGAATCTTTATTTTCTCTAAAACCACGAGGATTACTCGCATTCCATTCTGTTACAAATGATTTAACTTTTTCTTTTGCAAGTTTCTTTGACTCTTTTAAATGATTAGAAAAAATAGTAGCGGAATCAATTGAGCTTAATAAGATATTCTTTTTCATAGGTTCAAATCTTTCTATTCTATTTTCGCAAATGTCAAATTTAATGTGCAAATTTATTTGTGGATTAAAACTAATCAAACAAGAATCTATTTTAAATCCGGTTGATGGAAGTTCTTTTCCATTTTTATATAAATACAGAGGATAATATCTTGGTCCTGCCCATCCCAAACAGCTATATTTTATTATTTCATACTCTTGAATTGCCCAGCTTTCAGTTTTGTCGCAATCAGGACCAAAAGCTTTTCCAAGTGTTTTTATAGCAAAATATCCGCCAATTAAAAATACTCCTAAGATTATTAAAATTACGATAAATGTGGTTTTACAACCTTTGTTCATTGGTTTGGTCAGATTATTGTCAACTACGACGTATGAATACGTCCCGTTTTCTTACTTAAAGATATGGGTTCTTCTTGGCTGATAACACATAAAATTTCGGAAATTATGGAAATGGCTATTTCCTGTGGTGTTTCGGAACCGATGTTTAAACCTGCTGGCCCATGGATTTTATCCAGAAAACCATCTTCCACATTCGGGCAATATTCAATAAATTGAGAGAGCAAATCTTCTCGCCGTTTTGTTGGTCCCAATAGTCCAATATAATTTGGATTGGTATCTTTCAAAGCCACTAAATAGCGCAAATCGGTAGCGAAATTATGAGTCATTAGCACAATGGCCGTTTGGTTGTCGATTAATTCAACATCCATTTGCTCTGGGGAAATAGCAGAAAAACCATGCGCACCCGGAAAATCTGAAATCGATTTGGCTTCTGACGCTCCTGAAACAATAGTTACTTCCCAACCCGTTAAAGCGGCATATTTACAGAGTTGCACCGCATCGTGTTCAGCACCAATTATAATCAATTTAAAACAGGGCGGCATCTTTTGATGGAAGGTTGAACCTGATGTATTTTGATTTTCTAAATTATTCCCGGAAACTGAAAACAAATTATTGTTGATTTTGACTTGAGTGCCAATTCCTGAAAAAACACCTTCCTTTTTTTCAAAATAAGACTGTATTTCGAATGTATTTCTTTCTTTTAAACAGTTTTGAAAAGCATTTCTAAAAGATTCATTAGGATTGAAAACTTCCAAAAGTATATACAAAATCCCTTCGCAACCTAAACGGTATCTGCCGTCATACGTCATCATTTTGGATTCACCTGTTTTAAAAACAGTTTCCGATTGTAATAGGATTTCTTTTTCAACGCAACCCCCGCTTACGGCGCCAATCATTTTTCCGTTTTCAAGGATAAGCATTCTTACACCTGGTCTTCTGTAGGATGAGCCATCCAATGCCACAACAGATGCCAAAACAGATTTTAGGCCTTTTGATTTTGCTATTGAAGCTTCTTCAACTATGTTTTTAAATTCGTGTGTCATGAATGTGAAGTAAAAAAAGCCTTCGCATAAAAAGGCTTTTGGATTCTTAGTATTAATTTTTTAGCCTAAAACCTTTTCTTCAACATTCAAATTACCCATATAAGGTTGCTTTGTTAAGCGTTTACCAGTGGCTTTATAAATAGCATTGGCAATTGCCGCACCAACAGGTGGTAAGGTAGGTTCTCCCAATCCAGTAGGGTCAATATCACTCTCAATAAAATGGATGTCTACTTTTGGGGTTTGCCCCATTCTAATGAGCTGATAGGAATTAAAATTATTAGATTGTGGGATGCCATCCTTAAATTCAAAATCGGAATACATAGCATGACCAATACCATCAAGAATACCACCTTTTGCCTGATTTATAGCGCCTAAAGGGTTTACGACAATACCACAATCTATTGCGCAAGTGACTTTTTTAACAATGGGCAATCCGTTTTCCATAGTAATATCTGCAACCTCAGCTACATGCGTGTTATGACAATAATACACCGAAAGTCCTTGATAAACACCTGCTTCGGTTTTTCCCCAATTGGATTTTTCAACAGCCAGTTTTAAAACATTCTGAAGTCTTTCTGGATTATACTCAATATTAGGTTCTGGATTCTTTTTTACATTATCCAATAAATCCATATGAAGCTGTACCCTATCTACACCTAATTCTTCAGCAATTTCATCGAAGAAGCTTTGCTCTGCACTTGCCAAAAAGTTGGTGTACGGTGCTCTCCACGCTCCTGTGGTGATATTACTTTGATAGTTGGCCGTATCGACTTGGTAATTTTCAATAGCACCTGCCGGAAAGAAATTTGGTATTAAACCGTACATATTTGAATTAACTGCAGCCTCCTTTAAGTGATAACCTGTTAGTTTTCCATCCTTAATGGATGCTGCTATTTTATATTTAATGGCTGGACGATAAACACCCGTTGTCATATCATCTTCTCTTGATGATACCATTTTAATTGGCTTTCTAACGGCATCTGAAATTTCGGCTGCTTCAAACACAAAATCACCATAGAGGCGTCTTCCAAATCCACCTCCCATTCTTGTCATATCCAAATGAACATTTTCAATATCGCGCCCTAATAATTCAGCGACCACGCTATGTGCAGCTTCAGGTGTTTGAACGGGACCTACCAACTCTACTTTTTCATCTGTAACATTTGCGAAAAAATTCATTGGTTCTAAAGTGTTATGAGGCAAAAATGGAGATTCATAAATACGCTCAATAACCTTATCGGCATTGGCAAAAGCCTTTTTTACATCACCATCTTGCCGTCTTGTGCTAAAGTTTTTTCCGTTTAATAAACCCAATAGAATGTCATCATGTTTCTCAGTGCTTTCAAGTGGTGTATCTGTTTTCCAAGTTGCTTTTATGGCATTTTTTCCTTTAAAAGCATCCCAAGTGGTCTTCGCTATAACAACTACTTTGTCAGAACTGCTTATCTGCATTGTCCAATTGCCTTTTCCAGCCTCTTGAAATTCCCTTACTTTTTTTCCAATCGTTATCACATCAACAACACCCGGTAAAGACTTGGCCACAGAAGCATCATAAGTATCTAAAACCTGACCAAATGCCGGTGGCCTTAAAACGGCTGCGTACAACATGCCTTCTACTTTATAATCTAAACCAAATAATGGTTTTCCTGTAATAATTTTATCAATATCAACATTGCCTTTACCTTGACCAATAATTGTAAAATCTTTAGGATCCTTTAAACTAACTTCTTCCGGAACTTCAAGCACAGCCGCATCTGAAACCACATCGCCATAACCTAAAGTTTCTCCCTTAGCGTTTGTAATTACGCCGTTTTTAACGGAACATTTTGAAGCATCAACGCCCCATTTTGCCGCAGCAGCGTTTACCAACATTTGTTTTGCCGTAGCCCCGGTTTGTCTTAAAGCTGTCCAACCATGGCGAATAGACTGGCTTCCTCCAGCCACCTGTCGATTGTAATTTTTAGTGTCCAAAGGTGCTTGAACGACTAAAACATCATCCCAGGCCACTTCCAATTCTTCAGCAATAATCATTGGCATTGATGTTTTTACACCTTGACCGATTTCTGGATTGGGTGAAAAAATAGTGACTTTTCCTTCCGGGGAAATTTTTATAAAAGCATTAAAATCGTTATAGTTTAATTGGCTTAAATCGATTGAAGGTTTAACGTCAGACTTGCAAGCATTAAACAAGTTAAAACCTATTATCATACCACCACTCGCTAAAGCTGATGATTTTAAGAAAGATCTTCTACTGAATGTATTTTTATTTGAAGGTATCATTGTTTTCTATTTAGGTTGGTTAACTTAATTTTTTAGAAGCTACTTTTACGGCTTCTTCAATACTATTATATGCTGCACATCTGCAAATATTTCCATGCATGGCATTTCTAATTTCAGATTCAGAAGGACTAGGGTTTTTCTCTAAAAATGCTGAAGCTGTCATAATTTGTCCAGCTTGACAATAACCACATTGTGGCACATCTACTTCTTTCCAGGCCTCTTGAACGGGGTGTTTTCCATCTTCCGAAAGCCCTTCAATAGTTGTAATATCCATGCCTTCTGCCTGCGATATTTGCAATAAGCAACTGCGCATCGCAGTACCATCAGCATGTACGGTACACGCTCCGCATTGACCAACACCGCAGCCATATTTAGTACCTACCAAATCTATCTGATCTCTTAAAACCCAAAGCAATGGTGTATCCATATCTGCCTCGACAGTATGGGTTTTGTTATTAATTTTTAATGTGAATGTTGGCATAATTATTTTTTTAGATTGAAGAATTGTTGAATTGTCTCAAAAAATACAAAAAAAATAAAACCTATTTTTAAAGATTCTTATTTTTTTAACATGGATTTAATAAAGTTGAATGCAATTTAAAAACTAAATGATGAAAAACACTAAACGCATAGGATTATTACTTGGTCCCGTTTCATATATATTAATTCGTCTTTTTTTTGCTCCAGAAGGACTTTCAGATGAAGCCAACGGTGTTTTGGCCTCTACGGCTTGGATTGCCATTTGGTGGATTACCGAAGCCATCCCCATTGCAGCAACGGCACTGTTACCCATTGTGTTGTTTCCACTTTCGGGAAGCTTGGACATTGCATCGACCACATCGTCATTCGGACATAAATTTGTGTTTTTGTATTTGGGCGGATTTATTATTGCCATTGCCATCGAGAAATGGAATTTGCACAAACGGATTGCTTTAAATATCATTAAACTTATTGGTTCTAACATTAAAAAAATCATTCTCGGATTTATGCTGGCTACCGCATTTTTATCGATGTGGATATCCAATACTGCCACTTCTGTAATGATGCTACCCATTGGCATCGCTATTATAAAACAATTGAGGGATAACCCTGAGACGGATAAAGACGAAAATTTAATTTTCGGAAAAGCCTTAATGCTCGCCATTGCGTATAGCGCATCAATTGGAGGATTAGCAACCTTAATCGGCACACCGCCAAATTTGGTTTTAGCAGGTGTGGTTTCAGAAATTTACGGTTACGAAATCACCTTTTTACAATGGTTTATATTCGGGTTTCCCATCTCCGTTATTCTATTGCTCATCTGCTGGAAATATTTGACTTCGATAGCCTTTTCATTCAAACAACAGGCATTCCCCGGTGGAAAACAAGAAATTAAACGCTTGCTTTCTTTATTGGGAAACATGACATACGAAGAAAAATTGGTCTCCATTGTGTTTGCAGCAACCGCTTTTTGTTGGATTACGCGGTCTTTTTTACTTCAAAAACTATTGCCACAATTAGACGATACGATTATCGCCATTTTATTTGCTTTGATACTTTTTTTAATTCCATCGAAAACAAAGGGCAAGAAACTAATCTCGTGGAAAGACACCAAAGATTTACCCTGGGGCATCATCCTATTATTTGGTGGAGGCATGGCATTGGCAAAGGGTTTTGAAACCTCGGGATTGGCGCTGTGGATTGGTAATCAAATGACAACTTTTGCTGGATTAAGCACCTTTGTTTTAATTCTGCTAATTATTACTGTGGTAAACTTTTTAACCGAAATCACATCCAATCTTGCAACCACCGCAATGCTTTTGCCCGTGTTGGCACCCATGGCTTTGAGCATCGATATTCATCCCTTTATTTTAATGGTAAGCGCTACGGTTGCCGCCTCGTGCGCTTTTATGTTACCTGTGGCCACACCGCCAAATGCCGTGGTTTTTGGTTCGGGCTATTTAAAAATCCCCGACATGGTAAGCAAGGGCTTTTTTATGAATATTATTTCAATTATAATCCTAACGCTTTTCGTTTATTTTGTGCTACCGGAATTGTGGGGTATTGTCACCGATGGTTTTCCAGAAGCGCTTAAAAACTAATCTAACGATTTCACAAATTCCAATGCGCGCTTTTCGTTGTAATACACATTTTTTTTATCGATGAAACCAACGTGCCCGCCATGGTTTGGCATTTCTAAATACAAATTAGGATTTGCTTTGGCTTCTTTTACAGGATAACATTCGGGCGATAAAAACGAATCGTTAAGCGCGTTAATAATCAAGGTTGGTGTTTTTATTTTTTGAAGAAATTGAAGGCTGCTACTTTTTTCATAATAATCAAAAGCATCTTTAAAACCATGTGCTTTAGAGGTGTACACATTGTCAAAATCCCTTAAAGTTTTGATAGACTTAATATCCGCAACACTCAGAACATCAGAAAATTGCACTTGTTTGTTTTTTAGGTTATTTACTAAATGCCTTTTAAATCTATCGTGATACAATATGTTTTTGAAGGTGTGCAGTTCTTCGGCTGAACCCTTTAGATAACAAGGCACGGAAATAGCTATCGCAGCTTTAATTTGTTGGGGAATGATGTTGCCTTCGCCTAAATATTTTAAAATCACATTGCCGCCAAGACTGAATCCTTTTAAGTAAATATCAGCATAGTGTTTTGTTGCCATAATATGCTGTATAATCTCAATTAAATCATCGGTAGCTCCAGAATGGTAACTTCTGTATTTTAAATTGGTTTCTCCACTACACCCTCTAAAGTTTACGCAAACGGCATCAACATTATTGTTATTAAAAAGTTTTGCAGCGCCAATCATGTAAGGGCGTTGCGCATTACCTTCCAAACCGTGTAATAAAATGACGAGTTTTTTTGTTTTTTCTTTTGAAAAACTCCAATCTAAATCTATAAAATCGCCATCGTTTAAAATGAGGCGTTCCCGTTTTTGATTGACGCCATTTACACGTCTGAATAATCCCGAATACACGGTTGAGATAAATCCGTTTTTAAAATAGAATGGCGGTTTGTAAGTCGGTTTTATTACGGGCATGTTTTAGTATTCAGTTGGCAGTAGAGACCGCAAGTTTTCAGTTGGTATGGTTTTATTCATGGGTCAATTTAATCAGATTTCTAAAGGTGTAAATTTAAATGTATTCCCATCAAACAGACCTTTATCGCTTAATTTTAATGACGGAATTACCAACAACGCCATAAACGAGAGCGTCATATATGGCGCTTTAAGTTTGCTACCAAGTTGTTTTGCCATTTTATCGAGTTCGGCATATTGTTTACCAATGGTTTTACCGTCTTTATCACTCATAATTCCTGCAACGGGAAGCGGTACTATTTTTTCTTCTGAATTTAATACGGCACAAACACCTCCTTTGTTTTCTATGAGTAAATTAACGGCTTTACATATTGCTTCATCCGACACGCCAACGGCAATGATATTATGCGAATCGTGACCCACTGAAGATGCTATGGCTCCTTCTTTTAACCCGAAGTTTTTAATAAAGGCAATCGCGGGTTTTTCATCTTGATAACGATTAACAACGACCATTTTCAGAATATCTTTTTCAACATTTGAAATTAAATTTCCGTCTTTAACTAAAGCATTTTCAACGATTTCGTTGGTAACCAATTGCCCTTCCAAAGCTTCGATAACCCTAATTTGTTTTGCCGAAGATTCAAATCTAAAATCGGAAACCTGCTTCTTATTACACTTGAAATTATTCAATATTTCAAAAGGAATGGATTCAATTAACGATTGGCCTTCATTAAAAACCAGCTCGCCATTTATGTAAGTTTGAAGCGTTTTAAAATCCTTTAAATCCTCGACCACAATGCAATCCGCAAAGTCGCCCTCTTGCAACAAACCAACATTGAGATTATAATGTTCAACAGGATTAATACATGCCGCCTGCAACACTTTAAAAACATCTATGTTTTTAGCCACAGCTCTGGCGCAAAGGTTATTGATGTGGCTGATTATTAAATCGTCCGGATGCTTATCATCGCTACAAAACATCATGTTTTTGTAATGTTCGGGCAACAAATCGATTAAGGCTTCAAAATTTTTGGCGGCACTACCCTCTCTAATTAAAACCTTCATGCCCTTTTGAAGTTTTTCCAAACCTTCATCATACGTAAAACACTCGTGGTCCGTTGAAATTCCTGCGTTTATATATTTGGTGATTTTGTCGCCTTTTAAACCTGGTGCGTGCCCATCAATGGGTTTGTTATACTGTTTTGCCCAAGCTATCTTTTTTAGCACTTCGTCATCATCAAATAAAACACCAGGATAATTCATCATTTCTGCCAAATACTTGATATCTGGATTTTCGAGAAGCGTTTTGATTGCATCTGAATTTATAACCGCTCCGGCCGATTCGAATGTGGTTGCCGGCACACAGGACGGCGCACCAAAATTAAATTTGAATGGGGTTTGCTTGCCGTTTTTAATCATGAATTCCACACCCTTTACACCCAAAACATTAGCTATTTCGTGCGGATCGGAAACGGTTGCCACCGTACCGTGTGTTACCGCTAAACGCGCAAATTCGCTTGGAACGAGCATGGAACTTTCTATATGGATATGCGCATCGACAAAACCCGGAAGTATGTAATGGTTAACGTTGTGATTTTTTTCGGTGATGGATATTATCCTTTTGTTTTCAATAACAATTTCACCTTTAAAAATGCGCTTGTTCGGTATATCGACAATGTTGCCCTGTAGTTTCATAAGCCCTTTCTGTCCTTCGGACATCTTTCCTAAAGGGAAAGACATCACTACAATTTAATTTTTAAAATTTGTTTTGTGTTTTCGGTTACTTTAAATCGATTGTCTGCGCGTTTATTAATTACCCAAACAATCTCATTATTTGAACACAATAACCACACTTTTTCTTTATCTAAAAGTGATAATTTTTCGTCTTTAAAGTATTTGCTTAGTTTCTTTTTGCCCTTCATTCCTAAGGGATAAAATACGTCGCCTTCCTCCCATTTTCTAAGAATTAAAGGGTATTGTAATTTTTCTTTATCAACGTAAATAAGGTTGTTTCGTTTTTCTGTAATCGCGTCCGCTTCATCAAAAAATAGAATTCCGAATGGGGTTTCTACTTTATTGTCTTTTTCTGAAATTGAAATCGGTTCACTTTTATCGCTATTTATTTCACTTAACAATAAATGCGCCCTGTTTTTAACAAGTCTATATGTTGCTGAAAATACCTGTTTCCCTGTTTCGGCATCCAACAAATTGAGAATATCTTCCCATTGCGTAAAGCCGAACTCCTTAAAAGTTTCATACAAATAAGGCTTTGGGTATGCGAGTTTTTTAAACGCCGAAATTTTAAATTTAACCTCGTTGTTGTCCATGCTTTCAATGGCTTTGTTCAAAAAAATATCGACATTTTCGGCAACAATATGAGATGACCCATTTAGGTGTTTTAAGGTGTTTTGAAAATTCTGAAGCCATTGCGGATTCACTTCCTTTAAAACAGGAATCACATCGTGCCGCAATTTGTTCCGCAAATATTTGGTTGAGGCGTTGCTGCTATCCTCTCGCCATTTCATTTTTTTTGTATTGGCGTAAGTTTCAATCGATTCTCTTGAAAAAGGCAATAGTGGTCTTATTAATTTTTCATTAATCGCAGGAATTCCCGTTAACCCCTCTAAACCTGTGCCACGAGATAGATTGATGAGAAAGGTTTCCAGATTATCATCGGCGTGATGGGCCGTTAAAATATAATCGAATTTTAGTTGGTTAGCTAGTTCGTCAAACCAATTATAGCGCAACTCACGGGCTGCCATTTGTATGGAAATTTTATTGTCTTTGGCAAAGGTTTCGGTATCAAAACTTTCAATAAACACTTCCAATTCTAAATCTTCGGCTACATCTAAAACGAAGGTTTCATCGTCATCACTTTCATGTCCTCGTAAATTAAAATTACAATGTGCCAGTGCTATATTTAGTTTTAATTGATGGCACAAATGTGTTAAAACCACGCTGTCCATTCCGCCGGAAATGGCAATGAGCAACTTACTTTTTTTTAAGAATGAAAAATCCTTTTTTATATGATCTTTGAATTGTTCCAGCATGTTTTCAAATATACAACATTGTCCCTTTATATACACAACTTATAAGCAGATAACAATGACAAAAATCATGTTTAAAAACTATGTTTTTTGTAACTTTAAAGTATAAATTTAATACCTGAAATTATGTGCTCAACAGATAAATTAAACGACAAAACCACCATAGATACCTTTAATAAAAAAGTTGTTTCGGCAACGCAACATTTACAGGCATACATAAAGCATCGGTTGTATATAGCGGAATCAAAAGGTATCATTCCAAAAAACATGTACGCCTCAAACGATTTTATAGACGAGGCTATTGCCAAATTTTACGAAGGTGGTTACGATGTAGACATGGATGCTTTCGCCATAAAAATCAAGCTTTTCAAAATTGTGGATTCCGATTTAAATGAGCTGTTTGAAAAAGAAGCTTTTCATCAACACACGCTAAGTACGAACGATATTTTAGAAGAAGAATTGGACGGATTGGAAGAGCATTTTACCGTTGATGAGGATTTTGATTTTATTATGAACGAAGAGCTCAATGATATTTCGTACAAACAAGACCATAAACACAAGCCTCTTTTTATTTATGATAATGATGACATCTCGATACAAAATGCGCTTGAGGTTGAAGATATGTCGGCTTTAAACAACAAAAATATTTTAGGTAAATTCTATACCTTATTGCCCTTAAAAGTATCGGAAATTGTAGATTTATTCGTTTTTGGAAGACTGGATTACGATGAAGTTGCCGAAATTAAAAACATTGAAGCAAAACGTGTAAAACGCATTTTAAATTTAACCATTGAAAGCTTAAAGGAACGTTTGGGTTAGTACTCTAAAACCGTTCGCATCGCTTTGGCTTTTACCAAACATTCTTCGTATTCATTTAAAGGTTTGCTTTTTGCCGTTATCGCTCCACCAACGGAATACGATACATATTTTTTGGTCTCATTGTACAAAATACTTCGGATAACCACGTTGAAATCGAAATCGCCAATTGGCGAAAAATAACCCACGGCACCAGAATAGAGTCCGCGCTTGGTTTCCTCTAAGGCTTCAATAATTTTCATGGCCGAAATTTTGGGTGCGCCCGTCATACTTCCCATGGGGAATGTGCTTTTTATAACATCAACGGGATGCGTGTGCTGCTCCACTTTTGAAGTTACCGTAGAAATCATTTGATGCACTTGGTCAAACGTATAAATTTTGCATAATTCTTCAACTTTAACGCTGCCTTTTATGGCTGTTTTAGAAAGGTCGTTACGCACCAAATCCACAATCATAATGTTTTCGCTGCGCTCCTTTTCGTCTTTTAACAAGGCGTTTTTTAGTTGCTCATCTTCTTCAATATTGTCCGATCGCTTCGCCGTTCCTTTTATGGGTTGCGAGATAATGGTATTCCCGTCCTTTCTCAAATAACGCTCGGGTGAAGCCGATAACAAATACTTATCGTGGCATTTTAAAAAGGTTGCGAAAGGCGGATTTGAAATCGCATTGAGCCTATTGTAAGTTTCCAACGGGTTTATAACGGTGTCCTCGGCATAAAATTCCTGACAAAAATTTGCTTCGTAAATATCGCCACGATGGATGTGTGCGAGCATAGTGTTTATTTTTTCAAAATACTCGTCTTTGTGAATGCGGAGTTTTATTTTGATGTTGTTGCTCTCATTTTGCAGATTGCCACGTCCATAGTCCTCGCAATGACGGATGTTTTTTAAATCGTCTTCCCATTCATCTTCAACACTATTTAAATATTGAATCTCAATATGATTACCCTTAAAAAGGAATAGTTTTTTAGGTTGAAAAAAATATAAATCGGGGAACGCTAAGCCGTCAAAATTATTGGAACTCAAGGCTTCAACATCATTTTTTAAATCGTAGGTTAAATAACCAAAAACCCAATCGTTTACCGTGGTTTGGTATTCTTTTAACTTTTCAAATGCATCATAAAAATCCGTTTGGATACTTGTAAACGCATCCACCGCTAAAACAGCATCGTAATTGGCATGGTTCTGTTTGTCACCATGGCTTTGGGGATTAGAATCCAACCAAGCCACATCGTCAAATTGTTGCGCCCAAGCCAATATTTGGTGCTTAAATGTATCGGTGTTTTCTACTTTAAAAATCTTTGTGGTTCTCAACAAAAAAAAGTTTATGGGGTAAAGTTACTCAGAATACTTAAAAAATTAAGAGTTTTGTAGCATACAAATTATTTTTTTGATGCACGTTTTACAAAACAACAAGCTAAAAATAGCAGTAAAAAATATTGGCGCAGAACTTTGCGATATATCTTCAACACAAAACAAAACCCAATTTATGTGGGATGCCAACCCCAATGTTTGGGGCAGTTACGCACCCAATCTATTCCCTATTATCGGGGCTTTAAAAGATGACAGCTATATTTTTGAAGACAAGAAATTCAGCATGCCAAAACACGGTTTTGTTAGACATAACAACGATATAATTTTGCACGAACAGACCGAAAACAGTTTAACTTTCGCTCTGTTTTACAACAATGAAACGCTGAAAAATTATCCGTTTAAATTTGAGTTTTACATCACTTATTTACTTGTTGATAATAAGATAGATGTGATTCACCGGATTAAAAATGTGGATGATAAAACCATATATTTTTCGGTTGGTGGACACCCGGCTTTTAAATGCCCCGTGTTTGAAAATGAAAATTACGAAGATTACAGTTTGGAGTTTGAACACACTGAAACCGCCAAAACGCATTTAATCAATATGAAAAATGGGTTGATTTCCTCTGAAACCGAAACCGTTTTAAACAACTCGAACACCATCAATTTAACCCACAATCTATTTAATAGAGATGCACTCGTTTTTAAAGATTTAAAATCTAGAAAAGTGACTTTAAAAAGCCAGTTGAATGGCGCTATACTTTCAGTGAGCTATCACGATTTTCCGTATTTGGGTATTTGGGCAAAACCAGAGGGCGACTATGTGTGCATTGAACCGTGGTTGGGCGTTGCCGATAGCGAAAACACCAATCAAGATTTTAAAACCAAAGAAGGCATTATGGCATTACTTGCCGGCAAAACTTTTAAAGCCACTTATACCATTGAAGTTAACAACACACATTTAGTCTAACAAATTAATGGTAGATTTGCAGCTTAAAACAAGATTGTGACTTTTACAGATTTAAACATAAACACACCTTTACACAACGCCTTAAACGATTTAGGGTTTACCACGCCAACACCCATTCAGGCTGAGGCTTTTAACGTGGTGGCTTCGGGAAAAGATATGGTTGGTATTGCGCAAACCGGTACGGGAAAAACCTTTGCGTACATGCTTCCTATTCTTAAAAACCTAAAATTTTCGACGCAAGAAAACCCACGCGTTTTGATTTTGGTGCCAACGCGCGAGTTGGTTGTGCAAGTGGTTGATGAAATTGAAAAGCTTTCAAAATACATTAACAATCGGGTTTTGGGGGTTTATGGCGGTACTAATATCAACACACAAAAACAGGCAATTGCCGAAGGTATAGATATTTTGGTAGCCACTCCGGGTCGTTTATACGATTTGGCTTTAAGCCGTGTGTTGCAATTAAAATCGATTCAGAAATTAGTGATTGATGAAGTCGATGTCATGCTCGATTTAGGGTTTAGGCATCAGCTTATTAATATATTTGATATCCTACCACAACGCCGACAAAACATCATGTTTTCGGCAACCATGACGCAAGATGTAGACGAACTAATTAATGATTTCTTTAAATGTCCTGAGCGTGTTTCCATAGCCGTTTCGGGTACGCCTTTAGAAAATATTAGCCAAACCCGATATATTGTCCCAAATTTTTATACCAAAGTAAATCTATTGGTTCACTTATTGAATGACACCGAAACCTTCAATAAGGTTTTAGTTTTTGTGGCTTATAAAAAGATGGCAGATCGTTTATTTGAAAAATTAGACGAAATATTCCATGAAGAACTTTGCGTGATTCATTCCAATAAAACACAAAATTACAGATTGCGAAGCATTGAGCAATTTAGGACTGGCGAGAACCGTATTTTAATTGCTACCGACGTGATGGCACGTGGATTGGATATTGATAATGTTAGTCATGTTATAAATTTTGATACGCCCGATTATCCTGAAAATTATATGCACCGAATTGGAAGAACCGGTCGTGCTGAACGCAAAGGTGAAGCCCTTGTGTTTACTACTGAAAAGGAACAAGAGGCTATTGAAAATATCGAGGATTTGATGCAAATGGAAATTCCGATGCTAAGCATCCCAGATGCTGTTGAAATTTCCACCGAACTTATTGAAGAAGAACGTCCGCAAATAAAAGAACGCAACAACCCGACCAAACGAGGAGACGACGATACTTTGGGGCCTGCATTCCACGAGAAGTCCGAAAAGAACTCGAAAGAGAATTTGGGTGGATCGTATAAATTTAAAATTGCCAAAAAGTATAAAAAGCCGAAAACTCGCGGCGATAAAAATTATAATAAACGGAATAAACGGAAGTAGTTGCAGCTTTTAGTTGACAGTTTCGATAGTTATTGGGGTGAGCAGAAATGGTAGGAAATTGAAACCTCTATAAAATGCAGCATTGTTTTTAGTATTCAATTTTTAATGTCAATCCTTCTAAAAACCTACCTTTTGATTCCGATATTTTTAGTTTTTGGTCTGCAGAAATTCCAATTGTTTCTCCGTCCTTTAATTTAACATCATAAGCAATTACATAATGAGTTAAATTAAACATCATTTCATTCAGTTCATCGAGTGAATTTTCAGAATCCACAATTTCCATTTCCTTTTTACCAAAGTCTGCAAGTCCATAAGTAAAAACAGATTGTTTTCCATTTTCTTGTCTTAAACCAAAGTAAATCCAATTGTATAATGGAAGGTCTGTTTCAGACATCATTTCCACATTTGCTTGGTAAAATTCCTTTTTCAAAACTAAAGTCCTACCACCAATGTAAATTCCCAATGATTTACTATTATTCATTACAGCAGAAGCTAATTTGCTGTATAATAAGTTTTCCTGAACTGCATTTTTTCCAGCGTTCATTATTGACAAAACAATATGTCCTTTATGCTTGGAAGTTTCTTGAACTGCATTTTTCCAAAAGTAATTATATTCAGCTACATTTTCTACTTCATTTTCAGGAATAGCCATTTGCATAGTTGCTATAGCGATATTATAATTATCAATAATTAAAACGGCCGCTTTATCATCGGCATCTTTATCATTAACTTTTAAATTCCATTTTTTTCTTAATTCGTTAACTGTTCCCTTTAGATCAAAAGAATTAGGTTCTTCGAGAAGAACCATTCCTAATATAACTGAATTTGTGCTTGCTTCAATCTTCTTTTCTTTCTTTAAAAAGCTAAATAATCCCATTAAAATAATTCCGATTAATATTATGGTTAAAATTTTTCTCATATTGTTTTATAACAATTAACGTATGAATTCGTTTGAATAATTTATAAGTCCGATTTCATACTTGATCGAGCAAAAAGCCTTTATCTAATCAAAATTATACGTTTTAAACGGTGTAACTGAAGCACCGTTTTTAGCTTTCATTTTAGTTGTAATCATATCTGAAACATCAGTTTCATTACCATCTCCTTTAATAACGCTATCTAAATAATCCGTGTAAGACGTAATCGTATTGTAAGACGAAAAATGAATTTGATTCATATCAAAACCTTGATTTTGTGCAACCGTGTAAATGTGTAAATCTTTCATGTCCTCTGGAATTTGTGGCAGGGTAACTACGTCTGTGTTTTGACTGTCAAACAAAACCGTCATAATGTAATCTTCTCCAGTAGTTGGCATCAGTTGGAGTCTGCCTAAAACATGCTCGGTTCCGCTTTTTGTAATGGTTATTTCGTTTCCATTTTGTAGATAATCGACACTCCAATCCGGAATATTATAGGTGTTGTTTGGAAGCCCTTTTCTGAAAGTTAAATAATCATCCAAAATTAACTGATGCGAGTAAGAGTCAAAATTAGAGCAGAAATAATATTCATATTCAACACCAAACACTTGCTGTGGACTCCCTGAATAAATTTTATGGTAAATACCGTTTTGAAGATCCTCGTTGGTACGGAATCCATTTATTATCAATTGACTATTTGATATTCCCGGATCGTTGGTTATGTTAAATGTAGCATTACTTATTGCCGTATCGGTATTTAAATCTGTTTTATTGATTATACTTTCGTTTGTCAAAGGTTCAGAAAAGCTAAAATAAGCATAAGGAAACCCGTCTAAATTTGTACTATACAAAAAATAATCAGACGAAGCATTACTTGTAGTATTAAGACTGGTTAATTCAAAATTACCGGAGGTCTCTGAAGTATAGTGGTTAAAACTATAATCGAGCCCATCTCCCGCTACTGTTTCATTAGTGCCAAACCCAACCATAGACACGGTAGCATTACTGATAACCGTTTTTCTTTGAGGTAAATTAAAGTTTATTTCGGATAGGCTATTCCTTGTTATTCCTTGAATATTTGTAATTCTATTAAAGGAATTCGGATTCGTGTTCTCGTCTGCCAACAACGTTATCATGTATTTTTTATCAAAATCGAATTCTGATGGCGCATGTATTTTAACACTATTGTCTTCCGCTCCTACCGATTTGGAAGCAATGGGCACACCATTCATTTCTGAAGCGAAAATCCAAAAGCTAGACCAATATGGACTTAAAAAACCATCTGGTAAAGCTACTTTTATCAAAAGTCTTAAAATTTCAATATTAATTTCCAACACAGACTCGTTCCCTAAACTATCTATTGCTATTAACTTAAAAACAGTCGTTCCAACGGGGTAATTATCAGGCACGAAATCCATATCATAATTACTGGAATTTTCATCAAACTGGAATATACTCGTTTCGCCTAAAAACACTTCAACAGACACAACGTCTGAAAAAGCATCCGCTACTTCGGGCTGTAAAAGCATAGATTCATCTAAAATCTGATTTTCTGTAATTGAATTTAAAGTAATGGCTGGACCTGTATTATCAATTATAAAATTAACAGCATAGCTCCCTATATTTCCAGCTGGATCCTTGGCTTCAATCATCAGTTTGTTTTCGCCATCTTGTAACACCTTGGAATCTATATTTACCTCGTAATTTTTATCCTTAATATCTGCAAATAATTCGCTATTAACATAAACCATTACAGATGAAAGCTCCTCATTGTCAGATACGTTAAATGTAACCGTATTTTCACTTCCCGTTATAACCGAATCTTGGGCTAAAGAAACATCGGTAATCACAGGTATTTCATTGTCAATGCTAATAGCTTGTTGTGTTGAGGAGGTATTGCCTGCCTTGTCCGTAGCTTCAACTTTTAAAGTATAATTTTTATTAGAGGCATACGAGGATATATCGATTACAACATGATAAGGGGCCGAACTATCTTCACCTTTCTTTTCATTGTCTATAAACACCTCAATCTTGCTAACGCCATTAGCATCTTTAGCATCAACGCTAACCTCTATTTGATTGCTCACAACTATAGGTTCTCCACCAGAAAAAGTTGGAACACCCAAAATTGTTAACGATACTGTTGGAGGCACCGTGTCTGGTGTTTCACCGTCTTTTGAACAGGAGTTGAAAATAATAAAAAAGGAAAGAACGAAGGCTAGTTGAAAAATCCGCATGGGCTTATTTGTATGATTTATTTAATATCAAACGTACGAAAATATCTGATAAATAAAAAAGTATCCCTCTTTTTATCGGTAAGTGGTAAATGCTGAATTGATGATTTTTTAAACGTTAACCATTTTGTTATCGAGTGGATTCCTGCCCGATGGTTATCGGGATGCGCAGGAGGCAGAATTATCAAAAAGGCCCGTAATCCTTATTTAGAATACCAGCAGGAGCTTCTGAATTTCCAACTAGTTTTCGGTGGAAAAATAGTCTTTCGAGTTTTTCTCAATGGTATTTTTAAGATTGGTGAGATTGGTTTCCTCTTGCGTTTTGATTGTGTTTCCCATCAAAGCAATTATAGATTTAGAAACCATTCCATTTCCTTCGCAAGTAGTGCTTGAATTGATTTTTGTTTTCCCATCGATTGAGGTCATTTTGAGCTTATAATCCATATTCATGAAGTCGGACGTAAACAACATAGATACCGATTCGTTTGGAACGATTTCTGTAATTTTTTCTCGAATAGTCATTTCCTCGCCATCAGTCACAAAATATACATCTGATACGGCTCCCACTTCACCGGGTGTGCCGCTTACATGTTCAATTTTTTGAAACCCCTTTAACCAATCGGACATTTTTTCTTCATCTTGACTAACTGCCCAAGATTCGGCTAAAGGCTTATCTACGAGTACTTCGCATTCATAAGACAACTCTGTTTTTATAAACCCTAAAAGGAAAAACCCGATAACCAAGATGGCTAAAATTCCAAGGATATATTTTAAGTATTTCATAATATAAAATTTTAATTTAACGCTTGAGTATTTCTGTTTGAATGATACAAGAAATTTAATTTTTTAAAACGATTGAAATCTAAATTCATTTCAATGGATTAATTCTACTAATAGACAAAATTATCTACTAATAGACAAAATTAGTTTTATAAATTTAAGACAAATTCAATTATAAGCGTCTAAAATTACTAAAAAAGAATGCTTAATCAGCAACAGCTTGCATCACTAATTTCCTGAATTTATTTGAGGTATCATCACCTTTAATACGTTGGGTTTGTTTTAAAAGCACACCAATTATTTCCTCTTTGGGGTCTGCAAAATAGGTAGTATTAAAATAGCCGCCCCAAACAAACGTACCTTCACTTCCATTACCACCCAAGTCGTGTCCTTTTTTATCCACCAAACCGAAAGCCAATCCATGAACCGCTTTAATATCTTCAGAAATATATGGTATTTGGTTGGTTAATATGGTCTCCACAGTGGTTCTGCTTAACAATCTATTGCCGTTTAAGGTGCCATGGTTCAAATACATTTGTAAAAAAGCAGCGTAATCTTTTGCGGTGCTTGATAATCCCGCACCCCCGGAGAAAAAGCGTTTTGCGCCTTTAATGGGGTAATCGGTATCGTAAAATGTAATAGGATATTTTATCCACTTATCATCTTCTTTGGTTTGTACGGTTACCAAACGGTTGTATTTGGATTCCGGAAGATAGAACTGGGTGTCGTGCATGCCCAAAGGCTCGAAAATTCTGGTTTTTAAAAACGCATCAAAAGGCATTCCCGATACGATTTCAATAAAATAACCCAACACATCGAGCCCTTCGCTATACGTGAATTTTTCGCCCGGGTTATGGTGCAATGGCAGTTTTGCCAGCTTTTTAATGTTATCTTCAATACTGATGTTTTCGGTTGTAAACAAATCGATAATACCAGCTTTATTGTACAGTTTTTTAAATCGACGGTCGCCATCAATAACGCCATAACCAAGTCCTGAAGTATGGGTTAATAAATGCCGAATGGTGATTTGTTTTTCTGTGGGTTTGGTAGTGTACGACGAATCGCTTTCGTTAAACGTTTCTAAAATTTGTTCGTCTTTAAATTCCGGAATGTATTTTGAAATGGGGTCGTCTAAATTAAACTTGCCTTCTTCCCAAAGCATCATAACCGCGGTTGACGTGATGGCTTTTGATTGTGAGGCGATTCGAAAAATGTCCGATTGTTGCAAAGCTCTTTCCGCAGCATTATCCGCCATTCCAAAGGCTTTGTGGTACACTATTTTTCCGTGTCGCGAAACCAATGCCACAGCACCGGGAATAACATCGTCTGAAACGGCTTGGTTGAGCATCGTACCAATATAACTCAATCTGAATTCTGACATCCCAACCTCATCAGCTTGGGCTTCAGAAAATGTTTTGGATGCTTGTGTTTGTGTGGTGTCTTTCGATTTAAAACAGCTTATAAAAAAGAAGGAAACAGCTAAAATATATAGTAGTTTTTTCATGGTGAAAATTAGTGGTTTTGGTTAGACATAAATAGCTAAGTTACTTTTTTTAAACCATTTATAAAAAGCATCAGCTTAATGGTAAAAAAAACCCCTTTTCAAATAAATGAAAAGGGATATAACATGTAGAGAGTTGCTTAACATACAGGCAGTAACCAACCAAATTTTAACCCTAACTTAAAATTAGTCCTGTATTTTAACTTGGCTCTCTACAATATCTTTAATAGGGACTATTAATTTTCCTTCTTCTGTTTTTATCGTTACCGATATACTGTTTATAGACTCTACCTCGCCTCGGATACCATTAAATTCAATCACCTTACCTACTTCGTATAATTTCCTGGTGTAAAAGGTGTGCAATACTTTTTCAATTACATTTCGAGCTCCCAAACCAAACGCCAAGGCAAAAGCCAATAGAAATGCCGCGAGTATCATTTTTATGTTACTCGTAATTATTTCGGTATTTATTTCAGCTTGATTTAGAGCCGTTACGCTTATTAATACCATTAATAATAAAAAGACCAATTGACTTAACAGCTTGCCTCCAGACAACTCCAAAGATTCGAATAAACTCTGCAACGATTTTTTAACAAAGGTTGCAAACAGCAAACCTAAGGTTACAATGGCCAAAGCCGTAAACAGTTTTGGCAAATACCCCATAAAGCTTTTTAAACCTTCTGATACCATGGTGAGCTCCAAAATATCGGCAACAATGGAAATTAAAACAATATACAGCAACCATTTGATGGTTTTAACAAGAATGTTTACCAAATTAATATTCAAGGTTTTGCCCTCTGATAATTCAATCTGGTTGAGCTTGTCTCCTAATTTGTTTACATTGGCTTTTAAGAGCACTTTTTTTAATACACTGCTAATGATTTTTACAATGATTAAAAAAATAATAATCAACACAAGTACACCAATAATTTTGGGTGCAGATGCCGCAATATCAAGCCATAAATTTTGTAATGATTCTTTTAACTGTTCTAAAAATTTCATAATTGATGGGTTATAATTGGTTGTTTTTTTGTCGCTTGCTAATCACCGTTTCTATAACATGGCTAAAATTATAAGAAAACAAAGCAGCCAGTTCCATGATGAGTTTAGCCATGGCAATATCGTTCATTACCTTTGTCTTTAACTCTGGCGGAACTTCCTTTAGTGGTTGATTTATAAGTTTAAATGGATTATCCATTATTTAAGGTTGTTAGTATATACGGTTTTTAGCTTGTCTTTTGCGCGTTTAATTCTCATTTTAACTGCACTTTCACCTATTCCTAAAACACTTTCAATATCTTTTATGGAAAGAAAATCTTGGTATTTTAACAATAATATCATTTTCTCTTCTGGAGAAATGAGCTCTAAGGCCACTTTTAATTTATCAACTTTCATATCCAGAAAACTGGTATCGCTTTCATCGGTATAAGAAAGGTTTTCAATATCCTTATAATCTACGGATTGCTTCTCAAATTTTTTAGCCGTATTTCTGGTTACATAATTTACACAATGGTTATAGGTAAACGCATACAACCAGGTTGAAAATTTCGATTTCCCTTTAAAACTCGCCAATTTAACAAAGAGTTTTAAAAACACATCTTGTGTTAAATCTTTAGCTTCGTCGGCATCTTTTGCAAACCCAAAACACTTGTTATATACCAATGTAGCATACCTGTCGTAAAGTATCTCGAAAAGCACTGTGTTATTGGTTTTAACAATGGCTTTTACCAAATCTTCATCGGGCAAATTACTAGTATCTGTTAGGGTTTTCAAATGTAGCTTACGGCTCTTTTAGTTGTTTTAGTTAAGACACGGACTTATTAAATAAGTCACACATCATTCAAAGTAAATGCTATATTTCACTAAAATGAATACACCCACTTTCTTCTTACCGAAATATAATATTATTTTTACAATTTATTAAAAACTAAAGCAAAATTATTAGCGATTTTATTCCTAATTTTGAAAAAATATTTTTATGAAATTACTAAGCATTTATTTAATTACGTTATTATTTTCGGCAGTAACACACCCCAAAGCACCAGAAGATTATTGGAGCGCCACAGGACACAGGGTTGTTGGTAAAATAGCCGATAAGCACCTTAACAGAAAAGCAAAAAAAGAGGTTAATAGGCTTTTAAAAAGAAAATCGTTAGCCTTTGTTTCTACCTTTGCCGATGAGATAAAATCTGATAAAAAATATAACAAATACTATACGTGGCATTATATAAATATGCCTTTGGATGAAACTTACGAGAACTCAAAAAAGAATCCAGATGGCGATTTGGTAACGGGTATTGCCTATTGCAAAAGTGTTATAAAAGATGAAAATGCATCAGACGACGACAAAGCCTTTTATCTGAAATTATTGATTCATTTAATTGGCGATTTGCACCAACCGATGCATGTTGGCTTACAAGAGGACAAGGGCGGAAACGACTTTAAATTACAGTGGTTTTACAAGGATTCTAACCTACACCGTGTTTGGGATTCCCAAATGATTGATCAATATGATATGAGTTATACCGAATTAGCTGAAAATACTGATGTTTTATCCAAACACCAAATTATGGCCATACAACAAGGCACCGTTGTAGATTGGGTAAACGAAACCCATCAATTAACCAAAAAGGTTTACAGCACTGTAAAACCCGGCGAGAATTTAAGATACCGATATTCGTATGATAATTTTGAAACCGTAAGAAGCCAATTGCAAATAGCCGGCATCCGATTGGCTAAAGTTCTAAACGACTTGTTTTAGGGCAATATTTAAACACTAATAAAAAACCGCCCCAAAGTTTTTCCTCGCTTTGGGGCTGTTTTATTTTCTATTTATTCTTCACATAAATCAACTTAAACCGGGCATTGCTTTGATCGCGTTGTTCCATGTCAAATTGTGGAAGCGATTTAAAAAGCGGTGTTAGTTTAGCAAATCCAAAATTTCTTGAGTCAAAATTAGGCTGCTTTTTAAGTATTAATGAGCCCACATCGCCAAGAAAAGCCCACCCATCGTCATCGGCGGCATCGTCAACCGAGTTTTGGAGCAGTTTAATGACTTTAGGCGTGATGTTATATAGGTTTTCCTTTTTCGTTTTCCGGCCTTTTTCATCTTTATCGCTATCACTTTTTAAGATTTCCAAGTAAATAAACTTATCGCAGGCCACAATAAACGGATTGGGAGTTTTTTTCTCGCCCATGCCATAAACCACCATACCGGCTTCCCGCAATCGTGTAGCGAGTTTAGTGAAATCGCTATCGGACGACACCAAACAAAAACCGTTCACTTTTTCAGAATACAATATATCCATCGCATCAATAATCATTGCCGAATCGGTGGCGTTTTTGCCTGTCGTGTATCCGTATTGTTGTATGGGCGTTATGGCATTTTCAAGCAGAATATTTTTCCATTTTGATAAATGCGGTTTAGTCCAATCGCCATAAATCCTTTTAATAGTTGGTGTACCGTATTTTGTTATTTCTTCCATCATTTCAGAAATATACTTTGATGGGATGTTGTCGCCGTCAATCAAAACGGCAATTTTGGTGTCTTCTTTCATATTTTATAAAGGTAATTAAATATAGTAGAATACAAATATTCGGCAACAATTTTACCAATTAATTTCATAAAACAAATCCCTTGAATCTTTTTAACATTTTATAAAGAAATAAACATTTCATTATTTCTATTTTTAGCAAGACTAATTTTCAAATAATCAATCGGGTTTAAATCCTTTAAAACATTTATTTCATGAAACACCAAAAACTCAGAGCTTTAAAATTATTAAGCCTTGCATTTATGCTAGCGCTTTTTCTTGTTCCGCTTAATGCCGAAGCTCAAAAAAAGAAACGCGGAAAGAAAAAAAACCAAGTTGAAGCTCCGGTTAAACCTGCTCCAAAAAAATCAAAAGAAAAAAAGATTGAAGACCTTGTAAAATCCAGTAAAAAAATTGAAGGTTTATTTACCATATACCAAGATACGATTACGGGATCTTTACAAATGTTGATTTCTGATGACCAAATTGATAATGAGTACATTTATTTTAGTCAAATTGCAGATGGCGTTATGGATGCCGGAAGAATTATAAGAGGCATGTACAGAGGCTCAAAAGTTTTTAAAATAAAAAAGCACTTTGATAAAATTGAATTTGAAACGCAGAACAATTCGTTTTATTTCGATCCGGAAAGTGCTCTTTCAAAATCAAAAGATGCCAATATTAGCCATGGTAATATGGCCAGCATTAAAGTTGAAGCACACGATAAAAAGAAAGGCCTTTACTTAATTAAAGCGGATGGTTTGTTTTTAAGTGAAACATTTTCTCAAATAAAAAATCCGAGGTTTCCAGGCGCATCGCCAACCGCTTTTCAATTGGGTAGTTTAAGTAAAACGAAAACCAAGATTAATTCGATCAGAAATTACGAAGAAAACACCAATTTGCAAGTGGAGTATGTGTACTCCTCGCCTTCTGTTTTAAATGGCGGATCTAACGCGGTTGCCGATGGCAGAAACGTGAGTATTAAAGTGTTCCATAGTTTAATGGAAATGCCTGATAACGATTACGAAATACGATTCGACGACCCAAGGGTTGGGTATTTTTTAACACAGGTTAACGACCAAACCTCTACGAGTGCTACACCGTATCGGGATTTGGTACACCGTTGGAACTTAAAAAAGAAAGACCCCAATGCCGCCATCTCTGAGCCTGTTGAACCCATTACCTGGTGGATTGAAAATTCTACGCCAATGGAGTGGCGGGAAACCATAAAAAATGCGGTTTTGCAATGGAACGTGGCTTTTGAAAAAGCAGGCTTTAAAAACGCTATGGCCGTAAAAATACAACCCGATGATGCCGAATGGGATGCTGGCGATATACGTTATAATGTACTGCGTTGGACATCGTCTCCACAACCGCCTTTTGGTGGTTACGGCCCCAGTTTTGTAAATCCGAAAACCGGACAAATTCTGGGTGCGGATATTATGTTGGAATACGTGCATTTCACCAATAGGGTGATGTACGATAAGCTATTCGATTTAGCCTCATTAAGCCAAACTTTTGATGATTCTGAAAATTATGAAGACGATAAAATGTACTGTTCCTTAGGCCATCTGATGCACGAAAACACGTTGTTTGGCAAGGCGGTTTTACAGGCATCGAACGCAACCGATTTAGAGATGAAACGCATGAAAAAAGAAGCGATGACGGCGTTGATTATGCACGAAGTTGGGCATACCTTAGGTTTAAATCACAACATGAAAGCGAGTCAGTTATTCTCTCCGGAACAACTTGCCGATGCCGATTTTATTAAAGGCAAATGTTTAACCGGTTCGGTTATGGATTATGCGGCCATAAATATTACAAAAGATAGAAGTAAACAAGGACAGTATTACGATACCGCCGTGGGACCTTACGATGTTTGGGCCATTCAATTTGGGTACACACCCTTTGAAAGTGAGGCTGAAAGAGAAGCTTTATTAAATCAATCGACCAAACCCGAACTCATTTTTGGAAATGATGCCGACGACATGCGTTCTCCAGGAAAAGCAATCGACCCACGCGTTATGGTTGGCGATTTATCAAACGATCAAATTACCTATTCAAACGATCGTTTTGAGGTTATTAACACGATGATGGAAGGCATTAAGGATAAGTTTTCTAAATCTGGCCAATCATACCAAGAATTAAGGCAAGCGTATTATATTTTAAGTAGTCAAAGAGGAAGTGCTGCCAATGTAGTATCCAGATTTATTGGCGGTGTTTATGTAGATCGATCTATGGCTGGTCAAGCCGGTGAAACGCAACCTTACACCCCGGTGAGTTTAAACGACCAAAAAAGAGCCATGGCAACCTTAAACAAACACGTTTTTGCACCAAATGCTTTTGATGCACCAAACGATTTATACAACTACTTAGCCATGCAACGCCGTGGTTTTGGGTTTATGCGTTCAACAGAAGACCCTAAAATACACAGTCAAGTATTGGGTTATCAAAAAAACGTATTAAACCATTTGCTGCACCCCAATACATTACAGCGTATTACGGATTCTGAATTGTACGGTAACTCGTATAAATTATCCATGGTAATGAGCGATTTAAACCATGCTATTTTTAAAGCGGATATTTATTCCAACGTCAATTCATTCAGACAAAATTTACAATTGGAATACACCAACATGCTTATTGATATGCTAACAGGCAAACAAAGCAGCAGGTATTCCAATAATGCGAAATCTATGGCTTTATATAATTTAAAAAATACACGAACCATGGCTGCACCTTCTGGAAATATAGCATCAAGAGCGCACAAACAACATTTAAGAACGCTTATTGACAATGCGTTAAAAGAAGTTAAATAACACGCATTTTATACAACAAACAAAAGCCATATCGTTAAAAATGATATGGCTTTTTTATTTTTATTGGTATCTTAATAAAAAAAATAATTTTCTTAAAATGAAAAAAATTGTAGCTCTCATTTTTTTGTTAGTTTCCATTCAATCTATTGGTCAAAAAAACTTATTCACCAAGGGTTTAGTTACACCAAAAAACTATTACACAGAAATTGAATTTGAATATATTTCAGAAAAAATAATTATTCCGGTTACCATTGAAAACAAAACCTATCGTTTTTTATTTGATACGGGTGCGCCAAACTTAATATCGACTCAAATTAAAAATGATATTGAAATCAATGCTATAAAAAGTATCAACATTAAAGATGCAACAAGTAAACGAAATAGTTTAGCGGTTGTATCGGTGCCAGAAATAACAATTGGCGGTGTTTCTTTTAAAAACTGCCCCACTTTAGTTGACGCGAATAAGCAAAATTTTATTTTCGACTGTTTTGAAATTGATGGTATCATTGGGAGCAATATGCTGCAAAAATCGATAGTTCAAATAGATTTAAAAAAGAATGTGATTCGGCTAACCAACAAAAAAAAGAAACTCACTTTAAACAAAAGCGATGCTACAAAACTGCATTTAATTGGCAGGCAAAAAAGCCCGTATATCTGGATTGATTTACATGGAAAAAAAAGAGCCAAAGAGCATTTGTTAATCGATACGGGCATGAAAGGGTTTTACGATGTGTCGCTTAAAAACTTTAACGCACTTCAAAAAAACAAGATATTCAAGGTGCAGAGTGAAGGCATTGGCAGTAAAAGCATTGGTTTTTTTGGTGCTGCGGAAAAGAGCAAACTTTACAGGGTTACGGTTGACACCTTAAAAATAAACCAAACCATTTTTAAAAATGTAACCACGGCAACCACCAGCGACGATAACTCGAGGATTGGTTCTGAAGCGTTAAAGCATGGTGTGATGACCATGGATTTTTTAAATAAGAAATTCTATTTTTCCTCGTACGAATCCACTAATGATTTAGCGGAAAAATTATGGGGATTTAGCCCTACGGCAATTAACAACAAACTTGTTGTTGGAGTTGTTTGGGATGATAATTTGAAAAAGGAAATTAGCTTTGGCGATGAAATTATAAAGTTAAATGCGCTCGATGTACCGCAAATTGATATTTGTGATTTTATAACTTCAAAAGCAAGTTATACTAAAAAAGACACTTTGGAATTAACTGTGAAAACTTCTGAAGGTTTATATAAAACAGTACGGATTGAAAAAACATGGCCCCAATAAAAAAGCTACTTTAGGTAAAGTAGCTTTAAGTGTTTATTATCCGAATGTTTCTTTTTAGAGCCAGTGACTGGTTTACTTTATGTTTCATTCGCAATTCTATTTATTAGCCTTCAAAATGTATGCCAAAATTTATTTTGAAAGACAATTTTTAATTAAAAGCCTTACGAATATTCAGGTACTTTTCCTTTTACATCTTTATAGAAATTATACATGAATTCGAAATCTGCTTTCGTATCATCTGTAGGATAAAAGGGCTCTGAAATCTTGTTTTGTTTATTTTCAAAATCCAGCGTAAACATAATAATGGGTACCTTGGCTTCTTTAGCGATATAATAAAAACCGGTGCGCCATGTGTCAACTTTTTTTCTGGTGCCTTCTGGAGCCATCGCCATTCTAAACTCGTCTTTTTCAGCAAATAACTTTGCTATGGCCTGCACTTTGTTTTCATTGGATTGCCGGTTAATTGGCGCACCTCCCAAAGCTTTAAAAAACCAACCAATAGGAAAAACAAACAATTCTTTTTTACCAACAAAATTTGTTTTAATGCCGAGCACAGAACGCAATAAAACGCCGATATAAAAGTCGTGCCAACTGGTATGTGGTGCAGCAATAATTACCGCTTTTTTAATTGTATCGTTAGAAAAATTGGTGTTGCCAACAGCTTTCCAACCTAAAAGCTTAAAGTAAATGAATTTGGCTAACCACCGCATATTACATTTTTTGGTAAAGTTCTTTTAATTTTTTGGGCGTCATTATTTTTTTCCAATTTTTACCCAGCGCATTTTCCCAAAGCGGTTCTAAACTAAGCGATATATTTATCATGATATCAAATTCCCTATCGCTTAAATTGGCGCATATCCCTTTAGGCAACACAATATTATGCTTCTTTTTCATGGCTTTAAATACCTTTACGCCTTCGGGATAAAATTCTTCCAAATGATTGAAAACAATGCAATTGCCTATACCGTGCCTTGTTCCCAATAAATAAGATAATCCGTAACTCATGGCGTGTGCCACACCAACTTGCGAGTAGGCAATGCTCATACCACCGTGCCACGATGCCATCATGAGTTTTTCCTGGGCATCAACACTTGATAAAGTATCGGTTAAAAATATCTCTTCACATAGTTGTAAGGCCATCTCGCCATAACTTTGGCTAAAGGCGTTTAAATAGGTTCCCGTAAGCGATTCAATGCAATGGATATAACAGTCCATACCGGTGTAAAACCACTGTTCGGTTGGCACATCTTTGGTAAGTTCGGAATCTAAAACAACTTGATCAAAAGGTGTATAATCTGAATTTATACCTAGTTTTCTTTCCGGCCCCGTTAACACCGTAGTCCTCGAAACCTCGGCCCCCGTTCCAGATATAGTGGGAATGCCCACATGATAAATAGCTGGGTTTTTAACCAAATCCCAACCTTGATAATCTTTAGCTTCTCCTTTGTTGGTAATCATGATAGATACCGCTTTGGCCAAATCTAAAATAGTGCCTCCACCAATTCCAATAATTCCGGAAGGGCGTTCTTTGGTATTTAAAATAATATCTTCAACCAGCTCATCGACTTGCGATGTTCTGGGTTCCTCATTTGCTGATATATAAATAATTCGGTCATCGTAAGACGTAGGTATTCGAGACGACAACCAGTTGTTGTTTTTAAAAACATCATCTACCAAAAAAATAAATGGTGCGTTAACGCTTAATCGTTTTGGGGCAATAATATCATTTAACTGATTAAAACTACCTCTGCCAAAAATTACTCTTGGCACCATGGGAAAGTTTCTATAATTCATTTAATGTAATTTCTTTTTTCAAATTGTAAAAATAGTACTATTTTCATTTTTACTCGATTAAAAGGTAATGAAATATCTTACCAATTAATCCAACAAATTTAAAACCTCTCTTAAACCACCAATGGTTTTGTAAGTTTTACCATTCGTTTCTTTTTTGCTTACCGTTTCGTGCGCCCAAGTGGTATGAAATGGGATATGAATGGCATGGGCTTTAATATTTACCAAGGGCAAAACATCCGATTTTAAAGAGTTTCCTATCATTAAAAACTCTGTGGGTTTAATATCCAAATGATTTAAAAGATTGGAATAATTACGCTCTTGCTTATCGCTTAACACTTCAATATGATGAAAATATTTGGTTAAACCAGATTTTTCCAGTTTGCGTTCTTGGTCCAATAAATCGCCTTTGGTAGCCAATATCAATCGGTATTTTTTTGAAAGCACGTTTAAAACGTCTTCAACGCCATCAAGCAACTCCACAGGTTTTTCAAGCATGTTTTTGCCAATAGTCAATATGGCTTCGATGGTTTTATTTGAAATATTATAGTTTGATAATTCCAGAGCCACTTCTACCATCGATAAAATGAAAGCCTTAACACCATAGCCATAAAGCGGAAGATTTTTCATTTCCATTTTGAACAGCTCTTGGTCTATTTTATTTGGGGTTTCGTATTTTGACAACAAGCGTTGAATCTCCTCTTCGGCCTCACGAAAATAGGTTTCGTTAACCCAAAGTGTATCATCGGCATCAAATCCAATTACTTTAATGTGTTGATACTCTTTTTTCAATTTTTTTGTTTATAATAATTCTAACTCACTTTAAAAAGATTCCCTTTTTATTCATTATTTAACATTTTATAATAATGAATTCATGAATCTTACGATTTCAAGGGAATGACTTCGTCACTTCCATAATTTATTTGCGCGTTCTAAATCTTCCGGGGTATCAATCTCGATACCCTGCACATCGGTTTCAACCATTTTTATGCGTTTGCCGTATTCTAAATAGCGCAATTGTTCCAGCTTTTCAGAAGCTTCTAAAGCAAGCATAGGCAATCGATAAAAATCCAATAAAGCCGCTTTTCTAAATGCATAAACGCCTTTGTGTTTGTAATATTTTACATCAACGGTTTTATCTCTTGGGAATGGGATTACGCTACGCGAAAAATATAATGCGAAATTAGTATTATCGACAATAACCTTTACCGTATTTGGGTTTTTAATTTCCTCGTCATCTGTAATATGAACCATTAATGAGGCTAAATCTATGGTTTTATCGTAATCATCTTTAAAGACTTCAATCAGTTTTTTTAATGATTCTGCATCAGTAAAAGGCTCATCGCCCTGCACGTTTATAACAATATCAATATCTAAATCTTCAACAGCTTCGGCTATTCTATCGCTACCGCAATCGTGTTCCTTAATGCTCATAATGGCTTTACCGCCGTTGTTAACTATCTCTTTGTAAATGATATCGCTATCGGTAACTACAAAAACATCATCAAATAAATTGGTGGCAACGGTGGCTTCATAAGTCCGACGGATAACGGTTTTTCCGCCTAAATCCTGCATGAGTTTTCCGGGGAAACGTGTGGCGCTGTATCGCGCGGGAATCATTGAGATTATTTTCATCTACTTCTAAATAATGTAGTTCAAAAATACTATAAATATTACTGATTTTTAACTTTAGATGGTTTAAACTTTTTATACAATCGGAAAATTATAAATAATATGATTGCTACTAAAATGATAGCTAAAATGGGGAGGAATATTGAAATAACCGACATTACCGTAGCCGTAACGGTTTCAATGGTCGATACTATGGGATTTCCCAAACCACCCGTTGTGGCCGTGGATGCCAATCGTGTTGTACTTGAGGTTCCGGCAATGGCCGCTGCCGTTCCGCCACCTGCGATGATGGCTAACGACCAGGTTATAACGGGGCTTAAATCGGCCACCGTAGACATCATTACCGCCGTTCCTGCAAGTGCCGCCAAAGGCACCGCGATACTATCCAATAAATTATCGATATAAGGTATAAAATAGGCAAAAATTTCTACCAGCGTAGCAACGCCTAAAGTTATTAAAGCGGTGGTACTGCCAATCCATTCCCAAGATTCGTTGAGTGGCCAAACATCAAAATAAGCAGCCAAACTCAATGCGAACAACGGCAAAAACACCCTAAACCCAACCGATGCGGCAAGCCCTATGCCTAAACATATACTAATAATGGTTTCTACTGTCATAAGCCTAAATCCCCTTTCGGGAATTTTTTTAAAGATTAATAATCATTCAAAGCTAAAATACTATGCTAATTTACAAAGATTTTTAAAGTTAATTGGTTGATAAAAAAACTCCAAAATCAGCAGTCTTCAGTCAAAACTTATCTTCTAACCCTTTAATTTAAAACCCACCCCTAGCCCTTCCAAGGCGGGGAACTCTCACTCTTAAAATTTAAAAAGTGATTTATTGATTGGTACACATTTCCGCAACGTTAATACGGTGAGATTTTGTGCGCAAACAAATTTCCGTCTTACCCTGAGTGAACATCCGTCTTCGGTCTTCCAACTTTCAACTTAGCACTATTCCTCAAAAAAATCATCCTTAAAACCTATAAGATACAATTTATCCTTGGCTCTGGTTACAGCGGTGTACAGCCATCGCAAATAATCTTTATCCACGCCATTGGGCAAATAGGGTTGCTCGACAAAAACGGTGTGCCATTGTCCACCTTGGGATTTATGACAGGTTATGGCATAAGAAAACTTAACCTGCAACGCATTAAAATGTTTATTGCCTTTTATTTTTAAGAATCTTTTGTAATTGCTCGTTTCGTTTTCGTAGTCTTTTTGGACTTCTTGATAGAGTCTATTCGATTCTTCGTAAGGTAGCGAGGGCGTTTCGGCATCAATGGTATCTAATAGCAAAACGGTTTCAAATGGTCTCATTTTTGGATAATCGACCATGCGTACCTTAACTTCCGCGAAGCGAAATCCGTATAATTCCTTAATCGAAAAAATCTCTAAAACCTCAATGATATCGCCATTGGCAATAAAACCGGCTTCGGTTGTGGGCTTAATCCAAAAATAATTGTTCTTAACCACCATTAAATAATCGCCCGCGGTTAACTCGTGTTCGTTAAATAAAATCCGACTTCGTATTTGCTGGTTATATAGGTTAGCGCGCTTATTGCTGCGAACGATAATAGCGGTTTCCTCGTTCCCTAAACTGCTGTAGGCATCGTTTATGGCGTCCATAATATCGTAGCCATCAACCAATCTTACAATATCGGTAAAACCGTTTAAATCGAATTTAAAAGCATCGTGGGCATTTCTCGATAAAGCCTCGCGCAGCACCGTGGCGTTTTCTAAAATCCCCGAATCCTGCTCTTGTCGCATCACTTCGTCCAGCTCCATTTTTGTAACCTCTTTGTTGTAATTCAAGGCCAATTTATTTTCATCCAACGCTGGGCTTAAATCGAGTTTTACCGGAGGTAATTGGGCGGTATCACCAATTAAAAGCAATTTACACTGGTGACCGGAATATACATATTGCATTAAATCGTCCAGCAACGATCCGTTATCAAAAAATTTAGATTCCCCAGGCGTATCAGGAATCATGGAGGCTTCGTCAACAATAAAAATCGTGTTTTTGTGCTTGTTGGGCTGCAAAATAAATTTTACGCCGCCACCCTTATCTTTTTTAGGAAAATATATTTTTTTATGAATGGTAAACGCTTCTTTGTTTGAATAATTTGAAATCACTTTAGCCGCCCTTCCCGTTGGTGCCATTAACACAGCGCTTTTTTTTGCTTTCCATAAATTGGTAACAATGGTACCAACAATAGTGGTTTTACCCGTACCGGCATAGCCTTTTAACACATACAGGGCGTTTGGTGTTTTGCTGAAAATAAATTCTGAAAGCTGTTGGAGTACAATATTTTGTTTTAACGTGGGTTGAAACGGAAACTGCTGTTTTATAAGGGCGTAAAATTCGGATGAGGTCATTTAAAACAAAATAATTAATAAATTATTCAAATATAGAAATGATTTTTACGTACTTTGGTTTTTACGATTAAAAAAAAATTGTAGATTTGCTAAATACCATTAATAAATTTATTTAATAAATAACGTATCATGAAATTAATTCTCGTTGCAATTGCTGTAATTCTTGTAACAATTGGCTTAGTTAAGTTAGTTGACAAATTTATTCCCACTAAATTTAAACCTTTGTTGCAAGTTGTGCTTTGGATAACTATTGCTTTTTTAGGATATAATACATTCCAATCTGTTTACGGTCCGGTTCACTTTAACAAACTAAAAAACAAGCGTTACGCCGAAGTCATTAAAAGCTTAAATGATATAAGAGATGCACAATTGGCGCACAGAAAAGTAAAGGGTCAATTCGCAGGTAACTTTGATAATTTGATTAAGTTTGTTGATACCGCACAATTTACGATTACACAACGTAGAGACTCTAGTGTAAGAGACGAGGTTTTATCCAAACAATTTGGTGTTGATATGTTTAAAGATATTGTTATTATAGATACTTTGGGATTTGTTCCCGTAAAAGATTCCTTATTTAGAAACTCCGACCGTTATAAAACCATGATGAATGTGCCAGTTGGAAAAGAAGGTGAAAAATTTGAACTTAAAGCCGGTTTTATAGAGCAAAACAATACAAAAATAGCAGTGTTTGAAGCAAAGGTTAAAAAAGACGTGATTTTATTTGATCAAGATAGAGACCTTGTTTTACAGGAAAACCAAATAGTGTCTGTTGATGGTGTTAACGGAAATGCCTTAAAAGTAGGCTCTATGGACGAAGTAAATACCGCTGGAAACTGGCCAAAAACATATGGCGCTAACGAATAAAAACTATAATAAACTAACTAATCTGGAATTGTCCATTCAAATAAGTTTGAGTGGACTTTCTTTTTGTATACTGCAAAGCGATACCAAAACAATTACGGCTTTAAAGCATGTTGATTTTGAAAAAAAACTAAATCCGTTTGAGGTTTTAGACCAGCTAATCCACTTGTTTAACACCGAGGCCGCCTTACAGGTTTCGTTTAACAACGTTAACGTTATACATACCAACGAGCTTTCAACCCTAGTGCCAAAACCATTGTTTAAAGAAGCTTGTTTAGCCGATTATTTAAAGTTTAATTCTAAAATCCTTAAATCCGATTTTATCGCTTTCGATGTTATTGAAACCAACGACAGTGTTAACGTTTACGTCCCGTACATAAATATCAACAATTTTATTTACGAAAAATTCGGAAGCTTTACATACAAACATTTTTCCACCATTTTAATAGAACGCATTCTATCTATCGAAAAAAATGCGGATGGCACCAAGGTTTATGTCAATGTAAATGCAGCTCATTTTGAAATTATTGTAACAGATAAAGGAAAACTCATCCTTTATAACACTTTTGAATACAGTACAAAAGAAGATTTTATTTATTACATTCTTTTTACCGCCGAACAATTAAAACTTAACCCGGAAACGTTACACTTAATTCTTATTGGAAATATTTCGAAAGATGATGAATTATACAACATAGCTTATACATACATTAGGCATGTAAGCTTTGGGAAGCGATTGGACAATTACAAGTATTTACAACCCGTTGAACCCAACCATTCAAACTTCACTTTAATACACAGTTTTTAATGCGGATTATTTCAGGATTATATAAAAGCAGAAAAATTGTAGCACCAAAAAACTTGCCGGTGCGCCCTACAACCGACATGGCTAAGGAATCGCTGTTCAATATTTTAAACAATCGTTTTTATTTCGATGCCATTTCCGTACTCGATTTATTTGCAGGAACAGGCAATATAAGCTACGAGTTTGCATCAAGAGGCACCCAACAAATCACTAGTGTCGATCAGGATTATGGCTGTATAAAATTTATAAATCAAATCGCTGAGAAATTCAATATGCCCATAAACACCATTAAAAGCGATGTGTTTAAGTTTTTAGAAAAATCCACTTTACAAACCCATATTATTTTTGCTGATCCGCCCTATGCCTTTCCTGATGAACAGTTTGCAAAAATCCCCGAACTAATATTTCAGAATAATTTATTATTAGAAGATGGTTTGCTAATCATCGAACATTCCAAACACACCGATTTATCTCATCTAAGCCAATTTAGCTATTCCAAAAGTTATGGTGGCAATATGTTCAGTTTTTTTGAAGCCAACTAAGTTTTCTTTAACATTTCATACTTAATTGCTTTTTTTTCAGTAAATTAGATTTCACCTTAATAGTCCCCGGCTCTAAACATAAACTTTATTCTCTCTAAAAAAGCAGGTCTTTTTTTAAGTTTGGTTATGGTAATTTATCAGTACTATTAATTAAAACCTTAAATAAAATGAAAAAACTTATCCTATTAGGGCTTATATTAACCCTAGTGGTATCCTGTAATCAGGAACCACAACGTTATTTTTCAGAGTCACCAGAAATTGAATCCATAAAAGAAAGAGTAAAAGCCTATGAAGCCCAAGATTGGGATGCTTGGAAATCCCACTTTGCCGATACCGCACAAGTATTTCACAACAAAAACACGGGAATACCTTATCTGGAAAGTATGAAACGCCATCAAGACATGATTTCCAATTTCTCATCCTACGGTTTTTCAGATGATAAAACGGTATTGGAAATGGTCATCGACAAAGAAGGCAAAAAATGGGTGAATTACTGGTCCGTTTGGAGCGGTAAGCTAAAAGCCAATGGCAAAGAATTGATCATACCTGTGCATTTAACCTCTCAATTTGCAGATGGAAAAGTGGTCAAGGAATACGGATATTACGATACCGCCTCAATCACGGCAGCCTTTATAGAAATTGAAGCTGCAGAAATGGAAAGCAATTCCGCTATGGGAGAAGCATTAAATTAGTACAAAACAACTCCCTTTTAGATAAATTATTAGCTATTATCAACATTTAAATAACCAACCAATTAAAACAATTAATTATGAAGACAATCAAAACAACTATGCTTTTGGCATTAATGCTATGCCTTACGGTAAACTTTTCCAATGCACAACAAGCCTATCAAATTCATCAAGACAATGTAAAGCCTTCCAAGTTCATGGAATACGAAAAAATTGCGAAAGAATTCCAAGCAGCATGTATTGAGCACAATTTACAAACCTCGTGGTTTTCGGCTATGAGCCATGATTTCAAATATTTTTACGTTACGCCCATTGAAAACTTTGCAGAATTAGATAAAAACCCATTTGCAGACATGGCAAAAGCCATGGGCGACAAATTTGGAGAAATGTTCGATCGTTTTGATGCGTGTTACGACTCGCACGGTACTTACATCATTGTAAAAGACGACGCGCTAAGTTACAGTCCCGCCGAAGATGCCCAACCAGCCGAGGCCGAAAACTACCGAACTTGGTTTTACATGTATTATAAGCCAGAAAATGCCAAAAAAATGCGCGAAGGCATGAAAGCCGTTAAAGCCATGTTTAAAAGCAAAGGCTCAACGGAATATTACAATGTATACCGCAACGGATTTGGGCAAATGGAAAGCTATTATTTTGTTTCTATCCCTGCAAAAGACGCTATAGATTCGGCTAAAAGAGGCGAAGCAAACAAAGAAGTTTTAGGCCCAGACCGATGGGACACTTTTGCCAAAGTAATGAATTACACCACAAGAACGGAAGAGTACACAGGCGAAATGCGTCCGGATTTATCGTATGCACCAAAAGAAGATTAATTTTTTTACCAACCAATTTTAACTATAAACCCTTCTTTAACAATGTAAAGAAGGGTTTATTTATTTCCAAGCAAATCTATAAGCCGAATTCTGTATGTCCTGAATTTAAAACTCAAAACACCCTTATCATTTATCTGAGTGCATGGTTACCCATACACTTTAGCTGCCTACCCTCCAGCATCGAGCGTGCCGCCCTCAAGCACTGGTTTACATGACATTGCACCACATAGAGTTTACCCGGTTTCACTACAGCATTACCTGTACATACTTTCTGTTGCACTTTTCCTAACCTCACGGTTGGTGGCCATTAACCACTATGTTGCACTACGGTGTTCGGACTTTCCTCCATCCCGACGAATCGAGACAGCGATAAGGCGATCTACTTAGGCACAAAATTACAACAAACAAATGCTACTTTTTCATGAATATTCAATTATTTGGGCGTTACCCCTTCTTAGGTCGGGGTCAGGCTTTCACTACTCGCTTCCTCCTATCGTCGGCGAGCTCAAACAGATCGTTCAATCCTTAACGCGGATTTATTTGCCGGTTTTTGTTTTTAAAACAGGAAGTCGTTTAGTTTTTGGATAAGCCAATTATTTACACATAAAACCATTAAAACCCACATCAACTTAACAACAATAACTTGTTAATAACTCCTATTAAATTCTAAGTTCAAAATACTGAATTCAAAATTGAATTTTTAACTTTGTTATCTATTCAAAAAGCAATAATAACATTGGAGCACTTTGTAGTATCGGCACGTAAGTACAGACCCCAAACGTTTAAAGACGTGGTGGGGCAGCAAGCTATTACAAACACCCTGTTAAATGCTATTGAAAACAACCATTTAGCACAAGCTCTATTATTTACTGGTCCTCGTGGTGTTGGTAAAACAACCTGTGCCCGTATATTGGCTAAAATGATTAATAGCGATGGTACCGAAACAGGTGACGAAGATTTCGCTTTTAATATTTTTGAATTGGATGCGGCTTCAAACAACTCGGTTGATGATATTAGAAATTTAACCGATCAGGTTCGTATTCCGCCACAAGTGGGCAAATACAAAGTGTATATTATTGATGAGGTGCACATGCTATCGCAAGCAGCTTTTAATGCCTTTTTAAAAACCTTAGAAGAGCCACCAAAACACTGTATTTTTATTCTCGCTACTACCGAGAAACACAAAATAATCCCAACGATTTTATCGCGTTGCCAGATTTTCGATTTTAAACGCATTACCGTTAAAGATGCCAAGGCATATTTAAAATACATTGCTGAAGAACAAGGTATAACTGCCGAGGATGACGCGCTACACATTATCGCACAAAAAGCAGATGGTGCCATGCGCGATGCGCTTTCTATTTTTGATCGTGTGGTTAGCTTTTCGGGCAAAAATTTAACACGACAAGCGGTTACCGAGAATTTAAACGTGCTGGATTACGAAACCTATTTTACGAGCACCGACCTTATTTTAGAAAATAAAATCCCTGAATTATTAATTCAGTTTAACAATACGCTTTCAAAAGGGTTTGACGGCCATCATTATATAGCGGGATTAGCGTCGCATTTTAGGGATTTACTGGTTAGTAAAACCCCAGAAACCATCGAACTGCTCGAAGTTGGCGAAAAAACCAAAAACAAATATTTAGAGCAATCCAAAAAAGCCTCGCAAGCTTTTTTAATGCAAGCTATAAATCTCGCCAACGAATGCGACCTCAAGTATAAAACCAGTAAAAACCAACGCTTACTTGTTGAGCTTTGTTTAATGCAGCTTGCCTCTATCACTTTTGATGGAGAAAAAAAAAATAGCAAACATTACATAATACCGCCTTCGTATTTTAAAAATAAGGGCATCACACCTATTCCCGTTACCGTGCCTTCAAAAGCTGCCGATAACCAAGTAAACCATGAAGCCTCGGAAACCATTGCTAAAAAAGCAGAGGTGCCCGCCGCGGTTGCTAGTTTACAGGTAAAAGAACCACCAAAAATTGTTTTAAAGCAAGATAACAAGCGTACTTCTGGATTGTCGTTAAGCAGTATTAGGGCTAAAAAAGAACATCAAATACGGCAAATGGATGTTGTTATTGATGAAGAAAATCTACCCAAAGATGCTTTTACCGAAAAGCAAATGGTAGACACTTGGAATGCCTATGTTAAAATTGTTGAAGACAAAGGGCAGTACAATCTAGCTTCTATTTTGCGGATTGATAAACCCAAATTAAAAGACACGACGATTCATTTGGAATTTCCCAACGAAACCAACAAGTTGGAAGTCGAACGTCAGCAATTCGATTTATTGGGCTATATAAGAAAGACCTTAAATAATTTTGACATCAATTTATCGATTACCGTAAATGAGGTTTTAGAAAAAAAATACGCCTATACAAGTGCGGATAAATTTGAAAAACTAAAGGCTAAAAACCCGAATATAGAAACTTTAAAGAACACTTTTGGGCTAGATATATAAACTGTTATTTATGAGGAATTTATCTATTTTATGTTGCGCATTAATTATCACTTTAATAAGTTGTGATGGACGTGACAGAATACATAAAACCAATGCCGAGGTTTTAAAGGAAAACAAACTGTTTGATTCTTTTTCCGAGGAAATAAAATACATCCCCGAACAACGTACCGAGATTTTAACAGACACCATTTTAAGTACCGGTTTTCAGGTTAAAATACAATACTATGCGCTCGACAAAGCGTATTCGTCAAAAACGATAAAGACTTCAAACGAAACAAATAAAACACTTCATTTTAAAAATTTTGAAGCTCAGTTTCAAGTCTTAAAAAACAACCAATTAATCGCTCAATATGTTATCAATAAAGACGTCTTCAAAAAACATGAAACTCCTGCTTTTTGGAAACAAGCCATCATGCAGTTTGTTTGGATAGATTATGAAAACTCAACCGCCGATTTTATAACCATTAACACTTCTTTTAACATTCCGAAAACAGATATTTACAAAGACTTTAGCATAATAATTGATAACTTTGGTGCGGTTAAAATAAAAGAAATCAATCTTCTTGAAAACGTACTATAATTATGCTAGGATTAAAATTGCCAACCGATCCGCGTTGGGTTAACATTGTAGAAAAAAATATTGAAGACATCCTCACCGATCATGCTTTTTGTGAGCAAAAGGCAACAAGCACCGCCATATCCTTAATTGTAAGCTTCCCCGAATACACCGATTTGGTGCAGGAAATGGTGGCTTTGGTAAAAGAGGAAATCAGCCATTTTAAGATGGTACACGACATTATATTAAAACGTGGTTGGACTTTAGGTAGAGACCGACGCGATGATTATGTGGTGCAATTGCTTAAATTTTTTCCAAAAGGCGGCAGCAGAACCACACAACTTGTGCACCGGTTGCTATATGCGGCTTTAATTGAAGCTAGAAGCTGTGAGCGTTTTAGATTGCTTTCTGAGGAATTGCAGGACAAAGAATTGGCCGATTTTTACAGAAAACTCATGGTAAGCGAAGCAAATCACTACACTATGTTTTTAGGCTTTGCCAGACAGTACGGCAATAAAAAAGAAGTTGACACCAAATGGCAACAACTTCTTGAATATGAGAGTAAAATTATGGCTAATCTCGGAAAATCCGAAACCATTCATGGTTAAACGTTAGTTAAACACTAAAAGTGTTAAAAGTATAACACTAAAAGTGTTAAAAAATTAAACACAATAAGTGTTAAAATTTATAACCAATACCAATTTGAATGTTCGAGTTTTTGGCTTCAACATTTAAATAGTCGTCAAAAACATTTGTAAAGCCATAGGTATATCTTAAATCGGCAAAAAGCATGTGCGATAACTTGAATTCAATGCCGCCAACGCCCGAATAGGCAAAGTTTTTTATACCATCATCAACTTTATGAACTTTTAAACTAACTTGGGGTCCAGCGCCGATATGTATTTTTTCGCTAAGCCTAAATCTGAAAAAAATGGGTGCTTGAATATAATCTAAATGTAATTTTTCGTCGTTTGCACCTTCAGCAGAAAATTGTATTTCTGGCATTAATGAAATTGTATTTGATAAACCAATGTTAGCAAAAAAACCAACAAATATGCTGTTTCTATGCTTGTTTACCATGTTTGGAGCCGTATCAAAACTAAGATTGGAAATATTATAACCACCGCGTACACCGTACATCACACCTTGAAATGCTGTGCCTTTCGACTTCACCTTAACCGAGTCTGCAGCTTTTTCAGAATCTTTATCTTGAGAAAATCCAAAAAACGAAAAACCAAGTAGTACTGTAAATAGTATTAATTTTTTCATAAGTTATTATTTAATAGGTTGGGGTTTAAAACTCTAGTAATTATTAGGTTGACCAATATATATTATAAAATGATAATACCCGTATTTTAAAAGATGAATGGTAAAATTTTACTGTGTATTGCTAGAAACGGTATCGTAATAAATACTTTTTATAATGCCATCGGCAAGTCCTATTTTTGGAACATATATGTATTTTGAACCACTCCACTTCATGGCAGAAAGATAAATACGCATGGCAGGAATAATAACATCGGCACGGTCTTGATTTAAAGAAAGTTCGGTGATTCGCTCTTCATAAGAATAGCTTTGCAACAAATGGTAATAAGAACTTAGGTAAAAGTATGTTAAGGGTTTACCCATGGATTTACCCGATATTTTGAATATTTTATTGATGTTACCACCAGAACCCAAAACATCTATTTTATCGTAATTCTTTACACTGGTTTTAATCCAATGCTCTAATTCTTCCCAAGCTTCCTTTTTAACCATGTCGTTAAGAAGCCTTACCGTTCCTATTTTAAACGATTTTGAAGCCTCTTGTTTTCCACGATGAATAATACTAAACTCAGTACTACCACCACCAACATCTACATACAAATAGGTTTTGTTATCGTCTATAAATTTATTCAAATCGGTTGCGGCAATAATGGCTGCTTCTTCTTCACCTTCAATGACATCAATACTAATTTCTGAATGTTTTAAAACCAAGTCGACTATTTTTTTGCCATTGGAAGATTCCCGCATCGCCGATGTAGCACAGGCTTTGTATTTTACTACTTTATGCGATTTCATTAAAAGCTTAAAGGCCAACATGGTGTCTAAAATACGCTGGGTGTTTTCTTTAGAGATTTTTTGCTTAATAAAAACATCGGCACCTAATCGAATGGGGACACGCACTAATGAGTTTTTTTTAAACAGCACCGGTTTCCCTTTTTCTTCAATAATGTTTGAAATTAGTAGTCGTACAGCATTTGAGCCTATATCAATGGCGGCGTATTTTTTTATTGAAAGCATATTATTTTTGCAACTTGTTTAAATAATAATCGTAAATAGCAATTTGTGACCTTACTTTTGGTTTATCGTTTATGCGGTATTCATTTTCTTTTGCTGTGTTTAACAATCTAGCCTTTACATTGTCGTTCCAACAGATTTTATAAGTATCAATTATTTCTTGTTTTATGGCGTCGTTATAAATAGGACAGCTGACCTCTACCCTATTATCAATATTTCTCGTCATCCAATCTGCTGAAGAAATGTATACTTTACTGTTGTGGTCTTCACCAAAGATATAAAGTCTGGAGTGTTCTAAAAATTTATCCACCACACTAATAATTTCGATATTGTCGCTCATCCCTTTCACCCCGGGAATCAAACAGCAAATACCTCTAACTATCATTTGAATTTTAACACCTGCCCTACTAGCTTGGTATAATTTATCAATCATCACATAACTGGAAATACTGTTCATTTTTAAACGGATTCTACCCGATTCTCCCTTTTTAACCTTTTCAATTTCTGCATCTATTAATTTGAAAACGGCTTTTTGCGTATTGTGGGGCGAAGTAATTAAGTGTTTGTATCTGAATATTTTATAATTGGCATCAAAAAAATTAAAAATTTTATTGACGTCTTTTAGGATACTTTGGTCTGAAGTAAAAAACGTGTGATCGGTGTATATTTTGGCTGTCGATTCGTTAAAATTCCCAGTACTTATAAAGCCGTAGCGTTTTATTTTATTTTTTTCCTCACGTTCAATAACACACATTTTACTGTGCACTTTTAAACCTTGAACACCAAAGATTAAGTTGACGCCCTCATCTTCCATTTGTTGCGCGTAATTAATATTGGCTTCCTCATCAAAACGGGCCTGCAATTCAATTGAAACAGTAACCGTTTTACCGTTAATGGCAGCGTTTATTAGCGAACTTGCCACATGCGAGATTTCGGCCAAACGGTAAATGGTAATTTTAATGGTTTTTACCTGCGGATCCAAAGCAGCTTCCCTTAAAAACTTAACAACATAAGAAAACGTATGATACGGTGCGTAAAGCAAATATTCCTTGGTGGCAATAGCTTCAAAAATACTGGATTCGAAACTCAGGCCTTCAATGGGCAAAGGTTCTATTTTATCGTAAAGGAGATCTGTTCTTCCTAAACTTGGAAAACTCATGTAATCGCGCCGGTTGTGATAACGGCCTCCGGGAATAATACTATCGGTATCATCAATTTCCATCTTTGTCATTAAATACTCCAAAGTATCGTCATCAATGGTTTTATCGTAAACAAATCTTACGGGTTCACCTATTTGCCTATGCTTTACACTATCGGATATTTTTTCGATAAAACTTTTACTTAAATCACTTTCAAAATCCAATTCCGCATCACGCGATATTTTAATCATGTGCGCCGATATGCTTTTGTAATCGAAAATATTAAATATGTCGCCTAAACAATGGCGCAATAAATCATCAATTAAAATTATATAGCGTTTATCGCCCTGTTTTGGCAACACCACAAATCGGTTAATGGACTTTGGTATTTCCAAAAGTGCAAATTGTTTATGGCCATTTGCCATTAACATTCTAACTGCCAAATAAGCGCCAGAGTCTTTTAAGTTTGGTAGCTGCACCAAATCATTTAAAATGATTGTAACCAGCGCAGGACTTACATTTTGAACAAAATACTTTTTTATAAAATTGTGTTGGGCATTGTCAATTTGGGTTTCATCAATTATATAAATGTTTTCATTTTCCAATTTAGATTTTATCGTATCTAAAATACCCAAACTCTCGCTTTGTTGTTTAATAACAATTTGAGTAATAATTTCCAACAACTCCTTTGCTTTAATGCCCCCAAGTTCGTTTTTACCGCCTTTGCCCGCTTCTACAATACGTTTCACGGTGGCGTAGCGCACTTTAAAAAACTCATCTAAGTTATTCGAAAAAATACCCAAAAAACGCAAACGCTCTATTAATGGTACGGTCTCGTCTGTGGCCTCTTGTAAAACCCTGGCATTAAATTGCAACCAGCTTATTTCTCTATTTATATAACTATTGTTGTGTTTTTCGGCTTTCGTCATGTTTTTAATTAAGGGAATATGATAACAAATATATTCTATTTGCTCTAATAATTTATACGGAATTTCTGTATAAAAACAGGGATTACTTCAAATCCTTGGGGAACAACGTGTAAACGGTTTTCCCTGAGTTTAAATCTGCCCAATTATCAATGTCGAAATCAATAATTGTTACGCCACAGGTTGGTACGTTATCAATGGGCTTATCGCCATAAGTATTAACAAAATCCGTAATGGCGTGATTATGGCCAAAAACCATGAGGTTGTTAACTGAAGCATCAATGTCCTTAATGGTTTTAATGAGATTGTATCCTGAAAAATCATATAAATTATGATCTAAATCCATTATGTTTTTATCTATTTCTAGGTTTAAAACAAAAGCTTCTGCCGTGGTTTTTGCACGAACGGCATCGCTTGATAGCACTTTATCAATTTTTAAATCGCTTGATTTCAAATACTTAGAAACAATTTCAGTATCATTTTGCCCCCTTTTGTTTAAAGGCCTTTCATGATCAATAACGTTGTGTTTCCAAGAGGATTTTGCGTGGCGAACTAATATCAATGTTTTCATAACAATTCGATTAAATGCATTTTTCATCGATTAAAGGTTGTTTTTATCGATGAAAACCAATTTATTTGTATTTTAATATTTTAGAAATTTAATTAAAAAAAAGGAATGGAGAAAATTTTAAGCAAAACAATAAGTTTTTGTTTGCATATTGAGGTCGTTGAGTTGATTTATTAAACCGACAAAATGTTGACCACTGCCTTTTTAACGAATTTATAAGTGATTTAACATTTTTTTTTGATAAAGCAGATTCATATACGTTTTTTTGTCTTACCTACTTAAAAATTTAGACAAGCTATGATCCCGAATCCAATTTGCATATTTAATACAACATTGATTTTCAATGTTTTCCCTCACAATTTTTTCCCTCAAAAATTTTTACTCTGCCGTGTTTTTTCAGTTACTTATTGTAATTAAAAAAACAACCACAGTGTTTATAATAGTATAGTTTTAAATTTAATTATTATGAAAAATAAATCAGCTTTAACCTATTACACTTTACTGCTTACCTGCATTGTGTCTATATTAACTGTAGAAAATGCTACAGCCCAAGAATATGGTATTTTCGAGATTACGAACAATAACACCCTATTAAAAACTGCGGTAACTAAGTCGAACGACAGAGATGGTTTTTATAAGTTGGCACAAAACCTACATACAACAGCATATATTAATAACAATGCTATTAGTAAAATTTATGGCGAAGGCACAGTGCAGAAGATAACTTTTGGCGATAGTCAATCTTTTGGTGTGTTAAACAATAGCGACTATAACAATGTCGAGTTAATTACCATAACTTTAAAAAAGCAAAGTGATTTGAATAATAGATTGGATTTAACCGTAAATAAGAACCTTGGTAAGCTTAAATATGTATTTATAAAATGTTATTTTAAATGTACAGCTGACCAAATAGAAAAATTTATAACATCAAACTCTAATGTAAGGGTTTTTTATTCGACCGAAATACCATCATAAAAAGCACAAGATTAATTTTTAAAGATTAACACATGAAAAAACTATACGCTACTAAAGCATTAATTAATACTGGCTATGCGAAAATCATCGTAATTGCCTGTATTCTTTTTTTGTTTTCTTCAAATAGTTATGGTCAAGTAGAGGTGGATTTTACTCCAAGAACCTCTGTAAACTCGCCCAGCAAAACCATATATACTATAAAAGGTGATTTTACTATGATGGGCAATACAAACCTGACCTTAGTTAATTACTCTGATACTGGTAACAACAACGAAGACATGAGATTTGTTGATCGTGATGATGTGGTTTTTCCTGGCAACACATTTGATACTTTTAACTCTTCTTCTGCAACACTTGCTCTATCAACTGAGAATAGAGCAGATCCTGGCTGTTCAAAAATTATTTATGCGGGTATCTATTGGACTGGAAGAGTCGATCAAGGCGTTGATGCAGATGCTGATGGTGATGGTGACCCCAATACATTTAACGTAACCAAAAATGGAGTTACAAAACAATTCGATAAACGCAGAATTCGCATTAAAGGGCCAGACGCAACCGATTATACAACATTTACCGCGACACCCGCAAATAGCATTTTATTTCCTGAAGACATATATAGAAATATATTTACTGGCTATGTTGAAATTACCGACTACGTACAATTAAATGGTATTGGTGAATATTTTGTTGGCGATTTACCAACTAGAGAAGGAACAATAGATGGCACAGGACTATCTGGTGGCTGGGGCATGGTTGTAGTGTACGAAAACTCAAAAATGAAATGGAGGGACGTTACTGTTTTTGATGGCTATGCTTTCGTGAGAAGTGCTAATGCCGATGTTTTTACAATACCGGTATCCGGTTTTAACGCTGCTCAAAGCGGTGAAGTAAACTTAAAATTAGGTATTATGGGTGGTGAAGGCGAAAGAGGCTTTATAGGCGATTTCTTTTCAATCCAACAACTAAACACACCAACTTATATTCCTTTATCACATTCAAATAATACCCCTGATAATTTTTTTACTGGATCTATTTTAACTGATGGTAACGCCCGTGATCCGAACCTATACAATAATACAGGTATAGATGTAGTCATGTTTGATGTTGATAATACAGGAAACAGTATAATTGCTAATGGGCAAACTCAAACATCATTTAATTATGGTACTTTTCAAGATACCTATACCATTTTTAATGTAACCTTTGCTGTTGATGCCTATGTTCCAGAACCAGAAGGTGTACTAAATATAACTTCTGTTAACGGAAATACCCCTAACCCACCAGACATTTTGGAACCGGGGCAATTTTCAGAATACACACTTGAAATAAGAAATACGGGAACCGAAGCTACAGATAATACGCTAATTACCATTCCTATACCTGAAACTATAGACCCAAGTAATTTAAATATTTCAACAGGCTTTCCCAATCCCGGTATATTTTCAACAACAAACAATCCTATTTACATGACAGGTCCAGGATTTGGTCCAAACGGATCTATAATATGGGATTTAGGCACATTACCTGTTCCCCCTTCTCCAGATGATGTGTTGGCAACTATTAGTTTTAGTCTAACGGTAACTCGGGATTGTACCATGTTAACCGACCCCTCTTTTGATCCTAATGTTTCACTCAGTGGAACCATAACGGGTGTTGGTGCTGTATCTAATGTTCCGTTTGATTTTCCGTTGATACAAGGCTATGAAACCACAGGAAATTGTGCCGGAGAGCCAATACCTACTCCTATTATCATAGGCATCAACTATTTAGATTATATAAATGAACCGCCAACAGCAAGTAACCCTGCTCCCGTTGATATTGAATGTGGTGGCACTATACCTCCTCCAGATGTTTTGGTAGTTACCGATGAAGCTGATAATTCTGGTTTTACCCCTACAGTAGCATTCGTCTCCGATGTTTCGGATGGTGGTACAAACCCTGAAATTATTACGAGAACATATAGCGTAACCGATGATTGTAACAATTCAATTAATGTAACACAGACCATAACCATTACCGATACAACAGGCCCGAGTACACCAACACTACCCGATTTAACAGGGCAGTGTTCGGTAACCGCAACGGTACCAACTGCAGGTGATGCTTGTTCGGGAATCATTACGGGTACAACTTCAGACCCATTAACCTATAATACACAAGGCACATTTGTTATCACTTGGACCTTTGACGATGGCAACGGCAATAGCATTGATGTTGATCAAAACGTCATTGTTAATGATACCACTGATCCAGATACACCAAGACTAGCGGTTTTAACAGGGCAATGTAGTGTAACCGCAACGGCGCCAACTACAGAGGATAACTGTTCTGGCACCATTACAGGTACAACTACAGACCCGTTAACTTATAATACACAAGGTACATTTGTAATCACTTGGACCTTTGACGATGGTAACGGCAATAGTATTGATGTTGATCAAACAGTAATTGTCGATGACACCACAGAACCCGAAGCACCAACCCTTGCTGATTTAATAGGGCAATGCTCGGTTACTGCACCTGTACCTATAATTGCAGATAATTGTAATGGTTCTGCAATTTCTGGAACAACTAGCGACCCATTAACCTATAATACACAAGGCACATTTGTAATCACTTGGACATTTGACGATGGCAACGGCAATAGCATTGATGTTGATCAAAACGTCATTGTAAATGATACTACAAACCCAGTTGCTCCAATCTTGTCAGATTTAACAGGTGAGTGTTCGGTAACAGCTACCGCACCAATAACAAATGATAACTGTTTGGGCACAATCACTGCAACAACAACAGATCCTACAACCTATAACTCACAGGGCACGTTTACCATTACATGGACCTTCGACGATGGTAACGGTAACAGTATCGATGTTGATCAAACGGTAATTGTAAATGATACAACAAATCCAGACACCCCGAGATTGGAAGATTTAACCGGGCAATGTGGCGTAACGGCAATAGCACCTACTACAAATGATAACTGTTCCGGCACTATTACAGGTACTACAACGGACCCCACTACCTATAATACTCAGGGTACGTTTGTAATCACCTGGACATTTGATGACGGCAACGGTAACAGTATCGATGTGGGTCAAACAGTAATTGTTGATGACACAACTGCACCTCAAGAACCAACCCTTCCGGATTTAATAGGACAATGTTCGGTAACCGCAACTGCACCCGTAATTACAGATAATTGTAATGGCACTTCAATTACAGGTACAACAAACGATCCGCTAACCTATAACACCCAAGGAACCTTTACTATTACATGGACTTTTGACGATGGTAACGGCAATATCATTGATGTTGATCAAAATGTAATCGTCGAAGACACTATAAACCCAACTATTACTTGTCAGGCGAATGTTTCAGTTAATGTTGATGCTGGTTTATGTACAGCGTCGGGCGTAACCTTAGGCACACCAGTAACAGACGATAATTGTTCAGTAGACTCCGTAACCAACGATGCACCTGAGATATACCCATTGGGTAATACCACAGTAACTTGGACAGTAACAGATGGCTCGGGCAACACAGCAACTTGTACACAAATAGTAACGGTAACTGATGATATTGACCCAACCATTTCTTGTCCATCAAACATATCTTTAAATGTAGATGCTGGTTTATGTACCGCGTCTAGCGTAAACTTAGGTACACCAACAACTGACGATAATTGTTCAGTTGACACTGTAACCAACGATGCGCCAGCAGTGTTTCCTTTAGGTGACACCATTGTAACGTGGACAGTCACCGATGGTTCAGGAAACACAGCAACTTGTACACAAACAGTAACGGTATCTGATGATATTGACCCAACAATTACCTGTCCTGCAGATGTTTCGGTAAATGTAGATACCGGATTATGTACGGCGTCTAACGTAAACTTAGGTGCACCAACTACAGACGATAACTGTTCAGTGGATACCGTAACCAACGATGCGCCAGCAGTATTTCCTTTAGGAGCTACCACTGTAACTTGGACGGTAATCGATGGCTCTGGTAACACCGCTACTTGCACCCAAACAGTAACGGTAACCGATAATATTAACCCAACTATAATATGTCCTGCTGATGTTTCAGTAAATGTGGATCCAGGATTATGTACGGCTTCTAGCGTAAATTTAGGAACACCTACGACGGATGACAATTGTTCGGTAGATACCGTAACCAACGATGCTCCAACAACCTATCCGTTGGGCGATACGACAGTAACTTGGACGGTAACCGATGGCTCTGGAAACATAGCCACTTGTACGCAAACAGTAACAGTAGTTGACGATGCTGACCCTTCAATTACGTGTCCAATTGATGTTACCGTAAATGTAGATGCAGGTTTATGTTCGGCAACCAATGTAGATTTAGGCACACCAAGTGCCACCGATTGTACATCAGTTACAATTAGTAATGATGCCCCTACTGCTTTTCCACAAGGTGATACCATAGTAACATGGACGATTACCGATGAAGCTGGCAACACGGTAACCTGTACACAAGTTGTAACCGTAATTGATAATATCGACCCAATATTTGTTGAAGCGTTACCTGTTGATATAACTGTAGAATGTAGCGAAATTCCAGATGCTGAAGTACTTACGGCAACCGATAATTGTGGTTCTGCCGAAGTAACTTTTAGTGAAGAAAGAATAGATGGTTCTTGTGCTTCTAATTACACATTAGTACGTACTTGGACTGCAACAGATGCTAGTGGGCTTACAACGGTCCATACACAAAACATAACCGTTCAAGACACAACCAGACCAGAATTTGTAGAAGATTTACCTGAAGACATAACCGTAGAATGCGATGCTGTCCCTAATGCTACAACCTTAACAGCAATTGACAATTGTAGTGACGCCACTGTGGCGGTAAGTGATGCTTTAACAAACGGAAATTGTGCAAACAACTATATCATTGCACGAACTTGGGTGGCAACGGATGCCTGTGGATTGATTACTACGCACACACAAATAATAACGGTTCAAGACACAACGGCTCCAGCACCAACAACAACCTTTGAAGAAACATTGGATGTTAGCTGTACGGATGTTCCTGATGCTCCGGCTTTAGAGTTTTCCGATAACTGTTCTGTTAGCGCCGGTATAACCGTGGTTTTTGAAGAAACCAATACCTTCGATGAAATTGCATTAACAGATTATCAAATCATTCGAACCTGGACGGTAACCGATGAATGCGCAAATCAAGAATCCTACACGCAAACGTTAAATGTATCGCTTGATGAAGTTCTTATAGATATAGTAGCTCCAGATTTGTGTTTCGATGAAGGTGCTGTAGATTTAAATAATTACACACCCGAAACCCTTAACACCAACGGAACTTGGGAACTAATAGATGGCGGCTCGGGAGCCATACTAACTGGAAGTGTTTTTGATCCTACAAATGTAGAATGGGATTCAATTACAGTACAAACAGGTATAGATTACAGATTTAGATATACAACAACAGACGCAGGTTGTATAAGTATTACCGATATCGTGGTGACACTAAATTACTGCGAGGTACTCCCTTGTGGTGAAAACGATATTGTAATCTCGAAAGCGTTAACACCTAACGGTGATGGCTATAATGAGACCTTTGATATAACTGGTATTGAATTATGCGGATTTACTGCCGACATTAAAATTTTTAACCGTTGGGGTGCTTTAGTTTACGAATCCAACAACTATCAAGTAGGCGAAGGATCTGGTAGCTGGAGAGGCTCTTCACCTAAATCATCAATAGGAGGCAATGGTAAATTACCGAACGGAACTTATTATTATATCATTCATTTACAAAACAGTGGATTGAAACCATTAACCGGTCCAATTTACTTAGGAACCAAATAAAACTTAACCTATGAAACTTATTAAACATAACATAATCGCTATTGCATTGTTCAGCTGTACGATTGGAGTTGCACAACAGTTACCGCAATTCACACAGTATATGTTCAATACAATCTCTGTAAATCCAGCGTATGCAGGTAGTAGAGAGGCATTAAGCGTTGTTGGATTACACAGAAGTCAATGGGTTGGTTTTAAAGGCGGTCCCATAACACAAACACTGTCTATTCATACACCGCTTAGGAATGATAGAATTGGTTTAGGCTTGTCGTTTATTGAAGACGATTTAGGTCCTCAAAACTTCACGTATGTTTATGGTGATTTTTCTTATTCTATTCCAACGGGTACAGATGGTAAATTGGCATTTGGCTTAAAAGCCGGTTTTACCCAATTTAGTTTTGATGCCGATTTTCGTAATGATCCCGGCAATGTAAACGACCCTTTAATTTTTGGTACCGAAGATAGATGGACACCAAATATCGGTGCTGGTGTTTTTTGGCACTCTAACCGCTGGTATTTAGGTTTATCCGCACCAAGAATATTAACTAACGATTTTAGCAACCAACAGAAAGAGTTTGAGGCCTTAGAGCGAATTAGCTACTATTTTACTGGTGGTTTTGTAGTCGATTTAAGTAAAAACATAAAACTTAAACCTGCGGTATTATTAAAAGCAACCAACGGTGCACCCATATCTTACGATTTTACCGGAAGTTTCCTTTTTAATGAGAAATTTTGGTTGGGCGGTTCGTACCGACTTAACAGAGAAGCAGCAGCCATTGGAGGTTTTGCCGATTTTCAAGTGTCAAGACAACTACGTGTAGGGTATGCTTATGAAAAACCCATTTCAGATATCGCAAGATATACCACTGGAACTCACGAGATTTTATTAATTTACGAATTCAAATTCTTAAGTTCTAAATTAAAATCACCTAGATATTTCTAATAAGAAATTATTGTATAGATGAAAATAAAAAACCACATAGTAATTTGTTTAGCTTTATTGCTCAGTATCTCTGCTTTTTCACAACAAGGAAAACAAAAAAGAGCCGATACGTTATTCAATAAATTCTCTTTTGTAAAAGCGGCAGAAGTTTATCAAGATCTTATTGAAAACAACTACAATAAAGACTATGCCACAAGAAAGTTGGCCGATTGTTATGCCTATTTAAGGAATCCACAAAAAGCTTCTCGATATTATAAAAGAGTGGTTGAGCAAGATAATGTACCCATAGAGTATTATTACAGCTACGCCCAATCCCTTCGTGGTATTAAAAAGTATGAAGAATCGCAAATATGGTTGCAGCGATTTAAAGATTCCGGAGGTGTGGTAAACGCTAACGATTTTTCTAAAAACGTCAATTTTATTACCAGTGTATTTAACGCCAAACAGCAGTACTTTTTAGATCGGGTGCGCTTCAATTCAAAATACAGCGATTTTGGTGCGTTTGAACACGACGGAAAAGTATATTTCGCATCTTCAAGAGACGAAGGTGTCGCGGTTAAACGATTGTATGGCTGGAACGAACAGCCCTTTTTAGATGTTTATGTAGCCAAAGTAGGATCGCGAAGAAATGTTGATCACACCGCAAAACTAAAAGGCGATGTAAACTCTATTTATCACGATGGCCCTGTGACCATAACTAAAGATGGTCGCACCATGTATTTCTCAAGAAACAACTACAACGACCAAGTTAGAAAAAAAGACAACAATGGCTTAACGGCCATGAAAATATACCGTGCCACATTACAAGATAGTGTTTGGACAAATATTGAAGACTTACCCATAAATAGTGATGATTTTTCAACACAGCACGCAGCATTAAATAGCGATGACACCAAACTATATTTTGCATCAGATAGACCTGGTGGCTTTGGCGGATCGGATATTTATGTTGTTGATATCAACCCTGACGGCACATTGGGAGAACCCATAAATCTAGGAAATGTTATAAACACCGAAAACGCCGAAGGTTTCCCATTTATTAATAACGAAGGGGTGCTGTTTTTTTCATCCGATGGACACGTAGGTCTTGGTTTGCTTGATATTTTCGCCACTATTAAAGGTGAAAATGATGACTTTGTTGATGTTGTAAACTTAGGTATTCCTGTCAATTCCAATAGTGATGATTTTTCTTTTACAATGAATCCCAACGGGATTACGGGTTATTTTGCTTCAAACCGAAGAGGTGGCCGTGGCGATGACGATATTTATGCGTATTACCGAGAACCCATCATGCAAGTTGAAGGTGTGGTAACCGATGCCATTAACACCAAACCTATTGCCAATTCAGTAATCACTTTATATGATGACAAAGACAATCAAATAGCCTATATGGAAACCGATGAAAACGGTTTCTATCAAATTAATATAGACAGGAATCAAAATTATAAAATTGTTGGTAGTCAAGATAAATATATTGATGATTATCGCACGTTTACATCAAAAAACCTGCAAACAGAACTTGTAACCATTACAGCAAATTTATTGCTTAACCCTAAGCCAAATGTTGTAAAACTTGCCGAATTAAATACCATTTATTTTGATTTTGATAAGCACAATATTAGACAAGATGCAGCTTTGGAATTGGATAAAATAGTGAATTTAATGTTGAATGATTACCCAGAAATGGTCATTAGAATAGAATCGCATACCGATTCTCGTGGTGAATTATCTTACAACGACAAACTATCGATAGACAGGGCCAATTCAACCTACGAGTATTTAATATCGAAAGGTGTAGATCCTGAAAGAATTACCGAACACCAAGGATTTGGTGAGCGCAGATTAACCAACGGATGTGAGGATGGACAAAAATGTGAAGAAGAAGACCATCAATTAAACAGACGTACTCAATTTATAGTTGTAAAAATGGAATAAAACCGCACAATACTAACCTAATTGTGTTTAAAATATCGTCCCAATGAAACTAAAAAACCACATGCTAACCTACGTTATATTGGCGCTAAGCTTTACGGCTTCAGCACAATATGGCTCTCAGAAAAAAGCTGATAATTTATTCAATAAATTTTCATTTGTAAGTGCTGCAAAGGTGTATCATCATCTTATCGAAAAAGATTTTAATGCCCAATATGCAACCAGACAATTGGCCGATAGTTATGCCTTTATGCGAAACCCTGACAGTGCCGTTGTTTATTACCAAAAAGCGGTGCAACAGGAAAATATCCCTATTGAATATTATTATAATTATGCCCAAGCTCTAAGGGGCATAAAAGACTATAAAACATCCCGTACATGGTTGAAGCGCTTTAAAGAAGCGGGCGGCGTTATTAAAAAAGACAAATATTTAAAAGATAGCGATTTTATCACTTCTATATATAATGCCAAACAGCAGTACTTTTTAGCCGATGTTAATTTCAACTCTAAGTATAGCGATTTCGGTGCTTTCGAAAAGGATGGCATAATTTATTTTGCTTCGTCAAAAGATTTAGGCGTTTCAACAAAACATGTTTACGGCTGGAACGAAGAACCTTTTTTAGATGTTTACACCACTGGAAATCGTAGCGATAGCATTGTAAATCATAAATCCAAAATAAAAGGCGACATCAATTCCGTATATCACGATGGCCCTTTAACCATTTCCAAAGATGGCAAAACCATGTATTTTTCAAGAAACGATTTTAACAAAAATGTTTTAGGAAAAGATGATGAAGGTGTTACGCATTTAAACATTTATAAAGCCACATTGGTTGATGGAAAATGGACAAATGTGGAAGCCCTTGGTTTTAACAGCAATTCGTATTCCACCGGGCATCCGGCACTAAATAACGACGATACAAAATTATATTTCACTTCGGATAAACCTGGTGGTTTTGGAGGTTCGGATATTTATTATGTGGATATTAATGCCGACGGTACCTTTGGTACACCACAAAATTTAGGTAACATAATAAATACCGATAAAAACGAAATGTTTCCGTTTGTAAATAGCGAAAATGCCCTATTTTTCTCATCCGACGGACACCCAGGTTTAGGTATGTTGGATATTTTCGGAACAGTTTCCGATGAGAACAACCAAATTAAAAGTGTCATAAATCTTGGTGTTCCGGTAAATTCAAGTAAAGACGATTTTTCATTTTTTATGAATGATGACGGGTTGTCCGGTTTCTTCGCATCCAATAGAGCTGGTGGTGTTGGTGGAGACGATATTTATGCCTACGACAGAATTCCGCAATTAAAAATAGAAGGCACAATAACCGATGCTACTACAAATGCACCCGTGCCAAACGCAGTGGTTACGTTGTTGGACAGCAACGACAACAAAATTGCAGATTTACAGACCGATGAAAACGGGCATTTTGAAATTAATATCGACAGAGATACCGATTATAAACTAAACACCAAAAAAGACAACTATATTGATGATTCTCGAATGGTAACTACAAAAGGCATTGCAAACAGTGTAACGCGCATAAAAGCCAATTTTGTTTTAAACCCTGTTGCAAAAAAAGAATTACCAATAACTGAGCTCTACCCTATTTACTTCGATTTTAATAAATATGACATCCGTCGTGATGGTACAGCGGAGTTAGATAGAATTGTAAATTTAATGATGAACAAATATCCAGACATGGTTATTAAAATTGAATCGCACACCGATTCGAGAGGCCCATCGGAATACAACGATAAACTTTCAAAAGAGCGAGCCAATGCCACGTACAAGTATTTAATTGCCCATGGTGTTGATGCCTCAAGAATAACCGAATACAACGGCTTTGGAGAGCGTAAATTAACCAACGATTGCGATGGCACTAAAAACTGTACCGAAGCACAACATGAGCTAAACAGACGCACGCAATTTATTGTGGTTAAAATGGAATAACAAAAAACCAAATTCAGAAAATATTAAACCACCAACGGAACTTTCTTTTGGTGGTTTTTTATATATTAGGGTTATTATAATAATTCTTATCCCTTAGTTGTACGCAATATGAGAAAAGCAGTTTTTATAAATATAATTTTGGTGCTTTTTTTAACTAATTGCACAAGTCAAACAAAGAAAATGACTGAAGAAGAATACTTTGAAAAATCTAAATTCATTTGGCAGAATTACGTGCCAAAATCTGGACAATCTGAATTTGTTCAAGGCGAATTATTGAGAGCAATCGAAAAATTAAGAGATGAAGCCCATAGAAACGGAAATATCAACTTTAACGAAAAGTGTCACGGAATATTAATCGGATTTTTAAGAGAAAAACTGTCTGACCAAAAATTATTTGACAAAAAAACGATTGAACAAATAAATGAGGACTTGGACAGACTTTCGATTGAGGAACAGCCATATACTTGGGACGATATTTTTGACCGAATATGCGACAGAATTGTTGACTGGAATATTTTTTATGGAAATGAAATTAAGCACCGAAAGAACTCTGAATTATACTGTTAAATGAATAAAATACTGCGTACAACAATGTATAAAAATAATTGCTCAATTTTGGGCTTCACCAAAGGTAGTTGCAAGTTTACTACGTCTGATTTTCCTGCGGAAAATCCTCGCACGTAAACCCGCAACTATTCTTATACGTAACCGTTAGCATACATATGAAAAACAGTACTATGAAAATAAATTTTAACGAAACTGAAGAGTCGATTGAAATAAAAGATGGATTAAAAAAGCAGTATCTATTAATGAATATATCATTGCTTTTTACGCTTGTTAATTCTGTTCTTTTCCCTCTATTTGTGTTGGATACAAAACAAATGGAATGGATGGGATTTATTTGGATAATTCTTGGGGTTTTTTCAATTGTTTTGTTTACTTATCAAATACTTAAAAAAACAGCATCTGAAAAATTGAAATTGTCTGAAATCAGCTCGCTTATCGAAAAGCAAGTTTTTGGGCGAAAATGGTTGAGTCTGAAATTGAAAAACGGAAAGCTGAGAGACTTAATGGAAATAAAAAAAGAATCTGATATTGAAGAAGCTAAAGAGTTATTTAAAAATATCGGAATTCAAATAAGCTGAATAATTAAAAAACGATTTGCCAACACCGAATAAAATTTTTTGCTAGTTTGAGCTTGTTTACGAAAATCCTCGCGGATTTTCTGTTTGGTTTGTATTTGTTAAATTAGGTACTTAAAACACGTTATAGTTCTCCTCTTTTTCTATAAATAGTTATTTATTACAAACTAAAGAAACACGTTGTAAGCAATTTGAGAAAATTGTCAAAAATATAAATCTATTAACCTAAAATGAGATTAAACGAATATTTAGCAAACCGACTAAAGGAAATTTTTACCGAAGGAAAATGGGTGTTAGGTACAAATTTCAAAGAACAAATAATTGACCTTGATTGGAAACAAGCAACTCAAAAAATAGATGACTTTAACACTATCGCTGATTTGACTTTTCACATTGATTACTATATTGCTGGAGTAAAAAAAGTTCTTAAAGGAGGAACACTCGATATACGAGACAAATATAGTTTTGACTACCGACCTATAAAATCTGAACAAGATTGGCAAAACTTAGTGAAAAAGTTTTGCCTTGACTCGGAAGAATTTATTGAACTTGTTGAAAAGATGTCAGAAGAAAAAATATTGTCGGAATTTATAGATAAGAAATATGGGACTTATTACAGGAATATTGATGCAATGATTGAACACACTTATTATCATCTCGGACAAATAATACTCATAAAAAAACGAATGAAATAAAAAATTCTTACAACAATGATTATAAGTAATTGCTTGTTCTCCTCTCTTCCCTAGTTAAATTTAGTAAGATCAAAGTAAAGGAGACCGGTAGCACCAATTTGAATAAATTAAAACAAAAGACAAAAAAAAGAAATATTATGAAACTTGAATCCAAGGCCGTTATACAAATTCAAAAACCGATTGAAGAAGTTTTCCAAGGGATTGTAAATCCAGAGAAAATGACCAAGTATTTTATTTCTGAAAGTAGCGGACGACTTGAATCGGGAAAAGAAGTGATTTGGAAATTTCCTGAATTTGAAGATAGGTTCCTTATTCAAGAAATTAAAATTGAAGATAATAGTTCGGTTTCCTTTGTTTGGGACCCCGAAACTGTTGTGAAAATCACATTGGAAAAATTGCCAGATGATAGTACCATAGTTAGAGTAAACGAAAATGGAAAGGAGCTTAATGAAGATAATCTAAAATGGGCTTTAGAAAATTCGGGTGGATGGGCAAATTTCCTCGCCTGTATGAAAGCCTATTTGGAATATGGTATCCAACTTAGAAAAGGGGCGTTTGAATTTATGAGAAAGTGATCAACAATAAAATAGTATCAAAATGAAAGTTACTGCCGAAAAAAATGAAAAAGTGGCAAGTATGATATTTGCATCCATTTATCCACTTTACCTGAATAGGTTGGAGAAGAATGGTAGAACAAAAGAAGAACTCAACCAAGTAATAGAATGGTTTACTGGTTTTGACAAAGATGATTTACAAGCACTTATTGAAAAGAAAGTAACTTTTAGAACATTTTTTAAAAAAGCTAAAATACATCCTAACGCACATTTGATTAAAGGAGTTGTTTGTGGTTATCGAATAGAAGAAATAGAGGATGAATTTGAGTTGTATAAACAATGTAGACGCATGGAAAAGCTCATTGATGAATTGGCAAGAGGCCGTAAAATGGAAAAAATTTTACGAGAAGAAAAGAAATAAAACGGCTGCCAACAAAGCACTGAGTTAAAAAAACAAACCATTTTAGGCTAATTTCGAAACATAGTTCTTATTATTGGGCAAACCGTTTTTTTTCTATTGCAAAAGCACGTTTTAACAACGAGAGTTCACTTCCGCAATCAAAGTTGATTTTGCACTTTTTCCGCTCGCCAACATACAATCAAAAAATCCCCTCAGTAAACTGAGCGGATTTTATACCTAAAGCTAAATTCAATAACTACATAGTTATTAAAATATAACCAGTCAATCACTCGTGTTGCATACCTAATACAGCATGTACTAAAAATGAGTAAATTAAAAGGCTATGTTGTAATTGTTTTATAAAAACAATTTTATTTTTTTATGAAAATGTTTGTGTAATACCATTTTCCTTCGGCACTTTTTTCAGCCGAAATATTAAAGTTTGTAAAGTCGCCTTCAATAGTGGCGCGGTGTCCATCGCTTTTAAGCCATGCTTTAACCACAGATTCGGCACTACTGTATCCGTAAGCCACATTTTCCGATACTTTTTTGGCGCCGGCATTGGCTTTTAAATAGTTGCTGCGCGTATAAAAATTATCATGGGATATTTCTTCTTTATCTACCATATAATCGGTATGGCTGTAAGCCACGGATTTTACAATTTTTAAATCGCCTAAAGGATTCAAGCCCAATGACAGCCTGTGATTGTTAATAAGTTCTAGAGTTTCTGTCTCAATTGTTTTTGTAGGTGGAACAATTAAGTTTTCAACAAGTAAATCTGCTTTTTCATCCATGTTATCCGTTGAACAAGAAAATGTCAAAACAGCAAACAATGCCAATACTGGCAGCTTTTGTAATAACTTCATAAGTAGGTAAATTTAGATTTGGTGCTGTAAATTTAACAGCCTACTTAGAAGTAAATGTTAATTAAATGTTAAAATCGATGAAAAACGTGTTGTTTATCGTTATTAATTGTTTTTAATCGATGAAACGCATATTTCTGTAGTAAAAAGAAGTAATATATCGATGTTTTAAGGAGATAATCGATTTATCTTCCAATTGTAATCGCTTTGTAATTTATAGCGTATTCTATCGTGCAATCTATTTGGGCGCCCTTGCCAAAACTCAATTTCAACAGGCTTTACAATATAGCCGCCCCAATACTCTGGCCTGGGAATCTCTTTGCCTTCATATTTTTGTTCTAGTTTTTGCAACTTGTCTTCAATAAATTCGCGACTTTCAATAGCTTCACTTTGATGTGAAACCAAAGCACCCAATTGGCTACCGCGTGGTCTGGATTCAAAATAACCGTCGCTTAAATTTTCTGCAATCTTTTCTGCATTACCTTTTATTATAATTTGCCTTTCGGCACCTTGCCAAAAAAACGATAAGCACACATTTGGATTTTGTGCTATGGCTTTGCCTTTTTCGCTTTCATAATTCGTATAAAATATAAAACCTTCGTAGGTGTATTTTTTAAGAAGCACCACCCTATTCTTAGGGTAACCATCTATTCCTATGGTTGAAACCGTCATCGCATTGGTTTCATCTTCGGCAAAAAACCTATCGACTTCATAAAACCATTTCTGGAATAATTCCATGGGGTTTTCTGGTACGTTTGCCAAAAGCAGCTCACCTTTTTCGTAAGATTTTCTGTAATCGCTTAAATCTTTTTGCATAACATATGATAATTGAAATAAATTGTAACTTTAAGTATTCAAATTTACGTAAAATGCTTTTTGTAGAAACGCTTGTGGGCGCCATTTTTATTATTTGCGGCCTTTTAGTAAAAAAATACCCAAACTTAATTGCGGGTTACAACACCATGACTGCCGAAGAAAAAAAGAACATCGACATTAAAAAATTTTCAACCTTATTGCACAACGGTTTAATAATTACCGGTGCTCTGGCAATAATGGCAACTTCTTTATTATTCCTTTTAGATGTAGAGCATTTTTACAGACTTTTAATTAGCGTTATAATTCTGGTTTTCGGATTGCTTTATACGCTTATAAATGCGCCTAAAAAATATTAAAAATGAAATTCACTTGTTCAATAAACGTTAAGAAACCTAAGCAAGAAGTTGTAAAACATTTTGAAGATCCTGAAGCTTTAAAACAATCTCAAAAAGATTTTTTAAGGATGGAGCATTTAAGCGGAAACCAAGGTGAAACTGGCGCTAAATCTAAATTAATTTATAAGAAATTTGATTTAATTGAGACGATAATCCATAATAAACTACCCGACGAATTTTATGCTAAATACGAACATAAACGCATGACAAATACCATGCGCTCGAAGTTTACTGCTTTGAATGATAACGAAACCACATTGACTACTGAAATTGATTACACCGAATTTAAAGGTTTTTTTATAAAACTAATAGCAAAACTGTTTCCGAATATGTTTAAAAAACAGGTGGACAAGTGGTTGCTAAGGTTTAAATCCTTTTGCGAAAAACAATAAATTATCACGTTAAAATATATTCATTTGAGTTTTGCGGTTTAGAATGTTTCCATCATTTTTAACAAATTACATACCATTTATCCTACCTATTCATTTTTATTCTTATTAAGTTTGCAGTCCCCTAATTTACCTAAAAATGAAGTTTGAAAATTCTGAATATTTTAAAATTTTAAACCCTACCAAGTTGGTAATGCCTTTTGGTACCTATTATTTATGCGAAAAATTCTTAATTGTTGAATTGGATGAAGGCGTCCATTTTGATTGGGACAAAGCAGAACAAATCATACAAAAGGTTTTTGAATTTTATGGCGACGATGCTAAAATCGGGTTTATTTCCAATAGAATAAACCACTACTCTGTAGATCCGAATAATTGGAAAAAAGTTGAAGAAAAGTATAGTTTAATTATTGCCAGTGCCATTGTTATGTACAACAGTTCAACTTATATGAATGCTTCAATTGAAAAGCAGTTTACCCAAAAAAGTATTAAGCGATGCATGTCTTTAAAAGAAGCCATTGATTGGATGCAAAATTTAAAAGAATTTAATTAATGCCTAAATTTTTTTGTATTTGCCCAACACAAATCCGCAAGGTTTAATAATGAAGGTTTATTCCATTTAAAACCAATTAAAATAAGTTCTGACTATAGAAAAAGTATTTACTTACAACATGCCAGTGAAACAACCAAAAACAATTTTTTATTTTTTAGATTTTAGATTTTAGATTTTAAAGAAAATCCCTAAATTACCCTGTATAAAAATCTAAAATGAAGTTTGAAGATTCAAAATATTTTAAAATTTTAAATCACAAAAAAGTAGAAAAACCATTTGGTAATTTTTATTTTTTAGATCAATTTGCTATTTCCGAAATTCACGAGGGTGTGCATTTCAATTGTCAAATGATTGATATTATCTCAGAAGAGGTTATAAAATTTTACAAAGATTCCAAAACACAAGATCCCAAAAAATTAATTTACATTACCAATAAAATAAACTCCTATTCATTGGACCCAAATTCATGGATTAAAACCGAGGCCAAATTTGGGGTTTCCTACACACGCGCTATTGTTACATACAGCAGTTGGTCGTATACCAATGCCTCCATTGAAAAAATGTTTTCCAAAGCCAATATTAAATGCTGCCATACTTTGGATGAAGCCATTGAGTGGGCTATAAGCCAAAATGAATAAATACTAAAAATTAAAAACCTTTCCGTCTTCGCTCAATTCAACATTATCAAAAACAGTTTGCGCCTCTTCTTTAAACGCGTTTAATCCATCGTAACGCGTGGAATAATGCCCAAGCACCAACGTGCCAACATTGGCGTGTTTGGCAATTTTAGCGGCTTCTTTTGCGGTTGAGTGCTTTGTTTTCAGTGCCAAATTTGCGTGCTTTTCTAAAAAAGTAGACTCGTGGTACAGTACATCTACATTTTTAATAATTGGCACAATGTCTTCTTTAAACATGGTATCGCTACAAAAGGCATAACTCTTAGGTTTTTTGGCTGGTTTGGTAACCTTTTTGTTATCAATTAAAACACCATCTCTATTTTCTACATCAAAACCTTGCTTTAATTTTCTAAAATAGGCGGTATCGATATTAGCGTTTTCAACAGCCACAATATCCAATTTGCGTTCGCCTTCTTTTTCTTTAAAAAGGAAACCATTGGTGTAAACCCGATGATTTAACGGAATAGTGTGTACCACAACCTTATCATCTTCAAAAACCAATTTGGTTTTCTTTGAGGTTAACTCATGAAAAATAAGATTGTAGTTGGTCCACGAATCGGCTAATTTCATTTGAAGCGTAATCACTTCTTTGATGCCTTTTGGCCCATAAATATGCAAATCGGTTTCGCGCGTCAATAATCGGAATGTTGAAATTAATCCCACTAAACCAAAAAAATGGTCGCCATGTAAATGCGATATAAAAATGTGTTTTATGCGATTGAATTTAATACGATGTTTGCGTAACTGAACTTGGGTGCCCTCACCACAATCAATTAAAAACATGTGATTATTAATTTCTAAAACCTGCGAAGTTGTATTATTTAAAGCGCGCGGTGTGGCGCTGTAACAGCCTAGAATAGTTAATTTCATTACATGTCTTTTGTTTGTTGTTAAGTCGTTGAGTCGAATCAGCTAAACAACTAAACGACTAGCGAATGAACTTTAAAACCCTAAATCGCGTTCCATGTCTTCCATTTCGATAATATCGTATGCCTCTTGAATGGTTGGCACGACTACAATTTCGTCTGGCATCTCATCCAAATCTACCTTATCTGAAACAATAACAAACGAGAGTTTTGAAGCTCTGTGCGTATTGGACAGCTCAAGGAATTCAACAATTTCGGATAAACTGATTTTAGAAAGTGTTGTTAGGCAGACAATAATATTATTGGTTTTAAACTTAGGATATAGAGCTTGAATTTTTTTTACCAATTCAACAATGGTAGCTTTTTCTTGGGTAATGATAGCGGTATTCTTGTGTTGGTCTAAAATCATGACTTACTGTTTTATTTTTGAAGCTAATAAATAAATAACGGCCATACGTATAGCTACGCCGTTTTCAACCTGATTTAAAATGATGGCTTGCTTTGAGTCGGCAACATCGCTGGTAATTTCCACACCTCTATTTATAGGGCCCGGGTGCATGATGGTTATGTCTTTATTTAAAGAATCCAGTAGTTCTCTATTAACTCCAAACTGTTGTGTATACTCTCTTGTTGATGGAAAATAACTAATGTCCATCCGTTCGTTTTGCACGCGCAGCATATTGGCCACATCGCACCAATTTAAAGCTTTGCGCAGGTTTGTTTCCACCTTCACCCCCAACTTATCGATATACTTTGGTATTAAGGTTTTTGGGCCACAAACCATAACTTGAGCACCCTGTAACTGTAAAGCAAATATATTTGAAAGCGCTACCCTACTATGTAAAATATCGCCCACTATTACTACTTTTTTACCTTTAACAGCACCTAATTTTTCTCTAATTGAATACGAATCCAACAAGGCTTGTGTTGGGTGCTCGTGCGCACCATCGCCGGCATTTATAATACTTGCCTTTACGTGTTTTGACAAAAACACACCAGCCCCAGGATTTGGATGCCGCATAACAACCATATCTACTTTCATAGATAAAATATTGTTTACCGTATCAATTAAAGTTTCGCCTTTTTTTACTGAAGATTGTGACGAGGAAAAATTAATAACATCGGCAGACAACCGTTTTTCAGCCAGCTCGAAAGACAGTTTTGTGCGGGTTGAGTTTTCAAAAAATAAGTTGGCAATGGTAATATCTCTAAGCGAGGGCACTTTTTTAATAGGTCTGTTAATCACTTCTTTAAAATGATCGGCAGTTTCAAAAATAAGTTGAATATCTTCCTTGTTAAGATATTTTATTCCTAATAAGTGATTGACACTTAATTCGCTCATCGTCAAAGTTAAAAGTTAAAAGTCAAAAGTTAAAAGTTACCCATGCGTATCTAAAACTCAAACTTTAGTTGTTCATTATTATTTTTCAATTAAATAAACCGAATCTTCATTGTCGTGCTCTTTCCAGTTTACCTTTACTTTTTCATTATTTATCACATCTACTTGTCGCCCTCTGTAATCGGGTTGAATGGGTAAATGCCTACTGAAACGTCTATCTATTAACGTTAGCAGTTCTATTTCGTTTGGTCTTCCAAAAGATTGGATGGCTGTTAATGCGGCTCTAATACTGCGTCCGGTGTACAACACATCATCAATAAACACTATGTTTTTATCTTCAACCAAAAAATTAATTTTAGTGGCATTAGCTTCCAAGGGTTTGTCACTTCTTCGAAAATCATCTCTAAAAAATGTAATATCCAAGTGCCCTAATTTTATGTTTTTAACCTTATAGTCTTCGGTTAATATTTTAGCCAGTCTATCGGCCAAAAAAATGCCACGAGGCTGTAAGCCAATTAAAACGGTGTTAGAGAAATCGTTATGTTTTTCAATAAGTTGACAAGCCAATCGATGAAGAATGATGTTTACCTCTTTTGCGTTAAGTAAAACTTTTTGACTCATATTTTATCCAAACGTATTTGGAATACAAAGGTAATGCAAAATTTTAAAAATAAAAGGGTATTTGTGCCTAATAAATAAAAGACCTGTTAGGTTTTAAAAACTTAACAGGCCTTAATAAATTATCGTGATTAGTTTAATTTTTACTCTGTAACACCTTCTAAATCAAGCATAAAAGCATAGGTTAACGCCAAGGTTTTATAACGCTCGAAACGTCCGGATGCTCCACCGTGACCGGTTTCCATATTGCAATCCATAATTAATAAATTATCATCGGTTTTTAACTCGCGTAATTTAGCAATCCATTTTGCAGGTTCCCAATATTGTACCTGGCTATCCCAATACCCTGTGGTAATGAGAATGTTTGGGTAATCTTTGGCTTCAACATTATCATACGGCGAATACGATTTCATATAATTATAATATTCTTTGTTTTTCGGATTTCCCCATTCGTCAAATTCAAACGTTGTTAACGGAATGGTTTCATCCAGCATGGTTGAAACTACATCAACAAAAGGAACAGCGGCAATAACACCATTCCACATATCGGGTTCCATATTTAAAATAGCGCCCATTAACAAGCCGCCGGCAGATCCGCCGTAAGCATATAAATGGTTGCTTGTTGTGAATTTTTCATCAATTAAAAATTTGCCGACATCAATAAAATCGGTGAAGGTATTTTTCTTTTTAAGCAGCTTGCCGTTTTCGTACCAATCCCTTCCCATTTCCTGACCACCACGAATATGGGCAATGGCGTAAACAAAACCTCTATCGAGTAAACTTAAACGGGTAGAACTAAATGTGGGCTCCATACTATTTCCGTAAGATCCATAGGCGTAAAGTAATAACGGGTTTTTACCGTTTTTTTCGACACCTTTTTTGTAAATAATGGATACGGGGATTTTTGTTCCATCGGCAGCTGTTGCATATAAACGCTCTGATGTATAATTATCAACGGAAAATGACGAATCAATAACTTCATCTTGTTTCAAAAGTACTTGACTTTTATCGGTCATATTATACTCAAAAGTGCTATTCGGCGTGGTTAACGAACTGTATCTGTATCGCAAAACATCGGTGTCAAAATCTAAATTAGAGGTTGTTGCAGCAAAATATGCAGGGTCGTTAAATTGGATATAATGGTCGTCTGTTCCGTCCCATTTTATAACTCTAATGGTTCGTAAACCATCTTTTCGTTCTTCAGCAACTAAATAATTTTTAAACAAATCCATCCCTTGAAAATACACATTATCGCGATGCGGAATAACATCTACCCAATGCTCTTTTTCGGTTTTATTTACCGGAGTTTTTACTAGTTTAAAATTTTTAGCATCTTTATTGGTTCTGATATAAAAATGGTCTTCAAAATGATCGATGGTATATTCTAAATTTTTCTCTCTGGGTTGAATCACTTTCCACTCACCATTTGGAGTATTGGCATCTAAAACCCTGTATTCTGTAGATAAGGTTTGAAAACTTCCAATAAGCAAATAAGCATCCGATTTTGTTTTGCTTACCCAGCATCTAAATGTATCATCTTTTTCTTCGTAAACCACCACATCGTTTGATTGATTGGTGCCAATGACATGCTTTACAATTTTGTTTTGACGCAATGTTTGAGGGTCTTTTGTGGTGTAAAACACGGTTTTTCCATCGTTTGCCCAAACGGCGCTACCACCCGTATTACTGAGTTTGTCTTTTAGTAACTCGCCGGTTTCCAAATTTTTAAAATAAATGGTGTATTGGCGTCTGGAAATGGTATCGATACCAAAGGCCAGCATTTTATTGTCTGGACTAACCGAACGTCCGCCAAAGCCATAATAGGCATAACCCATTGCCAATTCAGGTCCGTTAAGCATAATCTCCTCTTTTGCGCCTTCTTCTAATTTTTTTCTGCAATACAAAGCATAATCGCCACCTTCTTCAAAGCGCGTATAATAGGTATAGCCGTTGTCTTTTACCGGAACGGATTGATCGTCCTTTTTTATACGGCCTACAATTTCGTTGTACAACTTGTCTTGAAGCCCTTGGGTATGCGCCATGGCTTTACCCAAATACTCGTTTTCGGCATTTAAGTAATCCAACACGTCTTGGGTTTGTGCATCTGGCGTTTCGGCATTTTTTTGCTCGTCGCTTAAGCGCATCCAGAAATAATTATCGGTCTGCGTATCGTCGTGAACGGTTAATTCTTTGGGAATTTTTTTAGCAATTGGAGTTTCGAGAGACGCGTGCGGTCTTTCGGTTTCATTTGATTTACAAGATGAAATCAGAATCGTTAAAGTTAAAAAAGCGTAAATGGAATTTTTCATAATTTAGTGTTTGTTGGTATGTAAAGGAACGGAAATAATTTCTAAATGTTTTGTTAAAATTTAGAGCTATAAACTATATCAAAAAAAAGAAAAGTCTTTCTTTAGAGAATTAGTAAAGTAAAAAATAGAATGCCAATAGAAGACCTAAAAAAACAGCAAAAACTAAAACCGAATTTAATAGCTTCTCTCTTCTCATTTTATTTCTTATTTCCCTTTTTACTTTATCTATTTCAGATTTAGTAAGTACAGGAAAATTGAATTCTGCTTTATTTTCTGAAGCTTTATACTTAAGCCTCTTTTTATCAAATCTGCCTTCAGCTTTAGCTTTACGTTCCATTTTTCTTTGTAATGTTGCTTTAAAATGCCCTAAACTTCCATGCATAATTCAATCAGTTACTTGTTGCCTTTAAAGAATCTATCTGCTTTTGTAAACGCTCAATCTCTTCTGACTTTTTATCAACAACAGGAATTACCAACGTTGAATCTGAAACCTGTTCAACCATATCAATGGTTTTAGTCTCTTCGGCAAAATAATAACCAATGCCTTCGCTGGACCTCCACGCTTCATTTAACTGGTCGTAAACGGTTTTATCCCATTGGCTAGGTTTTTTTACATCAATCCAAATCACATCGCGGTATTCGCTATCAATCAAAACCAAATCCGGTGTCGCTGAGCCGTCAAACTGTCCCGCGTTTTTTTCGCTAATGGCAGATACGGTTCCTAAAAAGAACATGCGTTTTCTGCCTGCAATGTCTTTAATGTACGGCCGGAATTCCACAGGTGTATTGGCGGTCCAATCGTATTCTTTTCTCGATTCTTTTACCTTTAACGGCATTGCCGAAACACCCGCGTAACCTTGTTTTTTCGAAGCATGGTCGTAATAATACAACGCGTTACTGCCATCGGCGGGTACAAAAACACTAAAGGTTAAACTGGTGCGCTCGTCGCCCACAGGCTCTAAGCCAAACCAGTGGTATAAACCGCTATACGCATTGGAATTTGTGTCGGAAAAATCAAAATCGGTTACAAATGGCTGCTGGTTTTGATCTTTTGGTAGTTGTGGAATTTTAACAGCTGTCTCCATATTCCAAGGCAACGGGTCGCTAAAACCGCCTAAAAACTTTAAAGATTCAGCCTGAATCCTAGATACCTTTTCGGCCAAGGTGTTTTGTCCGTTTAAATACGGATAATTTTTCATTTCACTCGGACTTATATAAGTCCCCTTTCCTATTAAAATACGCTCGATATAATCGTTAAAATCGTGCGCGCCATTATCAATTACCATCACGCCACCAAAGGTTGGATACGGAAACAAAAAACCTTTCCATTTTATTAAACTCACCACTTGCACCCATTGTCCGGTATCGTTTTTCATGTAAAACGTATCGCTGGGTTCCATGGTAAATAACTGCAACAGATTGAAGCGTTGCACCACCGCATTATAGGTGTTTCGGCTAAATTTTAAAGATTCGCCAATGGAGAATGTAACCGGAATCCGGTTTTCGCTCGAAAATCTAGGAAATGGCGTGGTACTCGATACCGAAAAAACCTCCTCGGTATTATCGGTTATACCCTGCCACACGTACTTTTCGGTGGGCTGGATGGCCATAGTCCATTTGTTTTCGCCATCAACCCTAACCAAATGTGGCAAAGATACATCCTTGGTTTCGCCTACGCTTTCATTTGCCATTGAGGTAATGTTTTGCAAGGGCTGAATGCGCTCGTTTTGTGTTAAAGGTAATTCGTTTATTTCAATACGATTGAGATTATTGAACACATTGTAGGTTTTCATATAATCGTACATTTTAAAATGCCAACCAATTACATATAAAATTCCGAAGAAAAGAACCAGCAACCCTAAGATACCCAAACGAGATCCCGTACTGGCTGAGTTTCTAAACTTATGTAAACCAAAAAACAAGACTGCGGCACTTAACAGGATTATGAAAATGAATTTTCTAATAAATAATAAGGCTGGTTGATAATCGTCGCGCAACACAAACAAGGCGATTAATAAAATTAAACCGACAATGGCAGTTATTTTTTTCTGCTTTTTTCCTTTATTCCAGTAGTTTTTAATCATAATCTTTGTCATTCCTGCGAAAGCAGGAATCTTTTTATTTATACTAAATTGTTTAAAATTGGATTTCTGCCTTCGCAGAAATGTCAACTACAACAATCCTTTATCCTTTAATCGTTCGCGCGCACTTTTCTCCTGAGTTTTTGGAGGTTCTTCTATAGCTTCATTTTCTTCAATTGTATCGGTATCTTTAGCTTTTAAATCTTCGATAAAATCTTTTCCTTTTTCAACAGCATCTTCCATAATATCTCCAAGAGAATCGCTCTTCTCCTCGATTACTTTACCAGATTTTAACACAAAATTTGCCAAATAAGTACCAATTAATGTTCCAAAAACGATTGATGCGAATGCCGAAATACCGTTATAACTACCAAATATTTTAAAAGGTGTTAAAAATTGAAATATCAATCCTATCAACAAAAAAACGGTAGCAACAAAAACCAATCGTGGCAAAAAAGCTTGTTTGTACACAAAGCCTTTCTTGTTTTCCGGTTTCATTTGAAGTGCTTTGGAGTTTACCATTTTGTTAACAAAACGATACAATCCATTTCCGTTGGATTCCCGCCAATATAAAAAGATACCAAAAAGTATCGCCGCTATAAATATTACTAATTCTAGTCCCATAGTGTTAAGTTTGAAGCTTGGAGTTGGAAGCATGAAGTTGCTTACTCTTGTGCTTGGTTTATATTTTAATCTTTTATTTTATTTCTAAATGCTATAGTCATATTCATTAAGTCGAAACAGTTTTTATAGAATATTTCAAATTCATCTAATTTAATATAATTTCTTCTTTTTGCTTTGTGCAAACAAGTTACAACTTCTGCAATAGACCTAATAGAGTAGCCTAAAAATTTTCTATACTCTTTTCCTGATTGCAATATGGAACCTTCTGAAATGTTTAAAGCAATGGAATCGGCAGCTCGTTTTAATTGTGACGATAAATTAAATAGTTCTTCCTTTGGAAACTTTTTAGATAAAGTATTCATATCCTCACCTAAATCCATTCATTTTTGCCAAATAATCAAACTTTCGAATTTAAACTTCATATTAATTCCATTAAATTACCTATAAACAAACTTCAAACTCCGTGCTTCCAACTTCGTGCTTCCAACTTATATATTGTTACCAATTGTTTCAATTACCCAATCCTTAAAGGAATCGTCCCAAGTTTTAAAACTATTATAAAACGCTTCCTTATCGTACCAATACAGATAAAGCACATCTTTTGGTGATATGTTTACCAAAAGCATCCAAATTAAATCTTGGTGCTTTCCCTCTAATGAGGAATGTGGCTGATGCAAGGCTTCAAAGAGTTTTTCATCAACAATATCAGCTATTTTGTACTCATTACTTATTTCCAATTTTTCTAAATAGCGCTCCACGCTCATTATTTTTTTCCGAGCTTCGATATCTAATTTATTAAGGTAACTCTTGTACAACAAGGGGTCATTTAAAATATTTTTTATGGGATGTTGCGTTTTTTTTAGGGCCTGAAACATTTCGAATTTCTTGATGCGCTCATAGCGCTTTGTTTTTACAACGGCTTCCAAATCGTATTCAATAATCACATGGTCGCGAAGTTTAGCCATTAATTCGGGTTGATGGATATGATAGATAAGCACATCGTAACTCACGTCTTTAATAGCTTCTTTATGCCATTTTTTATCCTCAAACACCACGATGGGTTTAATGAAATCGCGCAGCACATAAACGCCACCAAAGGCTCTGGTATAAAAGGAATCTGTGGTAAACTGAAGCTCGTGCAAATCTAAATCGCGATGCCGTAAATCGCCATAGGTTTTTGCCGATTCCAACAATTGTTGATGAATGCTTTCGTCTATAAAATTATTGCCTCTATTGAAGGTTTCAACGAGTTCCAATTGCTGCGCTTTAATTTTATCCAAATCGTTTATTAAATGAAAACTGATAGTAATCGCATTGTATTTTAAAACATCTAAAGGCTCGTAAAAAGCATCGATATTTTGGTCGAAATCCAAATATATTGCGCAATCGCGGGTAATATCGTTAATTTTGTTACCGTGAACTTTGAAAACGAATTTCATTAAATCCCTATCAAACGTATGAAATGGCACATACACCGGCTTGCCCTTCTGCAATGGCGTAATGATGATGCCATGCGGATTGGATTCGCCATTATTTAAGTAATGGAGTTGTTTTTTTTCTTCAGCAATCTCCGGGCTCCAGCCAATGCCATCAATAGAAAAGGTTTTAAGTTTTGTTTCTGTAAACCCAAGTTTTTTCAAGCATTTATTATAACGCTCAACCAATTTTCCGCTTACGGGAATGAGTTCGTTTCTGTATAGTTTAGCTTGTTTTAGTTTTTCCATTTTTTTATTCCTGCGCAGGCAGGAATCTCATTGTTTATTTTTATCTTTTTTTATTTGCCACGAATTCACAAATACAATATTTTTTCAAAACCGGGTTCCTGCCTTAGCATGAATGACAACCTAACTTAACAATCCTTTAATCTTAAGATGCTGCAACAGCATAATAGTTCTAGCATCAATGATTTCGCGCGAGTCAATCATTTCCATGGCTTTGTTAAAAGGTATTTCCATCACTTCAATTTCTTCCCCTTCAATTTCCAAACCGCCGCCGTGATCAATTTTATCCGAATCTTTATATTCTCCAATAAATAAGTGCACGCGCTCTCTCACTATGCCCGGGGATAAAAACACGGTATTTATGGCTTTTAAATTTGAAATATGGTACCCCAATTCTTCCTTGGCTTCTCTAATTACCGTTGTTTCTGGCAATTCGCCCTCGTCAATCGCGCCACCGCAAACTTCGATGGAAACGCCTTGGGAAACCCCAGAAATAAAAACCGGTATCCTGAACTGCTTTGATAAAACAACTTTTTTTGTTTCAGGGTTATACAGCAATATTGCAACACCATCGCTCTTGCCGTAAGCTTCGTGCGACAAGCGTTTCCAGTTGCCGTTTTTAAATTTAAAATCGAAATCGATGCGTTCCAATTTGCCCCAAAATTGGGATAATACGGTTGATGTTATGTTTTTTATTCTTTTATCTTTTTTCATCAAATTGTGCTCTAGCCTCAGTTTCTATATTCAATTGATTTACTCTGGCATCTACTTTTCGTTTAAAATCAGTATCGGCAATGGTGGCCACATTATCTAAATAACGCACCACTTCTTGTCGGCGAATTTCAGAAAAATCCAAACCTTTCATATTCGCTTTCATGAGTTCTTGAAGCATCCCCAATTTGGTATCGTAATCTTTTTTGAAATAAATTTCGGGATTGTCGAACCAATCGGTTTCCAAATCGAAATCGGTTAAACGCAAAGAAATGGCACTTTGAATATTCCGAACATCACGCGATGAAAAGAACGGAAATATCTTTTGGATTTCTTTATACAAACTCGCGTAAAACAGATGCTCGTTGGTGTCGTGCATCTTATCCGCTTTTTCAAAAGCCTCTAAAACCCGCTCTTCCGATGGTTTTTCAATTACATTTAAAATATCGCCCATGCTTTTTGCCAACCCTTGGTCTTTTAAATAGCTATAACCTTGTGGGTTTTGCATATTCACGAAATCGGGCATGGTCTTATCAAACTTTTTCCACCACAGATAGTCTTGATCTAAAAAGTCGTGTTCGGTACGTGCGCCATCAATTTTAAAACGCCCTTGCACACGCGAAATCACGGCTTTATCCAACATTTCGGGAAGATTGGTGAATAACCCGATGGAACTGTTGCCGTAATTTACCGCATAGGCGCCTTCGGTATAACGTAAAAACACGCCGATAACTTCTTTTACACCAGCCGAAACACCTTGCGCTGTTCGCTCCTGTAAATTATTTTCGGCATCGTCAATTGGTGCGAAAATGAGTTTTGAAGGGTCTTGTAAAGGTTTCATCCACTCTACCATTTTTTCGGCAGAACCACCTTGAAATGTACTAATCAAAGTATCTGGCATGGGGTGAAACAAAAACGGAATATCCAAATGATCGCAATGCTCTTTTAGACGCGTTGCAATGGCAGCAATAAGCATGCTTTTTCCGGTTCCCGGAATGCCGTAGCCCATAAAAACGGGCATAAAACCGCCTAATTCTTGAAACGGATTTTTTTTGGCGATAAAATCGTAACTCAACATGCGCTCGGTTAATCGGCGTGCAAAATGTTTGGCATCCCGATTACCCACAATTTGTTCGAATTGGATTTTATTGAACTCGATGCTTTTTGCGGTTCCCGAAAACACATTGTTCCAACCGGAAACGGCGAATTCCGATTTCTCCAATTTATAGGTTCTGTCTTCAATGGTTTCGGTGTATTCCAAAGTACTTTTTCTCAGTTGGATTTCATCAATCAAAGCTTCAAAATAAACCACCGTAAAATTGATAACATCTTTATCGGACTTTATAATTTCAGGATGACTCAAATACTTATCAAAATAGAACAAACTGCACGATATGCCTTTTAAGGGCGATAAGAAAGACACTTCCGGAATACCGGCAAACTTCTGTTTCATCACACTTAAATCGTCTGAAGCGTGTGGTTTTAAATCGTGCAATATTTTGTATGCCGTAGCAAAAAGCATAAATGCCGTTGCGGTGTGCATTTTGCTTTCAAACTCGCGCTTTCCGTTGTTATCCAAAGCCGATTTATTCTCATTCAAACTCGATAACCCCGAGGCGTCGTAATAGCTATCCTTAATCCAAATTCCTAATGTGATACCTTCTTGAACGGCATACAGGGCTTGGTTTAAACAAACAGGAATCGCTACCGAATCTGGTAACAATCGCTTTTTTAAAGCTAGAATAGTTTTTGAAACCGCGGTGATTTCAGTCGATTTACTACCGTTATTGGCACGCGATAAATACAGTAAAATAGATTCGTCTTTTGCATCTTTTTCTCTGTTTTTAGCACGGTCACCTTGAACCCATTGTATAGATTTCAAATACGATGCCGCTTCGTCGCGAATCATGTCGAGTTCGGTTAGTTTTATTGGGAAAGTTGAGTTGTGGTTCATATGTTTATTCTTTACGTCATTGCGAGTGAAACTTGGCAATCTGTTAAATTTGATGAGATAACCACATCGCTTTGCTCCTCGTTATGACGTTAATTTTTTAAATCTATTTCTAAACCAGCTATCTGAATCGGAGCTTTTTCAAGCCCATTCATAATCTCCGGAGTTTTGTTATATAATAATTGAATGATCCTGTGGGGAGCAAACACATATTTTCGTTTAAAAATAGCATCCCACTTTTGCAGCGTTTGCTTGCTAAAAAAGCCGCCTTCCTTAACCTCGCTACCGGAGCTAACTTCATCCAATCGTAACGAAATGGCATACGATTCCAACGGAATATCCTTTTTACCAATAGCCTTTAAAAGGGCATGTGTTATCTCGTTTTCATCTTTTGCAAACACATTGTGCATGGGACCCAAATCAATGCGTTTTATCTGTTTTGGCAAAACCTTTGGCAATTTCCTATCAATGGTATAGGCCATGGTATCCAGGGTCATGTCTCTATCGGCAACCGTTTTTAAAACCTCGTAAATGTCATCTTTATAATCGTTTACATCCTTTCCATCATAATTAAAATACATAAAACAGATAAAGGGCCGGTTATGCGATACATCATAAAAACTCCAGCTCACCAACAAATCGGCAACCGATTTTTCTGGAGCCTTCAGTATTTTTCCCTGCACAAACCGATTGAAAATATATTCCTTTTTAACCGACGAGTAATACACTATCGATGCCGCCTGAAACAACCTGCTTTTCTTAATCGGTTCTTTTTTTCGCATTAAGGTATCCAAAAACTCTTCCTTAATAGTATCAATGGGTGTAAGCTTGCCCAAATACTCATCGCGCAACTCCAAATCGTTAAACAAATACCTAAATTCCAAATAATTGGGAAACCCAGAATATGTTAAATCCACCTTCATATTATCCTCGTCGTCGTACATATATTTAATGCGCATGGCTTCAATAGAGTACAATAACAAATCGCAGTATTGCTTAAACAATTGCACCTCAACGTCATTACAAATCCTTTGGCGTTGCACGGCAACAATCAATTCTTTAAAAGCAAAATCGACCATTTTATGATAGAAAACATAATGCTCTTTAGAATCGAGAACAGCAGAATCCAATGGTGTTACTATGTGGTTTATGGACATTTTTTAGTCTTCAGTATGCAGTATCCAATAAGCAGTTTTGCCACGAATACACTAATATTTTAATAATTTGGGCGTTACCCGAGGGGTCGGGCTTTCACTACTCGCTTCCTCCTATCGTCGGCGAGCTCAAACATACCGCTCAATCCCTAACGCGAAAAACGAAACTGGTTTTTAAACTTACAACGCCCTTTAATAAGATTCCTGCCTTTGCAGGAATGACAGCTAACTTAATAGATCGTCTTCTTTAGCCTCTGGTTTTGGATTAGGCTTATCGCCTTTTCCGCCGCCATCAGCTGGTTTGTTGGCATCGGCGTTATAATAATCTTCAAAAATCTCTTTCATATCGATGCCGTAGCGCTCAGCAAAATTCTTTTGTATATCACTATCCTTCACACGAATTTCCTGTAAAGCCTCGGCATAACTACTATAAACACCTTGCATCACTTTTTCGTGCACCGGAATATTGTCCATCATATCTTGTCGTGCCTTGGCACTTGCCGTATGCATTGACGCTAAGGTTTCGCCAATATGCTCATCGGTTTTAACACCTAAATGTTCTAAAATAGCAGCAAATTCCTGGTCGGTTCTCGCTTTTAAAGCCACCACGTAACCATCGTAATATTTAAGGCGCTCTTCGGTATCACTCTTTAATTTGGCGCGATGTGTTTGCAAGTTACTGCGTAACGATGTTAATACTTTAATGGTTAAATTGTGCTTGTGCACAAAGCTGTCTTTACTTGCTGCAAGCGTTGTATAGGCGTTTTTAAGACCTTCCAGTTCTTCAACCTTTTGCTCTAAAGCGGTTACTTTACCAATAGCCTCGGAGTATTCTGGAGATTGTTTATCGGCAATGTCCCCAAGTTCCTGGCGGGCCTGTTTTAAAAGCGCGTAGCGTTCCTCTAATTTAGCTTCAACTTCGTTCTTTTTTTCTAAGGCTTTTGTGTGGTTTTTAGAGGCCTCAACAATGGCTTCTTTTAGTTTTTCTTCAACTTCCTTTATCTCTATTTCCCTGTTTTTTAAACGAGATACTGCAGCTTGACTTTTATAAGACAACTCACTTAAAAGCGTTTGAACATCGGCGTTCTCAATACGTTCCTGGAACATGGCTTTGGCCTTATTATCGGCTCCTGCACGTACTTTTTCAGCAGCTTTAAATTCTTCCTCTTCTTTTTTAATCTTGCTTTTGCGGCCCCAAAGGTTGTTCCACCAAGTATCTGGCTTGTTTTTGGCATCTTCCAATTCAATTCGCGCACGGTCCAATGCTTTTTGGGCATCGTCAATTACCTTTTGTTCGGTTGCGTTAAGCGATGAGAATTTTTCAAAAATAATGCCCACCTCATCTTGATAATCGGTTAAATCTTTAATGGCATCCAAAAGTGTGGTTCTGTCTTTTTCAGCCATGTGCACCACATCATCCAAAGTGGCATTCAGTATTTTTTGCCGAACTTCCGGGTCATCTTCTTGAGACAATTTAGATTTCATCGTATCAATGGCTTTTCCCCAATTGACATCTACTTTTTCGTTCTTTTCGTTTGAAGAGGTTTCTAATAAATCAAAATCATCTGACATGGTATATCTTGTATTTTAGGTTTAACAATTTTTATAAACAAGCAATTTCGTTAAAAAATATCAATTTCAAAATTAATCCTGCTTAAATTATTGGTATGTTTTTTTTACAAAATGTTACATTGAATTTTATAGGTGCCATCAAAACTTATTTTTAAAAATATTTTTTTAGGGGAACGGAATAAACATCGGACTTTTAGCACAATTTAAACCTCTAAAATCCAATGCGATACCATTATTATTTATAATAGTTAACAAAAAAATGGTATATTTGAATAGCTATTAACCCAAATAAAGCACTGTAAATGCTTGTAAATTACATAAGTCTCTCATTTTTCCGCATGCCATTAATTACACAAATTGATATAGTTACCGTGTTAATTATTGTTGTTGTTATTTTCTCTTTTCTGTTGATACTTGGTGTTAGAAAATCTTATTTGCTAAAAAAAGAAAACGACCGTTTAAACAGTATGAATACAACTATTGAAGAAGAAAATGAAAAGCCCTATAAAGATTTTACCGATGGGCACATGTATGGTGGCAACTAATTAAAAAAGACAAAACGCTTTAAAATTAAAAAGCCTGCAATTGCAGGCTTTTTAATTTTAGCATTACCGTATTAATTTCTTGTATTTTATTCGTTTGGGCATCAAATCGCCACCCAATCGTTTCTTTTTGTTTTCTTCATAATCGCTAAAACTACCCTCGAAGAAATACACCTGCGAATTGCCTTCAAAAGCCAAAATGTGCGTACATATTCTATCTAAAAACCAACGGTCGTGACTAATTACAACGGCACAACCTGCAAAGTTCTCCAAGCCTTCCTCTAAAGCTCGCAATGTGTTAACATCCAAGTCGTTGGTTGGCTCATCCAAAAGCAACACGTTACCTTCTTCTTTTAGCGTCATAGCCAGGTGCAAACGGTTACGCTCACCACCGGAAAGTAATTTTACTATTTTGTTTTGCTCACTCCCAGAGAAATTAAAACGACTTAAATAAGCTCGGGAATTTACTTGTTTTCCGCCCATCATAATCAACTCTTGCTCGTCGCTAAAGTTTTGCCAAATCGTTTTTTCTGGGTCTATATTGGAATGACTCTGGTCTACGTAGGCAATTTTTGCCGTATCGCCTACCTTAAACTCGCCTTTATCTGGGGTTTCTTCGCCCATTATCATTCTAAAAATAGTGGTTTTACCAGCACCGTTTGGTCCAATAACACCCACAATTCCCGCTTGTGGCAGGTTAAAGTTTAAATCTTCGTAAAGCAATTTATCATCGTAACCTTTGCTAACGCCGATAGCTTCGATAACGTTGGTACCCAATCGTGGGCCATTAGGAATGTAAATCTCCAATTTTTCATCGAGCTGTTTTTGGTCTTGACTCATGAGTTTGTCATAATTCTTCAAACGTGCCTTTTGCTTGGTCTGTCTGCCTTTTGCACCTTGTCGCACCCATTCCAGCTCGCGCTCAAGCGTTTTTTGGCGTTTTGATGCCGCTTTTCCTTCTTGTGCCATTCGTTTCGATTTTTGGTCTAACCAAGATGAGTAGTTGCCTTTCCAAGGGATCCCTTCGCCTCTATCGAGTTCGAGAATCCAGCCGGCCACATTATCTAAAAAATATCTATCGTGGGTTACTGCAATTACGGTGCCTTTATATTGTGCCAAATGATGCTCTAACCAATGTACAGATTCCGCATCTAAGTGGTTGGTTGGCTCATCCAGCAATAACACATCCGGCTCTTGTAAAAGTAAGCGACATAAGGCTACACGACGGCGTTCCCCACCAGATAATATCGAGATTTTTTTATCGCCATCAGGTGTACGCAGCGCGTCCATGGCAATTTCAAGTTTGGTATCGAGTTCCCAAGCATTTGCTGCATCAATTTGATCTTGAAGTACTGCTTGACGGCTCATCAATTTCTCCATTTTGTCTGGGTCGCTATAGACTTCTTCCAACCCAAACATATCGTTAATTTTGTTGTATTCGTCAAGTATGGCAACCGTTTCCGCTGCGCCTTCTCGAACAATTTCCATTACGGTTTTGTTCTCGTCGAGTTTTGGTTCTTGCTCTAAATAGCCCACGGAATAATCTTGCGAAAACACCACATCGCCCTGGTAGTTTTTATCTACACCCGCAATAATTTTTAGCAAAGTGGATTTACCCGAACCGTTTAAACCAAGGATTCCAATTTTGGCACCGTAGAAAAAACTTAAATATATATTTTTTAAAACGGGTGTATTGGCACTCGGGAATGTTTTTGTAACCCCCGACATTGAGAAGATTATCTTTTTATCGTCGCTCATTTTTGTTTGTTGTAATTTGTTAAGTTGTATATAAAGGCTATACCCTACCCTTTAAAGCATTAAATACCCAAGCGATACAGAAAAAGCCACCTCCAACGGCCGCAAACCCCCAACCTGCAACATCGTCATATCTAAAAGCGCCCAATCCTATTAAGCCAAGGCCTACAAAAATCATAATCCAAGTAGCCCAAGCCAATACCGTATTTTTATTCATTGCCATAATCTTATTCTTAAATTTTTGATGGTTAGTTTAAAAGCAAATATCGCTTTTTTACATAAAAAAAGCACCCTTTAACGGATGCTTTTTATTAACTGTTTGGAAGAAACCCCATTTTACCCATTTGATAGTCGCGCATGGCCTCCATAATTTCGGTTTGCGTATTCATAACGTAAGGGCCATAAGTTGTTACCTTTTCATGGAATGGTTTTCCCGATAAAAATAAAAGCTTGCTCTCTGCCTTTGCCTCTATTGAAAACTGATTGCCGTCTTGATTAAATTCAATCAATTGATTTTTATTTTGAATTAAATCGACTTCATCATTCACTTTTACGTTTCCGCTGAGCAAATACAGTACTGGTTGATGCTCGTTATCAATTTTGATATGGTGCTTACCACCTGCTTCAACATCAATCATATATACATTAACCGGCGTTTGTGTAGCAATTTTTCCGTTTTTACCTTCTAAACTTCCAGCGATCACTTGAATGCTTACTTTTTTGTCTTCGGAAAAGACCAGGTTAAATTCATCTTTTTTAACATGCTGATAATTGGGTTGAATCATTTTTTTTTCGGCTGGTAAATTCAACCATAATTGAATACCTTCTAAAGTGCCACCATTTTCTACAAAGGTTTTTGTTGGTCGCTCTGCATGAATAATCCCTCTGCCCGCGGTGGTCCATTGTACGTCTCCGGCTTTTACCACGCTTTCGTGCCCCAAAGAATCGCGGTGCAATTGTTCGCCCTGAACCAAAAATGTGATGGGCTCAAAACCACGATGTGGATGCGGGCCTAAATCGAACGGGTTGTTTCTTTCATCAATAGCATAGGGTCCGTAATGGTGTAATAATACAAACGGGTCTATCATATCGATGTGTTGTGTAGGTATAGGTTGGCGCAATTTTATGGGGCCCATGTTTACAAAATCGCTTCGTCCTATGGTTTTTATTGTATTTTGTTTCATAATGTTGTTATTTTAATTTCCATGGAAACTATGTGGGCAAAAAAAAAAGCACTAGCGTATTTTATCGAGTAAATCGCTTAATTGTTCTGCCTCTTTTTCTGTTAAATTATCCAGTAAATCCACATTAAAATCTATTGATATTTTTTCTAAGAGCGCTAATCCCGCTTTGGTTATTTGAATATGAACTACCCGTCTGTCACTGCTACAAGGCATGCGTTCAATGAGGTTTTTAGCGCATAGCTTATCCATTAACCGTGTTGCATTTGGTGCCCTATCAATCATGCGTGCTTTAATCGTTTGTACTTTTAAAGGTGTTTTGGCACCATGCAAAATTCTTAAAATATTGTACTGCTGTGGCGAAATACCGAAAGGCTTAAAAAAAGCATTTTGATGTGACGTAATCCAATTTGCGGTAAATAAAATATTGATTAACGCTTTTACTTTGTTGTTTTCAAACTTCGAGTTAACATCTTTAGAAATATTGCCCATGGCACATCTTCAAATTATGGTTAAAACATTCAATCATCCTATCAAGATAAGACATCTTTATACGCGTCGTGTTTCTTTTTAAAAACAGCGGCGGCGAATGGGCATAACGGTATAGCTTTAATATTATTCGCTCGCATAAAATCTACTGCCGCTTCTACTAATTTATAACCAACACCCTGTCCTTTTAATTTTTCGCTAACTTCGGTATGGTCAATAATAATCTTCTCTTTTCCTGCATAGGTATAGGTCATTTCAGCCTCTTGACTGCCTTCAATCTCTATATAGAACTTTCCTTTTTTGCCGTCGTCAAACTGTTTGATTTCCATATTATAGTGCTTTTTGAAATGTTTGTACTTTATTTTTTAATGCTGAATTTAAATCCTTATTCACGATTTTACCTTCTGAAAAATTATCGCCAAAAAACGGCAATGAAAACGTTTCAACAATATGGGCGTCGTGCCTAGGGAAACGATCTTGGGCCATAGCCAATACCGATGCGCCACCTCTTCCGCCCGGTGATGCCGCCATCAATAGCATGGGTTTTCCGTAAAAAGTTTTTGCTTCAATTCTCGACATCCAATCAAAAATATTTTTAAATGCCGTTGAATACGCCCCGTTATGTTCGGCAAGCGATAAAACAATGCCATCAGATTCCTTTATTAATTTCAAAAATTGATGAGCAGGTTCTGGAATTCCTGATTTTTTTTCCAAATCAACCCCAAAAAGCGGTAATTCAAAATCATTTAAATCTAAAATATCAGTTTTAACATTTTCAACCAAACCAGAAGCATAAGTCGCTAATTGCTTATTAATTGAGGTTTTACTATTGCTTCCTGCAAACACTATAATGTTTTTCATTTATTTAGCTATTCTTTTATTAAAAATGTAAGATACAATTAATGCCACAATAGCCAAAACAGCGGTTCCTTCTTGCCCATCGCCTATCATGTAATGAGCAAAAAACGCTAATATAAAGGCATAAAAATAGCCTGCATAAGCCCACTCTTTAATGGCTTTAAAATTCGGATTCCAAATAGCAATCAAACCAAGTAATTTTGCCGTTGCAAAAGGGTAAATAATATAGGTTGGATATCCAAAACCTGTAAAAGCCTCTTTAATAGCTTCGTGTTGAAAAAAATACATGCTTACTGAAAATAGCATTATTGCCGTTAGCAATCCTGTGGCCGTGTAATAAATTATTTTGTCTCGTTTCATTTTAATTTATATATTTATTAATACTGCAAATATAGCATAAAAATATTTATATTCCTAGGAATATATTTCCATGTAACTGTTTTTGCGAATTCATCAACAAACTCGAAAATAAAATTTGAAACTTTTGTACATTAGCGTCAAACTTAAAATACATGGATATTAACTTCAATAAAAACGAAGACCACAATAAACTTCTACTTTCCGAATTAAATAAAAAATTAGCAAAAGTTAGCCTCGGTGGCGGTAAATCGCGAATCGAAAAACATAAAGCCAAAGGTAAAATGACCGCGAGGGAACGCATTGATTATCTTCTGGACTCCAAAAGGAACACCATAGAAATTGCGGCTTTCGCCGGCGAAGATATGTATGCCGAACACGGCGGTTGTCCGTCTGGTGGCGTAGTGGTTAAAATGGGTTATATAAAAGGCAAACAGTGTATTGTTGTTGCCAACGATGCCACGGTTAAGGCCGGCGCCTGGTTTCCCATTACGGGAAAAAAGAATTTAAGGGCACAGGAAATCGCTATTGAAAACAAGCTTCCGATAATATATTTAGTCGACTCTGCCGGGGTGTATTTACCCATGCAAGATGAAATTTTTCCTGATAAAGAACACTTTGGACGCATTTTTAGGAACAATGCTGTGATGAGCAGTTTGGGCATTACCCAAATTGCTGCGGTAATGGGTAGTTGTGTTGCCGGTGGCGCCTATTTGCCGATTATGAGCGATGAGGCGTTGATTGTTGATAAGACAGGAAGCATTTTTCTTGCCGGGAGCTATTTGGTTAAAGCCGCCATTGGGGAAACCATTGATAATGAAACTTTGGGCGGTGCCACAACACATTGTGAAATCTCTGGTGTAACCGATTATAAAGCAAAAGACGATGCCGATGCCATAAATACCATAAAAAACATTATGGATAAAATTGGCGATTTTGACAAAGCTGGTTTTAACCGAAGTGAATCAAAAAAACCAAAAGAAAACCCTGAAGATATTTATGGTATTATCCCGAAAAGTCGTGCCGACCAATACGATATGTACGACATTATTAAGCGTTTAGTTGATCATTCGGAATACGATGAATACAAAGCAGGCTACGGACAAACCATTATTACTTGCTACGCCAGAATTGACGGTTGGGCCGTTGGTATTGTGGCCAACCAACGCAAATTGGTAAAAACCAAAAAGGGCGAAATGCAATTTGGTGGCGTTATTTATAATGATAGCGCCGACAAAGCGACGCGGTTTATTGCCAACTGCAACCAAAAGAAAATACCCTTAGTGTTTTTACAAGATGTTACGGGCTTTATGGTTGGCAGTAAATCTGAACATTCGGGCATTATAAAAGACGGTGCTAAAATGGTAAACGCAGTAAGCAATAGTGTGGTTCCTAAATTCACCATTATTATAGGTAATTCGTATGGCGCAGGAAATTATGCCATGTGCGGAAAAGCATACGACCCCAAATTAATTGTGGCATGGCCAAGTGCAGAACTGGCTGTTATGAGCGGGAATTCTGCAGCCAAGGTTTTACTCCAAATTGAAAAAGCATCACTTGAAAAACAGGGTGAAAAATTCACCAAAGAAAAAGAAGATGCACTATACAAAAAGATAAAGGACAGATACGACAACCAAGTTTCGCCATATTATGCGGCTGCTCGAATTTGGACCGATGCCATTATAGACCCATTAGACACCAGAAAATGGATTTCAATGGGGATTGAAGCGGCTAATCACGCGCCCATTGAAAAGCAATTTAACATGGGTGTTTTGCAAGTGTAATTTTTCAATCTTACGAAAATTTTGTACCTTTTGTATTGAAAATCAATAATTTCAATCATGGGAACAATAAAATCATTAAACAAATGGGCCAATGCGCATACTTACTTGCCACTTGATTTAATTCGCATTGCCCTTGGTGTCTTTCTTTTTATTAAAGGCATCAACTTTATGGGAAACAGCGAAATGCTTATGAGTCTTTTTGAACCTGTTCAAAATATGGCCGGTGGCATGTTTATTATCCATTATGTGGCACCGGCACACTTTATTGGCGGTATTTTAATTGCCTTTGGTTTATTAACTCGTTGGGCTATAATGGCGCAATTGCCAATATTAATTGGCGCGATTGCCATTAATTTTTTGGGCGAGATGAATTCGGACAATTTAACATTGGCATTAATCACGTTTTTAGTTTGTGTTTTCTTTTTGTTTTATGGCTCTGGAAAACATTCAGCAGATTATTACTTTAAAATGCAACAGTGAGATTTAAAAGGGTTATCTATTAAGTGATTATCCAGCGTAAAACTGAGCGCAGTCTAAGTTTTTATGTTTTGAAAACCAAAGCATTTCGACTGCGCTCAATGTGACATTTAGAATAGAAATTGACTTTTTTGGACGGCCTCCTTTAATATTTAAACTATACTTCTATTTTAGCAACTATTTGTTTGTCTTTGGTTTTGGTTAATCGAATTATTTTAATGTCTTTTGTTTCATTTGGTTTTCCAAAGTTTTTAAACATGGTAACCTTCATAAACGTTGGGTTTTCTATTTTTTGATATCGATCTCCAAAATAATTCACTTTTATAAAATACGTCCCTTCTTTTGCATGCTTTAACGTGAATTCCTCTGGTCCAAAACCTTGGGTCATATCTTGCGATAACCTACCTCCTATTTTGGTTTTTGGGTGGCTGTAATAACATTCTTCCAGATTAGGGTCGATAATATGCAAATCAATATCGGTGTCGTTATGGTTCCAATCTATAACAACTCTTATATCAAACGATGCCTCGTTTTTATTTGCATTTATGAAATCTTCATTTTTTATTTCAGCATTTTTTTGAAGTAATGTATTGATTTCATTTCTAGAAATTTGTTGCATGCCGGCAAACTTTCTTCGGTCGTTATTTTTGTAAATAGCACCGTTAACAATACCATTTAATAAATTAAAAGACTCTTGAGCCAAACCTATTTCTTGATAAACCAAGGCTAAGTCTCGGTACGATTGGGAATCTTCAGGTCGCAATTTTAATACTTGATTGTAAATATAAGCTGCCAACCCATAATTATTTGCTTCTTCTAATTTGTAACCCAAAACCCTTAAAAGCTCGTAATTATCAAAATCCAATTCTGCTATGTTCGTTAATATTCTAAGCGCAATTTCTTTATTGTTCCATGTTTTAAAATAATCGAACACATCAATATAATAAGCGGGTACGTGTTCATATTTTTCCCTTTGAGACAAGTAGGTTTTATAGGCATCTTCCAAAGATTTCGAATTATTTAATTCAACAATATAAGGTGTATTCAGTGTTTGTGTTTTTATTTTTAATCGTCCTTTATATCGGTTTTTGTTCTTTCTTGAGCTATTAAAATTGCGCGCTGTATTCGTTCTATTATTATTAAACGTACTCGTTATAATAATAACGCCATTTGCCGCTCTACTACCGTATAAAGCTCCGGCAGAAGCACCTTTTAGCACTGATATACTTTCAATATTATTAACATCGATTAAGTCGTCAACATTGCCACTTACTGGCACACCATCAATAACGTATAGCGGTTGATTGTTGCCATTTAATGACGTAGCGCCTCTTATCATAATATTAGAACTAGCACCTGGATTATTTCTAGAACCTACTTGCACACCAGCAATTCTTCCTTGTAAAGCACTGGCAATATTTCCTTGATAGCCAGCACTCAAATCTTCACTTTTTATGGTTGTAACCGAACCTGTTAATGATTTCCTTTTTTGTGTACCGTATCCAACAACAACAACTTCATCTAACTGCGCCGAATCTTCTTGCATTGAAATGTTTACCGTTGATGAGCTGCCTATTGTTGTTTCAAGAGTTTGCATGCCGATGTAGCTGAATATTAAGTCTGCGCCTTCATCTGCATTTATCGAAAAATTACCATCAAAATCGGTTTGTGTTCCTGTGTTTGTTCCTTTTACAATTACATTAACTCCTGGAAGTGGCAGTCCAGATTTGTCTAAAACTGTTCCTGAAAAATTCCCAGAATTCGGTGTTTGGTTTGTTTGTCTTTCTTCAGTTTGGGTTTCATTTTCCTGTACAGCAATAACCTTTTTACCATTATTTCTATTGATGATTCTATTGTATTCTTCCAATAATTCTTCCGGTGGCGTAATTTTATAGCGCACATAATCCCAAACGGTTTCCAAAACAATTAAAGACGTGTGGTTACTTACCAAATTATAAAACATACTATGTTTTACGATTTCATCTTTATTCATATCGCTTTCTTGCTGAAGTTTATTTAGTTTCTTTTGAGCCCAAATACGTTTTACTAAATTATTTGAAGCCTCCGATTGTATAACTAAAGTGTCTTTTTGAGTAATCTTGTTTCCGTAACCAAACTGCAAAATCACCATATCATTTTTCTTAAAATTTTTACCGGTAAACGAAAAATCCGTTGAAACGGTTATGGCATTATTCGGATAAACTTCCAAGTTTTTGTTTGAAGACTCAAAACCTAAAAACTTAAAAGATTGATACATCACTTTATCAACTGATTCTTTAACGGTAGCATTTTTTAGATTGATATACTTTCCGTTGGTAGCTTCGCAAATACTATTCAGCTCGCTATGATTTGCTTTAACAATACTGTTTACAACATAAATGGGCTGACTTGTATTAACTGCCAAATCGCTTAAATTTTTCATGCCATCAGAAAACATTAGAATTTCTTGGGATGAATTATTCAAAAATAAATTAGCATAAGATGTACCACCATCATAAACCGTATTTATTAATGCTTGTTTAAGATTTGACCAATTTCCCTTAGATATTATATAGTTTTTGGTCGATAGTATTTGATTACTGAATTTTACCAGTTCTACTTTTACATCTTTTAAATGGTTGATGTAATTATCTAAAAACTCAAGTTCTTTTTCCAAATCTCTTGATTTCATTGATAATGATGCATCCCAATAAATACTAATTTCACCAGCTTTTTCCCTGAGTTTTTTATTGGTTTTTAAGGTTTTATAGATATAGAAATAATCATCATAAGTTATGGTTTTATTACTGTTGAAATACTGTGGAATTTTAATGGTTAAAGACTCACTCGGGGTGTAATTCTTCTTTTCAACTTTAGCGTAAAAATTATTATACAAGGCTTTAAATTGAAAATTTTCAATATGTCCTTCTTTTAATGAAGGTTTCATTTTTTGATCGAACACATTCATTTCCAAAACAAAATGATCTAAATGTTTTTTAAACCCCAAAGGCAAATGAAAGTAATGCGCCTCTTCACTAAAAATCAATTCTTGTTCGTGTGCCAAAACCACTCTTTTATAACCTTTTGCCGGAATCGGGTAAATTCTTGCTTTGTAATTATTACCGGTTCCTTTTTCCAATAAAACAGGGTCTACGCGTCGTCTTACTACAGCTTCAAAAGCAACGCGACCTTGTTCTTTTTCCACTACAACGGCTTCTCTAAGTTTTCCGTTTACTTCAAGCGCCAATCTCGATACACGTTGCCCTTCGCCTAACGGAAAAGCCAATTCGCCTTCTAAAACATTGGATGTCGGGTTATAAAAAAGCATGTCGTAAGTCGTGGTAGCTATGTTTCCAACAACGTCTACTTTTACATCTAACGATGTAATTCCCAACTTATCGTTCCCTACTTTTATTGATGGCATATTTTGGGAAAAGAAAGCAATCGGAAGGATTAAAAAAATAACTTTTAATAAGGTTTTCATAATAGTTGATTTTTAAGTTTAGCATAAAACTATCATCAAACTATATATTAAAAAACCAGAAATGAGTGAAGCGTGCTTTTGGGTGAGTTAACTATAAAAGCAAAAAAGGTTAAGCTCTCGCCTAACCTTTTAAATTATTGATTTACTATTATTATTTAATGTCGGTACTAAAAGGAAGCAGCAACTGAATGCCTTTTCGTTGCGACATCGCTTTTATATCCTGCATGATTTTGTAATTGGCCTCACCTAATTCTTCTTTTAATATAGTTTCTTTTGTTTTAGCCAAACCAAAACTTTGCAAAATTTTATCGAGGTCTTTCTCAAAAACGGGGAACTCTTTAATTTTATAATCCTCAATTTGCGCCATGTCTGCGGCATGTTTTAGTGCCACTTCCAAACCACCAAGTTCGTCAACCAGTCCATTGTCTAAGGCGTCAACACCTGTCCACACCCTGCCCTGTGCAATGGCTTTAACATCATCTTGTGTCATATTTCTACCTTCGGCAACCCTATTAGTGAACAACTCATAAATATTATTGATACTTTCTTTTATAAAAGCTTCTTGGGTATCGCTCATGGGTTCAAACAAACTATAAACCACGGCATTTTTATTGGTTGAAACCTGTTCGGCATTTATGCCCCATTTATCGGCGAGCCCTTTTACATTTGGTAGCATGCCAAAAACACCTATACTGCCAGTAATTGTTGTAGGTTCCGCTATAATTTTATCGGCATTACTGGCGATGTAATAACCACCGGAAGCGGCCACATCGCCCATCGATACTATAACCGGTTTTACTTTTTTGGTCAGTTCTATTTCGCGCCAAATAAGTTCGCTTGCCAAAGCGTTTCCGCCTGGTGAATTTACACGAATTACAACCGCTTTAACCTTATCGTCTTCTCTGGCTTTTTTTAACGAACGGTTTACAGCGCCTTGACCGACATATTTCTCGTCGCCCTCACCGTATATAATTTCACCTTCGGCGTAAATAATGGCAATGTGATTACTGCTTGTTTTTGTTTTGATTTTGTTGGCCGTATGAATGGCATAATCCTTTATAGAAATGCTGTTTATCTTTTTTAAAGCTTCCAAATCTAGAGCGTGTCTTAAACCATTTTGAAACTCATCGTAATATGCAATCTTATCAATCATTTTTGATGCTATTGCCAATGGCGCAGTTCTCGACAACAAACTGTCGGCAATAGTGTTTAAGCGTTCAGCAGATATGTTTCTGCTTACAGAAATTTCTTTTTTAAGTTCGCTCCAAATCCCATTTAAATACCCTTCGATTTGCTCGCGATTATTGGCGCTCATTTCGTTTTCCAGAAAAGGCTCAACGGCACTTTTATATTTTCCTAAACGGATGACCTCCATTTTAATCCCCGATTTTTCCTGGAAATCCTTAAAGTACAAATGTTCTGTAGATAAGCCGTTAAACTCCATCATACCTGCGGGATTCATGTAAATAGTATCGGCAACAGAACTTAAATAATAGTCTTTTTGCGTATAAATATCGGCGTACGCCACAATAAACTTATCCGATTTTTTAAACTCCAAAAGGGCATCTCTAATCGCTTTGGTTTGCGAAATTCCCGCTTGAATAAAATTATTATCAATAGTGATGCCTTTTATTTTATCATCGGTCGCCGCATATTTTATGGCATCAATAATATTGAAAAGACCATCTTTTCTATCTTCATTTAAAAAGCTGTATTGCTTAAAAACCGTTTTTCCGGCATAGTCTTTTATAGGGAAATCCAGTTTCAGGTTTAACACCGAATTGTTTTTAACAATAATGTTGTCATCTGCCGACGAGCCTGCCAACAACCCGATTACTATGAGTAATGCAAAACAAATAAACAGGAATACAAAAATTCCCGTAACGGTAGAAAGGACGCGCTTTATAAAGTTCATATTTTAAATTTTGATGGTTAGTAGATTAAACGGTGGCAATGTTACAATTAATTATGAACTTTTAATTGTTTTAAGATTTTGCTGCGCTGGATTTTGCCTGAAGTGGTTTCATTAAATTGTGCAACGTTGTAAATAGCTTTTGGTTTCTCGAACTTTTCCAACTCTGAAAACACGGAATCAGCCATGGTGTTGGATTCGTCTTCAACAACCAAAATTACCTGTTCGCCCAATCTTTCATCTTTTTCAGAAGCTATAAAAAAGCGTTGTTTTATTTTATTTTGAAGTTTGGCCTCTATCTGTTCCGGGGAAAACTTAATGCCTCCAGAGTTTATAATGTTATCAAAACGACCCAGCCATTCAAATTCGGTTTCAGAATACAACTTTACAATATCGTTGGTTACTATGGGCTCGGTTGAAATTTTAGGCGCATCAATTACCAAACAATTTCGCTCGTCTTGAGACAATAAAATATTTGGCAGTGTTTTAAAATGGGATGAAGCCACAGACCCTGCTTCACCAAAATTGTTAAGCTTTTTTAATGCGATATGCGTTATGGTTTCCGTCATTCCATAAGTTTCATAAACATTTGATCTTATGCCTTGGATGGCTTTTTTCAAGTTGTTTGAAACAGGTGCGCCACCCACAATAATAGTTTTAATGGCATCGCAATAGCCGTAGATTTTTTCAAGTTGCAAAGGCACCATAGCCACAAAATCGTAATGCTTTTTGTAATCGAAAATAGGTTGCGATGTAGGCTGTCTTAAATCTAGTTCCAAGCCTAAAATGATGGCTCTAACCAGCATCATTTTACCTGCAATATAATGTGCTGGCAAACAATATAAAGCCGTATCGCCCGGGTTTAATTTAAGGTAATTGCCCGTCGCAACGGCCGAATTCACCATGCCTTGCTTGCTTATCTTAATAGGTTTTGGTTTGCCCGTAGAGCCCGAAGTGTTTACCGTTATATAATCTTTTTTATCCAACCAATCGAGTAGAAAATTGCCAATATCCTGCTCAAAAGGGCGGCCTTCTTTTACAAAACTATAGGCTACCTCATCAAGGTCTTCAAATGAATAATGATTTCTATCGAGTTTGAATTTTGAATGTACTTTACTATAATCGGGTATCATGATTTCCTATTTCTTCTATTATTTTATAATTTTCTTTTGGAGGCTCTACAACATCGCCCAACAACCTGTCTTTCCAATTGGACCAATTGTATTTTTTTGATAAGATGAAAAGCAGTATTGGAAATATAACAAATACGGGGACAAATATTTCGGCTATTCCCATTTTTTCTGGATCGGACATATCTTTTAAAATTGAATCCGTTTGAAACGCTGTCCAATCTGCCGTAACCAACAATGCCGTAAACAAATTGTTTGCCGCATGAAAACCTAAGGCCAGCTCCAAACCATCGTCCATTAAGGTAATGATACCTAAAAACAAGCCTGTCCCAATATAATATACCATTATGATATAACCTAATTTTTCAACTTCCGGGTTTGCAATATGTAACAATCCAAAACCTATCGAGGTTATTAATAATGGTGCCCATTTATTTTTTAAAACAACCCCAAGTCCTTGCATCAAATAGCCTCTAAATAAATACTCTTCAAAACTGGTTTGTAAAGGCACAAGCAAAATAGCTATAACACATAATATTAAAAAGGGCTGTAATTGAAAGTTGAGAACGTAATCTTCGGGTGTTAAGAAAAAATAATCGACAAGCACAAAACCGCTAGACACTATGCCCCATAGAAAAAATATAAACCAAAAGCGTTTCCAATCTATTTTTTTTCGAGCTGTTGTTAAGTGTGTTAAAGGCTGTTTGTGTAAAAACTTTGTTGTTAAAAGCAAGCCAACCAAACCAATGGCAAACGATAAAAGCATTAAAAACAAAAACAAATTATTGCCTAAAAGCGCTACCATTTGCGGTATGTCTCCAGGAATTTCGCCACCGCCCATAACTTTTATACCTATGCCTATAGCTAAAGGAATCATCCCTATTAATTGCCACGCAACAAATACAAAAACAGAGCCTACTAAATACCGCCACCAATCGTGTAATACATTAAATGTTTGATTTATATACATTATAAAATTTTATGTTAAAAGTTCTAAATTCCAAGCTCGTTTTTTATGGTTTTGCAATGTACCATTTTTTACTTGTAATGGGCTATCAAAATTATTGGTAAATAATGCGCCAGTACCAAGTCCTTGGGGTAAATCGCTTTGCTTTACAAAAGTGTATTGGGCTATGGCATTTAGCCCGATATTACTTTCCAAAGCACTGGTAATCCACCAACCAATATTCAGTTTTTCAGCAATTTCTATCCACATATCGCTACCTTTAAAACCGCCCACTAAACTGGGTTTTAAAATAATGTATTGCGGACTTATGGTTTGTAGCAGTTCCTTCTTTTTTGTTACAGAAAAAACACCTATTAATTCTTCGTCTAAAGCTATGGGTAATGGCGTATTTTCGCAAAGGTTTGCCATGGCTTCAATTTGACCCTGTTTTATGGGTTGCTCGATGGAATGCAAATCGAAATCCGACAACATCTTCAACTTTTCCAAAGCTTCATCTTTTGAAAAAGCGCCGTTGGCATCCACGCGTAATTCAATATCTTTTGATGAAAATTCCTTTCTAATCGATTTAATCAGATTGATTTCCGTTTGAAAATCTATGGCTCCAATTTTCATTTTTATACAATTGAATCCCGCTGAAATTTTATCTTTTATTTGCTGCTTCATAAATGCCTCGGAACCCATCCAAATGAGTCCGTTTATAGGAATTGAAGCATTGCCTTTTGTAAATTCGGAAGGGAATAATTCAAATTTATTTTCACTTTCCAAAGATTTAAAGGCCATTTCCAACCCGAATTGTATGCTGGGGAATTTTTTCAACTCATCCAATAACAGCCCTAATCCTAAATGGATGTTCACACAAGTCCATTGTAAAATATCTTCGTAATGCGGCACATCGTCAACACTCAAACCACGAAAAACACCACATTCGCCAATGCCTTTTTTTCCGTTGTGCTCAATAACAATAAACCAAGTTTCCTTGGTTTTTAAAACCCCGCGCGATGTTCCGCTGGCTTGTTTAAAGTTTAAAATGTATTTGTGGTACGTTGCAATCATAGAATTTTCAAAAATAATCAATAAAAATGTTTAATTTGTAAAGCTTTAAAACTAATTTAAAAACCATGCAGTCTCCCGAATTTCCTGATATTATACTATTTGCTATTCCTTTTTTTATCCTTTCGATGCTTATCGAATTATATGTAACGGTAAAGGAAGGCATTAATTCTTACGAAAAAAAAGATGCCATTTCGTCCATTACCATGGGTTTGGGCAACGTGTTTTTAGGGTATTTTAGCAAAGCTCTGGTTTTGTTGTCGTTTTTATTTATTTATGAAAACTTTAGACTGTTTACCATTCCCGTTGCATGGTGGAGTTTTGTGCTTATTTTTTTTGCTGATGATTTTGCTTACTATTGGTTTCATCGCATTTCGCATGAGTGTCGTTTGTTTTGGGCATCGCATGTGGTGCACCACTCGTCGCAGCATTACAATTTAAGTACGGCGTTACGGCAAACCTGGTCTGGGGGTTTTTATTCGTTTATTTTTTGGTTGTGGCTGCCATTGCTCGGGTTTCATCCCGCGATGATTATGTTGCAAATGTCTATTAGTTTACTCTATCAATTTTGGATACATACCGAAGCCATAAATAAAATGCCCAAGTGGTTCGAGGCTGTATTTAACACGCCGTCGCACCACCGTGTGCATCACGGTAGCAACCCTATTTATTTGGATAGAAATCATGCGGGCATCTTAATTATTTGGGATAGGTTGTTTGGCACCTTTCAGCCAGAACTTAAAGATGAAAAAGTGATTTACGGATTGGTGAAAAACATCGACACCCACAACCCTATCAAGATTGCATTTATTGAATGGGTTAATATGTTTAAAGATGTGTTTTCCGGTAGAAAATCCATTACTAAAAGATTTCTTTACTTTATAAAACCACCGGGTTGGAAACACGATGGCACAGGCAAAATCTCTGACGATTTACGGAAAGAATGGATGGATTCAGTTGGCGGTGAAAAAAGAATGTAAACAAACTACAACTCCAAACTCTCGCCAATTTTTAATAGCATTAAATCTTTGCCTTTTTCAAAAAACTTGCGTTTGGCAACTTCGTGATCAATTTCAATATAGCCAAACGTATCAAAGTGATAGCCTAAAATTTTATCGCATGCTACAAAATCACTGGCCAAAATAGCATCATCAATACCCATGGTGAAATTATCGCCAATGGGAAGAATCGCTAAATCTAATTTTGTTTGAAGTGGAATCAATTTCATATCAAAAGTTAAAGCCGTATCGCCGGCGATATAAATATTTTTGTGCTCGCCTTCAATTACAAAACCACCTGGTTGCCCACCATAACTGCCATCGGGAAACGATGACGTATGAATGGCATTGACGTATTTTACACTTCCGAACTCGAAATCCCAAGTGCCGCCATGGTTCATGGGATGGCCTTCCAATCCCAAATTCTCGAAGTGCGAAACAATTTCAAAATTAGAAACAATAACGGCATCGGTTCGTTTTGCAATGGCTTCAACATCCAAAATATGATCTTGGTGCGCATGGGTTAGCAAAATATAATCTGCCTTAAGCGTATTTATATCAATATGTGACGCTTTATCATTTCCCGTAATGAAAGGATCGACTAAAATATGAGTGTCCTCAACTTGAATGCCCAAACTCGCGTGACCGTAAAATGTGATTTTCATGTGTTCTAAATTTTAACAGAAAAATACAAAAACTATAACAAATGTCCAATTCCCATTAAAATAGCCAAAAACACCGTGGTTAAGGCTAATTTTTTCAGTTCGGGATCTAACAATTTAGGGTCTTTATTGTTGTTTATTTTTTTTATGTGAACAATTAATGGCAAATAGGCAACCACAAAGATTAAATTGAATGGTGAGGTATAATACAAAATGCCGAAAAGCCCCGATAAAATTATAGCGGATACTATTAGCACCGTGTGATAAGTTTTAACTTTATTTTGTCCCAATTTCACCGCTAGTGTGATTTTATTCGATTTTTCATCCGAAATTATATCACGCATGTTGTTCAAATTTAAAACGCCCATACTCAACAAGCCGATGGTGCAGGCTGGCAAAAAAACCACATGGTCAATGGTTTTCGCGTACAGTACATAACAACCAATAACGCTTACCAATCCAAAAAAAACAAATACAAAAACATCGCCCAAACCTCGGTAGCCATAAGCATTTTTTCCAATAGTATAGCGCATTGCCGCTACAACACTTGCAATTCCCAATACAAAGAAGAGCATGGTGAGTAAAAAATGTTTAACGCCAAAAGCCGTAAATACTAGTGCGAAAGCCAATGTTATTGAAATTAAAATATTAATTCGGATGGCATGAAACATATCATCGGGTGATATTTTACCACTTTGAATGGCGCGCTCCGGCCCTATACGGTCTTTATTATCGGTGCCTTTAATACCATCGCCATAATCGTTTGCCAAATTGGAAAGTATCTGTAAACTTAGCGTCGTTAAAATAGCCAGAACACAGATTTTCCAGTTAAAATAACCATTATATGCCGCTAAACAAGTCGCTAAAATAATTCCGGAAACCGATAGCGGTAGCGTTCGTAAACGCATGGTTGAAATCCAAATAGAGATATTTTTCATTTACGGAATCCATTTTTTTACAAAGTTAGGTTTTCGTTTTTCAAGAAAAGCATTTCGACCTTCAATAGCCTCGTCGGTCATATAGGCTAAACGGGTTGCTTCGCCAGCAAATACCTGTTGCCCTACCATGCCATCATCAGTTAAATTCATAGCAAATTTTAACATTTTAATTGATGTTGGCGATTTTGCTAATATTTCCTGTGCCCAATTATAAGCGGTATCCTCTAATTCGTCATGCGGAATTACGGCATTTACCATACCCATATCGTAAGCTTCCTGAGCGGAATAATTCCGACCCAAAAAGAAGATTTCACGGGCTTTTTTCTGTCCCACCATTTTTGCCAAATATGCAGACCCATAGCCGCCATCAAAACTGGTTACATCGGCATCGGTTTGTTTAAAGATAGCGTGCTCTTTACTTGCTAAAGTTAAATCGCAAACCACATGTAAACTATGTCCGCCTCCTACTGCCCAACCAGGAACCACTGCAATAACTGCCTTTGGCATAAACCGGATAAGCCGTTGCACTTCCAATATGTTTAACCGGTGGTAGCCATCTTCTCCCACATAACCTTGATGTCCCCTGGCTTTTTGGTCACCACCCGAACAAAAACTCCAAACGCCATCTTTGGTTGATGGCCCTTCGGCCGATAACAATACCACCCCTATATTTACATCTTCGTTGGCATCATAAAAGGCATCATAAAGCTCGCTGGTTGTTTTTGGACGGAAAGCATTTCGAACATTTGGTCTATTAAACGCAATTCGTGCTACGCCATTATATTTTTTATAGGTAATATCTTGATATTCTTTAGCGGTTACCCATTTTGCTTGTTCCATTTTTTATATTTTAGTCAAAAATAAATTTTATTTCATTAAAACACTTGTTTCAGCATGAAAAATAGCCTTATTGTAGTCATTTTAATTTTTGTTTCATTTTTAAGCAATTCGCAATCTTATGAATTTGAAACCCTAATAGATTTAGAAACAACCGATGTGATTAGCCAAGGCAATACGGGAACTTGCTGGAGTTTTTCTGCATCGTCGTTTTTGGAAAGTGAAATCATGCGTACTACGGGCAAAAAAATAGATTTATCAGAAATGTACACCGTTCGAAACACCTATCCGAAAAAGGCTTGGAATTACATTATGAGACAAGGCAAAGCACAGTTTAGCGAAGGCGGTTTAGCCCATGATGTAATTAATAGTGTTGCAGATTATGGCTTGGTACCAAACGCTGTGTATCCTGGTTTGGAAGCTCATACCACAAGACACAATCACTCTGAAATGATAGCTGTTTTAAAAGGCATTCTCGATGTTTATATTGAAAATCCCGGGCGCCAGTTATCTCCAAAATGGAAACAGGTAACCGAAAGTGTTTTGGATATTTATTTGGGCAAAAACATATCAACTTTTAATTATGAGGGCGTACAATACACCCCGGAATCATTTTTAAAAATGACAAAAATAAACCCGAAAGATTATGTTAGCATTACCTCGTTTTCACACAAACCTTTTAATTCAAGCTTTATACTAAACATTCCGGATAATTTTTCCAACGGGTCGTTTTTAAACGTTAAGCTAGACGATTTAGTGGACATAACAAATAAGGCGCTAAAAGCGGGTTATACTGTTGAATTGGATTGCGATGTAAGCGAAAAAACCTTTTCATCAAAACATGGTTTAGCGGTAATTCCTGAAGATACTATTAACCAAATTGAAGCCTTGGAACGTGTACTGCCGGAAAAAGAAATCACCCAAGATTTAAGGCAGCAAGAATTTGAAAATTACAATACCACCGACGACCATTTAATGCACATTACCGGAATGCTAAAAGACCAAAATGGAACGACGTATTATAAGGTAAAGAATTCTTGGGGTAAAAATTCAGACCGTGTAGCAAATGACGGTTATATATATATGAGTGAGTCCTATTTTAGGTTAAAAACCATTTCTATCATGGTGCACAAAGATGTTTTGCCAAAAAATTTATTGAATTAAAATGAAATAAATTTGAAAATAAATTGAAAAACATAGGTTTGTAGTCTTTTATTTATTATTTTTGTCCAGATTTAAAATTTAATCGGTAAAAACAATCACTTTAACCTTTTTTTTATTTTATCGATTATTTAATCCCAACATCTATGCTATTTACAATTACCATTTCAATTTCTACGCTCGTTGCTATAAATTTTTTATTGTTAAAATTTAGCAGCAACAAAACAAACAGAACCTCAAAAGTAAATAAAAAACCTATTGTTTTAAAGCCAACTATTGTTTTAAAACAAGAATCTGAAAAACTTGCACCTACAGGAAGTTAACAGCATATATTTTACCAGGCTATCGTTTTATTCCCTTTTTGATTTAATAGTAAATTCACTTTACTAAAGTGCTTATTGCCAAACCAATATCCTCTATTTGCGCTTAACGGAGAAGGATGTCCCGACTCTAAAATACAATGCTTTTTCGTATTGATTAATTTGGCTTTTTGTTTTGCAAAACCGCCCCAAAGTAAAAATACAACTCCTTCTTTATTATCACTTATTAGCTTTATCACTGCATTTGTAAACAGTTCCCAGCCTTTTTTTTGATGGCTACCTGCTAGATGCGCCCTTACTGTTAACGTGGCATTTAACAATAAAACACCTTGGTTTGCCCAACGTGATAAGTTTCCGTTTTTAGGATACGGTATGCCTAAATCGCTTTCAATTTCCTTAAAAATATTAATTAACGATGGCGGATGTGCGATACCTTCATTTACCGAAAAGCACAAACCATTTGCTTGCCCAACGCCATGATAGGGATCCTGACCAATAATTACAACCTTTACATCGTTAAAATGGCACTGATTAAAAGCATTGAATATCTGGTTTTCAGGAGGAAAACAGGTTTCATTTTTATACTCAGATTTAACAAAATCAGCAAGTTTTTTAAAATACGCTTTATCAAATTCGGTTTGTAAATAGGGTTGCCAACTTTTGTGAATTTCTAAGGTCATTTTTATATATCTAAAATTACACTAAAAATATTACTATCTTTCGATTAAATAAAACAATCAGGATTGAAAAAAATAAAATTTCCAACGGCCCAAACCATACTATTAATAATTGCTGGCTTAGTTGCTATTTTAACCTGGTTAGTTCCTTCAGGAAAATACGATTCATTAGCCTATAATAAAACCGAAAATACGTTTACCAAAACAAGTTTAAATAAAACTGTAGAATTAGCAGCTACTCAAGAAACCTTAAATGCCCTGGAAATTAAAATTCCGTTAGAGAAATTCACTAATGGCGATATATGGAAACCTATAAGCATCCCAAATACATATAAGGAAGTTGAAGCCTCTCCTCAAGGCTTTGTTGAATTTATAAAATCTCCCATTAAAGGTATTATTGAAGGTGCAGATATTATTTTTTTAGTGTTAATTATTGGCGGGTTAATTGGTATTATAAATTTTACAGGTGCCTTTGATGCTGGTATTTCTTGGTTGGCAGAAACATTAAAAGGAAACGAGTATATTTTAATTATTTTAGTTACCTTACTTATTGCTGCTGGAGGGACCACCTTTGGTTTAGCAGAAGAAACCATAGCCTTTTACCCTATTCTCATTCCTATATTTTTAGCGGCTAAATATGATGCCTTGGTGCCGTTAGCATGTATTTATATTGGCTCTACTATTGGTACTATGTGCTCTACTACAAATCCTTTTAGCTCTATTATAGCATCTGATGCGGCTGGTATAAATTGGACAACGGGAATTACCGGAAGGTTTATCATGTTGGGTTTAGGCACACTTATTTGTATTTTGTATATCATTAGATATGCAACACGTGTAAAAAAAGACCCTACAAAATCTATTATCTACGATCAAAAAGAAGACATAGAACAACACTTTGGCAATACTACAAACGCTTCTTTAAAATTAACTATGCGGTTACGCATTATCCTTTTCATTTTTATTATGTGCTTTATCGTTATGATTTATGGGGTTTCTCAATTGGAATGGTGGTTTGTAGAAATGACCGTAGTATTCTTAATAGGCGCCATTGCCATAGGTGTTATTGGAAAAATAAAAGAACACGTTTTTGTAGATGTTTTTGTAAAAGGCGCCGGCGATTTATTGGGTGTCGCCATTATTATCGGAATTGCCAGAGGTGTTACTATAATAATGAATGACGGACAAATTAGTGACACCCTTTTGTACTATGCCAGCAACACAACTAACGGCATGAATAAAGGTCTATTTATAAATGTTATGCTATATATTTATGGCGGATTGTCGTTCTTTATTCCTTCATCTTCTGGAATGGCGGTATTAACTATGCCTATAATGTCTCCGTTAGCTGATGGCGTTGGTATGGGAAGGGAAATGGTAGTAAACGCTTACCAATACGGTATGGGCTTGTTCGCATTTGTAAATCCAACAGGGTTAATTTTAGCTTCTTTGGCCATTGTAAAAGTAGGCTACAACAAATGGTTGAAATTTGTAATGCCATTGGTTATCATCCTGTTGCTATTTACGATGCTTGTACTAACTATTTCGGTTTATATATAAAAAATCACGACAGAATCCTAACCAACAACTCCTTTAACAAATCCCCTTGAGGCACGGCATTACTACCAACACCTTTGCTTTTTACATCAAATTCGCGCAACACAGAAACAATGGTACTAACTTTTCGCATCGGGTAGTTTTTGGCCGCCGTAATATATTCGTTTACAAAATAAGGATTCACCTTTAATGCCGATGCCACGTTACGGGGCGATTTATCATTTAACCCATGAAAATGAAGCAGTTGCGAAAAGAAATTAAACAAAAGCGACACCGTAACAACCATGGGGTTGTCCTTTGGGTTTTCGGCAAAATAATTAATGATCTGATACGCTTTAACAGCGTTTCTATCGCCAATAGCCTTTCGTAATTCAAAATTATTAAAGTCTTTGCTAATACCAATGTTCTCTTCGATATGTTCGGGCGAAATTTGAGTGCCTTTGGGCAAAATAATTTGAAGTTTTTCCAACTCGTTATTGATTTTACTCAAATCGGTACCCAAAAACTCAACCAACATTTGCGCCGCTTTAGGGGAAATGGTATATTTTTTTGACGATAGCACTCTGCGAATCCAATCGGCGACTTGGTTTTCGTACAATTTTTTGCTTTCGTAAACAACCCCAACTTTTTTAACAGCTTTATATAAGGCCTTGCGTTTATCAATTTTTTTGTACTTATAGTTTACCACCAAAACCGTGGTTTGTTGCGGATTGTTTGCATAATCCACAAGCTTTTCAATGGTACGCGATAAATCTTGTGCCTCTTTTACTATTACCACTTGACGCTCTGCCATCATGGGGTAACGTTTGGCATTCCCAACAATATCGTCAATGGTCACATCGCGTCCGTAAAGCACCATTTGGTTAAACCCCTTTTCTTCTTCTAAAAGCACATTATCTTCAATAAAATCTGAAATCCTATCAATATAATACGGCTCCTCGCCCATTAAAAAATAAATAGGTTTAAGGTTTTTGTTTTTTATATCGGTAACTAATTGTTTGACTTCGTCCACACCATGTAAATTTAAAACTCCAAAAGAAACAACAATCTATTGGAATTTGGTATTTGAATATTGCGATTTGTTATTTTGTGTTTAACTTTGAAAAAATATTAATATCGCATTGCAAGAGCTCAACTTTCCAAAGTTTTCGTTTCGTTTCAAAAGTAGCGAAAATAAAATTTCTATATTCGATAGTATTCGTAAAAAATTTGTGGTTTTACAACCCGAAGAATGGGTGCGACAACATTGTGTTCAATATTTAATAGAAGAAAAAGGCTATCCGATATCTTTAATTAACGTTGAAAAGGAATTGATTGTGAACACGTTAAAAAAGCGATACGATATTGTGGTTTTTAATCCAGACGGAAGCATCCATTTAATTGTAGAGTGCAAAGCGCCAAACATTGCGATTAACCAAAATACTTTCGATCAAATTGCACAATATAATTTGGTGCTTAACGCGAGTTATTTAATGGTAACCAACGGATTAAATCACTATTATTGCCAAATGGATTTTGAAAAGGAGCGCTATAATTTTTTAAAGGAAATTCCAAAATATAGTAAGCAGTCGCGGTAAACAGCCACAGTCAATGAAAACAAAGTCAGAATATATTTTAAACGGGAGTAGTATCAAAAGTGAAAAAAGTTTTTACAATCAAGTAGAAAAGCAACTCACTTTTGGTTTGACATGGAAAATTGGAAGAAATTTAAATGCTTTTAATGATGTTCTTCGTGGTGGATTCGGTCGTTTTGACTGTGATGAAAAAATAATATTGAAGTGGAAAAACTTCAAAAAAAGTGAAGAATACCTTAGTCAAGCTTTTTTAAATAGAGTATTGGAAATTATTGATGAAAGTGAAAATATTACATTCATTAAGGTTAATTAAATGAAAACAGCCATCGTCATATTAAACTGGAACGGAAAAAAATTGTTGGAGCAATTTTTGCCATCGGTCATTCAGCATTCAAACGAAGCTGAAATTTATGTAGCCGATAATGCCTCGACCGATGACTCTGTCGCATTCATCAAAACCACTTTCCCTACAATTAAAATCATTCAAAATAAAGAAAACGGCGGTTATGCCAAAGGGTACAATGAAGCGTTAAAAAATATTGAAGCTGATGTGTTTTGTTTGTTGAACAGTGATGTGGAAGTGACCAAAAAATGGCTCACTCCTATTATAGATACGTTTAATGCTGAAGAAAATACCGCGATAATCCAGCCTAAAATTTTAGATTACAACAAAAGGGATTATTTTGAATACGCCGGAGCAGCCGGTGGTTTTATCGACAAATTTGGGTATCCGTATTGTCGCGGACGCATATTTAACACCCTTGAAAAAGACAACGGACAATATAACGATACCACTGAGGTTTTTTGGGCATCGGGTGCCTGCTTGTTTATCAGAAAAGAGGTTTTTAATACCTTAAACGGATTTGATGAAGCCTTTTTTGCACACATGGAAGAAATAGATTTATGCTGGCGCGCCAATAATTTGGGATACAAGGTAAAATATGTTGGCAGCTCAACAATTTTTCATGTGGGCGGTGCCACTTTAAGCAATACCCATCCGAAAAAAACTTTTTTAAATTTCAGAAACAGTTTATTCGCCGTAACAAAAAACGCTAAGGGCAACCTTTTCTTTTTAATACTTGCCCGATTAATTCTAGATGGCGTTGCAGGCGTAAAATTTTTATTCGAATTAAAGTTTAAACATATTTTAGCCATTATTAAAGCGCATGTTGGTTTTTACGCGCATTTACCCTATTTACTCAAACAGCGAAAAACACTAAATCAAACCATAAAATATTATCAAAAAACATCCATAGTATTTGCATATTTCGTAAATAAAAATACCCTTTATAAAAGTTTATGAAAGGGTAGTAAAAGTTTTGTTAACAATGCCTTAATCAGGAGTTTTTTTCATACTTTTGCGTATCAACAAAAACAGAAATTTTAATCCATTTAATAATTATGAAAAAAGTTTTATTACTTAGCTTAGCAACTATTTTTTTATTAAGCTCATGTGTATCAAAAAAACAATTTACCGACTTACAAGCAAAACAAAAAGAAACTCAGGATTTGTTAAATTCTGCAACCGTTAAACTAAACTCTTGTTTAGCAGACAAAGCAGCTGTAACAGCAAGAGCAACCGCTTTAGAAGAGCAAATTGCAGATTTGCGTAAAAGCAACGACAACCTACAAATATTATCTGCCAAAGGTGCAAGTAGCATTGAAAAAACACTTGAAAGCATAAAAGAAAAAGAACTAAAAATAACGCGTTTACAAGATGCGCTTACCAAAAAAGACAGCGTAACATTGGCATTGGTAACTAGCCTTAAACGTGAGGTTGGTATTAACGATCCGGATATTGAGGTAAACGTAGAAAAAGGTGTTGTATTTATTTCAATTGCCGATAAACTATTGTTTAAAACCGCAAGCTACAACGTAACTCCTAGAGCCAAAGAAGTTTTAGCCAAAGTGGCTAAAGTTATAAACAGCAAACCAGAATTTGAAGCAATGATCGAAGGTCATACCGATAGCCGATCGTTCCAAAAAGGTGTGTTGTTAGACAACTGGGATTTAAGTGTTAAGCGCGCTACATCAATTGTTCGTGAGTTACAGGATCTTGGTGTAAACCCAGGACAATTAATCGCAGCCGGACGTAGCCATTACGTGCCTTTAGTTGATAACGATACTGCTGAAAACAGAGCAACAAACAGACGTACACGTGTTGTTGTGCTACCTAAAATCGATCAGTTCTACGAAATGATTGAAAAGGAAATGAAAAACCTAGAAGCTGGTGGAAACTAATTAGCTCTCAATTATAATTTTAAAAGCCCAATCTTTCGATTGGGCTTTTTTTTGTGCTGATTTTAGCTGAATGCATTTCAATATTATGGCGTTACCCCACCCTTCGACTCTGCTCAGGGCAAGTGGGGTCAGGCTTTCCGTTATATCTTTTTTTCGCGCACTCAAAAAAGGATGCCACTGCAATCCTTAACGCGCTTATTTGCCAAGTGTAGCTCTTGATTAAAGTCCATTTTAATATTGGCATTTTTGGTAAAACAACAAAACTCATTCACTATAACATTCAAAACACGCTATTAATGAGTCTGGTAAATCTATATCCTCCGAACCTTTTAATGCCTCATGGAGTTTACCTCGTTCATCAATTACTTTTTTAAATTCAATGGCATACTGCACAAGGTTGTCCCTTCGGCTTTTAATTTTTTCAACAATCTCCTCTCCATCACGGTTGGCAATGGCTTTGTCCCAAACATGCAAAGCGGATTCAATGGTTTTATCCGTTAATTTTTTCTGTAAAAACTTGGCTTCTCCTATAAAAATAGATTCCGGTGTATTAAGCAGAAAATATCTGTCAAAGGGGTAAACAAGACCAGGTAAAAAATCTATATCTTTTTCAAATGGTCGCAACATGGGTTCTATATTTTTATTAGCAATTAACGACGGAATAACTCCTTCAATATTAAAAAAAGCATTATCACGGTCTGCTGCAATTGGTATGCCCGTATATTGATTGTTGTTTTTTTGAATCGCCCAACCCCATTGTTTTGTGTGCCTATCCCAATCACCAATTAAAAAATCGAATAAGCGCGAGCGCACCAATGCATTTTTATCTATGCTTACTGTTTCTGGATGATTGCGTTTAAGTTCTTGCAAGTCTTCAGTATCCAAAATTTCAATGATATTTTCAAGTGCAGTCCAATTTTTTTTGCTGTCCGATTCGTATTCCAACAAAAACAATCGATTTCCAAATTTATCATTAAAATCACCCAATAATTTTTGCTTGGGAATAAAAACCAACTTGGGATGTGTGTGCAGTACTTTTGATGATTCGGCCAGTTCTGCCGCTAGTATAGCACCATAAGGATGCTGTGCTGAAATACCATCAACAACTATATTTTCGAGGCCTAGGGTTCTTAAAAACTCGGGGATTAAAGGCTGTGGATCCTTATTAACGCTTCGTAAAGTGTAAACAATTCCACTTGGTGCCTTGAGCTTTAACGAGTGTGTTTGTTTACCGCCACCTTCTTTAATTATGCTCATCCCTCCAAAAAGCGTATCTAGATAAACAACCGGTGCTTTTATTGGTGTTGCCCATGCCTCTCTATATTGTTCGCCTTGAATGAGTTTTTTAATGGTTTCACCCTCGTATAGCATGCTTGCTGCGATACGAACCGAATCGTAATCTTTAAAATTTATCGACTCTACGTTATCGATATTTATAAGATGTCCGCGCTCAAACTCTTTGTCTGTACTGGAAACAGACCAATATATTAAACCAATGGCAAGTATTAAAAACAGTAATAGGAATAATAAAAACTTTTTCATTACAGCAATTTAAGAATTTATTACCTCAAACACTATAACTCACAACCTGTTTCATGTTTAATTAAACAACCAAACGTTCAATAATAGCTTTGGTGGGTAAAATTTCTGTGGTGTGCTCAATACTTGGACCTGCCACCCAAACTGTTTTGTAAGTCGCCTTGGTTGCTGCATTTTTTGTGGCATTCATCCCAATGGAGAAACGAATCATCTTCACCCATTTTTTGAGCTTTTTATTCTTATTGAGTAAATTTTCAATCCATGTGGCCTTAGTACCTATTTTTTGGACATAAGGTGTATTGATAACTGTACACGGCGTGCCCGAAATACGTTCGGTCACCACAATGTCGTCAGCGCCGTAATCTACACAAGCTTGTTTGTATTCTTCGGTAACACTGGCTTCGGTTGATGCAATAAACGGACTGCCCACCGATACACCCGCTGCGCCGTAACTCAACATCTTATCAACATCTGCTTTACAACCTACGCCACCGGCAGAAATTATGGGAATGTTGCAATTAGACACCAATTGCTTAATCAAATCTTCAGGCGATTTACCACCTCTATGGCCACCGGCTTTGTTGTTCACAGCTATAACAGCATCGGCACCTAAGTCTTCAACTTTTTTGGCGAACTTTAAATCCACCACATCGCAAAACACTTTGATACCAGCTTTATGTGCTTGGATAATGGTTTCTTCCGGACTGCCTAACGAGGTTATTATAAAATCGCAACCTTCTTCACAAATTACGCGTAACTGATCTTTATATTTAACATTCGATTTGTTTACAATTAAATTAAAACCAAACGAACCACCTTCAACTTTGTTGGCATGCAATTCTTTTATAGCCGCTCGTAATTCATCAAGTGTTCTATAATTAAGTGCCGGAATACAGCCTGCAATACCGCCTTTCATGGCTTCAGTAACCATGGCCACGTTTGATACCAAAAACATGGGCGCTTGAATGATGGGGTATTTAATATTTAAAAGTTGTGTGAGTTTGGTTGCCATTTTTTAAATTGATTTGAGCAAATATAATAAATATTATGCACGCATAACAAATTAAGATAAATCTAATCTAAAAAACGATAATAGCCGGTTTTAAGATAAGCGCCTTCGGGGAAACCTATTGGATGATCGATATCGTGCTGTGTTTTTAAAAGCACCTTAAATGCTCTTTGGGTTTCCAATAGCACTTGATTGTTAATATCGTAAAAAACCTGTGCCTGGATACGGGACGAACACGATGCCAATACCAACAATCCGTTTTTACTTGTAAGCTGTTCACCCAATGCTGCCAATTGCGCATATTTTTTTTTGGCTAGCGCAATTTCCGAAGCTTGTTTGGCAAAACTAGGTGGATCGATAACAACAACATCAAAAGTTGTTTTGTTTTTTATAAGATCATTTAACGCTTTAAAAGCATCATCAGCAATGGTTTTATGTGTTCCGGTGTAAGTGTTTAATTTTCCGTTTTCAATGGCGATTTCCAAAGCTTGTTTGCTAATATCCAAACTGGTTACTTCTTTGGCGCCATTTGCCAGTGCATGAACCGAAAACCCACCAGCATAACTAAACACATCCAAAACCGATTTGTTTTTGCTCCACATACCCACTTGTTTTCTATTGGCGCGATGATCTAAAAAATAACCGGTTTTATGACCTTTGATTACGTTAGCTGAAAAATTAACACCATGTTCAACAAACTGAACGACATCATGTTCCAAGGCTCCAAAAACAACATCGCCGTTTTTAAATTGATGGTTTTTAGACTGCTCTAAACCTCTGCTTAATCGAAGCACAACGGTTTCAGCTTTCGAGGTTTGTTGCAAACTCGGAATAATGGCATCTAAATACGGCAGCCAAATCTCAGAATAAATTTTAACAACCAATACAGTGGCATAAACGTCGGCTATTAAACCCGGAAACCCATCGTTTTCACCAAATAGTAAACGATAACTATTCGTATTTGTTTTTAATAAACCAAGCCGTTTCGCATACGCTTCCTCAATTTTATCTTGAAAAAAAGCGGCATTGATTTGAACCTTTTCCTGCTCGCTATAAAGCATCTTAATGCGAATGGGCGAATGCGCATCATACAACCCCAAACCTATAACCCGGTTTTTATTTTTACCAAAAATGATGGCCAAATCCCCGGTTTTGGCATCATCGTTTATTTTTACAATATTATTGGAAAAAACCCACGGATGTCCTTTTACAACAAACTGTTCGCCTTTAGCGCTAAGCTTAACGGCTAAACGTTTTGGTTTGTAATTTGATTTTATTTTTGGTGAAAAAGGCATTAAAATTTTAATTATAACGATTGAATTTACAAAGAAACGCTTTTTCTGATTCATTTTGCTTCGATTCGGACGCCATCGGAACTTAAGGTCATAATTATACGTTCTATTTTTCAGAAACAAAAAAACGCAACCAAATTAATGATTGCGTTTTTTATTATTATCAACCTGCTGCTCTTCCACTAAGCTAATTCCCCAATATTAATTACTTGTGGAGAATATGGGAATCGAACCCATGCACACAGAATATTTTGATGAGATTCCTGCCTTCGCAGGAATGACAACTTACTTCACTTCCTCAAAATCTACATCTTCCACATCGCTACCTTCTGCTTGACCGTTTTGGCTGGCATCTGGTCCGGGTTGCGCTTCTCCGCCACCTTGAGCTTCAGCTTGTGCTTTGTACATTTCTTCGCTAGCTACTTTCCAAGCTTCGTTTATTTTGTCTAAAGCTGGCGTAATCACCTCAATGTCTTTAGTTTCGTAAGCTTTTTTCAACTCTTCCAAAGCATCTTCGATAGGCTTCTTTTTATCATCGGATAATTTATCGCCAAACTCTTCCAATTGCTTTTCGGTTTGGAAAATCATAGAATCTGCTTCGTTTAATTTCTTAGCATTTTCCGCTGCTTTTGCATCAGCTTCAGCATTCGCTTCAGCATCTGCTTTCATTTTTTGGATTTCCTCTTCAGTTAAACCAGAAGATGCTTCAATACGAATATCTTGGGTTTTATTTGTTGCTTTATCTGTTGCAGTAACGTGAATAATACCGTTTGCATCAATATCGAAAGTCACTTCAATTTGCGGTGTACCACGTCTTGCAGGTGGAATACCATCTAAGTGAAAACGTCCAATGGTTTTGTTGTCGGCAGCCATAGCACGCTCACCTTGTAATACGTGAATCTCAACCGATGGTTGATTATCGGCAGCTGTAGAGAACACTTGCGATTTCTTGGTAGGAATCGTAGTATTCGCTTCAATAAGCTTCGTCATTACATTACCCATGGTTTCAATACCTAATGATAAAGGCGTTACATCCAAAAGCAATACGTCTTTAACATCTCCTGATAAAACACCACCTTGAATTCCAGCTCCTAAAGATACCACCTCGTCTGGGTTTACACCTTTGCTCGGTACTTTTCCGAAGAATTTCTCAACGGCTTTTTGTACGGCAGGAATACGTGTTGAACCACCAACCAAAATAACTTCGTTGATATCTCCTTTTGATAAACCAGCTGCTTTTAATGCAGATTGACAAGGCTCGATAGTACGTTTTACCAAGTCGTCAATTAATTGCTCAAATTTAGAACGTGTTAAAGTTCGCACCAAGTGCTTTGGTCCACTCGCTGTTGCTGTAATATATGGCAAGTTAATTTCTGTTTGCTCAGAAGATGATAATTCAATCTTCGCTTTTTCGGCTGCTTCTTTTAATCGTTGTAAAGACATCGGGTCTTTGCGTAAATCCAAAGACTCTTCTGCTTTAAACTCATCAGCTAACCAGTTAATGATTTTTTCGTCAACATCATCACCACCTAAGTGGGTATCGCCTTCAGTAGATAATACTTCAAAAACACCATCACCTAATTCAAGAATGGATACATCATGTGTTCCTCCACCAAAATCAAATACAGCAATTTTTTGGTCTGTACTCTTTTTGTCCATGCCGTAAGCTAAAGCTGCAGCTGTAGGTTCGTTAATAATTCTTCTAACTTTTAAACCTGCAATCTCACCTGCTTCTTTGGTAGCCTGACGTTGTGCATCGTTAAAATAAGCCGGTACGGTAATAACCGCTTCGGTTACCGTTGCGCCTAAATAATCCTCGGCTGTTTTCTTCATTTTTTGAAGAATCATGGCCGATAATTCTTGAGGCGTATACAAACGTCCGTCAATATCAACTCGTGGTGTATCGTTATCACCTTTTACCACTTTATATGGTACACGTTCTGCTTCTTTTTTAGATTCAGAATATTTATTACCCATAAAACGTTTAATCGAATAAACAGTTTTTGTAGGGTTAGTTACCGCTTGTCTTTTTGCAGGATCACCAACTTTAATCTCACCGCCTTCAACAAAAGCGATAACCGATGGTGTCGTGCGTTTACCTTCTGCGTTTGGGATAACAACAGGGTCGTTACCCTCCATAACAGAAACGCAAGAGTTGGTTGTTCCTAAATCGATTCCAATAATTTTACTCATAATATTTTATACTTTTAATTTGTTGTGTTTACTTTTTATAATTAGTCTTTTTTAATTCTCAATTTCTACTTATCTAACATTATTGTAACGCCTTTTCTCGTTCCAAGTATGTCCCTTTTTATTAGCATTAAGCTTTAAGGTAAATAAATTATTTTTTGTTCTCATAACATGTAAATCTTCTCAATGTTCATTTTTAATTTCAGGTAGGTTAAGTCAATCATTATGCCAACTCAAAAAGTATGACACAGTGTCATATTTTAGTCGACAGTAAGCAGTTTACAGTCACACTCAAATACAACAAAAACTGCGGCCTCCTGTCATCGGTCTCCTGCCTTCTGCGTATTCTCTCATCTCATTTTTTAATATGGGCGCAACCTTTGCCCTTCGGCTGCGTTCAGGGTGGCAGGTCGGGCTTTCCGCTTATAGTTTTGGCTCGATGCGCGCCTCGCCAAAAGCTGCCGCTGCAATCCCTTGCGCACTTGCTCGCAGCAACAGTAACTTAACGCCTAATATTTTTTCAACACAACACTTTGTCCCTTAGCATCTTTGCGCGACATAAAGGTTTTAAGTCACAGTCGCAGTATTCAATCGCACTCAAACGCAACAAAACCTTCGGTCATCGGCCTTCTGTCTTTCCTCTATCATTCATCTCTTTTTTCCAATGTGAGTAAAAGTAGTAACAAACCTCCGCGAATCTCCGTGTAACATCCACAATACTAACCCTTCCGTGAAAATCGGTGAAATCCGTGTCAAAAAAAATTATGAATCAAAAACAATCTCTCTATATTTGCCAAACTATAACGATTGCGTAATTATGGAATGTATCTCGGTTTTCGATATGCTAAAAATAGGCGTTGGCCCTTCAAGCTCGCATACACTCGGGCCTTGGCGCGCCGCCGAACGTTGGATTAAAGAATTAAAAACGGCAAACAAGTTTGATAAAGTTGAAGCCATCTCCGTCGATTTGTACGGTTCGCTGTCATTAACAGGCAAAGGGCATGCCACCGATTTTGCCATTATGCTTGGTTTAAGCGGTGCCGACCCGGAAACCATCCCTACAGAACACATTAATTCAACCATTGCGGCCATAAAAAACACAAAAACAATACGTTTTAACAACGAAAAAACCCTTGCGTTTAACCCAGAGACCGATATTGTTTTCAATAAAAAGTTTTTACCGTTTCATGCCAATGCCATGATTTTTACTGCCCTCATCAATGGTAGGAAATCAAAATCGACCTTCTACTCCATCGGTGGCGGTTTTGTTGTAAAAGAAGAACGCACAAACCATAAACGAAATTTTGAAATCAAGTGCACCTTTCCGTACCCAATCGAAAAAGGCACAGAGCTTTTACAGTTTTGTAAAAACCTGAATTTACCAATTTCGCAGGTCGTTTTGGAAAACGAAAAATCCATCCGCGAAGAAGAAAAAATCGATAGCGAACTAAAACGCATTTGGGACACCATGCTGGAATGCATGTATATCGGCTGCCATACCGAAGGCCATCTCCCTGGTGGTTTAAATGTACGGCGACGCGCTTACGATATGCACCAAAACCTAAAAAGCGGCAAACCCTATACAACACCTGTAGAATGGATTTATTCCATTAGGGATACCGAAGTAAAATTTAGGCAAATCATTAAATGGGTAAGCTGTTTTGCATTGGCGGTAAACGAGGTTAATGCCTCCTTGGGTCGGGTGGTTACGGCACCAACAAACGGAAGCGCAGGTGTTATTCCCGCAGTGCTTATGTATTATTTGGTTATTGAAAACCACGATGGCGATTTTGAAGACATCAAACGTTTTTTATTAGTGGCTGGCGAAATTGGAAGCATCTTTAAAAAAGGCGCCACCATAAGTGCGGCCATGGGTGGCTGTCAAGCCGAAATTGGCGTGTCGTCGGCCATGGCGGCCGGCGCCTTAACCGAATTGCTTGGAGGCACCCCGGAACAGGTTTTGGTAGCCGCCGAAATTGCCATGGAACACCATTTAGGGCTAACCTGCGACCCCATTGGCGGACTCGTGCAAATACCGTGTATAGAGCGCAATGCCATGGGCGCCATTAAGGCCATTAATGCCGCAGAATTGGCTTTGGACACCGACCCAAATAATGTAAAAGTACCTTTGGATAAAGTGGTAAATACCATGTGGGAAACCGCCAAAGACATGAATACCAAATACAAAGAAACCAGCGAAGGCGGTTTAGCGGTTGGTGTGCATCTTACCGATTGTTAGTTTGGGCAACCCGTTACTCTGGTTAGCTTTATTTAAAACTTGAATTTGTCAGAAAAAATTTCTAAATTCGTGTACGAAAATTAAAGATATATTTCGTACATAATAAATATATAGTTAATATTAATCATATATGATTGTTGTGCTTCATGTCGAAAAACCTATCAAATAAATGATTGCAGAATTCATAGGACAAGGATTGTTTGAAGATACCGAAGAAAGTATCGGAAATCACGTGTGTTCTACTCTGAATAAAATTTCATTTAACGAAGTAACTTTTTTTAATGCTTTTTTAAGGTCAAAAGGTCTTGAAAAACTTAAACCTTTCATAAAAAAAGCGCAGGAAAATGGAACTAATTTCACTTTTTTTATTGGTATCGATGATAAGATTACATCAAAAGAAGCTCTTGAAATGCTGTTGGAATTGAAAATTGACAGTTACGTATATTCATCTAAACAGTACATTTATCATCCAAAAGTTTATGTGTTTGAAGGAGATGTTAGGAACCGAATTATTACTGGCTCTTCCAACCTAACAAAATCAGGTCTATTCTATAACATAGAATCATCTATTTTACTCGACTTTACAAATGAAGACAAAGGTGGAAATAAGGTTTTGAATCAACTCAAAGATTACTTCTCACCTTTATTGGAATTCACAAGTGATAATCTTGATAAAGTCACTCAAGAACACATAGATTATTTAGCAAACGAGTCTCTAATTTCAATTGAAAAATATGAATCTGATGAAAATTCGCTATTGGACTTTCACGACAATTCTAAAAGACGTTTTAAAAACCCTGAAATAGGAACACTTGGCGAAATAGAAATAACCGAAAATGCTCGTCAATCAAAAAAATATAAATTTAAAATAACAGAAGAGTATTTAGAAAAATGGGATGGAATGTTTGAACGCATGAAAGCCTATAAAGAAAAGTTTGGTCGTACTACTGTTAGTAAAAATAATACAGATGATAAAACTTTAATTGGATGGTATTACAAACAAAAATGGATTTATAATGACTCTGAACTTGAAATGCCTGAAGAGCATTTAAAAAAATTAGAATCAATTGATTTTTATTTCGGAGATGGAAAAGATGAAAGAAGTGATTTCATCCGAAAAAGATGGTTAAAATTATTAAGTAAAGCTTTAAAACAAGGAGAAGAAGTTAGTCAAATTCATAGTTACACATTTGAGGGAGAAAATCTTGGAACATGGTTACAAGAATCTAAAAAAGACCCAGAAACAAGAGCTTTAATTGAAAAAACGGGTTTTGATTATAACAAAAAAAGTAGAAGTCCTAAAAATTCTGCAATAAGGTTTTTAGCACACCTCGAAGAGGATATAAATCCAAAAAAATCCAAATATCAGACTTTATTTAATTCAAGAATCATTCATAGAAAAGATAAAATACCAGATTATCTAATCAATGAAATAAATAAATTGTGGAAACAGAAATTTAAAGAAGATAGAAGTTGGATAAAAAAGTCAAGAGTTAAAGATTATACAGAGGAATGGAAAAAATTTAGAAATAATAAATCTATTAATCCAGAAGGAAAATGGTTTAAGCCAAAACCATACATGGGAAATATTTATGAATGGGTTTGGGGTAAAAGAAAGAATAAAAGTAAAATGGATTTAGTAATTGACAAATTTAACCAAGAAGAGTTAAAAGAATTAAAAAATGAAGGATTTCCTATTGAATAACTAAAAAACACGAAAGCACAACAAAGAACTGAGTTAAAAAATTACGTATTTAAGCTTAACCAAAAACAGTTACACGTGAGCTACAACTACCTTCCCTTTTAAAAATCCAACAATCCATTCTTGGCACGCTTCTTTTCTTCCGGTATCCATTACAGTGGCCTCATTGTTTTTATTGGTATAAGCTGTTTGCAAGATTATTTTATCCATCCTCACAGATTTCATAAGTGCTGTGTCATTTTTATGAAAACCTTCAAAAAACGTATCGACAGTTACTTTAACTTGTGTTTTTTTATGTGTTTAACCAAAAACCGTGGATGCAATCAACATGGCTAAATATAATATTGCGCGTGCCATAATTCTGAATTTTAATCTAAAAATACGCGATACACCTCATAATCAGCACCTCATAAAGAAAAGTTTAACAAAAACACCAAATAAACCTTAATTTACTATTTTTACCAACTATCAAAACAAAGCAAAAACTATGTCTACAGCAAAAAAGGAATACAAGCGCATTACCGTAAAAACATTGGTTGATATGAAAGCCAATGGCGAAAAAATATCGATGCTTACCGCATACGATTATACCATGGCGAAAATTGTTGATGGCGCCGGAATTGACGTTATTCTTGTGGGCGATTCGGCCAGTAATGTTATGGCGGGCCACGAAACCACATTGCCCATTACGTTGGACCAGATGATATACCACGCATCGTCTGTGATTCGAGCCATAGAAAGATGTTTGGTGGTTGTAGACTTGCCTTTTGGAAGCTACCAAAGCGACCCTAAAGAAGCCCTGCGTTCGGCCATTCGCATTATGAAGGAAAGCGGTGCGCACTCGGTAAAAATGGAAGGCGGACGCGAAATAAAGGAATCTATAAAACGCATTTTGAATGCCGGTATTCCAGTGATGGGGCATTTGGGTTTAACGCCACAATCGATATATAAATTTGGAACTTATACGGTTAGGGCGAAAGAAGAAGTTGAAGCCGAACAACTTATTGACGATGCCAAAATGCTCGAAAAAATTGGATGTTTTGCCATTGTGCTCGAAAAAATTCCAGCCAAACTTGCCAAACAGGTTGCCGAAAGTGTCAGCATCCCAATTATTGGTATTGGTGCTGGTAATGGTGTTGACGGACAGGTTTTGGTATTGCACGATATGTTGGGAATGACCCATGAGTTTAATCCCCGTTTTTTACGTCGATATATGAATTTATTTGAAGACATGACCAGCTCCATTTCGCAATATGTGGATGATGTTAAATCGCGGGATTTCCCAAATGATTCCGAGCAGTATTAAGTTTCCGTTCGCAGTCGCAGTATCCAGTTTCGCTCAAACGCAAAAACCTTGATTTATAATTCAACAAAAAATATCAGTAATTAAATATTCGTGAATTAGTGGCCGAAAAAGTTCTATCAAATAAATCAAACCTCAATGTGCTTTACGAAGACAACCACATCATTATTGTTAACAAACGTGTGGGCGACATTGTACAGGGAGACAGAACGGGCGACAAACCCTTAAGCGATGTTGTAAAAGCCTATATTAAAGAGAAATACAACAAACCGGGAAACGTGTATTTAGGCACCGTACATCGGTTGGACCGACCCACTTCAGGCCTCGTGATTTTTGCTAAAACGAGTAAGGTTTTACCGAGGCTCAACAAATTATTTGTTTCAAAAGATATTAGTAAAATCTATTGGGCTGTTGTAAAAAACCAACCTCCAAAAAAGGAAGACACGCTTATTAATTGGCTTAAAAAGAATCCGAAAAACAATAAATCGTATGCCCACAACAAAGAGGTAACCGATAGCAAAAAAGCGATTTTACATTACAAAACCATAAAAAAACTCGACAATTATTTTTTACTGGAGGTTAATTTGGAAACCGGAAGACACCATCAAATACGCAGCCAATTATCAACCATAGGTTGCCCCATTAAAGGCGATTTAAAATACGGATTTGACAGAAGCAACAAAGATGCGGGCATTCATTTGCACGCCAGGGAAATTAAGTTTATTCATCCTGTTTCCCAAATAACCATTCATATTACTGCACCGCTACCCATAGACCCAATTTGGGATGCTTGTTTGTCTTAATTCTGTATCTTTATAAAAAAACATGTTGAATAACATTCCAGAAATAATTTCAAATCAAAAGGCCTTTTTTAACACACAAAAAACTAAAGATGTCTCGTTTAGGATAAGTGTGCTTAAAAAGTTAAAACAAGCGATTATAAGTCGCGAAAAAGACATTTTTGAAGCCCTGCACAACGATTTTAAAAAACCATCGTTTGAAGCCTTTTTAAGCGAAAACGGTTTGGTTATTGCCGAAATAAACCTCGCCATAAAACACCTAAAATCGTGGAGCAAACCAGAGCGGGTTAAATCGTCTGTACTTTTATTTCCATCCAAGGATTATATTTATAAATCGCCCTACGGCACAGTGCTTATTATTGGCCCCTGGAATTACCCGTTTCAACTCGCCATAAACCCTTTAATTATGGCCATAGCTGCTGGTAATACGGTAGTTTTAAAACCGAGTGAGCTCACACCAAACACATCGCAATTGGTAGCGGATATTGTAAAAGATATTTTCCCAAAAGAGATGGCTACGGTGGTTCAGGGTGGCGTTGATGTTTCTACCGAACTTTTAAAACAGCATTGGGATTACATTTTTTTTACGGGCAGCGTTTCGGTTGGTAAAATAGTGGCACAGGCGGCAGCAAAACACTTAACGCCCGTAACCTTGGAATTGGGCGGAAAATCGCCTTGCATTATTGACGACACCATTAATTTAAACCTAACGGCGAAACGTTTGGTTTGGGGCAAGTTTTTTAATGGCGGTCAAACCTGTATTGCACCGGATTATTTGATTGTTAAAGCATCCATAAAAAATGGTTTGATCGATGCATTAAAGAATGAAATACTTAAAGCTTATGGCGATGCTAAAAATTCTGAAGATTACCCAAGGATTATTAACCGTAAAAACTTTACGCGGTTAACACAGCTTTTAAAAGGTGTAACGATTGCTTTTGGTGGCGATTATAATGAAGAGGAATTATACCTTGCGCCCACACTTATTGATGAACCGCCGTTAGATAGTGAGGTTATGAAAGATGAGATTTTCGGGCCTATTTTACCCATTCTTTCTTATGAAACCGAAGACGATATAACGTCCATTATACGGCATTATGACAAGCCTTTATCGCTTTACGTTTTTTCGAAAAACAGACGTTTTATTGAAAACACAATTGAAAAATTCAGTTTTGGTGGTGGAGCCATTAACGACACTTTAATTCATTATGGCAACGCCAATTTGCCGTTTGGAGGTATTGGCGCCAGTGGTATTGGAGCTTACCATGGCAAGTTTGGTTTCGATACGTTTACCCATAATAAGGCGATTGTAAAACGCGGCAATTGGGTTGACCCGCCATTTAGATATGCGCCGTACAGCACGAGCAATTTAAGATTGATTAAAACCATGTTTAAGTGGTTTTCGTAGTTACGACGTTGGGTAATTTAGCGTAAGTGTAACACCTTCGTTTGGTTTTGAGTATAAATCCAATGTGGCATTAATCAAGGCTGCCCTACTTTTCATATTTATTAAACCTGAGCCTTTTTCAACGGTATTCAAATCAAAGCCTTTACCGTCATCTGAAGCTATTATGGTAATAAGTTTTGGTTGGTACTCCAAAACTATTTTAAGGTTTTTAGCTTCGGAATACTTCACCGAATTGGATAAAAATTCTTGTAAAATTCTAAAAATAATAATTTCGTGTTTTCTGTTTTCAAAATCTACCTTATCGCCCTTAATCACTAATTCGGCACTGGTAAATTTCATTTTTTTTAAACGATTCAATTCATTGTTAATCGATTTTTCAAATCCAATGTTCAACACCACTTCATTGTTTAAGGTTTTTGAAAGCGAACGGACTTCCTTTAAACTTTCCTTAAGCGCATCAGAGGTGTCCTTAAACTTATCTTTTATATCGCTATCGGTAAATTGGGTTTTTAAAATACTTAATTGCATACTTGCAAAAGCCAAGAGTTGACCGACATTATCGTGCAATTCCCAACCAATATTTTTTAGCGTTTGTTCTTGGCTTTCGGTTTGGGCCATGGCTATTTCCTTTTCAAAGGCTTGCTGTTGTTTAATCCTATCTAAAAGCAACTTGTTTTTTCGTTTTTGAAACACCACAAAAAACACCACAACCAAAGCTGTAATAATGATTAAAACCATAATCATGTACACGAGCAAGTAGCGTTCGGCTGGTGTAGTAACAGGTTGGGTTTGGGCTAAAAAAACAGTTAAATAGTTAATCATTATTAATATCTGGTTTACAATAAATGAGTGCAAAAGTAAAAGTGGAGTACATAAATATATTTACGAATAAATAGATTTGCCATTTAAGAATTATAAAATTCCAATCTACACTTCTAAAGTAAATATCATAAAACATTAATGGGGTTGTAATTAACCACCACACAAATATGGTTATCGCAATATAGAAATTTATGGACTTATAAAAGTTTAAAATCTTATCGCTCATTAAAACCTCTACAAAATAAAAAACAGCACATAAAAAAACAATAAGGGCGCCAAAAATTCTAATTGTTGTTAGGTTTCTTGTAAAATACGCCTCCCAATTAAAAATGATGTATAAAACAGAGAAAAGCAAGAAGGAATATGACGTTAATCGCAGAATTAATCTATGGGATTTAGCTTCTAAAACTCTTATAAAATAAAATGAAAAAAACATTATACTGCCTATACTCCAATAGATTGTGCCCCACCAATAATTCTTTTGAAATACGGTCCCTTTTAAAAAACTAAAGTAACCATCGTTGTCAATGTATAGCGTATAAGTCGATATAAACTCTGCCAATACAACAAAAACCAAGAACCATATAAAATACTTAGCAGCTACAAACTTGTATTTTTTATATAAAACCAAACCAGTTATAGCTGCTAATATTTCAAAACTATGTGTGAGTAATAAATAGTTTTGTCTAAAAAAATCTTCCAATATCTATTATGTATTAATTAGGATATGGTGCCCCTGGCGGATAACCTGTGCCTCCATCATTTAAAGGAGAACATTCTGGACAATCCTCTTCATCTCCCTGAAAAGCAAACGGATTCATACTGGCTCTATCTGTACCTTTTTTTGCTGTTGGCACCATAAACATGGTTGTGTAATCTTTTTTATCCTGTCCAGCATTTTCACCGTACACACCTAGGTAAACTCGAATTCCCGTCATGCTGTAACCCAAACTATCAGATTCATGTTTAGCAAAAGCTAAGTAGTTTTCAATATCGTCTAAAGACCACCAAGTCGAGCGGTTATCCACTTTTCTACCTTGTTTACTTGCTGCCGAATCTACGGCTGCTTTTCTGTACGTTGTCCAATTATTATTTAAGGTTTTAGCTTGATCTGGTGTAATAACGCCTTTAGGTTTTACAATTTTAATATCATCTATGCCATCATCAATTTGTCTTGGGCAAAAATAATACGTCGCAAGCGCACCGATAATAAATCCTAAAATAATGTAGCTTAGTTTTTTCATGTGATAATTCAGTTTATAAGGTTAGTAATAGCTGGTCTAAAATAGTAAAAAGTTTTTATTGCAGTTAGTGTTATTTGTGTTTTAATGAAATCACTTTTCACATTATTGTGGAAAACCAAGCATATCGCCCATGCCAACCGTAAACAACCAACAACCGTAAATGGTGTGCTCAATAGTAACCAAAAGTGTGGACTTTGTTTTATTATAGGTTATGGCGAATAATAGACCGCCTAAAAAAGTTAACACTATTACCAATGTATTTCTAAAGAAGATATGTCCTAATGAAAAAACCACGGCATTTAAAAAAATGAAAAGGTTTTTGTTTTTAAAAAGGCTGTGATAGCGTTTAAAATAAAATGTTCTGTAAACCAATTCTTGAGGGTACACTGAAAAAACGCTGTAAATAAACAAGATAAAAAGCCATAATTTTGGTTTATTGATGAGCACCATAAAAAGCGCTTCTTTATTGGTAAGCCAAACAAAAAGCGTCGTTATGCAAACAATAGCCAAAAACTTTACAAGCGTTTGTTTCATGAATAACCGCCATTTTAAATTTTTGGCGATACGGAATTTTTCCTTTTCAACCTTCAACAACATAAAAACGATGTATAAAAAGCCCATAAACCCGATACCTAATTTGATCCAAAACGGATAGCTTAAAACCAAACTCAAGGGGATCAAAATAAAAATGATAAAAAACTCGAAACCTTTATATAAAACCGAATTCATCTAAACCTTAATTGCTGTGGTGTGTTTTACCTCGTTAATAACAAACATGCTGTGCGTACTGCCAATATGGTTGATGGTGGTTAGTTTTTTTACCATAAACTCCCTAAAGGCTGCCATGTCCTTTACCAATACTTTTAAAAGATAGTCGTAATCGCCACTTACGTGATAGCACTCCAAAACTTCTGTTAAACGATTGACTTCCTTTTCAAAACTAACCACAAAATCCTGACTGTGCTTTTCAAGTTTTATATGACAATACGCCACAAAAGCTTTATCGGTTTTTTCCTTGTTAACCAAGGCTACATATTTATTGATAAACCCTTCCTTTTCCAGTTTTTTAATACGTTCGTAAACCGCCGTAACCGATAGGTTTAATTTATTTGAAAGCTCTTTATTGGTCTGCTTACTATCCTTTTGTAAATAAAACAATAGTTTTTTATCAATATCATCAAAAATCATAATCGAAAATTTTTCATAAAGATAATATTTTAAGAAGAATCTATAAACTTTAAATCTGTATTATAATATTATTATAGATTTATTTTCTAAACAACATCACATATATTGTATTATAATCTAAATTAATAGAGTTTTGCAAAAACAACTAAAATCAATTATTATGGCTTTTAAACCTGCAAACAACATTCAAGATTTACAATACTTTGGCGAATTTGGCGGCGTTAACCCTTCAATATCCGACTCTTCAACTTACACTTTTTTATCGGCAAAAACCATGTTTGATACTTTTGAAGGAAACGCCGATGGCTGTTATTTATATTCGCGCCATTCATCGCCTTCTAATTTATATTTAGGGGAAGCTTTAGCCGCCATGGAAGGCACCGAAACCGCCAACGTTTCAGCTTCGGGTATGGGCGCAATCACACCGGTTATATTGCAACTTTGTGGGGCTGGCGACCATATTGTTTCAAGCCGGACGATTTACGGCGGCACTTACGCGTTTCTTAAAAACTTTACGCCGCGTTTTAATATTGAAACTTCGTTTGTCGATATTACAAAACTCGATGTGGTTGAAGCCGCCATTACAAAAAACACTAAGGTTTTGTACTGCGAATCGGTTAGCAACCCGCTTTTGGAAGTTGCCGACATTAAAGGGCTGGCAGCTTTGGCCAAAAAACACAATTTAAAATTAGTGGTGGATAATACGTTTTCGCCATTATCCATTTCTCCGGCCATTTTAGGTGCCGATGTGGTAATACACAGTTTAACAAAATTTATTAACGGATCGAGCGATACGGTTGGCGGCGTGGTTTGTGGCACTCAGGATTTTATAAACGATTTGCGTAATGTGAACAACGGCGCCTCTATGTTATTGGGCTCTACCATGGATAGCTTGCGAGCGGCATCGGTTTTAAAGAATTTAAGAACCTTGCACATTCGTATGCAACAACACAGTTTTAACGCTACTTTTTTGGCTGAAAAATTTGAAGCTGATGGTTTAAAAACAGTGTATCCGGGTTTAAAATCGCATCCTTCGCACAACCTATTTAAATCCATGATGAATGATAAATACGGCTTTGGAGGTATGCTAACCATTGATGTGGGCTCTTTGGAAAAGGCCAACGAACTTATGGAATTGATGCAAAACAGAAACTTAGGTTATTTGGCCGTGAGCCTTGGTTTTTACAAAACCCTGTTTTCTGCTCCTGGAAGTTCCACCTCATCAGAAATTCCCGAAGACGAACAAAAAGAAATGGGCTTAAGCGATGGCTTAATTCGTTTTTCAATAGGATTGGATGCCGATATTGAACGGACTTATAAAATGATGCGTGACTGTATGAAAGCGTTAAACATTATGTAGTCGACTTTATATTGGTCGGAAAAAACACAACCACTCAAGAAAACAAACAAAGCGACTTCAAAAGTATTTCTATTTGCATACATCTTATGAAAATCGTAACATTACGAGACCAAAAACGAGCAGATGCAAGACGAAAAAAATATTTCAGAGATAAAAATTAAAAATCAAAAAATAATTGACAATACAGAATTAAACATTTGGGAAGCTTTAATACCCGTAGTTGCACTTATTGGTATGCTGGCTTACAACATTTACATTTATGGCGATAATGCCTTGAGCGGCAGTAATCAATTCATACTTTTAATGGGAGCTGCAGTAGCCGCAATTGTAGGTTACAAAAACAAAGTACCCCATAAACGCATGATTGCCGAAGTTGCAGAAAACGTTAAATCGACAACGGGTGCCATTTTAATTTTATTAATGGTGGGCGCTCTGGCCGGTACGTGGTTAATAAGCGGCATTATTCCAACCATGATTTATTACGGCTTGCAAATACTTAATCCAACTATTTTTCTGGCGGCTTGTGTAATTATCTGTTCCATTATTTCTATCGCAACGGGAAGTTCCTGGACCACATCTGCAACCGTAGGTATTGCTTTGGTTGGCATTGGCCAAACTTTAGGCATTTCTATGGGCATGACTGCAGGCGCCGTACTTTCTGGAGCTTATTTTGGAGATAAATTATCGCCCCTTAGCGATACCACAAACTTAGCACCCGCCATGGCTGGCAGCGAATTGTTTACACACATCAAATACATGACACTTACTACGGTACCAACCATAGTAATTACCCTCATTATCTTTATAATTATTGGTTTAAATTTAGGTACGACCGGTGCGCCAGTTATTCAAGATAAATTGGACGCTATGGATGCCGTATTTAATATAAGCCCTTGGTTATTTATTATTCCTGGATTTGTGATTTTTTTAATCATTAAAAAGAAACCACCACTTATCGCCCTTTTATTAGGCGCCCTTTTAGGTGGTGCTGCTGCCATTATTGCACAACCAAATATTGTTGCCAATATCGCAGGTGCCGAATCGATAAACTTTCATTCTGCATACAAAGGCGTTATGAATGCCTTAACCATTGATACCGCAGTAACGACAAGTAGTGAAGAACTTAATGATTTATTTACCGCGGGCGGTATGAAAGGCATGCTTGGTACCATTTGGCTCATAATTTGCGCCATGGTTTTTGGAGGCGTTATGGATGCTATTGGTGCTTTATCCAGAATTACAAAATCGCTCTTAAAGATGGCACATACTACATTTGGGCTATTTGCTAGCACCGTTGCCAGTTGTTTGGCATTGAATTTAACGGCATCCGATCAATACCTGTCTATTGTTGTACCCGGTAAAATGTTTAAACAAGCTTATGAAGACAAAGGCTTAGCGCCAGAAAACTTAAGTAGAACGCTAGAAGACTCCGGAACGGTAACCTCGGTTTTAATCCCGTGGAACACCTGTGGCGCCTATCATTCAAAAGTCCTTTTTGGTTACGCCGGAGCTACAGCTTATATTCCCTACGCATTCTTTAGCATCTTAAGTCCGATTATGACTTTACTTTTTGCCGCTTTTTCGATTAAAATCAAGCAACTGAAAGAGAATAACAAATAACTATTGATATTGTTTTTTACCATAATTAAAATCTATCGAAAGATAAATAATAAGAATTTTATTTCCTCATAAAATTGAAAGGGTATAGTATCTTTGTATGGAAGAAATTATTAACAATTAAAAATAAAATTCACATGTCATTTGTAGGTAAAAAATTTCCAGACTTAAACGTAAACGCCATGAACGAAATGGGCGATACTTTTAAAGTAAACGTATTAGAAGAAGCAGTAAATAACAAGAAAAAAGTGGTGTTATTTTGGTACCCAAAAGATTTTACGTTTGTGTGTCCAACAGAGTTACACGCCTTTCAAGAAGCTTTACCGGAATTTGAAAAACGCAACACAATCGTTATTGGCGCGTCTTGTGATACACCAGAAGTTCATTTTGCTTGGTTAAGTACAGCCAAAGACAATGGCGGTATTGAGGGTGTAACCTATCCTATTTTAGCGGATAGCAACCGAAACCTGTCAAGCATTTTAGGTATTTTAGATATTACAAACGAAACTTACGACGAAGAAACCGGAACCGTTCAGGTCGAAGGCGACAACGTAACATATCGAGCTACTTACATTATCGATGAAGACGGTATCGTACAGCACGAAAGCATTAATAACATGCCTTTAGGTAGAAACGTTGGTGAATATCTTCGTTTGGTTGATGCTTTAACGCACGTACAAGTAAAAGGCGAGGTTTGTCCAGCAAACTGGGAAGAAGGTAAAGACGCCATGCAAGCCAATGCCAAAGGTACTGCTGCGTATTTAGCAACTCACTAGAGTTTGCACTAACCAGTTAGGTTAAAAAACTATCACAAAAATTCAATAAAAAAGTACCAAATTCCAAACAAGATAAATTGGAATTTGGTACTTATAATTTAAAAAATCAAAACATTATGGTACAAGAATTAGAACAAGATAATTTAGGAGACATCATTTCAAATAACGATACCGTAATTGTACAATATTCTGCCACTTGGTGCGGCAACTGTAGAATTATGAAACCTAAATTCAAGAAATTGGCTTCTGAAACCGAAAACGCTACATTTGTCATGGCCGACGCCGAAAAATTTCCAGAATCCAGAAAATTGGCAACCGTTGATAATTTACCAACGTTTGCAACCTTTAAAAACGGTAATTTTGTAAACCAAGTTCAAACTAACAAATTTGACGTTTTAAAGGAATTAGTAAACGAAACAGTTTAAGGTTTTCGCTTTCGCGGAAACATCAATCACACTTCAATATTAAAGATTTCCACCCAAGTTTATCTTCTCAGATAGTTGAACGGCGGAAACAGAAAACACAATAACAAATGAAACTACCAATAATAAAACACCTAACAGAATTCATTGAAGAAAACGATGAAGATTTTGTAATAGAAACTATTGAAACCCTAGAGGCTTTAACAGAAGTATCTTCTTTAAAAGATGAAGAATTAGATGTTATTGGTGAGTTAATTTCCAACATGTACGGCGCTATCGAAGTCAATAAATTGATAAAAGACGGTACACCCAAAAAAGAGGCCTTAAATAGTTTTATGAAACGTGTATTAGGCTCAATCGATACTTAAAAGATTGCCTTTATAATAAATATTAAACGCTTTGTCCCATTTAACGGATAAAGCGTTTTTTTGTTGAAACAATTTTAAAAATGATAAGCGTAAAAACATTAAATATTCATATTTTTAAATTCTTAACCAATAAACAAATAAAATGGCAACAGTAACATTAAAAGGTAACCCAATAAATACCTCAGGAAGTTTACCTGCAATAGGAACAAAAGCACCGGACTTTTTACTTACGGCAACAGATTTATCTACCCATAGCCTAAGTAACTATAAAGGAAGTAAATTGGTTTTAAACATTTTCCCGAGCATTGATACGGGCACCTGCGCTCAATCTGTACGAACCTTCAATCAAGAAGCCAGCGAATTGGAAAACACTAAAGTACTTTGCATTTCGCACGATTTACCATTCGCCCATGCACGTTTTTGTGGCGCCGAAGGTTTAGAAGATGTCATCAGTTTATCAGATTATAAAGATGGAAGATTCGGTAAAGATTACGGTTTAAACTTTATTGATGGCCCTTTAGAGGCTTTACATTCGCGTTGTGTGGTGGTTTTGGACGAAAACCATACCGTTAAATACACCGAACAAGTAAGCGAAACCGTAGACGAGCCCAATTACAAAGCGGCATTAGAGGCCTTATTAGATGAGTAAAAAAGAGTCCTTTTTGTTCAACCGCATAAAAAGTGTGGGCTATGCTTTTAAAGGCGCTTTACTACTTTTAAAAACCGAATCCAGCATAAAAATACAGTTTTTTATAGCCATTTTAATGACTATAGCTGGATTCTATTTTAATATTTCAACCTACGAATGGATTGTGCAATGCCTAGCCATTGGCATGGTTATGAGCGTTGAGGGCATAAATACCGCGATTGAAGAAATTGCCGATTTTATGCATCCGGAGCATCATATAAAAATCGGACTCATCAAAGATATCGCTGCTGGTGCGGTTTTTATTGCCAGCGTTTTTGCTATTATAATTGGGTTTGTAATTTACCTTCCCAAGATTTTTTAATATACGATAACCCTTAGGATAAACGTTAGTAATTTGTATTTTTGCTCAGTCGTTTTTAGCGATGCAACCCTGGCCGCGTTTCAGGAACTCAAATTGATATTAAACACCATTAATGGCGAAGAAAAAAACAAAGACTAACAAAGCACCAAAACGAAAAATTAAAAAACCTGATTTTAAGTTATCTAGCCAGCAAAAATTGGTATTGGGTAGCTTTTTGGTTATTTTGGGTATACTGTTGTGTATTGCTTTTATATCGTTTTTCTTTACGGGTGAAGCCGACCAAAGTAGCTTGTCAAATTTCACAAATCGCGAAACAGAAACCCAAAACTGGTTAAGCAAAAGTGGCGCTTGGTTAAGCGATTTATTTATACAGCGCGGGTTTGGTGTCGCTTCCTTTATATTTTCTGGATTGCTATTTCTTTCCGGTGTTTACGTGCTTATGGATATTGCCAAAGCAAAATTGCGCAAACATTGGTTCTGGGGCATATTCATCATCATTTGGATATCTGTTCTTTTTGGTTTTTTTGGCGATAAAAAGGATATTCTCGGAGGGACAATCGGTTTCGAAATAAATATGTTTCTACAAGATTATATCGGTAAAATAGGCACTTCACTCCTACTTTTATTTGGTTTAATCACCTATTTAGCCATTCGTTTTAAAGTGACGTTCCACAGTATTGCTAAACTTTTCAAATCGGCCAAAAAAGATATAAAGGATGAATTTTCTAAAGCCAATGATGAGTTTTCTATTCCGCTTGACAATAATTTATCCGAAGAAGCCGAAGCCATAAAAACGGCTTTTGATATTCCTTTGGAAAATAAACCACCAACCGCGAAAAAAGAAACTAAACCCGAAACCGCAACACCTTTGGAGGTCAAAATAACCGAGGAAGAAGAACCGGATTTAGAAATGAAGGTTGAAACCGTAGCCGAAGAACAATCGGAAACCGATAATTTGGCCAATAAATTGGTAGAGGATTTCGGGCAATTCGACCCTACTTTGGAGTTGAGCAACTATCAATTTCCGCCACTGGACCTTCTTAAAAAATACGATACCGAAGGCATTACCATCAATCAAGAAGAGCTTGAGGAAAATAAAAATAAAATTGTTGAAACCTTAAGCAATTACAAAATTGGCATTGCCAGCATAAAAGCCACGATTGGCCCAACGGTTACCTTGTATGAAATTGTTCCCGAAGCCGGCGTGCGAATTTCGAAAATCAAGAATTTAGAAGACGATATCGCTTTATCGCTCTCCGCACTTGGTATTCGTATTATTGCGCCCATTCCAGGAAAAGGCACTATTGGTATTGAGGTGCCCAATAAAAATTCAACCATTGTGTCGATGCGTTCAGTAATCGCTTCAAAAAAGTTCCAAACATCCGAAATGCAATTGCCTATTGCTTTAGGTAAAACCATTAGCAACGAAACCTTTGTTGTCGATCTTGCAAAAATGCCACACTTACTTATGGCGGGTGCAACCGGACAAGGTAAATCGGTGGGATTAAATGCGGTATTAACATCTCTTTTGTACAAAAAACATCCGGCAGAGGTTAAGTTTATTTTAGTCGATCCTAAAAAAGTGGAACTGACGCTTTTCAATAAAATCGAACGCCATTATTTAGCAAAACTACCAGATAGCGAAGAAGCCATTATCACGGATAACACAAAGGTAATCAATACATTAAATTCATTATGTATTGAAATGGATAACCGCTACGAGTTGCTTAAAAATGCCTTATGTAGAAACATAGCCGAATACAACGCGAAGTTTAAAGCACGAAAGTTAAACCCGAACGACGGTCATCAATTTTTACCATACATCGTTTTGGTTGTTGATGAGTTTGCAGATTTAATAATGACTGCCGGTAAAGAGGTTGAAACACCCATTGCGCGTTTAGCTCAATTGGCGCGTGCCATTGGTATTCACTTAATTATTGCCACACAGCGTCCGTCGGTTAACGTTATCACAGGTATTATTAAAGCCAATTTCCCGGCGCGAATTGCGTTTAGGGTAACCAGTAAAATAGATTCACGAACCATTTTAGATGGCTCTGGTGCCGATCAACTTATCGGTCGTGGTGACATGCTGTTTACGCAAGGTAACGATGTTATTCGTGTGCAATGCGCCTTTGTTGACACCCCCGAAGTAGAACGCATTACCGATTATATTGGCTCGCAAAAAGCTTACCCCGAAGCCTATCTTTTACCCGAGTATGTTGGGGAGGAAAGTGGCACAAGTCTTGATATAGATATATCAGATCGGGACAAGCTGTTTAAAGACGCCGCCATTGTTATTGTTACGGCGCAACAAGGCTCGGCTTCTTTATTGCAACGAAAACTAAAATTAGGATACAACCGAGCGGGCAGAATAATAGACCAATTAGAGGCCGCCGGTATTGTTGGCCCATTTGAAGGCAGCAAAGCCAGACAGGTTTTAATACCCGATTTATTGGCGCTCGATCAGCATTTAGAAAACGAATTATAATTAGATTTCCTTAGCTTCCCTGAGCGCAGTCGAAGTGCGGAAATGAAAAAAAAGTTATTCAATGAAAAAAATTATTAGCATTTTATTACTCACACTTTCAGTTAGTGTCTTTTCTCAAAACGAAGGTAAATCGTTATTACAAGACGTTTCGGCCAAAGTAAAAAGCTACGATAATATTTCAATAGATTTCAAATATGTCCTTGAAAATACTTCTGAAAACATCAAACAAGAAACCCGTGGCGATGTGGTGATGCAAGGTGAAAAATACCGATTGAACATTTTGGGAATTACGCGTCTTTTCGACGGTAAAACAACATACAGCATTAGTCCCGAAGACGAGGAAGTTACCATTTCATCTGATAATACCGACGACGAAGACAACATTACCCCAAGTAAAATGCTGTCGTTTTACGAAGATGGTTATACCTATGCTTTGGATATTGAGCAAAATATACAAGGCCGAAAAGTACAGTACGTTAAGTTAACACCCATTGATTCGAACTCTGAAATCAAGCACATTCTTTTGGGTGTAGATAAACAAACCAAACACATTTATAACCTCATTCAAATCGGTAAAAACGGAACCAAAACAACGCTTACTGTTAATTCTTTTAAAACAAACGAACCTTTATCAAAAAGCTTATTTACCTTTGATGCCAATAAATACAAAGATTATTACATCAATAAATTAGATTAGGTAACTTTTGTGAAAATTCTTGACCGTTACATACTAACCACATATCTTAAAACTTTTCTCAGCGTATTTGTAATTCTTTTGCTGATTTTTGTTTTGCAAACCATTTGGCTGTATATAAAAGAGCTTGCCGGTAAAGATTTGGATATGGTTGTGGTTTTTAAGTTTCTGGCGTATTTTATGCCTAAGCTAATTCCGCTGGTTATACCGCTCACCATACTCTTATCGTCCATCATGGTGTTTGGTAGTTTTGCCGAGAATTATGAGTTTGCCGCCATGAAATCGACCGGGATTTCCCTGCAACGCGCCATGTCGGGACTTAGCATATTTATTGTGGTTTTGGGCTTTACTACTTTTATGTTTTCCAATAACGTTATTCCGTGGGCCGAATACAACTCGCTCAACTTACGAAAAAACATTGCGAAACTTAAACCTGCAATGCTTTTGGCCGAAGGGCAATTTAACGAAGTTGGCGATTACAACATTAAATTTGCAAGTAAAAGCGGTGATAAGGGGCAATATCTTAACGATGTTATTATCCATATTAAAGGCCAAGGTGCAGACAGCCGTACCAATTCACAAATGATAAAATCTGTTTCTGGAGAACTTATAGGTAAAGAAACCTCAAATGTTTTAAAGCTTATTTTATCCGACGGAAATTATTATAATGATATTTATCGTAAAAAACCTGAAGAAAGAAACAAGCAGCCTTTTGCCAAAAGTACATTTGAAAAATACACCATTAATATTGATTTATCGCAAATCAACGACAATGTAGATATTGATGCCAAATCGGATTCCGACAAATACAACATGCTTAATTTAAGCGAATTAAATTATACTATTGACTCGCTTACAAAAAAAAGAAACTCAGCACACAAAACGCTTTCTAAAAGCCTGTACCAACGCACTAATATTACGAGGCTAAAAAACATAGATGTTCCTAAATCAAAAGTAAAACCTAAAAGCGATTCCATTTACAGCGGCGAAATATTGGATTTATTTGAAACCAAAAACAAATCGCAGCTTCTCGATTTAGCGTTAAGAAACATTAAAAGCACGAAGCAGATTATTGAATCGAAACAACTTGAACAGAAATTTGCAAAAAGCAATTACAATAAGCATATTGTGTCCTTTCACGAAAAACTGGCACTCGGGTTTGCATGCGTTATTCTATTTTTTGTTGGCGCCCCACTTGGTGCTTTAATACGTAAAGGAGGTATTGGCTTGCCAATGGTAATTGCCATCGTACTATTTTTAGCCTATCATTTTATTGGGATTTTTGCTATAAACAGTGCAAAAAGTGGTGATTTTAACCCTATACTTGCCAGTTGGTTTTCTACGCTTGTTATGTTTCCGCTGGGTCTGTTTTTAACTAAAAGAGCTACAGAGGATAAAGGCTTGTTTGAAATGGGCAATATTATTGAACCATTGAAAAAAATATTCAATATTAAGCCAAAGGACAGTGTTAGCTACAAGTTTCTTTCTAAATATTCAAATGAAGAATTAATTAACGTTGTTAAGCAATATGAATCCCTCGGGCATAGTGAAAATACACGTTACGAAGCCATTAAAACCTTAAATGCAAGAGGTGTTAACATTGATGAAATGAGAAACCAGGGCGTATCAATCCGTACAGCTTTTGATGCCTCAAAAACCATGTTCAACAATTACATAGCGCATTCAAAATTCGCTATCGTATTATACGGTATTGGGGTTGTTCTTTTAGTATTGTTCTTTGTTTTTAAAAACAACAAAATGCCATCGTTACAGGCGGCATCCATCCAACTTAGCGCGGTTGCTTTGTTTTTATTCATCATTTATTATTTAAAATCCATTTTTAATTTAAACCGTTTTTATAGCCACATCAATAAAAAAGTAAAGATGCCACATATTATCCTTTTAATAATTGGCGTGCCTTTATATATGCTGGTTTATCCTTTTTTAAATGTGAAAATTAACGAGGACTTAAAACAAAATTGTTTAGATAGTTTAAAATAAGCAATATCTTTGCACCATGATTTTAGAACCTATGACCACAAATAAAACTTCGGAATTTAAACTGAATACCATCCACGAAGCTATAGACGATATACGAAACGGCAAAGTTATTATTGTTGTTGATGACGAAAACCGTGAAAACGAAGGTGATTTTGTGGCTGCCGCCGATAAGGTTACGCCACAGATGATAAATTTTATGGCAACCCACGGCAGAGGGCTTATTTGTACACCACTTACCGAAAACCGCTGCAAAGAACTGGAACTTAATATGATGGTGCACAATAACACGGACCCGATGGAAACAGCGTTTACGGTATCGGTAGATTTAAGAGGCAACGGCGTAAGTACAGGGATTTCAGCCAGCGATAGAGCAAAAACGGTTAAGGCGTTAATAGACCCCAATACAAAACCTTTTGAGTTGGGCAGACCCGGACATATATTTCCATTAGTAGCCAAAGAAGGAGGCGTTTTACGACGCACGGGACACACCGAAGCCGCCATAGATTTTGCACGTTTGGCTGGTTTAAAACCTGCTGGCGTTATTGTTGAAATAATGAATGAAGATGGCACCATGGCGCGCTTACCTCAGCTTATGGAAGTGTCCAAAAAGCTTGATTTAAAAATTGTATCGATTGAAGATTTGGTGGCGTACAGAATGCAACACGACTCGCTAATCGATAAAAAAGAAGATTTTCAGATAGAAACTCGTTTTGGAAGTTTTCGTTTAAGAGCGTACCAACAAACCACCAACGATCAAGTACACATAGCTTTAACCAAAGGACAATGGAAAGATAACGAACCCGTACTTACCAGAATTAATTCCACGTTAATTAACAACGATATACTTGGAACACTTACCAATAATATTGATAAGCAATTGGACAATATGTTTAAGCTTATTAACAACAATGGCAAGGGTGCTATTCTGTTTATAAATCAAGAATCGCAGTCTATGAATATTTTAAAGCGTTTGTCTTTTTTGAAGGAAAACCAGAGTCCGAATAAAATTTCAAAAGCACCAAAAATAAACATGGACAATCGCGATTTTGGTATCGGTGCCCAAATTCTGCACGACTTAAATATCCATAAGTTAAACTTGATGTCCAACACAGAACAGACCAAACGCGTGGGCTTGATTGGTTATGGTTTGGAGATTGTAAGCTACGTTAAATATTAAAAAGGAAGCCAATACCGTTAAGTATTAAACTTCCTTTTCCTCAATTAATAGCTGTCTTAAAAACTATTTTACCACTATTTTTTTGGATGCACTTTTATCGTTATTATACACTTTTAGAATATAAATTCCAGACTGTAAGCTTTCAATATTTAATGCTTTGGAGCTGTTAGAGGATTGTAATACTTTTTTACCTAAAACGTTATATAATTCCACTTTATCAATAGCTATTTTGGAAGCTATATGTATAACATCTGAAGCTGGGTTCGGGTATAATTTAAAACTGTCTTTAAGAAAAGAATCCGTACTTAAGGATACAGCAAGAGAATAGTCCATTTCCTCTTTATAATAAGGTTCCCACGCGTTGGCAACCCAACTGTACCAAATATATTCTGTTTTATTATCGTTACCGTCATAGATGCTTAATTCCCTATCGGAGTTTACAAATATAGACCCGTTCCAACTTTGTTGGATGTACTCTGTTTCTAGTGATCCTGAATACGTCGTTAAATATCTTTCAAGCAAATCCCAACCGCTTCCATTGTACGTTTCAACAACCAGTTCCGTTCTCAGTCCATTTGTATATGTTGCCGTGTCGCGTTCATCCAAATCCCACATATTCGTTGTTGTGTTCCAAACACTGGAAATTATTTGTGTTGGCAATCCTGACGTATAAGTGACCTCTAACTTATCTTCATTTACCCAAGCAGTTGTATCCCAATTTTGATAGGTAAATTTAATAACATTCGACCCCGAGTACTCATACAACACTCTATACGCATTTTCGTATAGTAGGGTAATAGCATTGTATGATTGGTCTATTTCTTCTATTAAATTATTCGATAAATCATATAAGAAAATGGTTTGACTTGTGTTTTCCCATTGCAATGTAATGCCATTCCATATTTGTCCTACATCTAAAATAATGTCATTATTAGCATTGTAGGTTTTAACATCTTGATAGGTTAACATCATCCCAGGCATGTTAAATCCTTGCAAAAGTGTTTCTTTTGTACCACCGTTGGCATAGATAAACTGCTCGGTAAGGTTATGCTCCCAATCTGATGCAAACGCATCCCATGCATAAATTCGTTTTTCATCAACTTTATAGGTTTGCGAAAAACTGGTGAAACATATAATAAAAGTAAAAATAAACGTTGGAATGTGTAAAAGTCGCTTCATAATTAATAGCTTTAAATGGATTATACAAATGCCTTGAAATAAATTAAAAAGGAGAGCTTTTTTAATTTAATCTATAAAATCTAAATACAATCAAGGTTAAAAACAACCCTCAATTGCTCTAAAATCTGCTATTAATCAATTATTATGCAATAAGTTGCACCAACTAAAGATATAAATAATTATTAAAAATCCTATTAAAATTATTTTTAAGTTATTGAATTTCCTAGCTCACCCACTTCATCATTAACGCACAGGCAAACGCTGCATAAGTTCCTAAAGCATAACCCAATACAGCCAACAGGACACCAACTGGCGCCAACGATGGATGGAAAGCACCGGCAACCACAGGCGCAGAAGCAGCGCCACCAATATTGGCTTTTGAGCCCACTGCCAAAAAGAAATAAGGTGCTTTTATAATTTTAGCAACAATAAATAGTAAGGCTACGTGAATAATCATCCACACAAAGCCAATGGCAAATAAACTGATATTTTCCACAATCGCGTTCAAATTCATTTTCATGCCTATGGCTGCCACTAAAATGTAAATGAATACCGTTCCTATTTTACTGGCTCCGGCACCTTCGTAACTTTTCATTTTTGTAAACGATAGAAAAACACCAACCGTTGTTGCCGTAATAATGAGCCAGAAAAACGAACTTCCAAGTCCGAAATCAACTAAAACCGGCGCATTTTCCTTTATCCAAACACTTAAATTATCGCCTACTAAATGCCCTATGGAAGTCACACCAAAACCAATTCCCAAAAGAATCATAAAATCATTGAAAGAAGGTACTCTAGCCGTTTCCAAGCTAAATTTTTCCATCTTGTTTTTTAGTGTGGTGATAGACGAATTATCAGCTTTAAAATACTTGTCTATTTTATCGGACTTAGCAACACCAAGCAACAAGAATACCATCCAAACTTCGGCGACCAAAACATCTACTACGGCCATAATACTAAACAGGCTATCGCCAACTTCCCACTGTTCTTTCATGGCCAATTGGTTGGCGCCACCACCAATCCAACTTCCTGCAACGGTAGATAGGCCTTTCCATAATTCGGTGCCTTCAACAGAGGTTAAAATATCTGGTGCCACAAACTTAAAAAACAAAATGGCCAACGGCCCGCCAATCATAACGCCAACGGTTGCTGTTAAAAACATAATTAAGGCTTTTGAACCGAGTTTGAACACGCCTTTTAAATCGATGCTCATAGTTAAAAGCACCAATGAAGCGGGCAGTAAAAATCGAGAAGCCACATAATACAAATTACTACCACCAATAAATTGCGAATACTCCGATGGTTTTATATGATTTACCATTGCATATTCCTTTAAGGTATGCAAATTGGTAACGCCGTCTAAATTGCCGTAAATAGATTGCAGGTGTATTATGGTTGCCGAAACATCAATCCATTTATCGGCAATTAAGCCTACTGAACTTAATATGGACGGAATAAAATAGCACAATAAAAGCGCGGGAATAATGCTGTAAAATTTTGAAAAACGAGGTAAACTAGATGAGTAAAATATTAGGGCCAGTGTTACGGATAAAACACCAAAAATAATGGTGTCGTTTGCAAATAAAGGAACGTCGCTGCTTATTTCTGCTAAATTCATAAAGGGTTGTATAGTTAAAGTGTTTAAAAATATGTGTTTTGTTTAATACTCCTGATTGAAATGGCGTTTAAAAAATCTCCAAACTGCCTTTACCTTCTCTAATAATAATAGGTTCGTCTTCGGATAAATCAATAACCGTTGAGGCTTCATTATCGCCATAACCACCATCAATTACCAAATCGACTAAGTTACTCCATTTTTCCAATATTAATTCAGGATCGGTGGTGTATTCCAAAACTTCGTCTTCATCATGGATAGACGTCGATATAATGGGGTTGCCCAACCGCTTAACAATATCTAAAGCAATATTGTTATTTGGCACTCGAATACCCACTGTTTTGCGCTTTTTAAAAGGATTTGGAAGTGATTTCCCTCCGGGAAGAACAAAGGTATATGGCCCAGGGAGCGCACGTTTTAGAATTTTAAAAGTTGTTGTATCTATTTGTTTTACATAATCGCTTAGGTTGCTTAAATCGTGGCAAACAAACGAGAAATTGGCTTTTTCAAGTTTTACTTGCTTAATTTTCGCAACACGTTCCAAAGCTTTTATATTGGTAATATCGCAGCCCAAACCGTACACGGTATCGGTGGGATAAATTATTAGGCCGCCGCGTTTTAAAACAGCTACCACTTTTTCAATCGCTTTCGGATTGGGATTTTCTTCATATATTCTTAAAAACTCAGCCATAATAACTATCTTGTAATTACGTTTACAAAGTAAATATTATTTTTATAACGAAACCAATAGGATTAAAATAATCTTTAAAACCAAGCAAAAATGATTCTTTTTTCCGCCTAGGTTTTATGTTATGAAAAAACAAACATAACCCATGAATGCACTTAAATCTACTTTTTTAATTCTGATTATAACTTTGGTTGCCTTTAGTTGTTCGAATGAAACAGCAACCGAAGACCCAATAACAAGTTTAGACCCTTCAAAATATTATGAGGAATTAAATATTTCTTACGGCGAGGATGCCGACCAAAAATTCGATTTATATCTGCCCGCCAATAGAACGGCCAATACCAAATTGATGGTTTTAGTGCACGGTGGCGGTTGGTCTGCTGGTGATAAAGCTGAAATGAATCCCATAAAAGATTTGCTACGTCAGGATTTTCCTAACCTAGCCATTGTAAATATCAATTACAGATTGGCAGATGAAAACAACAACCCCTACCCGATGCAAATGGAGGATATTACAACCATCATCAATCATTTAAAAGACAATAAAATAAATTACACCATTTCTGAAGCTATCGGATTTATAGGCACGAGTGCGGGTGGGCATTTATCGTTGCTTTGGAGTTACGCTTTTGATGCCAATACCAATGTAAATATGGTGTGCAGTATTGTGGGACCAACAAATTTAACAGACCCAGCATATTTAAATAATACCAACCCCGTTTTACAGGAATTGTTGGATTTGTACGGCGCAAATGCAACAACGGATTTTTTAGAAGAAGTTAGCCCATTCCATCAAGCTACGGTTTTATCACCTCCAACTATTTTGTTTTATGGCGGACAAGACCCGTTAATACCTACTACACAGGGCACCGATATGCGCGATAAGTTACAAAGCTTGGGCGTTACGCACGAGTTTACTTTATACCCAAATGCGGGACATGGTTGGATTGGATTGGAATTATTGGACACTTGGGTAAAACTTAAAGTTTTCATAAATAACCATTTGTAAACAACCTACCTTGAAGCCAGCTCACGAGCTTTAGTGGAAAAATGCAATAGGTTTAGAACAAACCCCGGAATATTTTAATCTCGATTATCGAGTAAAAATTGTAACATTTCGCGAGTATATTAGTCTTAATAATATGCTAAGGCTTCTTTTATTTATATCGATTTTCACCTTGAATTGCCATTTGGTTTTTGCAACCCATGGCATAAAAAAATCTATTCTCTTTACTAAAGCCGAAATTTTAAATGAATATACCACCAGAATTCCGTTTAAACTCGTCGATCATTTAATCGTGGTTGAAGCTGAATTATTAAACAAAAAAGGCAACTTCATTATTGATACAGGCTCTGAAACCTTAATATTAAACAGCGGCCATTTCCCGAACATGTACGCCAATAACCGCAAATACAAAGAAACTTCCGGTGTTTTGGAAGCCATCGACTACTCCTACGAAAAACAAGTTAAAGAGTTTGTATTGCAAAACTTTAGGTTAGAAAACAAAAGCTCCGATGTTATCGATTTATCGCATATCGAGCACAGCAAAAAAATCAAGCTTTTGGGTATTATTGGCTATAACATCTTAAAAGATTACGAGATTTTTGTCGATATGCACTTAAACCAAATCACGTTAACAAAAGTAGATGCCAATGGAAACAAGCTGGATAAACAGGTGTATTTGGAAAAAATAGTGGATAGCGTCAATTTCAAACTAAAAAAGCACACCATTGTTTTAAACAGCACCATCAATAATCAAAAACTAAAATTTGGTTTGGATACCGCGGCGGAATTCAATCAAATAAGTAAAAACGTCAACAAAAAAGTGCTAAAATATTTTATTCCTAAAAAACGATTGACCTTAATTGGCGCGAGCAATAAAAAAATTGAGGTTATGGCAGGAAAATTGCATCGTGTTAAATTAAACGAAACCATTTATTTTGGCCCCATGTTAACGGTTTTAACCAACTTAAATAAAATGAACGATGCTTTTGGCACCGATTTGGATGGCATTTTTGGCTACGAATTTTTTGCACAAAAAAGAACCATTATCAACTATCAAAAAGAAAAATTATATTTTGTAGATTTCCCATTAAAAACCCAGTGAAAAAACTTATTGCACATATCGCCATTTTAGTTTTTGCTTTTATAAGTTTAAACACATACGCTCAAAAAGATAGCCTTAAAGGCTACAGAATTGAGGGCGATACCATTGTGTTTTCTTTTAATAAAAACGATTACCAAAAAGCAACTCACGATTTTGGCGGCAATAAACGCGATTTTGATGATTTGGAAATAGAAAATGTGGTGGTTTCGGGAGAGTTCAATAATTGGTCTAAAAACAAATGGTATATGACCAAAGTTGACGAAGACCGCTACGAACTGAGAAAAAGCATTCACGATTTTACCGATGAGTTTTCTTGGGAATTCAAATTCGTCATCAACAATGCCTATTGGGCAGAACCCTCGAAAAAAGATGGGAATATTTCCAAAGCCGTAAAAGATGGTCAGCGATTGCACGGGGTTTACAACCTAAAAATGTATGTGGCGTACCCCAACGAAAAAGGCAATGCGCACTTTAAATTAAAAGGTTTTAACAGTGCCAAAAAAGTAATTGTTACGGGTTCTTTTAATAAATGGAACGAAAATTTGTTTAAAATGAACAAGGTTGACGACGGTTGGGAACTCACCCTAAAAATAAAACCCGGCGTTTACGAATACCGTTTTATTGTGGATGGCCATTGGATGGAAGACCCCAATAATATTCATAAAGTGAGGAATGAATACGGCGAATACAATTCGCTAATCGATATAAAGGAATACACCGCCTTTAAATTGAGAGGCTACACCGAAGCCAAAAAAGTAGTGCTTTCGGGTTCGTTTAACAATTGGAACGAACACGAATTGGTTATGGAGAAAAAAGATTACGGTTGGAAATACGTATTGCCGCTTTCTGGGGGCAAACATCACTACAAGTTTATTGTGGATGGCAAATGGGTTTTAGACCCCAATAATGCCGTAAAAGAGTACGATGGCAACGGACATGTTAATTCGGTTTGTATGATTAAGTGATGATTATGTTTTTGATTAATTTCTTAAAAGCTATATTTGAAATTCATTATTTTTAATTAACAAAGACATGTTTTAATATTGAAAAAATATCATTACAAATACTTCATTTCAATATTTATTGTAATCGTTTTTTTTCATTTGATTTTATCAAACAATGAAAAAAGCCATATTTTAGTAACAATTGGCTTTACTGCTACCCTATTTTCTCTCTATCATTTTATGATATTTTTAAATAATCTAGCAAAGCCAAATGCTAGTAATAGCATAATCAGTCTTTTTACTACTCTGCTTTACATCAATATTATTTTAAAAATAAATTACCAATATTATAATTTTATTGCATCGGCACTTTTAATAATAACAGGAATAATTATTTTAAAAAAACTAGATAAAAATAAACACTCACTAATATTTCTATTTCTAATAACAATAAATACAGGGGCATTATTTACCTCAGATACATGGTTATTCAATAGTAAAATGAAGGATGTTGAAATTTGGAATTCACAAATAACATGGAAAAGTTTCAAAGGAGTTCCGGATAAAAAATCAAAATTTGATGCGTATATCTTAACTGAATTTAGAGGTTTAGAAAACAAAGTCTATAATTACCCTCCTGCTATTTTAACATCAATTTTAAAGCCCCATAATTCATGGAGAAAAAAAACTAGAGACACCACTTTTAACCATTTGCTTTTAGAACATGAGCAGCGACACTTTGACATAACGGAAATTCACAAAAATAAAGCACTTGATTCCGTTAATAAATCATGGGGTAAAAATTCCAACGAAATTAAGAAAATAATTAGCTTCTTCAACGAGAAGGAGAATGAATATCAAAAGTATTACGACTCCATTACTAATCATGGATTAGATTCTATTGCGCAAAAAAAAATAAACATAGAACTTTTAAATCAATTAAAATAAAATTGATTACAAATCAGCCCAACAACCTCCAATTTAGCAAAACGCAACGACAGCTTAATTACACCACCGTGCTGAAAATTAATTTCCGCTTTTTTATCGGCACCTTTGCCTTCGATTTGCTATACTTCACCGGTGCCAAACCGGATGTGTTTTACCACATTTCCAACAACCAATTTACTTCAAATAAATTGATGTTACCATTTGTTTTAGCAACAGACTTTAAATTTTTAGGCGTTGTTTCCTAAAATTTTTCATGCGGTTTATTTGCACTACCCAATTTAGGCACTGTTTTTTGAAGATTTTCTTTTCGGTTTTTTTTGCTAACTTAGTTACTTAAACACACAACATTAAAAAACACATGTTAGGGTAAAGGTAAAATGATAGGGGCAAATAAAATATTAGTGTCAATAGATTATTCAATTTGCTCAGAACATGCATTAACATTTTCCGTGAAATTGGCAGATAAATTTATTATTACTAAATGTACTCTTAAATGACAGTAGTAACATAGTTGCACAATTATTTTGATTAAAAGAAACCAAACAAAAAGAGAGTCTTGAAACTAAAAAAAGAATTAGGATTATTTGATGTTTTCGCAATAAGTACTGGATCCATGTTCAGTTCTGGTTTTTTTCTGTTACCAGGACTGGCCGCTCAGTATACCGGACCGTCGGTAATTTTGGCCTATTTTCTTTCCGGGCTTTTAATAATGCCTGCCATGTTTAGTATTGCCGAAATATCTACTGCCTTACCACGGTCAGGTGGCGCATACTTTTTTCTTGACCGAAGTTTGGGACCGATGATGGGTACTATTGGTGGTATTGGAACTTTTATCGCACTACTTTTAAAAACAGCATTTGCACTCGTTGGTATTGGAGCCTATGCTTCCATATTTTGGAATATCCCAATAAAAGAAACTGCAGTGGTTTTCGCACTGGCATTTGCCGTTCTAAACATATTTGGCACCAGTAAATCTTCAAGTATTCAAAAAGTACTTGTGGTTGGCTTACTAGTAGTATTAGGAGCGTTTATCGTCGATGGTTTTTGGAATATTTTCTCGGATACCAACGCTTCCATAGGGTTCAACAAAAGCAATTATACTCCGTTTTTTACCGGAGGATTTCATGGTCTTATTTTTACAACCGGTTTCGTTTTTGTGTCTTATTTAGGACTAACAAAAATAGCAAGCGTTGCCGAAGAAATTAAAAACCCAGAACGCAATATACCCTTGGGCATGGGCTTGTCACTATTGGTTACCGGATTGATTTATGTGTTAGGTGTTTTCGTCATGGTAACTATAATGGGCAACGAAGCACTTTCTAAAGATCTTTCGCCCGTAGCTACTGCCGCGCAACAGTTATTCAGTTGGTTACCTGCCAAAACAGGGTTATATATTATTGTTATTGCAGCTTTATTTGCATTTGCTTCTACTGGAAATGCAGGCTTGCTTGCCACTTCGCGCTATCCATTAGCCATGGGCAGGGACAAATTATTTTCAAAGAAATTTAGCAAAATAAGCCGCTGGGGTACACCAGTTCCGGCCATTATCCTTACGGCAAGTTTAATTATATTGTGTATTATCGTCCTTACTGAAGAAGGCATTGTTAAACTTGCTAGCTCGTTTCAATTGTTCATATTCATGGCCATAAATTTTGCCGTCATCGTTTTTCGCAAAAGTAAAATTGCTTCTTACGACCCCGGATATCATTCCCCCCTTTATCCATGGATGCAAATATTTGGGATTATTTCTTCGTTAGCTCTAATGCTCTATATGGGATGGGCGGCGATAGCATTTACTTTAATTACCATTATTCTAGCATACTTATGGTATATGTTTTTCGTTCGTTCAAAAGTAAAAAGAGAAGGCGCTATTTATCATTGGTTCGCTTTGTTAGGCAAACACCAGCATGATGAACTGGAAAATGAATTTATGATGATTTTAAGGGAGAAAGGTTTGCGACAGAACGATCCGTTCAACCAAACAATTGTTCGTTCACAAGTACACTTTATCGATAACGCTAAATTTGAAGATTTGGTGCAAAATGTAGCAAATTCTATTGCTAAGGAATTAAATGTTGATCGGACTAGCTTAAATGAAGAATTCCTAAAAACAACTCCAATAGAACCTGCCTTGGTAATTCCTGAAGTTTCACTTCTTTATGCAAAAAAACTGGATATAAACCATCCGGTGCTCCACATTGTTCTTTGTAAAAAGGGCATTGAAAAACCAGTTGAAAAACATGGTAAAATCAACAAGGAAAAAATAAAAATATTCTTTTTCCTTGTAAACGATGAAAACAACCCAAAACAGCAACTTCGTATGCTATCAAGTTTAATAGATATTGCGGAACGCGACCACTTTATCAAAGATATTCTTTCATTAAAAATAGCAAGGGAAGTTACCGAGTATCTTTTACATGACAAACAATATATTTCTTTTCCATTAACAAAAGGTGAACCTTCAAATATTTTCATTAATAAAAAACTAATGGAAGTAAAACTTCCTCAGGATGTATTGGTTGTATTTGTAGATCGAGACAACACCTCTTTTGCACCAAAAGGACAGACGGTGCTTCTTGAAAACGATGTTCTTACCATTGTTGGTGAGCCCAAATCAATAAACAAACTGTATGATCAATTCATCATACAGACGTAGACGGTATATTTATTTTTCCGATATTACAATATGTGATTTTCGGATTAATACGACTTATATAAAAAATTGCTTAAAACAGTTTATATCCACAACTCTCGCCAACTCAACACAATCACTACCCAACAACCTCCAACTTAGCAAAACGCAACAATAATTTTTTAACGCCACCGTGTTGAAAATTAATTTCGGCTTTAATATCGGCACCTGTGCCTTCAATTTTTAACACCTCGCCCGTACCAAACCGAATGTGTTTTACCACATTTCCAACCACCAATTTACTGTCGAATAAATTGGTGTTTCCGCCCGTTTTAGAAACAGGTTTTAAGTTTTTAGGTGTCGTTACCTGAAACTTTTCTTGAGGTTTCTTTGTGCTGCCTTTTTTTAACACGGCTTTTTTTGCAGGTTTGTATCTAATTTTATTAGGGCTGACTTTGGAGTCTTCCACATCACCAAAAATATCGGCATCCAACATGGGGTTAAATCGGCGTTCTTCAATAGGCGTTACAATATCCAAATACTGCTCGTCTATTTCTTCAATAAAACGGCTGGGTTCAGAATCAATTAGTTTTCCCCAACGGTAACGCGATAAGGCATAAGTTAAATACGCTTGTTTCTCAGCTCGTGTTAACGCCACATAAAAAAGGCGTCGCTCCTCCTCTAGTTCGCTACGTGTGTTCATGCTCATCGCACTTGGGAACAGATCTTCTTCTAAGCCCACAATAAACACATACGGAAATTCCAATCCTTTAGCTAAATGTATTGTCATTAAAGCGACGTGGTCCGCATCACCTTTATCAGCATCCAAATCGGTTGCCAAAGCCACATCTTCTAAAAACTCCGCTAAATTCCCGGTGGTATCGGCAATTTCTTTTTGGCCTTCAACAAAATCTTTCATACCGTTTAAAAGCTCTTCGATATTCTCCATACGGGTCACACCTTCGGGCGTACCGTCTTTATTGAATTCCCGTATTAAACCACTGGTTCGGGTTACGTGTTCTGCCAATTCAAAAACATCGGCCGTTTGGTTTAAAACCTGGAAACTTTCAATAAGCGTTACAAAATTCTGCAGTTTGGTTTTGGTGCCCGAATTCACTTTTACATCGGTTTTATCGATGTTTTTCATCACCTCAAAAATGGTTCGGTTATAGCCATTTGCCGAAACGATAAGCTTGTCCATAGTGGTTTGCCCAATGCCTCGTGGCGGAAAGTTAATGATACGCTTTAAAGCCTCTTCGTCGGCAGGATTGATAATAAGGCGCAAATACGAGAGCACATCTTTTATTTCCTTGCGTTGGTAAAAGGACAATCCGCCATAAATCCGATACTTAATATCGCGTTTACGCAACGCATCCTCAATGGCGCGCGACTGTGCGTTGGTACGGTATAGAATAGCAAAATCACTGTTTTTTAATTGGTGATTCATTTTGTTTTCAAAAATCGTACTGGCCACATAACGGCCTTCATCGCCATCGGTTAGGGAGCGGTGCACTTTTATTTTTTCGCCTTCGTCGTTGGCCGTCCAAACTATTTTTTCAAGCTTGGTTTGATTTTTATCGATTATGGAATTTGCGGCATTGACTATGTTTTTTGTAGAACGATAATTTTGTTCCAATCGGAATACTTTCACATCATCATAATCCTTCTGAAAATTTAAAATATTATTGATGTTCGCGCCACGGAAAGCGTAAATACTTTGGGCGTCATCACCAACGACGCATATATTTTGAAATTTATCCGATAAGGCACGCACGATTAAATACTGCGAATGGTTGGTATCTTGGTACTCATCCACCAAAATATACTTAAATCGGTTTTGGTATTTTGCCAGAACTTCTGGGAAACGCGTTAAGAGTTCATTGGTTTTCAAAAGCAAATCATCAAAATCCATCGCGCCCGCTTTAAAACAACGCTCGACATATTCTTTGTAAATATCGCCCATCCTTGGGCGGCGCGCCATAGCATCGGCTTCTTTTAATTCTGGATTTTGAAAATAAGCACGCACCGTTATCAAACTATTTTTATACGATGAAATTCGCGAGCGCACCTGTTTGTATTTATAAATATCTTTATCAAGACTCATTTCCTTAATAATCGAGGCAATCAATCTATCGGAATCCTGTGTATCGTAAATCGTGAAATTGCTCGGGTAACCCAACTTATCGGCCTCGGAGCGTAAAATTCTGGCAAACACCGAGTGAAAGGTGCCCATCCATAAATTCTTCGCTTCACTGGCGCCAACTATGGTAGCAATACGCTCTTTCATTTCCCGCGCCGCTTTATTGGTAAAGGTTAGCGACAAAATATTAAAAGGGTCAATCCCCTTACTCATCATATAAGCAATGCGATAAGTTAGCACACGCGTTTTACCGGAACCCGCGCCAGCGATAACTATCATGGGGCCTTCAATTTGAATAGTGGGCTCTAATTGCGCGTCGTTTAACTGATTTAAATACTTGTCCAATTCATTTTCATTTTAAGCTGTGAAATTAACCATTGTTAGGCTTTTACCGAAGCTGAATTATCAATAATTATAAACAATTAACACTTATATCTGCTTTAATTAATTTTTGAATATCTTTAGGCTTGAATTTTTAAAATACGCTGGCCTTTAAATATGAAATATCTCTTTTTAATATGTATTTTTTTTGGAATTTTTAAATCTTTCAGTCAAACTAATTTAGAACAACAATTTATAGATATTGAAGAAAAAGTGATTGAATGGCGCAGACATTTCCATGAAAACCCCGAACTTTCAAATAGGGAATTTAAAACTGCCGAAACCATTGCAAACCATTTAAAAAGCTTAGGATTAGAAGTTAAAACCGGTGTGGCGCATACGGGCGTGGTGGCTATTTTAAAAGGAAACAAACCCGGAAAAGTAATTGCCCTACGTGCCGATATTGATGCGTTGCCCGTTACCGAAAGAAATGATTTAGCATTTAAATCTAAGGTAAAAACAACATTTTTAAATACCGAAACCGGAGTGATGCATGCTTGCGGCCACGATACGCACACGGCCATTTTAATGGGCGTTGCCGAAATTCTTTCTAAAAACAAAAACAAAATTAAAGGCACGGTAAAATTTATTTTTCAACCTGCGGAAGAAGGCCCGCCACCGGGTGAAGAAGGTGGCGCAAAACTGATGATTAAAGAAGGTGTACTGGAAAACCCAAAAGTAGATGCTATTTTCGGGTTGCACATTCGCTCGAATTATGAGGTTGGCACCATTCATTATAAAAAAGGCGGCATTATGGCATCGGTTGAGCGTTTTGTAATTAACGTTAAAGGTAAACAGACCCACGGTGGCAGGCCGTGGCAAGGTGTTGACCCCATATTGATTTCGGCAAAAATTATTGGTGGCTTGCAAACCATAATCAGTCGAGAATCCAAATTAGTTGATGAAGCTGCAGTAATTACCGTTGGGAAAATTACCGCTGGCACGCGCTTTAATATCATCCCAGAAACCGCTGAACTTATTGGAACGGTTAGAACTTTAGACCCACAAATGAGGGAGCATATTGAAAAACGCATTACAGAAATGGTTACCACTTTAGCAAAAGCCTATGGTGGCGAGGCTACTATTGATTTTCAGAATTTTACAGCAATTACCTATAACGATGCCGATTTAGTTGATAAGATGCTACCCACGCTACAAAGGGTTGCTGGCACTGAAAACGTGCGTTTAAGAAAAGCAACAACCGGCGGCGAGGATTTTTCGTATTACCAAGAAATTGTTCCCGGGTTTTATTTCTTTTTAGGTGGCATGACACCTGGCAATACTGAGGCGTTCCCACATCACACTCCCGATTTTAAAATTGATGAAAGTGGCTTACTTTTGGGTGTAAAAACATTAACAAATATTACTTTTGATTTTTTAAATAATTAACCAAACACAAAACCACTCAAATTTTTATGGACGCAGAACGTATTATAGATTTATTTTTATTCGCCATTCCATCGTTAATCGTCGGACTTATTGCTTATTATTTTTTTAAAGAACACACTAAAAACGAAGATGGCCGAAGACGCTTTTTATTGAAAAAAGATTTACAGGTATCGGCAATGCCATTACGCCTTCAAGCCTATGAAAGACTCGCTTTATTTTTAGAGCGGATTTCACCCAACAAATTAATGATTCGAGTATCACCAATTACTTCAAATAAAGATGATTACGAGCAGTTACTTATACAAAATATTGAACAAGAAATGGAGCACAATTTATCGCAGCAAATTTATGTGAGCGAGAAATGTTGGAGCATTATTTCAGCTGCAAAAAGCGCCACGATTCAATTGATACGAAAAGCGAGTTTACTCGAAAAAACCGATACCGCCAACAAACTAAGGGAAGTGGTTTTAACCGAAATGATGGAACGACGGGCACCAAGCGATGCTGCCTTGTCTTTTATAAAAGAAGAGGTTTCAGATTTATGGTAAGCTGTCTTGCATACGCAACTCATTAGAACGCGCTTCCTCGGCTTTTTGCTTGGCATAAAAATAACCCTGTTGCCACCAAGAGGTCATTAATTTTTTATTGAAAATCAAAGAGTTTTCAGTAAGTTTTGATGGTGTATAATACAAGTTAAGCTTTACGTCTTTATTTTTTGCTGCCAATTTTCCTATAAGAATATCACTGCGCTCGACCTGATCCAATAGATGTCCAAATAAATTCAACATTAAAGAAAAGGGGTTTTTCCCAAGCACTTTATTGTACGCCATACTTTCAGATTCCAAAATAATGGCATCAATTTCTGTGGCGCCCCTTAAAATAGCTTCACGAATGGGCACCACACAACCAAAAGCACCATCGGCATATTCAAAGCCGTTCTTTTTTACCAAAGACATAAAAGGAATGTAATTGCACGAAATCCAAATCCAATCGCAAAACTCTTCATAATTAAAGTCTTTTATCGATTTATATTCCACTCGGTTTTTAGAAAGATTGGAAACCGTAACCACCACATCGTCTTTAGTTTCGCGTATCAATTTAAATTCATCGTAGGTAAAATGTTTTTTCAAATAACGCCTCAACGCTTTACTTTCGCCAAAGGTCCGTTTCATCTTTATAAATTGCCAAAGTGAATTTATAAAGTCTATCGACACAAACTCCCTGTCTCCTTTTTTACGAACCACAAATGGATTTACACTAAAAATATTGCTTTGGTTGACGTTGGTAAATACCTGATGGATTTTATCAATCTTTCCAACTGCCAAGTGCGGAATCAACAAGCTTCCGGTAGATGTTCCTAAATACATATCGTATTCCCTACCTTCTTCTTTAATTAAATATTCGGCAACACCGCCCGCGTAAGCGCCTTTACTACCTCCTCCGGAAATGACCAATGCTTTCATATTTAATTTTCTATCTGGTTAAGTTCTTCATTTTTAAATTTGGCGAAATTATATCCACCCTGCCACCATTCCGTCATTTTTTCTTTGTCAAATATCAATGAATTTGTGGTTAAAACCGTTGGCGCATAATAAAAATTAATGATTGCGTTATTGTGCGACGCTACAAACTTACCGATTTTTATATTTTGCGACTCAATACGATCGAGCATAAAACTAAACATATTTGTAATTAATGAAAAAGGGTTTTTTGAGGGCATTCTGTTTAATAGCGTCGTTTCGGTTTGTAAAATAATGGCATCGACTTCTTTAGCTCCGCGTCGAATGGCTTCTTCAATGGGCACCATATTTCCCATACCACCATCGGCATATTCGCATCCATTTATTTTGTACAAACTCATAAATGGGGTGTAATTGCACGATACCCAAATCCAATCTATAAACTCTAAATAATCAAATTCTTTTAAGGATTTGTACTCGACCTGATTGAGCGATAAATTAGAAACCGTGACCACAATATCCAAACCCGAATTTTTTAATTCCAAAAACTCTTCTTTTAACAAGGTTTCCTTAATCAATCGTCTTAAGCTATAACTTTCACCAAAGGTTTTGCTTCCTCTAATAAAGTTTAAAACGACGCTTAAATGCCTAATTCCTATGTTTTGTACACCGTGTTTTTTCTTGATTACAAAAGGGCAAACATCAAAAATACTATCGGTTGTTACATTGGTGTAAACACTTTTTATTTTATCTATTTTGTTAAGCGCCAAATGCGACACCAACAAACTCCCTGTTGAAGTGCCAATAAACAATTGATATTGACGTTTTAAATCTTCAATTAAATACTGAGCAACGCCACCCGCAAATGCACCTTTACTACCTCCTCCCGAAATGACCAATGCTCTCATTTTAATTTTTAATGTAAATATAAATAAGAACGAAGATATAAAGGAAATAATCAAATTAAAGTTATGTGGTACGGGTGTGAAAAAAATTACATCCCCGATAATGGGGGTTTTGCAGAAAAACCAAATTGTTATGAACAACAAAATTGAACAGATTGCCACAGTTCGATTGCGCTAAGTGCAGGCTCAAAAAAGTAGGATTCGCAATGCAGAACTTTATTGCCATCTAGTTTTTAATAGCCATGTTTTTCAGTAAATCTTTTGCAAACTTTGAAAACCGCCAATTATGATGCGTGGTGGCTTCTTTTAAATTTTCTTGACAATCATCTCCACAAGACTGAATCCATGCCAAATAGCGAAATGCATTCATTCTGACTTCAAAACCGTATTTAGAACTTGAGTAATCCAACAACTCATTATAGTAAAGTTGATTGTTTTCTGGCTCAAAATCATCGCTTATTAAAGCTAAAGTCAACCACAGCATTCTCACATTTTTATCGCTAAAACCGATAATTCCTTTTGTTTTATTTAGATATTTCTTTTGGTCTTTTGGGAAATTATTCCATAAATTGAATAGTGCTATTTCTATGGTGATATAAGATTTATCATTTAAAAGCGATTCGTAGTCTGCTTTTAATTCCAAAGGGATATCACGCATTGTTCTAGCTATGGCTTGACGGACTTTTAAACTTTTATTAAAAAATGTAGATTTAGAAATATTGCTTCCTAATTGCTCTACTATCCTTCCCTTCAAAAACTCATCACTTGTAACCAATAATATTGTTTTACAAGCTTCAGGGTAACCATCACAGTCAATTGGATAATATCTGTCAAAAGATACCGGATAACCACTATGTATTAAATTATTTAAAATGATATTCTTAAAAAATCTTTTCTCTATTTCATCGTAATTAAGGCTTTTACTTTTAAGCCAAAACTCAACAAACTCACTTAAATCCTCTCCACTAGCCTTCTCAACTTCATTTATAAAATCATTGGTTTCAACATTTTTAAATTGATGCTTCTTTAAATAGTTCTTAATTGCCTTCTTAAAAGCCTTATCACCAACACGTTCTCTTAAAATATGCAACACCCAAGCGCCTTTTTTATAAAACGTTGTGCTACTCGACTTAGGGTCTAAAAGCGAGGTGCTTCCTCCTGCTTTATCTTGTTCTAACAATTCTTGAGCGTATTCGTATAATCGCCAATAGTAATAATCGTCTCCAAAAATATCGCGTTCTGCCAATAACGCGTAATAGGTTGCAAAACCCTCTTGGAGCCAATGGTGCGTGCCGGATTTTGCCGTAACCAAATTTCCAAACCACTGGTGCGCTAATTCGTGCGCATTGACGTTTACGTAGTTTTTATCGACAAACCCAATAGAATCTATCACAAAAGAATCCGCAAAAATGGTAGTTCCCGTGTTTTCCATTCCGGCATACAGAAAATCTTTTACGGGCACTTGTTTGTAGTTTTGCCAGGGATACGGCACACCGATTTCCTCTTCCAGAAAATCGAACATCTGCCTAGTGTAACGATAGGTAGGCTCAAACTTTAAAATATCTTCCGGATAATAATACATTTCCAAAGGAATTCCGCTTTTTGCGTATTCAACCTTTTTATCGTATTTGCCAATAGCCAAAGCGACTAAATAACTGGACATGGGTTTTTGCATATCGTAGTGCCATGTTGTAGATGATTTGTTGATTCGTTTATCTGTTAATTCCCCATTAGAAATTACCCGATAATCATTTTGAAAAGTGATAGATAAATCGAATTCAATCTTTTCATTCATATCGTCAATACTCGGCAGCCAGTTACTCGTGTATTTGCCTTGTCCTTGCGTCCACACCTGCCCTTTTTGGTGATTGAGCTTCTCGAAATCACCGCTTTCATTTTCCCAATCAATAAAATACATGGCTTTTTTAGGGGTTGTTTCCCAAATAACATCAATTTTATGTTTACCATTTGCTTTAAAAGGATGTTTTATAATCAGCTGTTTTCCGTTGTACAAGCTATCTTCAAACCGTTCATCTAATTGGTATTTAATGTTGTCAAAATCTTTAGCATCAATAAAAATGGAATCGATATTTTTTAAAATTTCAAATTCATAAGTAACACGTCCCCTAAGTTCTTTTTTCTTTAAATCCCCAAAAACAATTTCAGCTTTAGCACTTTTAAAATCAACATATTCAGCTTGTTGAGAGAACCCAAAAAAACCAATAAAAAACAAAAAAAGAACCACTAAGTTTTTCATATTTAAACCACAACAAGTATTAGACCAAAATAGCACTTTTAATCTTAATTGAAATACACTAAATTCGCTTTTATGAGTGTTAACCTTCAAACTCCCATTGATTATTTAAAAGGCGTTGGCCCAAATCGTGCCGAATTGTTGCGCAAGGAGTTGGGCATTTACACATATCAGGATTTAATCAACTTATTTCCAAATAGATATATTGACCGAACACAGTATTACAAAATCAACCAATTGCAACGCAATAATGCCGATGTACAGGTTATTGGCAAAATAACTGGGTTTAAGGAGGTGGCACAAAAACGGGGAAAACGCTTGGTGGCGACCTTTCAAGACGATACCGGCACCATGGAACTGGTTTGGTTTAGAGGCCATAAGTGGATTCGAGAAAGCTTAAAACCAAACAAACCTTATGTGGCGTTTGGCAAAACCAATTGGTTTAGCGGGAAATTTAATATGGCCCATCCCGATTTGGAGCTATTGGAAGACCACGAAAAAAACTTAAGTTCAGGGATGCAGGCTATTTATCCGTCCACCGAAAAATTATCAAATAAAGGGATTAGCAATCGGGTGATGAGCAAAATCATGCAACAATTATTTTTAGAAACCCAAGGACGATTTGCCGAAACCTTATCGGAAAATTTGCTTTCCGAATTAAAATTAATTTCAAAAAAAGAGGCGCTATTTAATGTGCATTTTCCGAAGGACCAAAGCCTACTTTCCAAGGCTCAATATCGATTGAAATTCGAGGAATTATTTTATATTCAATTGCAATTGATTCTGAAAAACCTCATCCATAAATCCAAAATTAAAGGTTTTCCTTTTGAAAAAGTTGGCGATTATTTCAATACTTTTTTTTCAACCCATTTGCCCTTCGAATTAACCAATGCACAGAAACGCGTTTTAAAAGAAATTCGTGCCGATTTAGGTAGCAATGCCCAAATGAATCGACTATTGCAAGGGGATGTGGGTTCCGGCAAGACCATAGTCGCGCTCATGTCAATGTTAATAGCACTTGACAACGGTTTTCAGGCGTGTTTAATGGCGCCGACTGAAATTTTGTCAGTCCAACACTATAACGGATTAGTCAAGCAATGTAAAAGCCTAAATATCAGTATTAAACTATTAACAGGTTCAACTAAAACTTCAGATAGAAAAAAAATTCATGAATCATTAGAAAATGGCCAATTACAGATACTTATCGGCACCCATGCCCTACTTGAAGATAAGGTAAAATTTAAGAATTTGGGACTCGCCATTATCGATGAACAACATCGTTTTGGGGTAGCGCAACGATCAAAATTATGGAAGAAAAACACCTCGCCTCCCCACGTTTTGGTAATGACCGCCACACCAATTCCACGAACCTTGGCCATGTCGCTTTATGGCGATTTGGACATCTCTGTAATTGACCAATTACCCCCCGGACGAAAGCCTGTAAAAACGGTTCATCGATTCGATAAAAACCGACTGAATGTATTCCGGTTTATCCGAGATGAAATCGATAAAGGCAGACAGATTTATATCGTCTATCCGTTAATTCAAGAAAGTTCGGCCATGGATTATAAAGATTTGATGGATGGTTACGAAAGTATTTCCAGAGACTTCCCTATGCCAAAATATCAAATTTCCATTGTTCACGGAAAAATGAAACCTGCCGATAAAGATTACGAAATGCAGCGTTTTATAAAGGGCGAAACCCAAATTATGGTAGCCACAACGGTTATTGAGGTTGGTGTTAACGTACCCAATGCCTCGGTGATGATTATTGAGAGTGCAGAACGTTTTGGCCTATCGCAACTCCATCAATTGCGCGGTCGTGTGGGGCGTGGTGCAGAACAAAGCTATTGTATTTTAATGACTGGCCATAAACTGAGTAACGATAGCAAAACGCGCTTAGAAACCATGGTTAAAACCAATGATGGCTTTGAAATTGCCGAAGTAGATTTGCGTTTACGTGGTCCCGGAGACCTTATGGGAACCCAACAAAGTGGGGTTTTAAATTTAAAAATTGCCGATATTATCAGGGACAACGATATTTTACAAAGTGCCAGGTTTTATGCTAAAAAGGTGCTTCAAAACGATCCGGCGCTATCAAAACCGCAAAACGTGGTTTTGCTTAACACGTACAAACAATTGGGCAAATACAAGAATATTTGGAATTATATTAGTTAAAAAGCCCAATCGGATGGGATTGAGCCTTAAAAACTGATTGTAGTTTGATTGATGATTTTTGATTGATGATTCTTTTACATGACCCCCAACTCTTTTAAAAGCTTTTCTGAATTGGCCTTGACATTGGCTGGCGGATTAAGCGACAACGACTTTTTTAAATTTTTAATGGCATTTTTGTTATCGCCCATAATTTTATAACACTCGCCCAAACTGTCGTAACAATTCGCATTATTTGGGTTGTTGGCAATGTTTTGTTTAAAGTATTTTAAAGCCCGTTCAAAATCCTTTGCAGCAATCATTTGATACCCCAAATTATTCAATTGATTGGTGTTTGCCATGGCCGCAGCTACATCCATCAATGCAGCATATTCGTCTGTTTTTCCTAGTTTATTAAGTATTTGCCCTTTAAGCGCTACATTATTAAACGTTTTTTGACTAAAGAATTGTCCAGCAATAGCGGTATCAACCCAACTTAAAGCTTCATTAAGATCACCGCCGTTGTTTAAGGCGAAACGTGCCGCTTGTTCCCAGTTTTGACGTTGGAATCCATCCTGACCTTTAAATTTGGTTCTAAAATCGTTCAACACAATATCCGTAACATCAAATGAAACATTAATGGGGAATCCTTTTTTCTCCCAAGCCAAAGTTGCCGTTGCAGAATTCGCATCAACATTATTAAATTCAAAGGTCAGTAATTCGTGATGCGGCACGGTAATCGTTTTAATATCGGCCCGTAAAGCATCTTTACTTTTATCGTAGAAAAAACTACCCCAAGCTTCTGCATCGTACGATAAAATAAGGGTTGCGGTATCGTCCGCTTTCACTTCTAAATGCAAACCGTAAGTCCCCGCTTTTATAGGTTTGCCTTCAACTTTGGCATCATGCGTAAACGTAATGGTAGTGTTTTCGTTGGCCCCAGCACGCCATGGCGCCTCGGTGGCCGTACCGAAACCAAGGTTATTCATGCCATAAGGCACTAATTTCCCCCAGACTTCCCGACCGTTTACACTTGGTCTTGAATAGGATATTGAAACATCTGAAACACCTACACGCTGCGAAACCGTTGCCTGTTGGCTACCTCGCGGTGTGTTTAATTGGGCAAATGCACTGAAACTAAAAGTAAGCACCAGTAGCATACAAAATGTGGTAAGTTTGTTGTTTTTCATTTTTGATTGTCTTTAGTTTGTATCTCAAGGTAGACACAAATTAAAACCGTTGGTGTTAGCGTTTTGTTAAAGAAACGCAGGCAACTGTTAATTAACTATTTATTAAGAAGAATTTACAGCACAAAACATCTCAATGAGATTGCTTAAATTTGCTAGCCCTATATAAAAAAAAGAATGATACACATTCACGAAAAAACATTACAGGATTTAGAATTTTCTAACGTTTTACAGCAGGTCAGCGAGCATTGCGTTACACCATTGGGGAACGATGAAGCGCTTAAAATCTCACCTTTTAAGAAAAAAGAAGCGCTGCAAGTCGCTTTGCAATTAACCAATGAGTATTTATCTTCTTTTTACAACGACAACCGTATTCCGAACCACGGTTTTGATACGATTGCGAAAGAAATTAAGCTGTTACGCATTGAAAACACCTATCTTGAAGTGCATAGCTTAAAGAAAATTGTATCGATTTCATTGACCACAAACGACATTGTCAACTATTTAAAAAAGTTTGAAGAATACTATCCGGGATTGCACGAATACGCTTCGCATATTGAAGTCACCAAAGTTATTATTGAAAAAGTAGATGCCATTGTTGACCGTTTTGGCGATATAAAAGACAAGGCCTCAACGCTGCTTTTCGATTTACGACAAGCCATAAATAAAATAAAAGGCAAAATAAACGCCACCTTTTCAACCGCTTTAAACACCTATCACAACCTTGAATATTTAGATGATATTCGCGAATCGGTAGTCGATAACAAACGTGTGTTGGCCGTAAAGGCGATGTACAGACGCAAAGTTAAAGGCGCTATAATGGGTGGCAGCAAAACAGGCAGCATAGTTTATATCGAGCCCGAAACCACTTTGCAACATTCGCGCGAGCTTAATAATTTGGAATACGAAGAACACGAAGAAGTGATTCGTATTTTAAAAGAGGTGACTAATTTTATACGTCCGTTTTTACCTTTATTGGAACAGTATCAAGATTTTTTAATTCAATTGGATGTGATTTCCGCGAAAGCGAAATACGCCAAATCCATGAACGGAATCCTTCCCGAAATTACCGAAGACCGAAGCATGTTTTTGCGCGATGCCTATCACCCTCTACTCTATTTGAATAACTTAGAAAAGAAGGAAACCACATTTCCGCAGACTATAGAACTTAAACAAGACAGTAGGATTATTGTTATTTCCGGCCCCAATGCCGGCGGAAAAAGCATCACCTTAAAAACTGTTGGTTTGCTGCAAGTTATGCTGCAAAGTGGTATGCTAATTCCGGTACACGAACGCAGTAAGGTTTGTTTATTTGATAGGATTTTAAGCGATATTGGCGACAATCAATCTATTGAAAACCACTTAAGCACTTATAGTTATCGCTTAAAGCAAATGAATTATTTTTTGAAGAAGTGTAATAAAAACACGCTTTTTTTAATTGATGAATTTGGCACCGGCAGCGACCCGGAATTGGGCGGTGCTTTGGCTGAAACTTTTTTAGAGGAATTTTATCATCGTGAAGCTTTCGGCATCATAACTACGCATTATTCCAACCTAAAAATACTGGCCAACGAGCTACCTTTTATGCTGAACGCCAATATGTTATTTGACGAGCGCACATTGGAGCCCCTTTTTAAACTCGTTATCGGTCAAGCCGGAAGCAGTTTTACCTTTGAAGTGGCACAGAAAAACGGTATTCCGTACAGTTTAATCAATCGCGCCAAAAAGAAGATTGAACGCAGCAAAATCCGCTTTGATGCCACCATTGCTAAGCTTCAAAAAGAACGCTCTAAACTTGAAAAAACAGGGCAATCGTTAAAACTAAATGAAAAGAAAAAGCTTGAAGAAGCCGATAAATTAGAGGAAATCAATGCGAAAATCCAAAAGAAATTGGAAAGCTACCAAGAGTTGTACGATAGCAATCAACGCTTAATATATCTCGGACAAAAACTAAACGATATAGCCGAAAAATATTTTGAAAACAAGCAAAAAAAACCTTTAATGGACGAGTTTTTTAAACTGGTTCAAATAGAAAATTCCAAACGCAAAAAAGTTTCCGCGAAAGCGAAAAAAGCAATCAAGGCAAAAGAGAAACAAGTAAAACAAGAGGCCGAAAAAAAAGTGGAGGTTATTAGAAAAAAGAAAAAGGCCGCCAAACAAAAAGCCATTGCAGAGCCCAAACAAAAAGCCGTATTAAAAGTGGGCGACCGCGTTAGGATGGAGGATGGACGCGCCATTGGTAGCATTGACAAAATTGAAAAAAACAAAGCCACAGTTAACTATGGCTTGTTTACTACCAACGTAAGTTTAGAGCAGTTGGAATTGGTTGAGGCAAAAAAATAACAGCCAGCACCAAGTTGTTGAATCTACAACTTTAGGTGCCAACTGTATTGACTAAAAATAATGTACTTATTAATAAATTCTCCAGAAATAATAATAGGCCCTAAACTCACTACCTGGTAATTCTTCTAAATCTATACGTACATAATCAATATCATCTTTATCCAGATTACCATCATTATTTATATCCATTATTTGATTTACATCCTTTAAATACACCTTCCTCGTTTCTTTCCCAAAATATTCCGGATCAAAAGCCCCGTTACTTTCATAAAACTCTGCATAGAGCTTAATATAATCATTATTAACATCCGGCTTATAGAGTTCTACTTCTGCAAACTTATTATTAATGCCCACAAATTGATCTTCTTCAACCTCTAATGCCGGATCTGAGTTGTAGTGTTTTTTAAATTCCTCAACAACCTCTCCTCCTTGATAGATACCAATTTCTATGTCTCCGTAAATCTCTAAATTGTTTTCACCTTCATGCTTTTTAGGTTTAATGCCATGCAACCCAATATAAAATCTTTGATATGCTTCATAACAGGTTCTTATATTATATTCACTAGACAGTACCACGTTAGCCACTGGAAACCCTTTTCTAACATACCTTAGCGTATATCCTAATGGCGCACCAGGTGAATCGATTGAATACTCACCTCCCTCAGTGATATAATTGTACACACCTTCTGGTCCGGTAACAACTTGTGCCGCATCACCAGAAGAACCTCCAACAACCAAAGCTTTAACAGTTGAACTGTTCCAAAAGCTCTGATGCTCACCTTGTCCGTTTACTTCCCCTCCTGAAAAAGCCGCGTTAAATGCTGCTTGTGTATCTGTAAACTTAGAGTTAGTCTCAACAGTATATATTAACATACGCCCGTATTTTACTGATGAAACAATTACAGGGCTTGTAGAATTTAAATTGGGAACATCTGTAAACAGTTTCCCTGGGTTTTCACTCTCCTCGATTGTTAAATCGATAGTATAGTATACCTGCAAATACTTGATAATATACTTATATTTTTTTTCTGAGCTATTGAAGTTAAATGACCCTGAGACACTATTTTTTCCTTTGGTATAGCTTGCTCCTAGAGCAATATTTAAGTGTTCCTCTGAATAAACTTCTTCTGTAGTAAAATTAACTTTTGCTGCTGTAGAACCTGTTACACCTTGTTGCAACATATCTTTTACACCTTCTCTAACCGTATTAATATTAGGATTTTCAATACGAGCAGAAGGCTTACCATTTAAGTTTTCTAATGAAACAGATAAGGTTATTGGGGCTCTACCCCCAGTAATACCAATATATTCTCCAGTAGGAATAGATTCGCCTTTTAGCATAGCGCCCGGATAAATAACATCACTGGTAGGATCTAACAAAATCATTTCACTAAAACCAGGCGACATTTTATATTTTTTTACAACACACTCATTAGTTTGTCCGTCGCGTTCTGGATTACTTTCTTCTATAAGTTCTACTCCCGAAACTTCTGGTTGATTAAATTCTGATAAACCTGCCAATAAATCGTTTATAGTTTGTATGATTTCACCTGAGGCCTTTCCATTATCAACACTTTCCTCACTACATCCTGTGAAGGAAAATAGTGTAAGAACAAAAAGTGTTGTGTAAATACTTTTTTTGATTGTTAATAGCTTTGTTTTCATAATTTCTAATTTTTGTGATTCAACACTTCAAAACTAGATAGGAATGCAACTGAAAACTAATTTTTGGTATGGACAAAGTATGGACAAGGTAGTTTTTACTATTATGGACAAGTTGAAAACCGTAACTAAAAATAAAAAATCAAATAAGTGAAAATCACATACTTAACACAATATTAAGTTTCCTAATGGCTAAAAATTCATAGACACACTATGGACGTAGCACAAATCAAAAAATAGACATATACTATTTTTAATATATTTAAAAATTACCTTTGTAATAGCTTAATTAACTTAATTATGAAAAAATCAACCTCACTTTTATTACTTTTTGCTTTAATTATTTATCCGCTTAATGCACAAAACACAACATTTATAGACAGTCTTAAAAAACAACTTTCAACTCAAAAAGATAATTCAATTGAGAAAGTAAATACGCTAACTTGGTTACATGAAAAATTAATGTTTTCAAAACCAGAAGAAGCTAAATCCTATGCTGATGAAGTTTTATCAATATCAAAAAAAATTAATTACGATGAAGGAATTGCAAAAGGCTATATGCATTTGGGACATTACTTTAGTAATAGAAGTAAAAATGATTCGGCATTATATTACTTACAGAAAGCTAAAGAAAAATTTACTGATTTAGAAAAAACCAGAGGTGTCATTTTTATAAATCATTCTTTGTCTGACATCATGAAAATTAAAGGTAACTATGATGAAGCCATCAAATTAGCAAAAGATAATTTAAACTTAATTTTAAATAATCCAGAACCCAAAAAACTTCAATTTAAACTTATTGGAGGGCAACATGCACTAATTTCAAACATTTACATAAAAAAAGGAAATTACAATATAGCTCTAACCGAAGCTTTAACTGCTTTAAAGTATTTTGAAGAAATTAATCACTTAACACGAAAAGCTGATGTTTTAAAACAAATAGGAGATATTGAACTGATATTAAATAATCCCTCATCAGCTAAAGCATATTTTAATCAGGCTATAAAAATTTATGAAGATTTTGATGATAAAATGTATATGGCCTATGCGTATAACTCGAAAGGACAAGCCAATAAATCATTAGGTATGATTGACAATGCTTTTGAAGATCAAGATCGTGCAGTAGCTTTAGCACGAGAGATTAATGATAAATCATCCTTAAGTGGAGCTTTGATAGATTTAGGTGCATTATACACCATTAAAAACGATTTAAAAAAAGCAAATAAAGTTTTAGATGAAGCTAATAAACTGAGTAAAGAAGAGGATATAAAACAAAATATTATTTATAGTTATTTAGGGCTCTCTGAAGTTATGCATAAGAATAATAAACCAAATGAAGCATTAAAAAAACTTGAAAAAGCCATTTCTATTGCCAAATCCATAGAAGCATTACCAGGACTCCAAGATTTGTATGATTATAAATCTAAAATTTTAGAATCCATCAATAAAAACAAAGAAGCCATTTTCTATTTAAAAGCATCACAAAGTATTAACGACTCCCTTTTTAGTATAAAAAAATCACAACAAATTGAAGAGCTAAAAACCATCTACGCAACCGAAAAAAAAGAAACAGAAATAGCTTTACAAGAAGAAGAAATTAAAACACTTAATGTACAAGCCAAAAATGACAAACTCACAAAAACAGTTTATGGCATTGGTATGTTTTCATTTATCGCCATTGCTGGACTAATCTTTTTTAGTTTTAAACAGCGTATTAAGAAAAACAGAATAGCACGTGAAAAACAAGAGGAAATTTTAAAAAATGAAATAGCCTTTAAAAAGAAAGAGCTGGCATCGCAAACCCTTCATCTCGTTCAAAAAAACACGTTTATTCAAGAACTTAAAGAGAATTTAGAGAAAATAAAGCAATCACCCGAATTATTTAAAGTGGAATTTAGGCGGCTGGTCCTGCTGCTTAAAAAAGAAAGTGCCGAAGATAAAGATTGGGAGATTTTTAAATCCTATTTCTCTGAAGTGCACAACAACTTTGATATTAAACTGAAAGAAATTTATGCAGACATCACTGAAAAGGAAATTCGCCTAGCGTCTTTTTTACGTATGAATCTGTCCACCAAAGAAATTGCCTCTATGCTTAATGTGCTGCCAGAAAGCGTTTTGAAATCGAAATACCGACTAAAAAAGAAACTAAATCTAAACAAAGAAACCGATTTAAATGGGTTTTTAAATAGCCTATAAAGCCGTATCTTTGACCTATGAATTTCGGGCTTCCTAAAGACAAAAAACTAATCCTGTTTGATGGTGTTTGCAACCTATGCAACAACAGTGTGCAATATGTTATAAAACACGATAAAAACAATCAATTTATGTTTACTGCTTTACAAAGTGATGTTGGCAAAGCGGTTATTGAAGCCTATAATATAGATACAAAAAAAACGGATTCCATATTGCTTTACACACCCGAAAAAGGTATTGATTATAAAAGTACGGCAGCATTAAAAATAGCTTCAAAATTAGGGTTTCCCATTAATACAATTAGTGTTTTTTTTATTGTCCCCACCTTTATTCGCAATTGGGCTTACGATTACATAGCCAAAAACAGGTATAAATGGTATGGTAAAAAGGAGGCATGTATGATTCCCACACCCGAATTAAAGAGCAAATTTTTGGAGTAAGTATGTTTAAAAACAAGACTTTTGCAACCAAAAACCTAAAAAAATGACTATAAATTTTAACTAAAAAAGAACATCCTAAAAAAAGCAATTATTAATTGTGCATTATTAATTATTAATTATCTTTGCAGCCAATTTCGGGTCAACCTCTGGCGAGAATCGTGAATGTTGTTCTGAATTAACAATCAATTAAATTTAAAGATATGGAATCTTTAGTAAAATTTGTTCAAGACGAATTTGTAACAAGAAAAGATTTACCGGAATTTGCAGCTGGTGACACAATTACGGTTTATTACGAAATTAGAGAGGGCGAAAAAGTTCGTACTCAGTTTTTTAGAGGTGTTGTAATTCAACGCAGAGGATCTGGTTCATCAGAGACTTTTACAATTAGAAAAATGTCTGGTACCATTGGTGTAGAGCGTATCTTCCCAGTTAATTTACCGGCATTGCAAAAAATAGAAGTTAATAAGCGTGGCGCTGTTCGTAGAGCTAGAATCTTCTACTTTAGAGGACTTACTGGTAAGAAAGCTAGAATTAGAGAACGCAGACGTTAGTAATATTTTTACCAAAACATATAAAGCCTTGACATTTGTCAGGGCTTTTTTTATTAACTTTTGTTAATAAGTGCTGTTTATAAGTGGTTGATATCTAAACGCTTAAAAATTTTTGTTTTTTAAAATGTGGTTATATATTAGCAAAAGAAATTAATAGCAACCTCGGTTGATTTCGTTTAAAAGCGAATTTATATTAAGGTCTAAAATAGAGTAACGTTCTTTATATATAATTGTTTTTTGAGGTTTGGATGTGCCACGTGTATGCGTGTGTGAGCAGAAAACCATGACGCTGTAAAAAGTCCCAGATGCGCAAGTAGATGGAATCTAGTGCAGCCGAAAGCTTGAAAAAGTAGTCGTAACCGAAAGGGAACGCTATTAATAAAGCAATGCTTGGAGTTTACCAATCGTGAAAATAGGTGGTTAACTGCAATGTATCAAGAAAAACAATTTACTGAAGCATTTTGGTAATAGGTCAATACATTTTGAAAATTACAACACAAAATGTTTCATTGAAATAATAGTGCTTGAATTGAAAAGGTTTTATGAAAATTAAAACCACCTTAGTAGCAATACTAATAGATCACGTAACGTTATTTCAAAGAAAGCCATGTCAGAGTAGATTAGATTCTACAGTGATATGGCTTTTGTTTTTTTATAATTTCAACACTTCTTTTTTATCAATTTCTTACAGGTCTTATACTTTTTTAGCATTCTAACAAATCCGTAAAAACTACTCAGTTTCGTCAAGATATTAAAATTCAATTTTTGTATATTCGCATCGCGAAAAACGTTAGCGTTAATTCTACACCAATTATTCGAGTAATAAATCTTTAAAAATCACAAGTTGAATGTCTAAAATTATCTATACAAAAACTGATGAAGCTCCAGCACTAGCAACCCGTTCTTTTTTACCAATTGTAAAGACTTTTGTTAAATCGTCGGGAATTGATATTGAAACCAAGGATATTTCTTTAGCCGCAAGAATTTTATCAACTTTTCCAGATTTTATAAATGAGGACCAACGCGTTTCAGACGATTTGGCTTTTTTAGGAGAATTAGCCAAACAACCTGAAGCCAATATTATAAAACTACCAAATATTAGTGCATCAATTCCGCAATTAACAGCGGCGATAACAGAGTTGCAATCGCAAGGTTTTGGCATTCCTAATTATCCGGACGAGCCCAAAACCGATTCAGAAAAAGACATACAATCGCGTTACGATAAAATTAAAGGTAGCGCAGTAAATCCTGTGCTACGGGAAGGAAACTCAGACAGACGTGCACCAAAAGCCGTAAAAAACTACGCCAAAAAAAACCCGCATTCCATGGGTGCATGGGCCAGCGATTCTAAAACCCATGTAGCAACAATGAGCCATGGCGATTTTGCGCATAATGAGAAATCAGTGACGTTGGAAAACGCTACAACTGTAAAAATAGAACATACCGATACCAAAGGGAACACCACCATTTTGAAAGACAACCTTGCATTGCTACAAGGGGAAATTATTGATGCGTCGGTAATGAGCAAAAGCGCTTTATTACAGTTTTTAGAAGAACAAATTGAAGATGCTAAAACTAAGAAAGTATTGTTTTCATTACATATGAAAGCCACAATGATGAAGGTTTCAGACCCCATTATTTTTGGTCATGCGGTGCGTATCTTCTTTAAAGATGTTTTTGCCAAACATGAGGAAACCTTCGAAAAAATTGGTGTTGACGTCAATAATGGTTTTGGAGATTTGCTCAGCGATTTAAAAAAATTACCCGAGGCTAAGCGTAAAGAAATTGAAGCCGATATTGATGCTGCCTATAAAAACAGGCCAGATTTAGCTATGGTTAATAGCGATAAAGGCATTACCAATTTACACGTGCCCAGTGACGTTATTATTGACGCTTCTATGCCGGCCATGATTCGTACATCCGGTCAAATGTGGAATGCAGAAGGTAAGCAACAAGACACCAAAGCCGTAATTCCGGATAGTAGTTACGCAGGCATTTACACTGCGACTATCGATTTTTGTAAAAAACACGGTGCTTTCGACCCAACAACCATGGGAACCGTTCCCAATGTTGGATTGATGGCTCAAAAAGCCGAAGAATACGGATCGCACGATAAAACTTTTGAAATCCCTTCAAACGGTACCGTACGTGTTATTGACGCATCGGGCAAAACCTTAATTGACCACACTGTTGAGGCCGGAGACATCTGGCGTATGTGCCAAGTTAAGGATGCTCCAATTCAAGATTGGGTTAAATTAGCCGTTACGCGCGCAAGGGCATCTCAAACACCGGCCGTTTTTTGGTTGGACAAAAACAGAGCACATGACGCCGAACTTATTAAAAAAGTAAATACCTATTTAAAAGATCACGATACAAACGGATTGGACATAAGAATATTATCGCCAACCGATGCCACCATTTTTACTTGTGAAAGATTGAAGGCTGGCAAAGACACCATTTCGGTTTCCGGTAATGTTTTACGGGATTATTTAACCGATTTATTCCCCATTCTTGAAGTTGGAACCAGTGCAAAAATGTTATCGATTGTACCATTAATGAATGGTGGCGGATTGTTTGAAACCGGTGCGGGTGGTTCGGCACCAAAACACGTACAACAATTGCTAAAAGAAAACCACTTGCGTTGGGATTCTTTGGGTGAATTTTTAGCACTTGCCGTTTCATTAGAGCATTTTAGCGAAGTAAACCATAACGCAAAAGCTAAAATATTAAGTGAGACTTTAGATGATGCCACCGAAAAACTGTTAGAAAACAGAAAAGGTCCATCGCGTAAAGCTGGCGAATTAGACAATAGAGGAAGCCATTTTTATTTAGCGTTGTATTGGGCACAAGAATTGGCTAATCAAAATAACGATAAAGCATTAAAAGAAGAGTTTTCAAAATTGGCAAAACAATTAGCTGATAACGAAACTGCTATTATTAACGAATTAACCGAGGTTCAAGGCAAACCCGCAAATATTGGCGGTTACTACGAGCCAGACGAAACTTTAATAAACCAAGTGATGCGACCAAGCAAAACGCTTAACAGTATCATTTAACATACATGGATATATTTTGTTAAAAGCCCCTAAAATTAGGGGCTTTTTTTTATTTTTATAAAAAATCGTTTTATGAAACACCTTGTGTTTTGGGCGGCTACTGCCCTATTCTTTTGTAATCTCTCCCTAAATGCACAAGAAAAGTTTACTTTAAGCGGTATCATTTCAGAAGAAAAAAGCAACGAAACCCTCATTGGTGTTAACATTATCTTTCCAGAAACGGGATCCGGAACCACAACCAACGCCTACGGTTTTTACTCCATTACTTTACCAAAAGGCACGTATTCGGTAATTGTAAGCTACTTGGGCTATACTACGATAACTGAAACCATCGAACTGAACAGCGACATTACAAAACATATAAGTTTGGTTGAATCTCTTGAAAATTTAGACACAGTCATCATCACCGAAAACATTGAAAAACTAAGTATAAAAAACCCGCAAATGAGTGTTAATACCTTAACCTCAAGCACTATTAAAGACATTCCTGTCGTTTTAGGCGAAGCCGATATTATTAAAGCTATTACCTTGTTACCAGGTGTTACCAATGCTGGCGAAGCTTCATCTGGTTTTAATGTGAGAGGCGGTTCGGCAGACCAAAATCTGATTCTTTTGGATGAGGCGACCATTTACAACTCCTCTCACCTGTTTGGTTTCTTTTCGGTTTTTAATCCGGATGCCATTAAAGATTTGCGCTTATTTAAAGGTGGTATTCCAGCCCGTTATGGCGGTCGGGTTTCGTCGGTTTTGGATATTTATCAAAAAGAGGGAAACAGTAAAGCGTTTCATTTAAATGGTGGCATTGGCATTGTTGCGAGCAGATTACTTGCCGAAGGACCGATTGAAAAAGACAAAGGATCTTTCCTTTTTGGAGGCAGATCGAGTTATGCACATTTGTTTTTACCGCTTTTCGACATTAATAACATTGCCTATTTTTATGATTTGAACACCAAACTGAGCTATAAGCTAAACGACCGGAATAACATTTATTTATCCGGATATTTTGGTAGAGATGTGTTTAGAATTGAGGACTCCTTTGAAAACACCTATGGCAATTCGGTATTGAATTTTAGATGGAATCATTTGTTTTCAGACAAATTATTTTCTAATTTATCTTTAATCTACTCTGATTATTATTACAATTTAAAGCTCAGTTTTGTTGAGTTTGATTGGATTTCCGGCATCCAGAATTTCAACATTAAATACGATTTAAAACACTATTTAAACGATACATTTAAACTGCAGTACGGGTTAAATAGCATCTACTACAAGTTTAATCCTGGAGAAATAAATCCCACGGTGGAGACTTCGGGCATCAACCCGTTTAAACTTATAGATAAATATGCTTTTGAAAACGCTTTGTATGTAGATGCCGAACATAAAGTTTCAGATAAACTGGCTCTGTCGTACGGTTTAAGGTTTAGTTCGTTTTTTCGGTTAGGGCAAGACGAACTTAATGTTTACGCGAATAATCAACCTGTAGTTTTTAATGAAGATTTTCAAATTTACGAAAAGGCAAATCCTACCGATACAGAAGCGTTTAAGCGTAGCGATGTTATTGCTAAATTCTTCAACTTAGAACCGCGTTTTTCAGCAGCGTATCAAATCAATTCAAATAGTTCTGTAAAAGGGAGCTATAACCGTATGAGTCAATATTTACATTTATTATCGAATACCAACTCGCCCACACCATTGGATGTTTGGACGCCCAGTGGGAAATATGTTAAACCTCAATTGTTAGACCAATACGCTTTGGGTTACTTTAAAAATTTTAAAAATGATGTGTATTCATTGGAAATTGAGACTTTTTATAAAACCATAAAAAACAGGATAGACTATATTGATGGTGCCGATTTAATTGCAAACAACGCCATTGAACAGGTAATTCTTAATGGCAAAGCAAGAGCTTACGGATTGGAGTTTTTATTGAGAAAAAACAAAGGTCGATTTAAAGGCTGGTTGGCTTACACGCTTTCAAAATCCGAACAACAAACAACAGGCAGAACGCCAAATGAGTTAGGCATTAACAACGGTAATTGGTACAACACGCCTTACGATAAAACCCACGACATCTCTTTAACGGGAAGCTTTAAATTGAATGACAAATGGGAAATTAACTCCAATTTTCTGTTCCAAACTGGGCAGCCGGCAACATTTCCAAACGGGCAATATGTTTACAATGGCATTAATATTCCCAATTACGGCGCACGAAATAAAAACAGATTACCGGCGTACAACCGATTAGATGTTTCGTTAAAATATCAACCAAAACAATCAGAAAACAAAAGGTGGAAAAGCCATTGGGTTTTTGGGGTTTACAATATTTATAATCGTAAAAATGCCACCTCAATAAATTTTAGTCAAAGCAAAACAACAGGGTCAAACGAAGCGACACGTTTATCCATATTCGGCATCGTTCCATCGATATCTTATAATTTTAAACTATAGGTTTATGAAACAATTACTATTTACATTATTAATAAACACTTTACTTTTGTCGTGCGAAGATGTTATTCAAGTAGATTTGGAAACGGCCGAAACCAGAATGGTTATTGATGCCTCTTTAAATTGGGAAAAAGGCACCAACGGTAACATGCAACAAATTAAATTATCGCTCACCGCGCCTTTTTTTGATGATAATATTCCACCTGCAACCGGAGCTATTGTAACCGTGACCGATACAAATAATAATACGTTTAATTTTATTGAAGATGGCACAACGGGCATTTACAATAACAATATGTTCATCCCTGTAATTAATGGTGAATATACGTTAAGCATTATCTACGAAAACGATAGGTATCTCGCCACAGAAACACTTAAACCGGTAACTCCAATTGAATTTATAGAGCAAAAAAACGACGGTGGTTTTGCAGGCGACGAAATAGAAATTAAAGCCTTTTATACTGATCCAAAAGATATTGAAAACTTTTATTTATTCGAATTCAGAAAACCCGCCTTAAATACGATAAATCTTGAAGTTTACGATGATGAATTTACAGACGGCAATCAGATTTTTGCTTTTTATTCGGACGAAAACCTTTCAAGCGGCGACTTGTTGGAAATTATCAGTTATGGTATTTCCAGTCGTACTTACAACTATTTGAATATTTTGCTTCAACAAACCGATAACGAATCCGGCGATCCTTTTGAAGCCCAACCAGCAACCGTTAGAGGCAATTGTATAAATGTAACCAACCCAAACAACTATCCCTTGGGCTATTTTAGGGTTTCAGAGACCCACATTTTTTCTTACGTCGTGGATTGAGGTTTTAATTTGTAATTTACTACTATGGCTTAATTTTTGATGCATTGTTAAATGAATTGTAATTTTTTAAGACGATATTAACTAAAATAAAATCTTACAAACAACAATTTTATTTACTTTTATCAACAACCAATCAAGACATAAAATAATATGAATAAAAAAAGAATCGCTTACGTAATTGGCGCAATCGTTTTAATAGTTGTTTCCTATTCGTTTTTTAGTTCCAATACCGATAAAGACGTTTCGCTTACCGCCAAAGTTGTAAAAGGAACCTTTTTAAATGAAGTGCTTATTTCTGGTGAAGCACAATCTACAAGCTCAAAAAAAATTAACGGCCCTACTAATGCTAGGAGATTTGGTATTTTTAATATAAAAATACAAGATTTAGTTCCCGAAGGCACCATTGTAAAAAAGGGAGATTATATTGGCAAGCTAGATGTATCTGAACTTAACGGAAAAATACTTGATGCCCAATTAAATTTGGATAAAGCCCAATCTAGATTCACGCAACAACAACTAGATACCACACTTACCCTAAAACAAGAACGCAATTCCATTAAGGACTTATTATTCAATATAGAAGAAGACAGCTTAGAATTAGAGCGTTCAATTTATGAGCCGCCAGCAACCATAAGATCCTTAGAAATAAAAATTGAAAAAACAGCACGGGATTTAAAAGAAAAAAAAGCAGACTATTCCATAAAAAAGAGGCAAGCCAATGCTAGAATGATTGAGGTGGGCACGGAGGTTTCCAAAATCTCTAAACGCATTGAAGAATTAATGCAGTTGCAAAAAGAATTTACTATTCATTCCGATGACGATGGGATGGTAACTTATATAAGAGAATGGAACGGCACAAAAAAGAAAGTAGGCTCTACGGTATCACCATGGGAACCTGCTATTGCCAGTTTGCCCGATTTAACCAAAATGGAATCAAGAACCTATAGCAATGAGGTTGACATTAGAAAGATTAAAAAAGACCTGCCAGTAAAAATAGGCTTTGATGCTTTCCCCGATATTGAGCTTGACGGTATTGTAACCGAGGTTGCCAATGTGGGAGAAACCAAAGCAGGTTCTGATATTAAACTTTTTCAGGTTTTAATAAAACTAAATGAAACCAACGAGAATATAAGACCTGGCATGACAACATCCAACAAAATACTAATTGATAAAAAGGAAGATGTTTTAATGATTCCTCTGGAAGCCGTTTTTGCCAAGGATTCCATTAGTTACGCCTATGTAAAATCCGGATTGGCCATTGATAAAAAACAAGTTGAGTTAGGGCCATCAAATAACGAAGTTGTAATTGTTCAAAAAGGATTGAAAGAAAATGATATTGTTTATTTAAATAGACCCATAGATTTAGATAATAAAAGTATAACGCTGTTGAAATAAGATGATAGACAAACTACTTTTAGAAAAGCTAAAATCTAATTTCGGTGAAGCTTATTGGTTTATTAAAACGAATAAGGTTAGAACCTTTTTAACGGCATTGGGCATTATTTTTGGTGTTGCTTCGGTAATTACCATGCTTGCCATAGGAAATGGCGCAGAAAAAGAAATTTTAGCACAATTGGAGTTGGTAGGCGTCAACAACATTGTGGTTACCCCGATTCCCGATGAGGAAGATGAAGACGCTAACGAAGCCGATGAAAATGCCAACGAATCTGAGTCAAAACGTTTTTCAAAAGGGCTTGATATCCAAGATGCATTGAGCGCTCAAAGAAACATTCCCAGCATAAAACTTGTTAGCCCAGAAATCATTTTAAACACCTATGTTATTAACAATGGGAGGCAAAACTCGGTTAAACTCATTGGTATTTCCCCTGCATTTTTTGAATCTTCAAATATAAACCTGGAAAACGGTAAGGGTTTTTCAAACTACCAAATTGAGAACGCCCTACCCGTCTGTATTATAGGAAAAAAGGTTGAGAAAAAATTATTCACTGGCGAAAGCGCCTTAGGAAAACAAATTAAAGTTAAAGATGTTTGGCTCAAGGTAATAGGTGTTATTGAAGAGAAATTAATCTCAGATAAAGCCCAGGAAAATTTAGGGATAAGAGATTTAAATGAAGACGTTTATATACCCATAAACACCTTTTTGGTACGCTACAAAGACCGTAAGATAATTAGCGATAAAATAGGTGCCAGAAATAGAAACCAAAATGGCCCGAAACAGAGAATCCCTAGAGGTAATTACCATCAAATTGATAGATTAACTGTACAGGTTTCAAATTCAAATGAGCTAAAAGCAACCGCCGAAGTTTTAAGTAAAATGTTAAAACGAAGACATAACGATGTTTTAGATTTTGAAATTGAAATTCCCATCCAACTCCTTAAACAGCAACAGAAAACAAAACAAATATTTAATATTGTATTAATCATTATAGCCGGAATATCGCTTTTAATTGGCGGTATTGGTATTATGAATATCATGCTTGCTTCGGTACTGGAAAGAACCAAAGAAATAGGCATAATTCGAGCCATTGGTGCCACAGAAGAAGATGTTATTTTACAATTTTTATCAGAATCCGTACTTATCAGTGTTGGTGGAGGTATTATAGGCATTATCCTAGGCATTATAGGGGCTTACGTAATTGAAATAGTTTCAGGGATTGAAACGGTTTTATCGATAAATTCAATTATGATTTCATTCTTTATTGCCGTTGCCGTGGGCTTAATATTTGGAATATTCCCAGCAAAAGCAGCCGCTAATAAAAAACCTATTCAAGCTTTAAGAACCGAATAATAAAATATGAAAAAAATACTCCTTATTATTATCGTTATTTTTCCATTGTTCCATAATGCGCAGTCCAAAAAACTAACACTTAACGAAGCGATTGAAATTGCTAGAAAAAAATCACCGGATTATAAAATCAATTTAAACAGAAACCAATCGAACTATTGGCGTTTCAAGCGTTATAAAGCTAGTTTCTTGCCAGAATTAAGGCTTACCGCAACCCTACCCGAATATCGAAATGCTGTACGTAGAATAACAAATGATGCCGGACAGGATGTTTTTGTAACACAAAATCAATTGCTTATCGATGGCGGTTTATCCATTTCTCAAAGTGTGCCGTACACCGGAGGCACCTTGTCGGTAAACACAAACTTGGAACGCGTTGAGTTATTTGGTCTCGACGATAATATTGGGTATTCCGTTATTCCGTTTTCCATTAATTATTTTCAAAGTTCAATATTGTTCAACGAATTTAAATGGGATAAAAAAATTGAACCGTTAATTTACGAAGAATCCAAAAGAGATTTTATTGAAAACATGGAGCAAATTTCTGTTAGTACCTCGAGGCGCTACTTCGATTTGCTAAAAGCACAAATGCAGTTGGCCATTTCAGAAACCAACTTAAAAAACCAAGACACCTTATTGCAAATAGCAAAAGGCAGATTTAGAGTGGGCAAAATTGCCGAAAACGAGCTGTTGCAAATGGAGTTAAGGTACTTAAATTCAAAAAACAGAGTTACCACAAATACCATCGAATTAAAAAGAGCCTCGCAAAATTTAGCACGATACTTAGAGTTGGAAAACGAAGACTTAACCTTAGATATCCCGGAACAACTTCCCCTTTTTGATGTCGAAATTGAAAAAGCATTAAGTGAGGCACAGAATAACAGAAAGGCGGTTATCGAGTTTAGAAGAAAACGTTTGGAGGCCGAAAAACAAGTCGCCTTTCAAAAAGGAAACAACAGGTTACAATTAGGGATACGGGCCAATTTTGGGATATCGCAAAATGGCGAAGATTTCAACAACCTATTTAGCAACTTTAACAAACAACAAAACGTTACGGTTTCTGTTGGTATTCCAATATTCGATTGGGGCGTATCTAAATCCAGGCGTAAAATGGCAGAAGCCAATTTAGATTTAACCAACAATAATATAAACCAAGATAAGCAAGAGTTTGAACAAGAAATATACCTACATGTACTAAACTGGTCCAACCAAAGGGATTTTTTATTCACCGCTGAAAAAGCAAAAGAAGTTTCAATGAAGCGCTATGAAATTTCCAAAAAAAGATATGTATTAAACAAAGTGGACATTACAAATTTAAATATCGCTTTAGAAGAAAGAGACAAGGCCGTATTTGAATATTTAAACTCGCTCGAAAAATTCTGGAGAGATTATTACATATTAAGGCAACTGACGCTTTATGATTTTATTAATGATAAAAAAATTGAAGTTGAAGATATTCTTTATGATTAAAACTCGCTAATAATTCATACTTTTGAATTATGAATTTTACCAAAACAACCGAACAAGATTCAAACTACAATCATCTCGAAAAGATGAGTGTTAATGAGTTGATTACCAACATCAATAACGAAGATAAAACAGTACCGCTTGCCGTAGAGAAATCGCTGCCGCAAATAGAGGCGCTTATTGAACAAATTGTTCCGAAATTAAAAAATGGCGGACGATTATTTTATATTGGCGCGGGGACAAGCGGACGTTTGGGTATTTTAGATGCCTCTGAATGCCCACCAACATTTGGCGTTTCCCCAGATTTGGTTATCGGAATCATTGCCGGTGGAGACACTGCTATAAGAAATGCCGTAGAATTTGCTGAAGATTCTACAGAATTAGGCTGGCAAGATTTACAACATTATAACATTAGCGATAAAGATGTTGTAGTTGGTATTGCGGCTTCGGGAACCACGCCTTATGTTATTTCAGCGTTAGAAACATGTAATAAAAACAACATTATTACGGGGTGCATTACTTGTAATTACAACAGCCCTTTGGCAGCGGCATCAAAATACCCCATAGAGGTTATTGTTGGACCTGAGTTTGTAACTGGAAGTTCCAGAATGAAGGCAGGAACCGCCCAAAAATTGGTTTTAAATACCATAACCACAACCACCATGGTATTGCTTGGGCATGTAAAGGGCAACAAAATGGTCGACATGCAATTAAGCAATAACAAGCTTGTTGACAGAGGCGTGAGAATGATTATGAACGAAATTAATGTCCCGCAAGAAACAGCAAAACAACTATTGGATAAATTTGGCAGTGTGCGTTTAGCGGTTCAAAATTACAAACATGGAAACCCATAAAACAGATAAAAACATACTGGTTAAAGGTTTAAAAAAAATGGGGATTGCCTTAGCTTGCATGTTTTTAGGCCCCATACTTTTGCATATTGCACTTAGCAATAAAGAAAAACCACTTTATATTCCCATATTGATTATGGGAGGCATAATTTGTGCCTTAGCCATATTTTTTGCTTTCAAAGGCATTAATACGGTATTGGATAGTATGTTTAAAAAAAACAACTCTTAATTTAAGTTGCTAAGTTTTGGTGTTGTTGGATTAACACCAAAATCGGTATCGCTAAAAGGAACCTTCAGCCCTTCCAATATATAATTTATAATGGCGTAATGATGAATGGTATGGCTATTCGCCTGTGCAAAAACAGCCCCTAAAGTATATTGTATTTCAATTTTTCCCAAGCCCAAATCATCAATCACAATTACGGTTTCGTCCATATTAATTTTGGAGTGATTCAATTTATCGATAATTTCATTGAGATAAGCCAACGCGCAATCGCATTTACACTCTACATCCTTACTCCTGCGCCTCGCCGTTAAATCGATTATATTGTCGGAATTCAAATTGAATATGCAATCGTAAAAATCCAAAATATGCCTAATATGAGTACCAATACTTGAATAATAGGGAGCCAAAGACGCGTTACACAATGTATCGTCCTGTAGGCTATCAAGTAGTTTTTTTGATTTTTGTAGTGTTTTTAGAGTAGATTCAATAATAATGTTCATATAATCCAATGTACTAAAATATTTTAAACTTGAAAACTCTTTTGCTTAGTCTTTAATCTCAAAGATACTTACAGCACTGTATTAAAATAAATTTCCTCTTTATAAAACAATTCCTTTTCTGTTTAAAGAAATTCTTTACTAACTTTACAAGAAGCTATTAACCAATACCTTATTTAATTGAAACTTGTTTTATCAATTTTATTTGTTTGCCTATTGCAAAACCTAAGCTCTCAAAATAATTTTAAGGCAGACTCGTTAAACCCTGAAATTAATAAGCAAATAGCGTTTAGTCAATTATCAATAAAAGATGGGCTTTCACAAAACAGTGTGATTAGTATAGCGCAGGATAGTATTGGTTATATGTGGTTTGCCACCCAAGACGGTTTAAACAAATACAATGGGCGTTCGTTTAAAATTTACAACAAACAATTTGAAGATATTACAAGACCAACGTATAGCCGCTTGGGCAAAATATATATTGACAAAAAAAATAAATTGTGGATTATTACCAATTCAGGTAAACTAGAACTTTACACACCACAAAAAGATAGCTTCAAAACGATAAAGCAATTTAATAATGTAAGCACCATTTTTCAAGACGAAAACTACCATACTTACATTGGAACTTACGGCATGGGTTTGTTTAAAATTGATGCTACTTCAAAGGATACAATCCAGTTGTTAAATCCAATTGATTTAAAACGGACGATTAATGCATTTCATCAATTAAATGACCAAATAATCGTAGCGACCTCCGGTGGTGTTTTAAGCCTAAACCAAAATAACAACTATAAAAATTTAACCCAACACCATGCCAACACAACTAATTATAGTGCGATAGCACAAACCCAAGACGGAACACTTTGGTTTGGCAGCTACAGCAAGGGGTTGTATTATAAAAAAACACAAGATGATAAAATTCATCCTTTTAAACAAAATGTAAACATTCCGATTCCTAAAAACCTTAATATTCAAGATCTTTTGGTTGATGACAAAGACCGCTTGTGGATTGCAACCTATGGCAACGGTGCGTATTTGGTTGACTTTAAACAAAATAAACTCACCAATTTTCTAGAGAATAAAACCAACCCGTTTGCCATTCAGTATAATGACATATTATCGTTGTATGAAGATAACACAGGCCTTATTTGGCTGGGTACAGATGGCGCTGGTGCGAATTATTATGATGAGCATTTGGTAAAGTTTAATGTTCTTACCAATAAGCAAATGCCAAAATCCGTCAATATAGATGTGGTACGAAGTATTAGCACAGACCCCGAAGGAAACATGTGGATTGGCACCTCCGGGAAAGGTTTAACATATATTAATAACGATAAAAACATTTACAAAACAATATCAACAAGCAACTCTGATATAGTAAGCAACCGGATTATCAGCTTGTGTTATAATAACGAATCCTTATGGATTGGGCATCAGGTATTTGGGTTAAATATTATGGATTCATCTGGACGTTTTAAATATTTCCCAGAGATATCGAACTACACCATCTGGGGGATGTTGCCTGAAACATCGCAACGCACTTGGCTGTGTACAGAAAATAACGGTTTGGTGCTTTTTGATAAAAATGAAGGCATTATAGAAAAATACAACGTTAACAATTCCGCATTAACCTCAAACAATATAAAAACAGTAGTTAGAGGCAATTTAAACGAACTGTGGATTGGCACAGAAAATAAAGGCGTTTTTAAGCTAAACCAGCAAACCAAACACATTGAAAAACTTAAAGGTATTAATGGCCCTATTAAATCCCTATTATATAAAGATGCTATTTTGTGGATTGGGACCGCTGGAAAAGGGCTAAAAAAGTATGATATTAAATTAAACGAAACATCTGTATTCACCACAGAAAACGGTTTGCCAAACAATGTTATTTATGGCATTTTACCCGATAACGACAACAACCTTTGGCTGAGCAGCAACGGTGGGTTAACCAAGTTTAGCTTAGCCCAAAATGCAGAAACTCCAACTGTTGAAAACTACAACAATTATGATGGCCTACAGGCTTTAGAGTTTAATACCGGAGCCTATTTTAAGTCGCCAAATGGCACCCTTTATTTTGGCGGTCTTGAGGGCGTTAATTGGTTTCATCCAAATCAAATATCATTTAATAAGGTAAAACCTAAAACCATAATTTCAGGTTTCGACATATTCAATAAAAACCAACCGCTCATTCAAAACAAAGCCTTTAAGTTTAAACAAAACACCGTAACATTTACATTCTCAAGCCTGCATTTCTCACAACCCGAACGAAATTTATATAAGTACAAATTAGAAAACCACGACACCGATTGGTCTGCATCAACCAATATAAATACCGCCCATTACACCAATTTAGCACCTAACGATTATGTATTTAAAGTAATTTCTAGTAATTATGACGGAGTTTGGAATGAAGTTCCGGCAACCTACGCATTTACCATTTTAAAACCTTGGTATATAAATACTGCCGCAAAAATTATTTATGGATTGCTTTTATTGTTGTTGATATTTTTAACCTACAGATACTTTAAATGGCGATGGCAGCTAAAGTTACAATTGGAGTTGGAACACGCCGAAACCAACAGGTTAAAAGATTTGGATGAATTTAAAACCAAACTCTACACCAATATTTCGCATGAGTTTAGAACACCATTAACTTTAATTTTAGGGCCAGCGGAAAATCAACTGGCAAAAAAGAAGATTTCAAATACCGATAAAAAAGAACTTTCACTTATCCATCGAAACGCTAAACGCCTTTTGAATTTGGTGAATCAGCTGATGGATTTGGCAAAATTGGAAACCGGTCATTTAAAGTTAAATATTGAAAACGATAATTTAGGTATTCTTTTAAAACAGATAGCATCATCGTTTCAATACAGAGCCGAAAAAAAAGGTTTGCAGTTTAAAACCGATATTTCAAATATCCCAAAGGCTTGGTTTGATAAAGATATCGTAGAAAAGATTGTCACTAATTTGCTGGCCAATGCCGTAAAATACACCCCAAAAAAAGGTCATATTTATTTCAATACAGAGCAACAAAACAATTATGCCATACTTACCATTATAAATAGCGGAAGCACGATTAAACCGGAAGATTTAAGTAAATTATTTACCCGCTTTTATCAGGTAAACGCAAATGCAGATGGCGTTGGCATTGGGTTGGCTTTAGTTAAAGAACTGGTTGCTTTAACCCATGGTTCGCTGGTAACCAGTACGGTAAATAAAGATGAAATTCAGTTTACCGTAACGCTTCCCATTAATAAAGAAGCTTTTGATATAGAAGATATTAGCCCCGACAACAACAAAATTATAAACTCGCAATCTTCTGAAATTAAAAAAGAACTTTCTGAAACCTTTAACGAATCTTCCGAAAAACCGGTTTTGTTAATTGTTGAAGACGATAAGAACGTAAGGCAATATATAGAGTCCATTTTAAAGTCCAATTATAAAATATTAAAAGCAGCAAACGGAAAAATCGGTATAAAAAAAGCACTCGAAACCATTCCAGATATTATTATTAGCGATATAATGATGCCCATTACCAATGGCATCGAGTTGTGTAAAACATTAAAAAACAACATGCTTACAAGTCATATTCCCATAATATTACTTACTGCAAAAGTTGGTGAGGAAAATGAACTTAAAGGGCTTGAAGCTGGTGCCGACGATTTTATTACAAAACCCTTTAAATCTAAAATTTTAATTAAGCGCATTGAAAATTTAATTGAATTAAGGAAGTCTTTACAATCACGTTATTCGCAACATAACATTTCAAAAAACAAAGACATAGCCACCACTACTTTTGACGAGGATTTCCTGAATAAAATTGAAAGCGTTTTAAATGAACATTTATCAAACCCCGAATTTAATGCCGCCAAGTTTAGCAAATTAATGCTGGTTAGCCGCATGCAATTGCACAGAAAACTAGTGGCCCTTACAGGTTTAACCACAACGGCTTTTATACGGTCGCAACGCTTAAAAATGGCCGTATCACTTTTACAAAAATCGGACTACACCATCTCTGAAATTGCCTATCAGGTTGGGTTTAATACACCATCTTACTTTATTAAATGTTTTAAAAAAGCATACCACTGCACCCCAAACGATTACTTGCAAAAAACATAAAACTAAATGGCTTATGTTACAAATGTTCTATGTTTTGTTACATATCTAGCATCAAACAAAGCGGCTTCTCTATAATTTTACATCGCAAAACAACATCAATTAGCGTGTTATGTAATAGTTTAACTTTTCCCCTTTAGTTATTAAATAATGCCTAAGCAAACTAAAATAACCGAAAACGACCATAAAGAACAGCCTATATTTTTAAGTATAGACCATTTAAAAAACGGGCATTACAAACTTAACATTACGCTTAAAAACAAAGTAATAAAATCTATCAAGCTTGATAAAAACATATAAAGACGCTATTAATCAGTGTGCAAAAGGAAATAACAAAAACAACAGTTGGCGTTGTTTCCTTTTCAATTTAAAATCAACTAATCACTTTAAAACTATGGTTATGAAAACAACTTCTATATTTAGTGTTATTTTACTATTTCTAATTTCTGGAATTGGTTATTCGCAATCATTTCAAGACAAACCAGATAACGAAACAGATGGTGAATTTCCATCTAAATGGAATTTAATAAAAGGTTCTGCTCAAATTGACACGTTTCAAGGCGAGAAAGTAATTTCATTATCAAATGGAGGGATAATAACACCTTTATTAAACAGTAAAAACTACTTAACCGATTCATTTACATTAGAATTTGAAGCTTATTTTAATGGGGTTCTAAAAGGCCCTACCGAACAACATTATAGTATTCGCTTTTGGGATGGTAGTGGTCGAATTACCTTCGAAAACAACATTGGAAAAGGATGGTATGATGCGATAAAAATTTTTAGGCACGGTGCTTATCTTTATGGTAATGATGAAATCAATAATAGAAATATAGCACATAATGTCTTTAATAACGATCCCGCCCAAAAAAAAGAAGCCACATGGCGCTTTATTGCTATACTTTATAATAAAGGTTCGCTAAAAGTATATATTGATGGCGAACAGATTATTAATATGCCAAAATATAAGTTTAAGCCTGCCATTATTTCAATTGGAGGTGAAGCCGCAGAGTCTGGTGTTTCTTTTATTCGAGCCATTAAAAATGTAAATATTTCTGGAGTTAATACGAACCAAAATTCAAACACAAATGGAGGAACCAAAATAGTACTTGTAGTTGACAAGGAAACCAACCAAGTACAAAATATAGAATTGTTTGAAAACATGCAAACTCCCAATTTGGTATCTCAAAAATATCCTGACAGTAAATTGTTTTTGGGCGTGCTTTATGGAAATTATGTTGTGCAACCGTTAAAAAACTCATTGTTGTCCTTTAACACAGAAAAGGAATATTTGCCCGGAGACCAATACTTACCGGGGGATCAATACTTACCCGGAGACCAATACTTACCGGGGGATCAATACCTACCGGGAGACCAATATTTACCAGGTGACCAATATTTACCAGGTGACCAATATTTACCAGGTGACCAATACATATCGGGTAATAAACTAAACTTAAGAATTGTAAACACTAAAATACTGTCAACCAAAAAAGGCAAATTACTCTTAAAAGTAGAATAATAATGAAACCAAAACTAATTATCTTATCGCTAATATGTCTTTTATCATGTATTGGTGTTGAAGCGCAATTACTAGATGAGCTAAAAAAAAGAGCCAAAGAAAAAGGTTACCAAACCAGAGAAGTTTCGCTTGACACCTCAGATAATGCAAAGCACAGAGCAACATCTTACGAAGAAGAGGAGCTTATCATCAATTCGGCAAAAGATTTCTTTACCACCGATGTTGTTATGAAACTCTACCACGATAGCGATGCCGTGGTGCATACCCAATACTTTGATGCCGAAACCATAGCGATGCGAACCGAAGTTGCGGGCAACTCAGAAAAGCCGCTTTATCAAGACCGCAAAGGTTTTATATACGGATACGATACTGAGGCAGGACAATACGAAAAAAGAACATTAGCCTCTTCCGGAATGATGGGCTTTATGATGGCGGGCATGATACCGCAAGCCTACAAACTCCCCCCAGAACCTTACATCGAAGCATTTCAAGCTCTGGAAGAAAAAGACTTGGCACTCAGCTTTTTAGTATTGGAGATGGCATTTATATACAAACCCCAGCATTTTATAGACAATGATTATTATATCGCATCAAAAACCAATTGCAACGGTTCTAACAACTGCACAAAATTCAGCTATAATGATGCCGAGTATCCCGGAAGTTATATACTGTTTGATGATCAAGACAGATTAGCGGAATTATACATAAACACAATCAATCCGCAAGTAAAGGAAGACGATCATCCCACGGGAAAATTCGTTTTCTCGTACGAAAACGTGAAAGTAACCCTTCCCGAAGCCATTGAAAAATCTTTAATGCCCGGGCCCTTAGGAAAAATAATCCCCTTAGAAAAAGGTTTGGAGCCTTGGAAACACAATAAAAAAGACAAACAAAAAAACAAAAACTAACTCATTATGAAAACAAAATTTATAATACTATTATCCTTATGCTTCTTTTTTAGCATGCCGGTTAAAGCACAGGATCCAACAAAAAAAATAATGCAAGGCCTGTTAGGCAAAGGTAAATTGGACGAATCAAAATTACCCGAGGCTTACACGTTTGACTGGGAATTTAAAACCGAAATTAGAACAGCAAAAAACGACCCCATGCAGATGGATTATCTCATTAATTCCAATAGCAAGAACTATTTTGGGATGGTAATGTCTTCAAAAGAATTAAAAGGAAAAGGTACGATGCGCATAGTAATGGATTCAAAAGAAAAAATCTCAATCATGTTTATGAACATGAATGGCCAGAATATGGCTCAAATAACAAAAATAAAAGACCAAAAATCCAGTAAAAAAGAACCCAAATACAGCTTTAAGGAAATTGGTACCAAAACCATATTGGGCTATACCTGTTACGGCATGCAAATGGAAAATGCTGATTTTATTACTGATGTCTATTTTACCCTAGATGCACCTGTTAATTTTAGTGCTTTTTTCGCTTTCGCCAATAACAAAAATAGCCCAAAAGGCTTTGATCCTGCGTTATTAAAAGTACTTGAAGAAGATGCGCTATTAATGGAAATAACAGCTGTACACAAAAAGAAAAGTAAAAATAATTTCACGATGACAGCTATAAGTCTTGAAGAAAAAAAGACCGATATAAAAAAAGAAGACTATCAATTTATGAGCTTTGGAATGGGCTTTTAGTCCGTGACTGAAAACATAAAATGCTATTAATCAATAAAAACCAACACAATGAAAAACATACCAACTATTTTACTCGCACTTTTTATTACTGGTTTAAGTTTTTCCCAACCTACCCAACGTAAGGGAATCAATTATAAAGCATTAATTAAAGATAATAATAACAATGCATTAATAAATCAAAATATATCCATTGAGTTTTCAATTCTAGACGGACCGGAAATACAGTTTTTAGATGTGGTTTATGCTGAAACCCACACCACGAGTACAGATGCCAACGGTATAGTAATAGTCAATATCGGCGAAGGCACACCGCTATCTGGATTTGAAGATGGTTACAACCAATTAGATTGGAGAACAACAAGAACTTTCGGTTCCCGCTTTTTAAAAGTCCGTATCGATTCTGGTTCGGGTTTAACAGATATGGGCACTACCGAATTTAAAGTTGTTCCTTATGCTTTGTTTGCAGAACAATCAAACAATAGCGGACTTGAACAACTTGATGAAGGTGGAGGTATTGGGTGGCGTTTAATTGACAGACCTGAAGATTTCTACGGTCCAATCGCCATTGGCGCCGTAGATTTAAGCTATAGTTGGGCATCTTCAACCACTAGAGGTGCTACAGGAAATTATGCAACTGCTGTTGGACTAAATACAACGGCGTCAGGTCAGAGCTCATTTGCATCGGGTGTAGGTACCATAGCTTCACAGGCTCAAGCTACCGCTATGGGAGCTGGAACAGTGGCCTCTGGTCATTCATCAACCGCTTTGGGAATTGGCACTCGAGCCGAAGCTCCCAATTCAACAGCCATCGGGTTATACAACGTTGGTGGCGGTGACCCCTTATTGGCCGCATCAACCGATCCTCTGTTCGAAATTGGGAACGGACAATATATTGATGGCACCAACGATATTCGAAGAAACGCGTTAACGGTATTAAGGAATGGTACCATTACCGCACCAAGTTTCGATATCAATGAAATTACCGACGCCAAAGCGCTTATTACAAAAGAATATGCCGATGCCAATTATTCGGGTGGTTCGGGCGGTGCTTCCACCGGTCTTGAAGCTATTGATGAAGGCAACGGCAGTGGCTGGCGTTTAAAAGGAAGAGACCCTGCCAACCACGGTAACATAGGCAGAGGTGCCATTGATTTAAGTGATGGTTTTGCTCCATCATCAGAATATGGAGCAACAGGGAACTATTCATTTGCTCTTGGCAACAGAAATATAGCATCTAACATTTTTTCCCTCGCCGGTGGTTTTAGCAGTAGAGCCATTGGCTATACTACTTTTTCTTATGGCTACGGCACTTGGGCCGATGCCTATAAGTCAACAGCATTTGGTAACAGGAATTTAGGAGGTGGCGACCCAGACGCTTGGGTGGATACAGATCCATTGTTCGAAATAGGAAACGGCAACGACAACTTTAGGTCTAATGCCTTAACAATATTGAAAAACGGCACGATTACGGCACCAACCTTCGATATCTCTGAAATTACAGATGCCAAATCACTAATTACAAAAGAATATGCCGATGCCAACTATTCGGGTGGCACAGGGGGGGCAACGGGACTTGAAGCTATTGATGAGGGTAATGGATTAGGGTGGCGATTAATTAATAAAGACCCTAATTATTATGACAATATTGGCGCAAACGCAGTAGATTTAAGCACGAACCCCGATGCTGCTTTAAACCTTGGAGCCAGTGGTAGCTCTACCTTTACCACAGGTTATAAAACAAACGCCACCAATTTTGCTGCAACGGCTTTGGGTAATTTTACTACGGCGTCCGGATTTAGTGCTACTTCTATGGGTTTTGAAACCATAGCCGATGATCAATTTAGCACTGTCGTGGGCAGACTTAATGATAACACAACGGCTACAAATATACTGTTTCAAGTGGGTAATGGCAATTCATCCGGAAGATCTAATGCGTTTACGGTAAATTTTGATGGGGTAATCACTGCTCCAAGTTTCGATATAAACGAAATTACAAATGCCAAAGCACTCATTACAAAAGAATATGCCGATGCTACGTACGGCGGAGGTTTAACAGCTCTTAACGAAGGGAATGGCATAGGGTACCGAATTAGTGGCCGCAATCCCGATAATTATGGGCAAATTGGTTTAAATGCAGTTGATTTAAGTACCAATACTTCGGCTTCAATTAGTGCGGGCGCTTTAGGAAGTAGGGCCTTTGCCGCGGGGTCTGGTACAGAGGCCATTGGAAACACTTCAACTGCTTTGGGGTTTTCTACCCAAGCCACAGGAGCTTATTCAACCGCATTGGGCAGCCAATCACAAGCAAACGGTGCCGGTTCTACCGCTTTTGGATTTAGCTCTTTGGCCTCTGGTGATTGGTCAACAGCCATGGGATACAATTCCGAAGCTTCCGGTAATTACGCTTTTGCTCTAGGAAAGGACAATTCTGCTACCATGGAAGGTGCGGTTTCAATTGGAACAAACACCACTGCCAGTGCTAATTTTGCAACAGCTCTGGGCGCAAATACTACCGCATCAGGTATCGTTTCCACGGCAATGGGCAACCTTACTACTGCTTCTGGGCTATATGCAACCGCTATGGGTACAACAACCAAAGCAACTGGCGATTTTTCAACTGCAATGGGCGTTGGCACTACGGCTCACGGCGATTACTCGTTCGCATCTGGGAGTTCAACCATTGGAAACGGCAGTTACTCGGCAGCATTTGGGTCTAATACGGATGCTTATGGCGATTATTCAGTAGCCATGGGACTGGGTACCATTGCCGATGGCCAAAGCAGTTTGGTTATTGGAGAATATAATGATATTCGTCCAGACGTTTTATTTCAAATTGGCAACGGAACTGGTGATGGTACCGGAGGCACCTTTAGAGCCAATGCCATGACCGTTTTCACAAATGGCCATATATTGGCTTTTAGTTATGATTTGCCTTCAGATAGAAGGTTAAAATCAAACATTATTGATTTAAATTATGGATTGCAAACCATTTTAAAACTAAGCCCTGTAGCTTACAATTGGAAAAACAGACCTGAAGAAAGCTCAAAAACATTTGGGTTGATAGCCCAAGATGTTCAACCCATTATAAATGAAATAGTAGATGTTGGTGAAGATAAAAACAAAACCTTGAGCATTAACTATACCGAGTTAATCCCAGTGCTTATCAAAGCCATACAAGATCAGCAAAATATTATTGATAATCAAAATAAGAAGATTAACAATTTATCCGCCCAAGTAGAGCAATTTAAAGATTTAAGCAATCGCGTATCACAACTCGAATCACTAAATAACAAACAACAATGAAAAAGCTTACAACAAGTGTACTGCTTTGTTTTGCCATGCATATTTATGGACAATCAATAGTAAAATATAGTATCGACAGTGGTGGCGCAAGTTCCATAAATGGAAATTTGCAAATGCTATATACCATTGGGGAAGTAAACCTTCAAGAATACAGTGTAAACAATCATTTGGTTTCAGAAGGCTTTATCGATAACTCCATTTTTAAAAGTTTGGAGATGGTTGATGAGACCATACCGGGAAATGCAATTAAAATCTACCCCAATCCCGTAAGCCAGTTTATAAACATAAAATCAACCATTCCATTAAATATTATTCAAATATATGATGTTTTGGGTAGCAAGGTATTAAGTACAAGAAAATCAAAAATCAAAGTGAATCACCTACAATCTGGAATTTATCTATTAAAAATATTTACATACAACAAGCAGGTAACAAAAAAAATAATAATTAAATAATAAAACCATGAAAACACTAACTTCAATTTTTACAATCTTATTTTGTTCAATAACGTTTGGTCAAATATTCCAAGACAATGTGGCTAAAGAGCCTTTAGGTGAATTTCCTAACCATTGGGATGTCATTAATGGTATGGCATCAATAGATCAAGCAGATGGTAATAAAATGATCAGCATTATGCATGGTGGTATTATAAAACCAATAGTTAATGGGCAAACCAACAACTATCTAGGTGATGATTTTACTGTAGAATTTGATATGTTTTTTGGAAAAACTTCATCCATTTACGGACAACGTATTGAAATTAGACTGTGGGAAGGCCAATATGGTTATGGAAAAGGTGACATTTCTTATAAGCCAATAACTTTAAAACGTGATGGATTGGAAACCAGTTGGGCTCATCCACAACCGGGTAGTGCTAAAAACTTCTTGAAAGGTTTATATACTTTAGAGCCCGTTTGGCGCCATGTAAAAATAGAATGCAAAACAGGCAAACTCAAAGTTTTTCTTGATGGTAATTTGGTACTAAACTTTTTGAAGTTTAAAATGAAACCCACTATGATCTCATTTGGAGGAGGTATTAATGATTCTCATTTTGAGGCAAAGGTGGGTATAAACCATGTTAAAATTATTAGTAATATCCAAAAACCTAATGAAGGTACAAAAATTATAATGATTGTAGATAATACAACTAACAGGGTTAAAAACATAGAGCTTTTAGAAACTATGAACGATCCTGAAATAGTAGCCAAAAAGTATCCTAACAGTAATTTTTATAAAGGAATATTATACGGAAACTACTCGGTACTCCCTGCCAATAAAGCCGTTTTAGCTATTGATACAACTGAGAGATTTATACCAGGAGATACTTTCATACCAGGAGATACATTTATACCAGGCGATACTTTTATACCAGGTGATACTTTTATACCAGGTGATACTTTTATACCAGGTGATACTTTTATACCGGGCGATACTTTTAACTTAACCAATACAAAAGCCAAAATAATTAATAATGAAAACGATAAGTTAATATTAAAAATTAATCACAATTAAAACTAAAATTTTATAATGAAAACATTTAAACATTCAGTTATCTTTTTACTTGCACTCATTTCTATTTTTTTTAATTGTAAAAATGAAAAAAAAACAGAATCAATTAAAAATAATATAGCTAAAAATCCATCAAATGTTATTGATATAATAACACGAAGCATGGAGTTTCAATGTACAGATACAATTCCCTCAGGGTGGAACACCTTTAAATATCAAAACCTATCAAATGAAACTCACTTTTTTTTATTAGATAAATACCCTGAAGGCAAAACTATTGACAATACCATAACTGATGTTGCACCGGTTTTTGAAGAAGGCATGAATTTAATCAATCAAGGTAAGCCAGAAGAAGGTTTCGCTGCCTTTGGTAAATTGCCAGCATGGTTTGGAGACATAGTATTTTCGGGTGGTTCTGGATTGATTGCACCAAAGCACACTGCAATTACATCGGTAAAGTTGGATCCTGGTTATTACATCATGGAATGCTATGTAAAAATGTCAAATGGTAAATTTCATACTTCTATGGGAATGGCTAAGCCTGTCATTGTGCTTGAAGAAGATAGCGGTAATACACCTCCAGAACCTACTGTAAATATTGAGGTATCTAATACCGAAGGGATAACTTATGATAAAAACATTACTAAGGGTAAACAAATATTTTCAGTCTTTTATAAAGACCAAAAACAGCACGAAAATTTTATGCAGCACGATGTAAATTTAGTAAAGTTAGAAAATGGTGTTAGTGAAGATGCTCTAGAAGCATGGATGGACTGGTCAAACCCAAAAGGACTCATTACCCCAGTTCCAAAAGGCGTTACTTTTTTAGGTGGAGTTAATGATATGCCAGCTGGAAGTACAGGTTATTTCTATACCGATTTAAAACCTGGTAAATATGCATTTATTTCTGAAGTGCCCAATACCAAGGGCAAAGGTTTATTTAAAACCTTTGAAGTTAAAGATTAATCAACAATATGGTACTAAAAATCTATTCAATGTATTTCTTATATACCTTTTACTTTCTATAGATTATCTCACATGCCAAAGTTTATGCAAAAAAAAAAAAGAGTCTGACTACGTATTGTAATCAGACTCTTCAAAAAAGGCAACGACCTACTCTCCCACAAATGCAGTACCATCGGCGCTAACGGGCTTAACTTCTCTGTTCGGAAT
>NZ_JBLWYT010000005.1:0-308462 GCF_048381975.1 Hwangdonia sp. | reverse complement strand
CAAATCATTACAATTCCAAATACCTATGCAGGAGATACAGTAGAGCTATTTATGGCGTTTATTACTGCTGATGGTAGTATTGTCTCAAACAGCGTTTATTTAGGCTCTGGAACAGCTAATTAACGGTTGATGTTTTTATGTATGAAACCACTCTTTATGAGTGGTTTTTTTATGCTATATTCGTAATTGAATTTATTAATAATTGTCTTTAATTTATCCTTTTTAGGTGTTTTTTGTATCCTATTTGTTGCCCAAATGCTCTAACCCCAATAAATATAAGGTAAATTACATATTGTATCGGGAAGTAAATTCATTTATAATAAAAATCTTGAAAATGGCCCTTATTATTTCAAAGGAAGAATTAAGAGCCGCTAACATTCCATAAAGTTTTCCCGGATCTTTTAAAAAACACATATGTATATCTAACGATACCGCTTTTGATAATTTTATAGTCATTTTCAGCAATATAATAATATCAAAAAAGGATCGAGTAACTTGGTTAGGAACCAACGTAGAATTTCAATGGTTTATGGCTTTTTAAAAGAAAGAGTTTCAATGGAAAAAATCATTAGAGAAATACTCTCCATAATATTATTTCTATTTAGGTTTGGTAAATAAAACATAAAAAAAGGAGTAAAATACAAACATTAAAAACAATAAAGCTAAAGAGATTATTCTAACGTTTTCAAACGGTAAAATAATATTAAATAGTCCAATCAACATAGCTATTAATGACATACTGCTTAATTCTTTGTCATTCTTATCAAAACTGCGGCTATAACATATTTGCTTAAAGATTCTGGTTAGTATCGGAATAAAAAAAGAAAATATAAGTACCAAATAAAATGCACACCACTGTGGATTTAAAACGCTTTCGGTAATTCCTAAAAGATAAAATAAAAAGAACATGCTGGCAAGTTCCAAAATATCGAATATAAAATCCAAACCCATATAATCTTTATCCGAATTGTCGTTATTTTGAATATGCTGAACACTAAAGTACAATGCTAAAAACATGGCAAAACCAATTTGAATTTTTTCTTTGTTAAAGCCACCAAGTACAATAAGCATAAATAATGTGCCTAAGACTGCGGGATAGAATAAAGTGTACATTAAACGGTGCAACTTTTCCTGGTCTAGTTTCCTTTTTTCGCTCATACTTATATATTTAATATTCTTCTAATTAAATATAATATAAATAGTTTTAATTTTAACGTGATAATTTTAGGGAAATGCTGTGGCTTTAGCGCCAATTGTTATAATTGAACAATACTGTACCATGTGTAGTTAATCAATTCATCCATACTATTATACAGTTCGGTAATTGATAATTTATTTTTATTGCGTTATCAACCATATTTGCACCATAAATTAAAAAACCATTAAATTATAGGTTCATGAAGAATACCTCAAAGAAAATAAGTAAAGGAAAACAAATTTTTAGAATCGTATTACTTGTTGGGACTTTAATTTCCTTATGGTTTGTGCCCTGGATATTGGTAAAAGCATGGATATTACCACTGCCAGATACGGTACAGGAGCAAGTCGATCAAACTTTAAGTTATGGTTTTGATGGCGTTATTGTATATGTAGATGAAGCCGGCAAACCTCCAGCATTCTATACAGCTGGTTATCATAATAAAGAAGAAAAAATACCAGCCAATCCTAATGCTTTGTTCAAAATTGCAAGTATTAGCAAGGTTTATGTTGCAGTTGCTATCACTAAATTGGCTAATGACAATTTTTTGTCTTTGGATAAAACAGTAGCTGATTACTTTCCAGAACTCGTAGGAAGAATAGAAAATGCTGATAAAATCACCTTACGAATGATGGTACAACACAGAAGTGGCATTCCTAATTTCACGGACAATCCTGATTTTTGGAAAAACCAACCAAACACCAATATAGATGTGCTTCAATATGCATTGGATTTACCGGCAGACTTCGAGCCAAACAAAGATTATGGTTATTCAAATACGAATTATTTATTGCTTTCAAGAATCATAGAGCAAGTTACAGGAGGTAGCCGTCAAGACTATTTCAACAAGGAAATATTAATGCCACTTGGGTTGAAGAATACTTTTGGTTCAATTGATGACGTAAATGTGGACGATGTTATGAGTGGTTATTATGTTGGCATTGAAAAAGACTTCAAAAACGAGAATAATGGAATGATGATAGCTACAGCAGAAGATGTTGGTATTTTTTTAAGAGCTTTAAATGATGGTACATTACTTAATGAAAACGAAATGGAAATCTATGCCTCAATCTATGAATTTAATCATGGCGGATTGGCTCCAGGTTACCAATGTATGGCAGAATACCATAAGGATATTGATGCTGTTGTCGTTCAATTTATGAACACAACCGATTTTGAAGGCTACCAATGGAATTTGTTGGAGATAACATATACACGCGTTGTTAAAATATTACGTAAAGCAAAAGGTCTTTAAGTGAAACAATTGTACTAATACATCGTCTATAAAACAAATAATGCAATCAAAATAAATCAGTATGACAGTTTTAGTAGTGGGTGCCAGTGGTGCCACAGGAAGTAAATTAGTAGAACAGCTTTTGGCTAAAAACCACCAAGTAAAAGTAATTGTAAGATCGCCTGAAAAGTTACCGGAATCATGGAAAACCAATGGTAATCTGGAAATTATTTCTGCTAGTATATTAGAACTAAGTGATACGGAAATGGTTGAAATAGTCAAGGATTGTCAAGCCGTTGCGTCTTGCCTCGGGCATAACTTAACTTTTAAAGGCATTTACGGACAACCAAGAAAACTCGTAACAGATGCTACGCGACGCTTATGCCATGCTATAAAATCAAACCATCCGCAAAGTCCAACAAAGTTTGTATTAATGAATACGACTGGCAATCGAAATCGCGACTTAAACGAACCTATTTCTTTTGCGCAAAAATGTGTTATTGGGCTTCTTCGTTTGTTGTTGCCACCTCATGTAGATAATGAAAAAGCAGCAGATTATTTACGAACACAAATTGGTCAAAACAATAATTTTATTGAATGGGTTGCAGTTAGGCCAGATGGCTTAATTAACGAGGACAAAGTAACTGCTTACGAAATACACCCTTCACCAACACGGAGCGCCATTTTTAATGCGGGTAAAGTGAGTCGTATAAATGTTGGCCACTTTATGGCAAACTTAATCGATAACGACAACTTGTGGGCTACTTGGAAAGGACAAATGCCAGTTGTCTACAGCAAATTGCATTAGAGCTATTACGTGTATTATATTTAGTGACATCGGGTTTACGAAATGTATGAGCTTCGTGTGAATAAACATTTTTTATGCGATGCCGTAAGTTTAAGACTATTTTCAATCGTACTTTGGTATAATTCTATTTTATTGATCAACTTAATAGTTTGATATAAAATTTCACCTCATTTTTATTCCCACAAAACAGCTACATAAATGGAGAGGTTTTTTGTAACTAATTAAGTAAAAATGCATCCAAAAATAAAGATTTTTAAACTTTATAAGAGATGGGTTTTATTTTTCCGTACAAAGCAAAGGTTATTAATGTTATAACCATTAGTCATGACGTTATTTTATTAAGGGTAACGAAACCATTTAAATTCAATTTTGTGGCTGGTCAAGCAGTTGATTTGAGTATCGATAAACCTGGTTACGAACTATCTGTAGCTCCTTTTACTTTAGTTAATGAAGCATCAGACGATTATTTAGAGTTTGTTATAAAAATATATCCAAATTCAAATGGTCTTACAAAAGGTATTGCCCAATTATTACCTAATGACGTAGTTCAACTTTCCAAAGCTTGGGATTCTTACGAATATAATGGCAGAGGAACTTTTATAGCTGCAGGGACTGGTATTACGCCTTTTTTACCCATATTTAAAGACATGCGGGATAAAGGAATTGATTTAAAGAAAGAGCATAGATTAATTTATGCCAATAAGACTAAAGAGGATATTTTATTTTACACAAAGTTAAAAAAGTTATTTAGCTCCAAGTTGTTTGTTACTTTAAGTAGAACTAAATCTAAAAATCTTCATTTTGGTAAAATTGATAAAGATTACTTAATAAAATTTATCAAAAACACAGAATAGCATTTTTATGTTTGTGGCCCTAAAAAATTTGAAGAAGATGTAAAAGCGCACTTAATCACTATAGGTGTAAATCAAAACTATATTCAGACTGGTTACAAATTTTAATCACTCATTTATAATAAAATCATTAATCATAAAGTAAACCAATCATCAAGCTTAGTTAATTATTTAATTAATGTATTGTTTGTTTCTATGTTTTAAATAAGCGGTTAATGATAAGATTAACATACAACAAGCCGTAATATAAATCCATATAGGAATTGGAATTGGGTCGCCAGCTGCATAAGAGTGTAAACCTGCTAAGTAATAGTTAACCCCAAAATATGTAAATATAATTGACCAAATTGCCCACAGGCTGGCTATATTAAAGGTAAGTTTACCTCGAAGCTTCGGAACCAATCTTAAATGAAGCACGACCGCATAAATAATAACCGAAATAAATGCCCAAGTTTCTTTAGGGTCCCAACTCCAATAGCGCCCCCAACTCTCATTGGCCCACATGCCACCCAAAAACGTGCCTATGGTTAGCGCAAAAATGCCTATGGTTAAAGCCATTTCGTTAACTATGGTCAGCTCTTTAATGGCATGTTTTGTTTTTTTAGTGGGTTTAGCACTAAATAATATGAGTGAAATGGTGCTCAACACTGCCGATAACCCAAAAAAACCATAACTGGAAGTAATAATACCAACGTGTATCATAAGCCAATAAGATTTTAAAACTGGCTCTAAAGGAGTGATCTGAGGATCGAGCATGGAGCCACCGTGCGCAAAGCCCATCATAATCATAGCTACCAAGGCCCCAGCAGCAGGAATAAAAGCATTCCGGTTTTTATAAAGCAATAGTCCGGCTAGTACACCCATAGCTGAAATAAATATGATGGCTTCATAACCGTTGCTCCATGGTGCGTGCCCTGAAAGAAACCAGCGGACCGCTAAGGCTGTTGTTTGAATAATTAATGCCACAATTAGTAACACCGACATTGATTTAATTAAAAAACGAATACTCCGATTCTGCTTCGATTCTATTGAAAACACCTCTGCAAAACCAAGAATTATCATAAAAAGCCCCAAAAAACTGTAAGCAATCATTAACCAAAAGAAAATGTTTAAATGGTTATAAAGAATTTCCAAATTCACTTTTAAGGCTGTTGGGACAACGTCTTTTCCAAAATTTTGTTGAAATGAATTTATGTTTTCAAGAACTTGATCTGCTTTAGTCCAGTTTTGGGTTTTTAAACCTTTTTTAACACCATTAAAATAATCGTTCAAAAACCCATATGCGGTTTTGTCAATTTCAACTACATTTTCATTAGTACTATAAATCCAACTCGTCCATGTATTTAAGGGGTCGTTTTTTATAGGAATTGCCGTTGTGTAATACCCAAATGCAATATTGCTAAAAATATTGAATCGTTCGGTTACTTCTATTACGGCTTTGTCATAATTGGATTGGTCGGCTTTTCGTTTACTAAAAGATTTGCTGTTTTGTTCATCTAGCTTATAAATTCCGGTATTTGTGTCAACAAGATTTGTATATGATGTGTAGCCTTCCCTATTAGCACCAGTTTCTTTAATAAGTTTATCACCTCCTTTTTTACTAACTTTTATCAAAGGTTTGTCTGCCCAAAAACCAGGGTCAATTTGCATTGAAATAAACCATTGGTTAGAATTTATACGAATATTATTATTTTGATAAGCGTCTTTTTTGTAAAGTTTTCTAAGTAGTTCTAAGGTGTGTGTGTTCATAGGTTTTATTCTACCTTGAAAATCCTGAACCAAAAGATGCCCAAATTTTTTGGCATGATTAGGATTAATAATTCTATTTGGTCCAAGTTCTTCTGGTTTAGCAAATTGAGCGTTTGCTCCAAGAAGTGGCTGCTTAGCTCTTGCCGTGTCTGTAATTTCGGCTTTATTGTTTTGGGCAATACAGGGGGTAGTGCCACCTAAAAAAGCTACAAGCAATAACAAATGAAACAGATTGCGGTTTTTTTTATGTGTTTTTTTTAATGATTTATTCAGCTTCCAGAAATAAGTATCTTTCCAAAATAAGGTAAAAAACATACCAATAAATAATAATGAATATCCGAAATAGGTCATGTTAGTTCCCCACTTATCTGCATTCACCGAAAGAATGGTTCCCGTTTCATCCGGAAAATAACTGGCTTGAAAAAAACGATATCCTTTATAATCCATAACATTATTCATATAGATATGATGTTGTTTTTTATAACCGGTGTCTATAACCGTTATTTTGCTCTCGTACGAAGAGGGATTGTTAGACCCTGGGTAGCGTTCAAGCAAAAAATCATCACAGCGTAAATGAAAGTCTGTGTATAATATTTTAGAGCCAAATCCTAAAGATACATTTAAACCGTTGATAGTTATGGTTTTATCAAACTGGGTGATGCCTTTTCCTCCCTTGATTATCAGGGTGTCCGCGAATTTTCCCGAGCTTACTTTTAACCGGATAATATCCAAAAGATTTTTATTGTTAGGATTGCTCTTATCACTTTTATAATAAACGATTTTTCCTCTAAAGGTGTTTTTTGGAATAATAAAACTGGTGTTGTTTACTGTATAAAGGGCCCTTTTGTTTAATAATGTATATTTATTTGCTTTGATTGTTCCTGAGTTTTGAGCGAATAAAGACGAGTCGATTACCACGCCTTTTTGTTGACCTTCCATGGAAAAATATTGACCGTTTGTAGGAAGGGCAATTTTAAGAATACCTCCTTTTTCTTCCAACTGAACAGCACCTTTAATTGGCTTGTTGAAACTAAATAACATCCCATTGATTTTTTTAGTTTCCCCAATTCGTATATAATTATTTTTTCGGCTACCTTGTTCAATAGTTATTATATGGAGCATTTTCTCTCCTTCTTCTGTTTTTTGAATGGAATCTTTCGCTAACGGGATGTAGTCGAGTGTTTTAAGTGTAATAATTTTATCATCAAACTTATAATTTTGTTTGAAAGTTCTTTTAAAGGGCCACTTTGTGTTTTTAGCGTTAAAATATGACATCATATATGGATGCTTGTCGTAACTGAGTGTTTTATTCCCATCAGAGACCACTAGTTTGAAATAGGTAAGGTCGCTGATTATCTTATTGGTGGTTTGTCCTTCTTCAATGGGCATTTGTCCTTCAAAGCCCGTATATCGAGTAATTGCACCTCCTAAAAACATAAAAATAAATGCCAAATGAAATACGAGTATTGGCCACTTTTCTCTTCTTGTAAGCCTATAGGTTTTTATATTAACGGTAAACAAGGCAATAAGCCAAAGCATAAGGATTTCAAACCAAGTAGCGTTGTAAATTAATGTTTTCGCCGTAGCGGTATCATAATCATTTTCAATAAAAGTGGCTACGGCCATGGATATGGCGAATACCAATAACAGAACGGTCATGGTTCTGGTTGAAAATAAAATATGTGTTAAGTGTTTCATTAAAACTTGTAAATAGTTGAAATATTATAAAACCAGTGCCGATAACTTTTAGCATGGTTTTTCATTACACAGAAAGAGGAGGGAGGTCTTGTAAATGCATAGGTCTTTAATAGGTTGATGTTTGGCTATTTTAAAAAAAATGCACCTCCTTTTTAAAATAGATTCCCTTAGGGAATTCCGCTTTTAAAAGAGATGCATTTAAAAAAGCAACATAAACAACCACTTTTGGTTTACTAACCCCTTTTTTTAAATAGATTTTAAATATTCGGTAAGATCAGTCTTTTCAGAAGCGCTTAGGTTAAGATTGTTTTCTAGGTTATATCTTTCAACCACATCGGCCAATGTTGCTGCAGAGCCATCGTGAAAATATGGGGGATGCTGCCAAATACCTTTCAATGGTGTAACCCGCCAAAGTTTTGTTGCAGATCGCTTTACATAATCTTTATCAATTGCCACCGATGCACTTTGTGGGTGCAATTTTCCGCCTTCAATAACATCGGTAAATAAGGGCCCGGAATGGCAGGTTGCACACTGTCCTTTTCCCGAAAACAGCACCTTGCCTCGTTCAGCTGCAGCCATATCAAAAGAACCCGTTGGTGGCTTTGGTGCGGATATTGAAAATTGATATGCTTGCAATGCCGGTAGTTTATCTGTTACTAAGTCGTCGCCTTCTCTGTTGTCTACTACCAAACCAAGGCGTGGGTCTTCAAAATATCCGTGGCCTCGCATTTGAGTTACGGCCACATATCTATTCCAATAAGCCACTGGCCCTACGGGTTCGTGCTCTACATCGCCATCACCTGTAAAAATAGCTTTGGGTAAACCATATAAACCAAATGCAGGAGGAATAACCACGGGGTTGTTTATGCCATCATTATTGAATCTTGGGTCGTAAATTCCGGGTCCCCAAGACGCATAAATATCTTTAGTAGCTTGATCTAAAGCTGGCGATAATGAAATGATTAATCCTGGGTTTAAATCTCTGTTGGCCCAACCGTCCAATCGATTCCCTATTCCAGGAGCAAATGAGTCGTCAACAGTTGAGTGGCATAGGGCACAAGTAATACCCACACGATCTAATTTTAAACTACCATCTTCTTTTTCGCTAACCTGTCCTTGAACACCAACTACAGCGTTAAGTTGCAAGAGTGTTAATGTGGTTTGCGGATCTTCTAAATCTACATCTCCGTTTTGAATAGCTGTTACCACGGCTTCTGGTAAAGCCGCGGCATCAACTTTCAACCCAACACTTAACGCTGTGGCAGGACTCACAGCACTTTCTATGACTTGATTCATTTGTAATACATCGGTCCAAAATGTTTCATCACCAAACGTATCGTATCTAAAAACTTGTTTTCCTTGTTCCACCAATTGTGGATCTAATGGGGGTAAATTTAAATTACCCTCACCCGGTGGGATTGTGATAATAGTACCAGAATCGTCTCTATCACAACCCACTGCAGTGATTAAAAAAATGAAAACTCCAATTATTTTAATGATATTATTTAATTTCATAATTACTTATTTTATTATTATTTAGCTAGTGTAATAGTACCTTTCATGACCTTATGAAGATTGCAGAAATACTCGATGTCCTCATTAATTACTTTCGACCACTTTTCGCCTTTATTAAAAGGTTTTGACGTCCATTTATGGCTTAGCTCTTCGGTAACATCATGAGGCACAAAATCTTTATTAATCCAAACAACAGTATCTCCTTTTTTTACGGTTAAATTGGCGGGATTAAATTTCATTCTAAATATGGTTACCGTATGTGTTGTGGGCGCTTTGGAAAAACCCACATTGTTTTCTGGATTTTTATAACCCATTAAAAACATTATCAGTAAAATTAATGCCGCAAAAAACAGTAAATATTTTGAAATTGAAGATTTATGTGTTCGCATTATTTTGAAATTTTACTTCGTGCCATTTTTGCATGCCCCAAATGTGCTTCTAATGCCGGAACAACTGCCTCCAATAGGTTTTTTAATTCTGCATTTTTGGCTTGCGGAATTAATAAGCCGTTAACTGCATCAATAACTGCTTTATGGTATGCAACTTCGTTATCAATGTAGGTTTTGTCAAAATCTTGTTTTTTGGTTTTTTTGAGCTTTTTAAGGGTTTCTTTTGATTGTTTTAACAAAGATTGGCTTACCTCATTATCTTTGGGAGTTACACCTAGTTTTGTAACCAACGCAACGGCTTGTTGAATTACAGCGTTATGATCTTCCATCATCCTGTTGGCAAAATCAATAACCTCTTTGTTTTTAGACCGCTTAATAGCCATTTTTGCATAATCAATATCTATTTGATTGGCAACAACAGCCACAGAAGCTATTTCTGAATCATTTAATTTTGGCGTTTCTTGGCCCCACATCATGTTTGGTATCGATAATAACAATACGCAAGTCATAATCAACGTAATTTTAATTTTTGTATTCATAATTTTGTTGTTTTTAAATGTATTTGCCTTTTTGATGCAAATAAGCTTTAGGGGTTACAAATTTTCTCTAAAAAAGTTATTTGGTTATAGAATTAATAAATCTTGACTTTTCTTTATCTTTTGAAAATTTTCCACTAAAAAAAGTTGTTTTAGTAATACTGTCCCTGTCTTTAATACCACGAGAAGCTATGCATAAATGGTTAGCTTCGATATAAATGGCCAAATCGTCTGTTTTTAATAAATCTTTTAGTTTTTGTCCAATTTCAACTGTAAGTTTTTCTTGTATTTGAGGTTTGCTGGCATAGAACTGAACAATGCGATTAATTTTGGACAACCCAATAACTCTGTCTTTTGGAATATAAGCCACTGCTGCTTTTCCGAAAAAAGGAACAAAATGATGCTTGCAATAAGAGTGTACCGCAATGTTATCAACCACAACCATTTCACGATAACCACTAGCGTTTTCGAAAAAAGATATTTTTGGAAAATTATTTTCATCCAGCCCTCTAAAAATCTCATTGATATACATTTTTGCCACTCGTTTTGGGGTGTCTTTTAAACTTGGATTGTCAAGGTTTAACCCTAACGTTTCCATTATTTTACCAAAATGATATTCTATGGCTTCTAATTTTTCTTGATATATTGTGTTTTGATGTAATTCTTGAATGCTATTACTTGATAAAACCTCGGTTTTATACATTCCTTTACCGTTAATTTTCATGGGTTTAATATATTGTTTGGATTAAATTTTGATTAACACCGAGTTTAACTAAGTCCTTTTTTGCACTTTTTAGCAAGGAGATAGGTCCGCATAAATAAAAATTTTGATTGGTGTTACTTATAGTTGCTTCTAAAAATTCATAATCTATATGGCCAAAAGCGTGATGACTTAGATGATCTCTACTTAATATATTGTGAAACCTGTTTTGTAATATTTCTTTAAGCTCCTTTTTAAGGATGATGTCTTGTGCTTTTCTGTTGGCAAAAATTAAACGATGGCCTTCTATATTATTTTGTTCTTTTAGCAATCTTAGTATGGGGATAAAGGGTGTTATTCCAGAGCCAGCAGCAATAAATACTCCCGGACCTTTGTATGTGAAGGAATCCCATGCTTCAGAAATTAAAATGCTATCATTAACTTTTAATTGGGCTAGTTTAGCGGTAATTCCATGGTGTTTTTGATAGATTTTTATAATAAACTGTAGGTCTTTATCCTTTTCATAAATACTCGTAAGTGTAAAGGGGGCTTTTAAAAAATTTTTGCCCTCAGGTAAGGATATTTCTACTGCTTGACCAAGGTTATAAGTAAATGGTTCTGGCTTTTCAATTGACAATTGAATAACATTGTGTGCCAACCATGATTTGTTTAATACTGTGGATAAATAGTTCAAAGTTATAGGATATTAAAAATTAAAACTTCAGTGAATTCTTCAAACCCGTAAGGTTTTGTTTCTTTAGATGAGATTCTTAAAAAAAGGTTACAAATACTGTAACCTTAAAAAGAAATTTGCATCCAATAAGAAATTATATAGATATGAAAGGCAACCCAACAATCAAAATTGAACTTAATGAAGCTTTGATCATTGAGAAAGTACTAGATGGGGAAATAGAATTATTTGAGATACTTTTACGCCGTTATAATGAGTTGTTGTTTAGAACAATAAGAAGCTATGTTGATGTTGAAACCGATGTAGAAGACATTATGCAAGACACTTATATCAAGGCATTTGAGAAATTGTACCAATTTAATAATAACGCTATGTTTTCTACTTGGTTAATACGAATAGGCATAAATGAGGCCTTACAGAAAAAAAGAAAGAGTTCAAAATATAAAACTGTTGCTTTGCAACAAGACGATTATGTTTTACAAATTGAAGACCGGACAATTATGAACCCTGAACACAAAGCTATGTATAAAGAATCCTCCTGTTTTATGGAAAAAGCCATTGATACACTTCCAGAAAAATATAAAATAGTATTTATGCTTAAAGAGGTTGAAGGGCTAGCCATTTCTGATATATCAAAATGTTTAAACTTGAGTAATAGTAATGTTAAAGTTCGTTTACATAGAGCAAGGAAAATGCTTCAAAATTCCATTTTGAGCTTAACCGATTACATGAATATTTTTGAGTTTGGTAACTCTAAATGTGATAGGATTGTGAATAACGTTATGGAGTATATCCATAAAACGTATCCTAGATTTTAGGATATTTGTTTATGTGCTAGTACCAAATATATAGCGGCTTTCTTGTTTTTAGACATGAACATTGAAAAAATTAGCACCATCAATTCCCTTTTAAGCGCACCCACAAATCGGCTAATAGTTTTTTTCCATCGCGCTTGTTTTTTTCTTGTTCTATAAATTGAACATCGCCAAATTCGTCTACTCGAATTTCATACTGAAATACAAAATCTTGGGCGTTTGGTGTCATGCTTAAAAGCCCAAACCGTAAGTCGTTATAAAATAATTTATTGTTTTTTTTGGTGATGGTGTACCAACCTTCAGAAACAGCAATCATCTGTTTAACCTTTTCGTTGTCAATAAGTTTTCCCAGTAACTCATGATTTTTTTTATAAGTTTCAAAAGTGATGGGTTGTGTGTCAAAAAAAGAATAATTACCCAACAAATAAGCATTATTGGTATCAACATTTACGCTCCAAAGTATGGTGTTAAGCGGTGATGGTCTGGTGTCTATTTGTTGATAGCTTATGCCTTGGTTTAGTAGCGCATCTTCAAACTCTCTAAACGCTGCCCATTTTAAAACAAAGGTCAAAGCCAAATATGTGGTACTGATAATTAAACCGATATTATTGTAATAGCGCCGTTTTTTGGAGGTTTTTTTCTGGAACATTGCCAAAATTAAAAACACTAAAAACGGCAAGGTGTAAAGAGGATCGATTACAAAAATGGTTTTAAACGCCAACCGCAAGTCAAAAGGCCAAAATAGTTGTGTGCCCCAAGTGGTGTGGGCATCTAAAATGGAATGCGTTAAAAATCCCCAAAAAAATAACCAAGACCAGCCTTTAAATTTTTTATAGGTTTCAAACCTAGAAACCAGCCACCCAAAAAGCGGTGCAAAAAGTACGGCAAACGCAACGGAGTGTGTAAACCCACGGTGGATAGACAGCGCCGTTACGGTATCTGTAAAGTGGGATGCGAAAATGTCTAAATCTGGAATAGTGCCGGCAATGGCACCATATAAAACAGCTTTATTGCCTACTTTTTTTCCTAATATGGCTTCGCCAACGGCAGCCCCTAATACTATTTGTGTTAATGAATCCATGTTGTTTGCAAAAATAGACTTTGCAAAGCAATTATAAAATCTTAAATAGTTTTGATAATGGGTTTATACAGTATCAGTTTTACTTTCAGGTATTTACTAAATCTAAATAGGGTTTTTGCACCATTTCAAATCACATTTTATCTTTTGAGTGAAAAAATATTATTAAAAAATCGATAAAACGCTTGTTTTTTACGATTAATTACATAAATTTGTGGTTTGAACCCCTAAATCTTCGACATGAAAATAAGAATTATATTAATAAGTTTTAGCTTTTTTTTAGTTACAGGCCTTAGTTTTGCTCAGAAAAATAAAGCTCCAAAAAGCATTATAAGCGATAAAGTTTCTATTAAAAAATATCATACTAAAGAAGATCTTGAGCGCATGCAAAAAGGACAATTGCTGGATTTATACGTCGAGCGAATAGAAAGCCTTGTTAAGTTGCTGCCTTATATTGCATTTGCAACTAAGCCGGGTGTAACCATGACTTCCTTGGGAATCCCAAACGATAAAGATAACCGATCGGCACTGGACGATCAATTCGAAGCCACTAAAAGCTTTTTAGAAACAAATGGTGAATTCCAACGGCGCATTTTGCCTTACTCGGATACAACAAATCTTGTCGCTGCTATTTTGTTTTATGAAGAAACCATGAAATCCTTACATGAATATAGCGAGTTTCATTAATAATTAATTTCAACAATTAGTTGTTTTTTTAGTTTGTTTTAAAATTTAGGAATAATATAATAGACGAAAGTCATATTATTTTATTCCTTTTTTCATTCAAAAAAGTGAATTTACCCTATTATTTTAAATCTAATTAAAGTGCATTTCATCGATGAAATCATAAATATATTATATAATTTTATGTATTTTATCGTGAAAATTGGTATTTCATGGATTTTTTATTATATATTTGAACGTTATATAATAGGAAATCTAATTTGTTTTTCCAACATAAAATATTAATTATGAAAAACTTTATTCAATTGCTTTGCATATGTCTTTTATTTACAGGCAGTGTTTTTGGGCAACAAGAAAAGGGGATAATAGGTACCGATAATTGGTTATACAATTGGACGGAGTTTAACCCCAAATCGCAAAACCACGGCGAGCCTAACCAAATATTAGCCGGTAATATTACGGAAGACACCAAGTTGTCTAAACGTAACGTATACCTTTTGTCTGGAAGTGTTTTTATTACAAACAACGCAACACTTACCATAGAACCAGGAACGGTAATAATTGGTGATTATCAATCTAAAGCATCCCTTACTATTACTAAAGGTGCAAAAATAATTGCCGATGGCATTGAAACAGATCCTATTATATTTACCTCAAACAGAAGCGTTAAAAGAGCCGGTGATTGGGGAGGCATTATAATTCTTGGAGATGCGCCAACAACAAAATTTGGAAGTGGCTCGGTAGCGTCATATTATCCTAAACTTGATGCAACAACCTATGCTAATTCAAATTATGGAGGGGAAAACTTAGCCAGTAATTCTGGAATTTTAAGGTATGTAAGAATTGAATATGCAGGAAAACGAATTAATAACGATGGGTATTTTAACGGACTTCTGCTGGCAAGTGTAGGCAATGAAACCGTTTTGGAAAATATAATGATAAGCCATTGTGCCGGTAACTCGTTTGAAATTTTGGGTGGGGAAACCTATTTGCACAAAGCCGTGTCATACAAATCTAACAGTAACGACTTTAAATTTAATTTTGGTGCAAAGTGCATGCTATCAAACTCTTTGGCCATTCGGTCGCCTTACGTGTCAAACAGCGCCGGAGCACGATGTTTATTGATTAATTCTTATGATAATAAAGAAGAAATCGATTTTTCTAAACAAGGAACCACCGTTGTTGCAAAAAATTTAACCTTAATAACAGATACCGACGATTTAACATCAGCCATTCAGCAAGGTTTGGTAAAAGAGGCTGTATATGTTGGGCACAATGCATCGCTTGAAATGAATAAAAGTGTTATTTCTGGGTTTAATCCAGCGGTTTTATTTGAAGATAAAATTAAGGTAAATCAAGAAAATTTAGAGAAAATCAAATTTACCGATATGTATTTTAACAATTGCAATGGAAACATTTTTGTTGAAAACAATATGAATAATGAAGATTTGGAAAACTGGTATGGAAATTCTGCTTTTTTTAATGTGTATTCTAAAAGTGATAACTCTGAAACATTTATTGATTTGAATAACAAACGACGTCCAGATTATAGACTCAGAATAAATAAAATAATAGCTTCAAACGAAATAGACCCAGATTTAAAGCGCGTAGACAATTAGAAGTGTAATTTAATAGGATTTAAAAACACCCTGTTTTGATATGCTAAGGCATTATTTTAATTGAATCAACAATTATAAAACAGGTAAATTAAATTCTATAGCCCCAAAGATGATTGTTTCTCTTCTAACGAAAATAATGTCAAATGAAGAATTTTACTATTACCTACATAGTTGTTTTTTTTATGCTCTCAATACCTAAAACCATGGCTGCTCAGGTGGTTATTAGTACCCCAAGTTTAGGTTTTAGTCAAGCTTGTGCAAGTGCTTCATTTAATACTTATAATATTAGTTTTGCTTTTTCACCTGAAGGCAATTTAGGTTCAACCAATCAATTTATAATCGAACTTTCAGATGCTTCGGGAGCGTTTTCAAATGCCACCGTAGTTTATACGACTGCACAAGGCGCGGTTACAACATCGCCGGCAACCTTAAGTTTTTCATTGCCAACAGATACTGCTGGCCAATCCTATAAAGTTAGAGTTAAAAGCACGGCACCAGCTGCTACAAGTACGGGGTCTGTGTCTTTTCCTGCCTATTATAAAATTCAAGACACGCCATTTTCAATCAATAATTTAATTGAAACAGGTGTGTATTGTTCTGGTGGCAGTTATTTGTTAACTATTGATAATCCGGGAACCGGCGACAACGATTCGCCGTTGCAATACCCATCGCTCACTTTTAATTGGTACAAAGAAACCAGTCCAACTACATCGGTTTTTGTAGCTTCCGGTAATACATTGTCGGTTAATCAACCGGGAACGTATTTTGCCGAAACCAATTACGGGTCGTGTACGTCCAACTCGTTTTCAAACCGGGTTACGGTAAGCGAATCTACTACAAATGGCACCTCTACCATTAATTCCAGTTTAGGCAATCCGTATTGTGCCAGCCAAGGCTCTACAACTTTAAGTGCCATAAATGGAGTGAGTTACCAGTGGTATAAAGATGGTGTTGAAATTTCTGGAGCTACAAATCAAATGTATGAAACGAATGAGACTGGGGCTTTTTCAGTTGAAATTGATTTAGGCGATTGTAGCACGAGTGCCTCCATAGATTTAGACGGAATTGGTTTTACAAGCGAAATTGATGTTACGGAAGTGAATATGATTGAAGATGGAGAAACCTTAACGGCAACGGTAACCACAACAGCTAGTTCACCTGAGTTTAAATGGTATTTTAATGATACATTAATAACTGGTGCCACTGCCAATAGTTATGAGGCCACTAAAACAGGAAATTATAAGGTTGAAATTACACAAACCGTAGGCTGTGATACTACTAAGGAGTTTCAATTTTCTGTTCAAACGGCCTTTCCCAATGTTTCCGATATTCCTAATTTAATAAGTCCCAATGGCGATGGGATAAACGATACTTGGGTTATTCCTCAAGAGTATGTAAATGGAGCAAATGCTATGGTAACTATATTAAGTGCACAAGGGGAAATTATACTTCAAACAAATAATTACTTAAACAATTGGCCAGAAAACCAATTGGATTTTAAAAGTGTAAATCCCGTTTATTACTACGTTATAACCACTTCAGATAATAAAACTAAAAAAGGCTCGATAACAGTTGTTAAATAGTATGAAAAAATGGCTATTACATATCGTTTTGTTTTTCTGTATAACACAACTGTTTTATGCTCAGGAAGATGGCGTTGTCGCGTTTGATGTGCCTTCGAGAAATTCCTTGAAATTCAATAAATACACCATTAACCCAACATTTAGTTTTGTTAGAGAGCAAAATAAATACATAACCTTTTACAACAAAAGGCAATGGGTACAGTTTGATGATGCCCCATTAACCTATTTAGCAAGTTATGCCGGCAGGTTTCGGGAAAATATGGGGATTGGTGTCGGTGTGTTTCAGCAAGATTACGGGGTGTTAACTACCTTTGGCGGTATTTTAAACTTTGCCTACAATGCGGCACTTAATACCGATAGCAATTTAACCTTCGGTATGAATCTTGGGTTTTACAAAAGCGGTATAAACGAAGGCAGGGTTAACACAAACTTTCCGGATCCATCCTTGGAAAACATTCCATCAAATTCGATAATTACCATAAACCCAGGAATAAACTACGGTACGGCGTTTGTAGATTTTGGTGTTTCCGTTAAAAATGCGGTTGCATATAATTTACTAACCTCTGAAATGATTGAAGACAATCCAGAGCAAAGTATTCAAGGTCATTTTATGTACACGGGTTATATAAATAGTCGCGGTTTTTTTGATGAAAGCAAATTTTCAGGATTATTGCGTTCCGAGTTTAAAAAAGACCAAACCATCATTTCAGGGCTTGTTATGCTAACCGTTCCCAAAGGTATTTGGGCGCAAGCTGGTTATAGTAGTTTTTATGGGGTTTCAGGCGGATTGGGATTAAACATCACTTCGCAAATCGCCATTGAATATAACTATGAAAAAGCCATAGGCGATGTGTCAGCTTTTGGTAATTCGCATGAAATTACCTTGGCCTACAAATTCAAAAACCAAGAACGTTATAACTATAGTGGTGACGATGAGGAGCAAGCGCTGTTGTCTACAACAAAGAAGCGAAAAGTGTTGGCCAAAAACAGTACCACTCCTAAATTGACAGAAGAAGAAAGACGCATAGCTAAAGAAGAAGCACAAGCAAGAATAGAAGCAAGACGATTGGCAGCAACAGCCAAAGCCGAAGAAAGACAACTGGCAGCGCAACAAAGACAGACTAAAACAGAGCCGGAAGCCCAAACAATAACCGATGAGGAGGTTAAAAATGAATTGGATGAAAATGCTGAAATCGAGGCACAGAACAAGGCTAATGAAGTAAGGTTGAAGTTAGAAGAGGCGAATAGACTAAAAGCGGAAGAAGCCACACGATTAAAATTAGAGGAAGAGGCTAAAGCAAAAATTGCGGCTGAGACCAAGGCTAAGGCCGAAGCAGAAGAATTGGCTAAAATTGCACAAGCCGAAGAAGATGCAAGTTTGGAGGCAGAGAAAAACGCCCAAGCTGAAGCCGAAGAAAAAGCTAAAGAACAAGAAAGATTACAAGCTGTGCAAAAATCAGATACGGTACAATTAAACGGTGTTATGGTCCCTACAGCTAATGATAGAGAAGCTTTGGCCATGCAAAACCTTGCCGAATTAACAAAGACTTCAAAAATTGAGCAGCAGGATTTATTAACGCGTTTAGGAGCTACTGTTGATAGTAAGAATCAAGATCTTAAAGATTTAAAAGAAGAAAACGATTTAAGCGAACAAGGTATTTACAAAGCGCCAAAACCGTTTAAAAGTGTATCGGCAGAAAACGCCAAAATAGAATCTTTAAAAGATGAGATTGATAATGTTATTGAATCTCAAAATCAAAAAATAGCCCAATTGGAAATTTTATATAATGAAAGACTTAAAACGGTCAATGATAAAAATGATGAAACCAATGTCTTTTATTTTAAAGCCATTCAAGATTTAAAAACGGAACAAATGCAGGCTTTAAATACTAAAGAAAGGTTGCTATCTACTTTAGAAACGATTAAAGTCGCCACAGAAATAGAAAGAAAAAGAAGGATTAAACGTGCGGCTTACGATAATGAAGAAGACCGATATTTAAAGGATAGAGCAGCATTAAATCAAATAAAACAATTTACACCAGTAGGCTCAGAGCCTTTGGCACCAGAAGATTTTGACTCTGGAGAAGCGCACAGTAGCAGCATACAAATTGTTAAGGATGTTAAAAATACCGAAAGCGGATATTATGTTGTACTTGGTGTGCATAGCACTGTGGCAAAAAGAGATGAGTTTTTAAGAAAAGCGGTTGCGGCAGGACAAGCAAATATTGATTTCTTCTTTGATGTAAATACCAGTAAATACTATATTTATTATCAAAAGTTTGATGATATTGAATCGGCTAGAAATGCCATGTCATTAAAAGGAAGCGAGCCATACAACCACAATATGTCTATGGTTAAAGTTGAAAACTAACAACGTTGAAAATAGCTTTAATCCTATCAAATTGGCCCGAGCTTTGGTTGAATTTGGATAAAAGTTATTTGTGTTTTATTAAGAACTGCTGCTTTTTACTGATATGAATAAACGTAAATAGTTCATTTTTTTTGAAATTTGGAAGTCGTTTACTAAAAATAGTGTATATAAAATATTACAAAATATTATTTTTTTTAAGTTTAAAGTAGCAATTCAACGATAAAATGCTTAATTTATTGTATATCATGCTAGTGGTTTAAAAAATTTTAACGATATTTATCCCGTTTAAAAACATTAAATTTAGACGAAATACACTTTAGGTAATATTGTACTTACTTTAGTGATTTAAAAACAGCTAAAATTATTTCTTTTTTATTCCCCCAAGTAAAACAGAAATTTAAACTTAACCGATCATGAAAAAAACTACTTATGTTAGCATTGGACTTGTAGCTATACTCCTTTTAATAAGTTTACAGGCTTTTTCTCAAAATTTTGTACCATTTGCGCCCAGGTTTAATCAGGATTTAAAAGGTGATATAGTTTTGATTGGTAACAATATTTTAGGTCCAGACAATAACGCATTTAACGACAACTCTACATACAACCATAGGGTTAATATGCAATATATTGATATTGATGGCGATGCCTCAACATTTAGTTCCTCTAGTGCAGATTTAGAAATCCCAGATCCTAGTTGTTATAACATTATTCATGCTGGGCTATATTGGAGTGCTGTTAACAGTGGTTCAGAACCGATTACGGATATAAAATTTAAAGGACCATCGGGTAGCTATAACGACGTTGTTGGAACTGTTATCTTTAATGCCAACGGGACTTCTGTTGACGGTGGTAATAGTTTTCCATATGCTTGTTATGCAGATGTTACTGGTATTGTTACTGGTTTGGCTACAAATATAGGTACGTATACCGTTGCCAATGTGTCGAGTGCCGAAGGGCGTACGGCTTCTGACAGACCTTATAATGGTACAGGACATTCAGCAGGATGGTCATTATTTATTGTTTATGAAAACCCTACATTACCCGGCAAATCAATTACCAGTTTTGATGGTTTTAGTGCTATAAGTGTTGCCGGGGGAAATCCAACTTTGGATGTTCCTGTTTCTGGATTTAGAACCGTTCCTGCTCCAACACCGGTTAGAGCGAATTTTGCATTTGCAGCTTTAGAAGGCGATAGCCCAATCCTGGGTGATCAGTTGTTGCTTAACGGTGTAAACCTTTCAACTGCAGATAGGCCTGCTACCAATTTTTTTAATAGCTCGGTTACACAATTAAGTGCATTGCCCGTAAATAATAGAAACCCCAATAGTACAAATACTTTAGGTTTTGATACGGGTGTCATGGTTGTTCCTAACCCAGGAAACACAGTAATAGCTAATAATGCCACTTCGGCAACGGTTCGTTTAGAAACTAGTGGCGATACTTATTTTCCTTATTTCTATGCTTTAGCAGTCGATATAATTGAACCAAACATAGTTCTCACTAAAATAGTTGAGGACGCTTTAGGGAATGATATTGGTGGCCAGTTAGTTAGTCTTGGCGATGAACTAAATTACGTCATTGGTTTTCAGAATACAGGAAATGATAATGCTACAAGCCTTATAATTAGAGATATACTTCCTATAAATGTTGTTTTTAATTATCCTGCAGATTTAGGGATGTTGCCCCCAGGAGTGAGTGTGCAAAATTATGATTCTACTACCAGAGAAATAATTTTTGAAGTTGATAACTCAGTTGTCGAAGTAAATGACCCTGTACAGGAAATTCGTTTTAAAGTAACCGTTGTTCAAACCTGTAGCTTATTAAATGATGCTTGCGATAATATTATTAGTAATCAAGCATTTGCAACATACAACGGAACGTTAAACCCATCTTTCACCATATCAGATGACCCCAGTTTTAACACCAACGCAGGTTGTTTGTTAAACACTTCGGCTACTAATTTTTTAGCTGATATTGACTGTGCGTTTACTGAAGAAGTTATACTTTGTGGAGCAAGTACCGTACTAACGGCCGGTGATGGTTACGATTCGTATTCGTGGTCTACAAGCCCAACGGGAACACCGGTAATTGGGAATACCCAATCAATAACCGTTACCACCACAGGAACTTACTATGTTCAAAATACGGCAGCGGCACCGTGCCAATCCATCGATCAAGAATTTGAAGTGATTACTTTTGGAGCAGGGGTAACCAACCCATTGATTCCGTTTGCAGATCAAGTGGTAGTTTGTCCGAATGATGGTAAAGAATTGCCCAATTTCTTTTTATGTGGGGCAGGTGATACGCGAGATATTCAAACCAATATTACCGATACCTCTTCAATTATTTGGGAGCGATTGGACGAAACAAGTTGTGCGGCTGTTGCCAATCAAGATTGCGCCAACGAAGACCCAGGCTGTACTTGGAATCAAGTTGCAACGGGACCAAATTATCTCATAGATACGGCTGGTCAATACCGATTAACCTTAAATTATACTGGTGGTTGTTTCAATCAGTTTTATTTTAATGTATATACCAATTTACTGGTTCCAACGGTATCGTCGCGAGATATTTTTTGTACCACGCCAGGTGAGATTGTTGTAGGCGGTGTACCTAGTGGTTACGAGTATAGTATTGATGGCACTAATTACCAAGCCAGTAATACTTTTTCTGTAACAACTCCAAATATCTATTCGGTTTATATAAGACAGATTGGTGTATCTCCAAATCCGTGTATTTTTACGGTACCAGATGTTCAAATCCGCGAACGCAATTTTACGGTTTCAACCATAATTGAGCAACCTTATTGTAATGGCGAATTGGGCAGCGTGGTATTGGCGGCCAATGATGTTCGTCCACAATATTTCTATTCAATTTATGATGGTGCTACTTTGGTGAATAGTGTGGGCCCAATCAATGATGATAACTATACATTTTCAAACCTAAACCCAGGGATTTATACCGTAAATGTTTCTACTGAAGATGGCTGTACTTTTACTGATGATATTGAAATTATAAATCCACCCTTATTGGAAGCAACGGCGGCATTAACGCAACCATTAACCTGTACTGACGGTGAGATAACGGTTTATCCAGTAGGAGGAACACCACCATATTTTTATTTTGTAAATAGCACGACGGTCTTTCAAACAACTCCGATAATTCCGGTAACAAGCGCAGGCGTTTATAACATTACGGTTGTAGATTCCAACAACTGTTCAGCAGATACTTCAATAACTGTTGACGCCACTCCGGCACCAGATTTTAACGTGACTAAAACGGATATTTTATGTGCGGATGAATTGAATTCTGGTTCAATTGATATCAACGTAACCAATCCTAACGGAAATAGTTTACGATACAGTATAGATAATGGCACAACGTTTTTTAACTCGCCAATTTTCACAGGACTTACCGCTGGAAATTACGATGTTGTTGTAGAATATACTTTCGGAACAGACGTATGTTTATCAGCTCCACAACCTATTGCCATTATATCTGCAACAGCTATTTCAGGAACGGCAACCTTAACTACACCCTATACTTGTACAACCAATGGTGTGATTACCGTTTCTGGAGTTTCTGGAGGAAACCCACCGTACACCTATAGTCTTGATGGTTTTACCTTTCAAGCAGGAACCACTTTTTCTGGACTGACCGATGGGACTTACACAGTAACTATTCAAGATGCCAATAACTGTACATTTGTTACAGCTCCAATTACTATCGACCCGTTAAATCCGCCAACCGATTTAACATTTAGCAATACACCATTAAGTTGCCCTGCAATTACAACAGATGTGACCATTACTGGAACCACGGGTGGAACTTTACCATTAGAATATCAAATAATAGCACCAGCAGTTTCGGCTACAGCATATCAATCTTCTAATGTGTTTTCTGGATTAGTACCAGGCACATATACATTTCAAGTAAGGGATGCTAATGATTGTGTTTATTCCGAAAACTATACAATCAACGATTTACCACCCTTAAGTATCGTTGCCCAAACCACTAGTGATGTTAGTTGTTTTGGAGGAGCCGATGGCGCTATACAATATAACGTATCCGGCACAACAAATTTTAATTATACCATTAACGGTGGTGCGTCGCAGGCAGGAACGTCTCCAATTAACCTAACAGGCCTTAGTTCGGGTACTTACAACATCGTTATTACCGATAATGATACTAATTGTACGGCTACAGCATCGGCAACCGTGGGAAGCCCAACTGCTGCATTAACATTATCGACAGCAACATCTCCCATTACATGTAATGAGGATGGTAGTGTGCGATTAACCTCTACAGGAGGTTGGGGCGGAAATACCTTTACAGTGACCCAACCCGACGCCACTTCTGCACCAACATCTGGAGGAGGAGTGTTCTCTGGTTTAACGCAAACGGGAACTTATACCGCTACCGTAACCGATGCAAATGGTTGTGTAGCTACAACAACATTTGTTTTAAATCCTTATATAGCGCCAACCGCAAGTATTGCCACATCCTCGAATCTTTGCTACAACAGCACTTCTGGTGCCAGTCTTGAGGTTACTGCTTCGGGAGGACAAACACCTTACCAATACAGTATTAACGGTGGTGCTTTTGTAAGCACGAATATCTTTACTGATTTAACACCTGATTCCTATGTGATTACGGTTAGGGATGCTTATGGTTGTGATGTTGTTTTACCGGCACAAATCATAGCTCCTCAGTTAAACTTAAATACGGTTTTAAACAAGGGCTTGGACTGTACGGCCACACCAGATGCTCAGATTACGGGTACTTTCTCTGGGGGTTATGCACCCTATACTTATGCCGTCTCATTTAATGGTGGTGCTTATGCGTCTTTAGGTGCAACAGGTTCGCCATTTAATTATAATACAAATACAGATGGAACCTATCAATTCAGAGTGACCGATGCTCAAGGCTGTACCGCATTTTCGGCGGTAGAAACCGTGAACGCTATTTCGTTACCTGAAATTACTTCGTTAACTCCGACAGAGCCTTTATGTTATGGCGATTCCAGCGGATCTATTAATGTGGTAATTAATAATTCTGTGGGCACCCCACCTTTTACCATTAATGTGTTCAATAATACCACAGGAACAGATTACGGTACACAAACAAGCAGTTTGCCTTCGGGCGATTACACGGTTACCTTAACCGATGCCAATTCTTGTACGGACATTGAAACTGTTACAATTTCAGAGCCAAATCCAATTGCTTTCGATTTAACTAAAGTGGATATTACATGTAACAACCCAGGTGGGTCAAGTTTGGGGTCTATTACGGTTGAAAACGTTACGGGCGGAACGGCACCTTTTACCTATTTTATAACAAATAATTTTGGTGATGTTATTCCGGGTAACCCGTATTCAGCGGTTTCCAATGAGAACCACACCTTTAATATCATCAATTTTGGTACATATACCATAAACGTTGTTGATGCCAATGGCTGTAGTTTATCGCAGCAAATCGTTATTGCATCTCCACCTTCGGATTTATTAATTGATGTGGCCACCGTTGTACCAGATTGTACTTCTGGCGGTACTGCTGTTGTGCAGGCTATTTCTGTAGTAGGGAGTGGTAGTTACGAATTTGCCATTTTGGAATTTAATACGTCGCCATACGCCTTACCTGCTTCTTATTTACCACCAGATGTACCTGGAGGTGATACAAGAACTTTTACCAACTTAACACCGGGTGTTGTTTACACCTTTGTGGTGCACGATCTTGTAACGGATTGTTACTATGTGAAATCTGCCGATGCGGCCATTGACCCAGCCTCACCTTTAACATCATCCGTTATTCCAAATAATGTGGTTTGTTTAGGGGAAGATAATGGAAGCGTAACTTTTACAATTGATAATTTTGACAGCACAACCACTTCAGTTGATTATGCAATTTATAGGGCTTTTACCAATGTGCTTATTGATGGGCCAACCAATGTACCGGTTACTTTCGGCGTTCCGGAAACCGTTACAACACCAGCTTCCGGAACATTATCTATAGGGCAATATTATATTGTTTTTACCGAAAACGGTACGGGTGCATTTAACGGCTGTGAAACTGCTTCAGCCATATTTGAAATTAATGAATCTTCTGTCGATTTAGATATTACAGCATCTGTAGATACCAATGCAAACTGTAATCCAAGTTCAGGCGTAATTAGTGCAATAGCTACTCATGGTACGGCACCGTATCTCTATCAAATTACAACATCGGTAGTACCGCCATTGGCAACGGATCCTTCGTGGGCATCGGCTAGTACTTTTAATGTAAATGCCGGTACCTATTACGTACATGTTATAGATGCTTATGGCTGTATCAGATCGACTAGTGCTTTAGTTATGCCTACGGATCCTGAACCTGTAATTACTGCAGTAAACAGCAACGCTTGTACGGCAACTGAGGGTAATTTTGAAATTGATGTTGCATTAACAACATCGGGCGTAGCTCCGTATAGCTTTAGTATTGATGGCGGTGCATTTCAAGTACGTACTGCACCATTTACCCTATCTGGATTATCGTCTGGTTCGCATACTGTTGAAGTTAGAGATGCCAATGGTTGTGGTAATCTGGTAACTTTAGATATTGAAGCACCCCTTGGTATATCAACAGCTATAACGGCCTTACCTACCTGTGCTATCGACGATGGCGAGATTACTGTAACTGGTGCCGGTGGTAGTGGCAGTTACACCAACAGTATTAGCCCAAGCCCTGCTACCATTGTGCTTGTTGGCAATACGTTTACTGGGGTGCCAGCGGGAACCTATACCATTACCATTACAGATACCGTTACAGGTTGTACCAATACAACAACTGTAAGCTTAGATGCTGCAACACCTGTAACATTCGATGCTCCTACTATAACCGATGTTACCTGTAATGGCGGAAGTGATGGTCTTTTTCAGGTGAATTTATCACCTTCGAACGACAATCCTGTTTACACTTATCAAATAATTGCTGGCCCAACGACAACGGCGGTACAAAATTCTAATGTTTTTACAGGCTTGACAGCGGGAACTTACACGGTTGAAGTCAACTCAGGTAGAGGTTGTACAAATACACAGGATATTACAATAGCAGAACCTCCAGTATTGACTGCCTCGGGAAGCGCAATAGCTTTTGCTTGTGCAGCAGATAATTCGGTTAATCCATCCACCCTTACCATTACAGCAACGGGTGGTACCGCACCATATACCTACAGTATTGATGGAACCAATTACTTAAGTTCTAACACCTTTGAGATAATAGATACAAATGCCGTACAAAACATTACATTTTATGTAAAAGACAATAACGGTTGCGATACTACGGGATCGGTAGTTATAAACCCGCTAATACCCATAACCAGTACATTTACAGGCACACCAGTGGATTGTAATGCAACTGGTACGGTTACCATTAACGCCACGGGAGGCTCAGGTAATTTTGAATACCGATTATTGCCTAGTGGAGTTGCTCAAGTATCCAATGTATTCTCTATTACATCTCCGGGTGATTATTATTTTGAGATTACCGATACAACCACCGGATGCTATATTACAACAGCAGCTTACAGCGTGGCACCTTACGATACGGCGACAATAGCCTTAACGCCAACAGCTCCGGTAACCTGTTTTGGTGATAACTCAGGCGCCTTTGAATTGCTTGTAAATGGATACTCAGGGAACTATACATATACTGTATTGGATAGCTTTGGTACTCCAGTTCCTGCTTTTACTAACATACCTGCCAATACCTCAACAAACCCGATAAGTGTTACCGGTATGGCAGCAGGAAGTTATTCAGTGGAAATTACAGAAACCGATAGTCCATTCTGTACTGCTTCAGGAAGTGTAATAATAAACTCTCCAGCGGCAGCTTTAAGCTTATCTGCTTCGGAAACATCCAACGTAACCTGTGGTGATAATAGTGGCACAATCACAGCAACTGCAAGCGGTGGTTGGGGCACATACGAATATGAATTAACAGGCGCTGCAACGGTGGCATATTCTTCAAACGGAACGTTTAACAATTTATCAGCCGGTAATTATACGGTCAATGTAAGAGATGCCGGAGGCTGTATAGTTTCCAACAGTGTATCATTAGTTGTTCCACCTCCAATCACGGCAACGGCAACAGCAAATACACCGTTATTATCTTGTTTCGGAGATTCAAACGGAACGATAACCGTAAGCGCTGTGAGTGGCGGACAAGGAGGTAATTATTCATATACATTGAATATGATTGCGCCAACGGTAAGTACTTCTGGACCGCAATCGTCAAACGTATTCAACGGATTGGTTGCCGGTACTTATAATGTTGAAGTTACCGATGCTTATAATTGTACATTCACGTCCGCTGATATTGTTATCACCGAACCCACATTAGTACAATCCAGTTTAGTGGCAGCAACCACCACCACATGTACAACCGATGCCTCATTGACCTTAAGCGCAACGGGAGGCACAGGAACCTATGAGTATAGTAACGATGCTACTTTTGCAACGGTTTTAGGCACCTTTGCCTCATCGATAACCATTAATGGTGTAACGCCGGGAACCTATCAATATTACGTAAGAGATGCTAATGGCTGTGTGTCTAGTGTATCGAACGAAATAACCATCGATCCATTACCAGCATTATTGGTGAATTTAGATACTACCAATGCCACTATCAATTGTGCTGCCGACAGTACCGGCGTTATTATTGCAACTGCCGAAGGTGGTTTGGGCAGTTATGTATATACCTTGCAAGATGGTACGGGAACGGATATTACTCCAGCGCCCGTGCAAACCAGCCCTGGTGTATTTACCGATTTACCGGTTGGAACCTATCAGGTACAGGTTGATAGTGGCGATTGCTTAACTGTAAGCGCGCAAACTACCATTACTGAGCCAATAGCACCCTTAGTTGCTAACTTTACGGTAACCGATGTAACTTGTACGGGAAGTAACAATGGTGTGATGGAAATTACGGCATCGGGTGGAACAGGTATTATAAAATATGCGATTTCTCCGCAATTGAACCAGTTTTTTGAAACACCACGATTTGAAGATTTAGCACCGGGAACTTATCAGGCGATTGCTCAAGATGAATTAGGCTGTTATGTTATTTTGGATTTTACAGTTAGCGAACCTCTACCGGTGATGCTAACCATAGTACCAAACTCCATTATTCCCGAGGTTTGTAATGGTGATTTAGATGGTGAATTCAGTATTGATATTTCTGGAGGAACTCTGCCATACAGCGTGAGTTTAGATGATATTAATGGCACGTATACACCAGGAACCTTAACCCAAACCCAGTTCGATTTTACAGGATTGGCCGGTGGCGATCACGTAGTTTACGTTCGTGATGCACAAGGTTGCGAATCTGAATGGAACATCACATTCCCACCATCGGTTTTAATAGACCCCATGGTTGCGGTGGATTTTGGTTGTACCAATAATTTATCGACCAATACCGTTACGGTAACCGTTGATGCGAGTGTTAACCCATCAGAGTTAGATTATTCACTTAACGGCGGCGCCTATCAAACCAGCAATGTGTTTAATGATGTGCCTCCGGGATTAAACCATTTTATAGACGTTAGGCACACCAATGGCTGTATCCAAAGAACCGATACTTTTGATATTGCAGCTTACGATCCTTTAACATTGACTTTAGAAGATGGCGCACTAAACGAAATTGTAGCAATAGCTTCCGGCGGTACGGGCGATTACGAATTTACCTTGAATGGTGAATCTTACGGAAGCACCAATACGTTCCTGATTTACGCATCTGGAGATTACACCGTTACGGTAACCGATAGCAATGGTTGTTTTGCCTCTGTTACGCGATTTTTTGAATATGTTGATGTGTGCATACCTAATTATTTCACGCCTAATAATGATGGAAATCAAGACGAATGGGGACCAGGCTGTACAGACCAGTACAGAGACATGACCTTTGATATTTTTGATAGATACGGTCGTAAAGTAGCCACTTTGCGTGCAGGAGAAAAATGGGACGGAAAATACAATAGCAAAGAGCTTCCTACGGGAGATTACTGGTATGTTGTAAGGCTTAATGATACTAAAGACAATCGAGAATTTGTTGGCCACTTTACACTGTACAGATAAAACCCTCAAAAAATAATAAAATGAAAAAATCAATCATATATCTTCTTTTTATTGCTGTAACAGTTAGTTACGGTCAAGAATTGAATTTACCAGTTTTTACTCAATATTTGGCAGATAATGAGTTTGTAATATCGCCTGCGTATGCTGGTATTGGCGATAATTTAAAAATCAGGGCCAACGGATTAACACAATGGGTTGGTATAAAAGGCGCGCCCGATAACCAATCGGTTTATGCCGACTTTAGAATTGCCGATCGCTCGGGTATTGGTGTGTCTTTGTATAATGACAGAAACGGAAACACGATTCAAACCGGGGCCAAATTCTCGTTTGCCCATCACTTGGTTTTAGATTATTATTCGAAACAATATTTATCGTTCGGTATTTCGTATAACTTAAATAATTTTAGAATTGACATTAATAATTTTACAAATTATGACTCAAGCGGAAACCCAATTCCACCTTCAAATATAACAGACGATAGGCGCACATCAAACCACAATTTCGATGTGAGTGCTCTCTACAGGTATAAAGGCTTCTTTTTAAGTTTTAATGCCAATAATATTTTAGACAAAAACATTGATAAAGACATTAGAAAATTGGAGCCAAATCTCATTTCAAACTATCAGCTTTATTCAGGATTTACCTTTCGAGGGCCTAAAAAAAGTGGATTGGAATACGAACCTTCTGTATTTTATCAACTGTTTAGTAGCGATAAGCGTTCTGCAACCGATTTGAATTTTAAGTTTAGAAAATACAATAAAAACGATGATTATTATTGGGCAGGACTATCTTATCGATTTCTTAACGACCAATTTTTAAAACCATTAAATGTTGGGCCAATGGCCGGGTTTAAAAAGCAACAGTTTTATTTCGCTTATGCCTACCAAGTAACCATTAACGATTTGGCACGATTTAATTCGGGTACACACGTGGTTACCATTGGGATAGACTTTTTACAGGGTATTAGCAATTGCCCGTGTACACAAAGTGCCGTACGTAAATCACTTAGTTATGATTAGTCATTGTTAAAACTAAAATATTCAACTGTTTTTATATCGCCTTTAATTGAAATGGCGCCCAAATAATCTGGTTGATGTGAAAATGTAAAAAGCTTCCATTGGTGTTTTTCTGCGGCATCCCATTTGGTTTCTAACAATTCGGTTTTTTTATCTGAATTTATGCAAACTGAAAAGGAATCCAACGGAAACGAAAGACCCTTGGCTTTCGCTTTTATAAAAGATTCTTTTCGTGTCCAGCATCGGTAAAAGTATTCAACCTGTTTTTCTTTAGGAACTTTTTTTAAAGTTTCAATTTCTAGGGTTGAAAAGAAATTTGAAGCGATTTCAAAAACATCAAAATTATCTTTAATCTTTTCAATATCAACGCCAATATCAAATTCTTTTACAAAACTGAGCGCGAGTATATCCCCGGAATGTGATATATTGAATTTTAAGTTTGTATTGAAACTAAAATCTGGTTTTCCATATTTCCCATAATCAAACGTAATAGCTCTGGCATCTATATTTAAATACCTTTCAGAAAGCAAACGCAAAGCGCCTTTGGTAATGATATAGCATCTTTTGTCTTTATGAAATTTATATTTGCTTGCGCGCTTTTTTTCATCTTCAGATAACAAATAATAATATTTGTTAATAGCATCTTCATCTTTATCATCAAAGTTAACCAACCATGTATGAATAATATTTGGTTTTAGATTAACGAAGTGTTTTGTTGGCGATGACATATTTTAAAAAAGTACTTTTATTCTACCAAAGCATCTTCAATTTTTTTAGATACAAAGGCAATATCTGGTTCTTTAAAAAGAGTTCTGTGATTTCCTTTAGTATAAGAAAGTTTAAGATTACCATTGGTAATTTTTTCCCAAGAATCGATAATAACTTTTTGTAAAGATTGATGGGGTTTTTCGGTTAATATCAAAGAAATATCTCCTTGATTAGGTTTAAATTCATAAGCTAAACATATTTGCCTTAAATTTTTTTGTAGATTTTCTAAATCTCGGGTGTTTTCATTTCCAAAATATTTTGCTATAATAGGTTTAATACGCCATAACCTGTCTTCAAAATAATGCTTTATACTTACAATAGGGCTTTTTAAGAAACGAATTATAAACGATTTTATACGGGCTTTTAGTCGAAGGGGAGTATTTAAAGTCCAAGGTGATGCCATGGTATCCATTACAATAATATTAGCCTTATGCCCAAGTTTGGTAAACTGAATAGCCATTTCATTACCAACGGTTACACTAAAACAATACACTAATATATTATATGGGCCTTCTGTTTGTACTGAACGAATTTCGTTCATGTAATCCATAGCCATATCTTCAATGTTTTTATGCATGGTATCTCCGCCACCGTAAAGTCCAGAAGGTTCTAAGGCATAAATAGGTCTATTCGGTTTCATATATTTAGCCAAAAGATTGTAAAAGACAACGTGTCCTCCTCCAGAATGTATACAAAAAAGAGGTTTTTTTGCCCCTTCTTCTCTTAATGGCACTAAATATTTTAATTTCTTCTTTTCTACCTTAGTTTGAGATTTTGAGAAGTGTTTACCCAACTCAGAAATTGTTTGATGCTCAAATAATTGATTAGCGGTTAATTGTATTCCTAATTTACGTGCTTTTGCTATAATTTGAATACTTAATATAGAATCCCCACCAATTTCAAAAAAATTATCTTGTGTGCTAATAGGAGAAAAAGCTAAAACGTGCTCCCATATTTTAACCAGTTTTTCTTCAATTTCGGTTACTGGCTCTTCAACACTTACTGTGTTTTTTTCTTTCGCGCCGTTAATTTTAGTTTTTAACAATTCTCTTTTATCAACTTTTCCATTTGGAAGTAAAGGAGTTTTTTCTATTGCGAGAAAAGAAGCAGGCATCATGTAATCTGGAAGCTTGTTTTTTAAATGTGTTTTTAAACCAGCTGTATCAAGAGCGCCATCAACTTCTAAATATGCTACTATTTTTTTTTGCTTGTCCGGGTTAAATCCATTGGTTTCTTTCTCAATAAAGTTTTTGATTTTTATTGTGAGGAGTTTGCGTTCGCTATCAGAAAGTTGCTCTAATTTATATTTTAATTTTTCTTCTGTCATTTTATAGCTTTAATTACAACTATGGTATTTGCCCACCAAGTATCATGTACATCTTCTGGTATTTCTAAAGGAATTACTTTAATTGTAAACGATGAAAAATGATTAAGAAGTAATTTTTGATGTTCCCTACTTAAAGAATCAATCTCATTTGAAAAATAAGTAAATGCCCCACCCGGTTTTAAATGTTTTGCAGCGAGCGAGAAGAAATGTTCTGCAAAGGTGACACTTCCATTTACATATTGCATATACTCATCATCATTTAACGGATAGGTGTGGAACAGTATGCCATCAAACACATCCAAAGCATCAATTGTATCTTGCCATAAACCTGGAACTAGGTTAATTTTTTTTGCAGCATGTTTTTCTTTAAATTGTTTAAAATAGGTGTTTATAACATCGTTATTGCACTCTATGGCCGTGTACGTATTGATAGGGAAGTTAAGAATCATTTCTGCCGAAATACCTCTGCCAAAACCAATCTCTAAAATATCACCGCCACCCTCTGCAATTGCTTTAGCCATTTCTTGCATTAATGGAATTTGCCAATCTTCCATTATTTCTTGGGCCTCCATTATTTTTTGTTCCCTATCAGCGCTTAAAGGCTGCGACAATGATCCAGGTACAAAATGCTTAGTTTGGGTGTCAAGTATTTTTAAATCACCAACAAATTCTTTTAATGCTCTATTAAGTACTGCGTTTCTTTGAATATTATTTGGTGGGCGTATAAAATTATCATCATTTATAGTGAGAATAATTTCAAATTCTTTTGAGCGTTTAATTTTTTTCATAACGTTTTAATGTTCTATTTGATTTAGCAAGTATTCTTTTTCTTCAGTGCTCAGTGAGTTTATTGAAGAAAAAATGGCACTTAAATCATCATCGTTCATTTTTTTTAAAACATCAACCAAATTATTTACAGACATGATTTCGTTTGAATTTTTAAAATCTGAATTATCATCAACAAGCACAATGGCATTTTTAATGGAGGTATTATAAGATTTAATAACGTTTTCAATTTCATTTAATTCCACTCTAAATCCTCTAATTTTTATTTGTTGATCGGCTCTTCCCAAAAACTCGATATTTCCATCATTGGTGTATTTTCCCAGATCGCCTGTTTTATAGAGTTTTTCCGAAGGATTAAAAGGATTTTTAATAAAAACCTTATTGCAGAGTTCAGGTCTGTTCAAATAGCCGTTGGCAAGTCCGCTGCCTCCAACATATATTTCACCAACACTTCCAAATGGAACGAGTTTAAGATGCTCATCCATCAAATAAATTTTAGCGCCGGCAACAGGTTTCCCAATTGGAATGGTTTGATTGTTTGCGTTTTTTATTTGATGTGCCATGCACCAAACAGTTGCTTCGGTTGGTCCGTACTCGTTATATAATTTTACATTGGTAAACTTGTTAAAATGTATAGCAGCAAGTTTAGGGTGGCAAGTTTCTCCGGCAACTATTATGGTTTTTAAAGATAGTAGTTTTTCATCATCCGCATATTCAAGAATTAGCTTATAAAGCGATGGTAACATAAGGGTGTGGCTAATGGCTTGTTCTTTAATGATGTTTCCAATTTTATCAATATCCTGTTCTATTCGTTTTTCTGCAATCACTAAATTTCCGGCAGTACAAAGAGTCCAAAAAATACCGGCTTTTGAGCTATCAAAGGAAATAGAGGACATCAATAAAAAAGCAGTTGGGTTTTCATTATAATAATCCAATCTGCCAGCCGTAGAATTTATAATGTTTTTGTGGGTAATGGGTACGCCTTTTGGCTGTCCTGTGCTACCTGAAGTATAAATTATATAAGCTAAATCTGTATCTTTTGTGTCCGATGGTTTCTTGTTATCGGTACTTGTTGGTTCATTTAATTTTTCAATGTGAAGCTGCTTGATTTTATGTGCATCAAATAAATGAGAGAAACTTTGTTGCGTTATTACGGTGCTGACTTTAGCATCGTTAAGCATAAAATTAATACGCTGTTCTGGGTATTCTGGATCAATGGGTAAATATGCACAGCCCGATTTTAAAATAGCAAGCATACCAACTATCATATCAACGGATTTATCAATACATAGCCCAACAATTTCGTTTGTTGTTTTTATTTCGTTCAACAAATAACCGGCAACTAAATTGGCTCTGTTGTTTAATGTTTTATAAGAAATAGAATGACCATTGTAAGTTACCGCCGTGTTATTGGCGTGCAAAGAGCTAATGTTTTCAATAATGTTATGAACTCCTTTGAATTTTGAAAAACGATTTGAAACACTTTTTTCTTGATTTAAGAAAAACTCTTTTTCCACAACGGGAAGCATAGGTAGCTCTAAAATACTTTGATCGGGTTTTGAAACTATACCAGTTATAAGTGATTTAAAATAATTTTGAAAACGTTTAATGGTTTTTTCTTGGAATAAATCGGTTGAGTATTCGAATGTGGAACTTAAATATCCGTTTTCTTCGGCAATAAAGAGGGTTAAATCGAATTTAGAAACTTTAGTGTCCAATATTTTATGTGTTACCTTTAAGTCATTACTAAAAACAGGTAGTTTTAATTCTGTAGAAAATACAAACATGACTTGAAAAAATGGGTTTATGGCTAAAGTCCTCTCCATTTTCAATTCTTTAACTAATACATTAAAAGGCATGTTTTTGTTTGCAAATGCTTCCAAGGTATTTTCACGTACTTTAATAACCAAGTCTTTAAAAGACATTGAGGGGTCTACCCTCGTTCTTAAAACAATTGTATCAATAAAAAAACCAATGATGTTTTCTAATTCTTTTAGATCTCTATTTGTAATTGGCGAACCAATTAAAATATCCTTTTGCCCACTATACCTGTATAAGAAAACGTAATATATAGAAAGCATAAGCACATAAGGCGTGGTTTCCAATTGTTTTGCAAGAGCCAAAAGATTGCTAGATTCTGTTTTACTGTATTTTTGTGTAAAAGATGCGGCCCCATTAAATGTTGGGTGTATAGGTCTGGTAAAATCTGTTGGCAAATTTAAAACAGGTAGGTCTCCTGAAAGTTTGTTTTTCCAATAGTTAAGGTTGTTCTTATTAATTTTGGCTTTACTTTGCCAATATGCATAATCGGTGTATTGAAGCTCCCGTTTTTTATTAAAATGGTTGCTATCTAAACTTAATGCTCTGTAATAACTTGCAAGATCTTCTATAAAAACCCTCATGGACCATTCGTCGGTAGCAATATGGTGAAGTGTTATTTGAAGGATATAATTTGTGGCATTTGTTTTAACAAGTGCAACGCGAACTAAAGGGATTTTGGTTAGATCGAAATATTTTTTAGCACCAGCTTCTATGATTTTTTCAGACTCACTTTTTTTATCTTCTTTTGTAAGTTTGCTTAAATCATGGATTGCAATATCTAATTCGGGATTAAAATCGATGTTTTGAAAAACAACCCCATCTTCTATATGGTACGTAGATCTCAATATGTCATGGTCGTTGTAAACTCTTTTTAAACTTTCAATAAGAACGCCCTCAAGAAGCTCACCATCAAAACTATAAGTTTCAGAATAATTGTAAAATGCATTTTTAGGATACATTTGTTGTAAAAACCAAAGCCTTTGCTGTCCGTGTGACAAAGGGATTTTTAAACCGACGGGCGCTTTTTCAATGGGGTTTATGGAAAGATTGTATTTATCCCTATTTTTCCATCTGTCAAGCAATGATATTTTTTGAGATTCTTTTTTCATCTATAATATTATTTGAGCAGAGGTTATCTCAATCCTAGAGAAACAGCGATTTCATAGGTCCAAGATGTTATTAGTTCGTCTAACATTAAATTAATATCAAACACGCGTTCTATAAACCAATATAGAGAAATAACTATTAATACGATTGATATATATACCAAAAGCTTTGGGTAAAGTTGTAATTTTCTCAAAAGGAATAGCACAGGAAATATTACTGCAATAATAGCAATTTGACCTATTTCAACACCAACATTAAACCCTAGTAAAGATAGGGTTAAAAACTCGTTTGTTAAACCAAGATCACTCAAAACACTAGCGAAACCAAAACCGTGAAACAATCCAAAAATAAATGCGATAACCCAGTCTTTCATTTTAAAAATAGGCCTTATGTTATGATACGCCGCTAATCCAATTGAAAAAGCAATGATTGATTCTACCAACCGAGAAGGAAGGTTAACTATTTCTAAAGACGCTAGGGTTAAAGTGATGGTGTGTGCTACTGTAAAGAACGTCACTACTTTAATAATATAGATAAATGCCGATTTAAAGGTCTTAACAGGTTCCCAATTAAAAGCACGATGCGTTTCAAGGTTGTTTTTTCGCCTTCTTACCACAGACGGAAGTATAAGCGCCAATAAAAATAATATATGGTCTAAACCAATCCAAATATGCCAAACACCTTGTTTAACCATGGCATAAAAACCATTCCAAATAGACGATTTGGTCAGGTCCATGGTATCTTGTGTTTTGTTGGGCGAAAAGTCCAAAGTAATATTGGCTTCCTCATTTATAACGCCATCACGCCAATTATATTCTGTAATTAAATACCCCCGGTGGGTATTGTCTTTATCGAAAATTGCGCTATATTTTACGTTTAAATTTTTAGGTAAATTTTTGGTGTTTTCCAAGTGAAAGTAAACTTGAACAAAATAGCCCAAATTAAATTCGAAAATTCCCGTATCTTCTAAAATAATGTTATGATTCCCCAAATCTGATGAAAAAGATGTATTGCTTAAAAGGTACGCTTTTATATCATCTATAAAGGGTTCGACGTCCCCTAGTGTAACTCCATCTTTAAAATCGGTACCAAATACTTTGTTAACTTCCCGTATGTTTATTTCAAATCTTCCATGAATATCATCCGTTTCATAAATGCGTAAAAAAATATAACTTTGATTGGGTATGTGTGCCAAGGCAAATAAAGGCAGGAAAAAAAGTATCAAGAGAAAATGAGTCTTTTTCCTTAAAAAAGAGTATTTCATAGAATTTTTTTAGAGAGCACGACAGCGCGCTTTTTTTATAAATAAAGCAAAAAAAAATTTTCTTTCTAAAAATATACGTTGAATTACAGTTTTAGACAGTGAAAAGTGCTTAATGTCTTGAAAAAACAACTTCTTGTCGAAACCAATTGGTTACTTAAGTAAAATTGGTTAAAATATTATACATTACAATAAAAAAGCGAATACATTTATTTTGTGTTTGTTAAAAGAGCTATTTGTTTATGGGTAAAATTACAACCTTGTTATTGTCTGCATCAGATGTAAATTTGCTCATGCAAAATTATGGCATTGACCGTTTAATGGACGACTTAATTTTTAGGTTAATCAAAGAATTTGAGAATTTCAATACAACCGATACAGTCATTCCAATTCGGTCTGGATTTAATTATAGTACAGAACATGTGGGCCTTATTGAATGGATGCCTGTCTATAAAAAAGGAGAAGAAGTCGTTATTAAAGTTGTTGGTTATCACCCTAATAATCCAGATAAATTTAATTTACCAACTATTTTATCTACCATTTCATGTTACGATACCAAAACGGGCCACTTAAAAGGTTTGGCCGACGGTGTACTTTTAACGGCACTTCGCACAGGAGCGGCATCGGCGGTAGCAAGTAAATATCTGGCACATCCACAAAGCTCCACTTTAGGGCTCATTGGTTGTGGGGCGCAATCTATTACCCAATTACACGCTATTTCCAGGTTGTTTCCTATTAAAAAAGTGCTCATTTATGATATTGATATTGAAGCTGTAAAATCCTTTGAGAATAGAATTTCTCTGCTAGGATTGGATATAGAGATATTGCCTACGGAAATTGCTGATATTTTAAGCGAGAGTGATATTGTTTGCACAGAAACCTCTGTCAATGTTGGAGAGGGCCCATTGTTTACGGAGTATAAAAACAAGCCGCATCTTCATATTAATGCAATTGGATCAGATTTTCCGGGTAAGATTGAATTGCCTTTAGCTTTGCTTAAAGATGGCTTTGTTTGTCCCGATTTTATCGAACAGGCCAAAAAAGAAGGGGAGTGCCAACAATTAACGGACGACGAAATAGATTCTGATTTATATACCGTTATCCAAAACTACCATAAGTTTAACCATTTAAAAGATGAGTTAACCGTTTTTGATTCTACTGGTTGGGCGTTGGAAGATCAAGTTGTTATGGACTTATTTCTAGATTTAGCCAATGAATTTAAAATTGGCAAGGAAGTATCTCTCGAAAACATAAGCAGCGATGTAAAAAATCCATACCATTTTTTATATCATTCAGTTATCGTTTAAATACACTTTTGGAAACTGTATTAATTGTTAGTGACATGTCTTTATAAAACCGTGGCTTTTTACACTGAACTCTAAAAATTATTTAGATAATTTACTTATATAATTCTTGTTGGTAATACTGAATAAATGTAAATTTAAAAGTTCTGAATTAACAGTTGTCAATTATGTAAGCAATAAAGCATTATTATTTTAACTAAACTTTTTTACGTTGGATTTATCTTGGACAAAAGAACAGCTTGATTATAAAAAGAAGGTGATTGATTTTGCCGAAAAAAACTTAAACAATGCTTTAAGTGACCGTGATAAAGATTGCATTTTTTCTCGTGAAGACTGGGAGAAATGTGCAGGTTTTGGTATACAAGGGCTTGCAAGTCCGCTTGAATATGGTGGCAAAAACAACGAAGTAGATATATTAACGGCAACATTGGCAATGGAAGGTCTGGGTTATGGCTGTAGAGATAATGGATTGCCCTTTAGTTTGAATGCACAAATGTGGACCGTACAATTACCAATAGTGCAATTTGGTTCAGAATTTCAAAAAAACAAATACCTAAAACCAATGGCATTGGCCAAGCTAATTGGATGTCATGGGTTAACCGAAGCCAATGCGGGCTCAGATGTTTTTAATATGGAAACCACAGCCAATAAAGTGGAAGGGGGCTATATTTTAAATGGCAGCAAAAGACTCATAACCTTAGGACCCATTGCAGACATTGCTTTGGTATTTGCAAAAACAAATCCGAAGTTGGGAAAGTGGGGTATAAGTGGTTTCATTGTTGAAAAAGGCACCAGAGGTTTTAGTGTTAGCGAAAACCAACCAAAAATGGGACTGCGTACGGTACCTATTGGTGATTTGGTGTTTGAAGATTGTTTTGTGCCCGAGGAAAACCGACTTGGAAAAGAAGGAGCAGGTTGGAGCATTACCATTACATCTTTAGAATACGACAGATGTAGTATTTTGGCTAGCCAGCTCGGGGCAATGGAATACCAATTAGAGTCCACCATAGCATTTGTTAAAGAAAGAAAACAATTCGGAAAATCTATAGGGGAATTCCAATCGGTTTCAAACCGTATTGCCAACATGAAACTACGTGTTGAAACTTCTAGACTTTTATTATATCAAGTCGCTTGGTTGAAAAGCCAAGGAAAGCCTGCCATGATGGAGACAGCCTTATTAAAATTGCATTTAAGCGAAAGTTTTGTGGCCTCAAGTATGGACGCCATTCGTTGCCATGGCGGTAGCGGATACCTTACCGAGTACGAAATTGAACGGAATTTAAGAGATGCTGTTGGCGGTGTTATTTATGCAGGCACTTCCGATATTCAAAGAAACATCATTTCAAAAACCTTAGGACTTTAATCGCATAATGGAACTATTCACATTAACTGATATTATAAAGAATTCAGCTGATTTTTACCCAAATAATGAGGCTTTTAAATGTGAAGATACATCAGTTTCTTACAAAGAATTAGATGTTAAAACAAGCCAGCTCGCAAAATGTTTAATTGATTCTGGAGTAAAAAAAGGAGATAGGATAGGCATTTATTTAAACAGATGTATTGAAACGGCAATAGCTATTTACGGTATATTAAAAGCAGGTGCTGCGTACGTACCGCTAGATTTTAGCGCACCACACCAAAGGACCCGTTTTTTAATTCATAATTGTAGTATAGCATTTTTAGTAACTTCAAATAAGCAAAAACGAAAAATAGCATCCCTGCTCGATGGTAGTTTATCATTAAAAGGAATAATTGGGCTAACGCATGATATGCCAGTAAAAACCATATCATGGGATATAGTTTTTAATATAAACCTTAAAAATTACCAAGCCACAAAAATTATTGAAGACGATTTGGCTTACGTGATGTTCACCTCCGGCTCGACAGGAACGCCAAAAGGCATCATGCACACACATCGCAGCGGGCTTAATTATGCGAAGTTATCAGCTGATTTGTATCGAATTAATTCAAATGATAGGATAGCTAATCATGCACCAATCAATTTTGATATTTCAACTTTTGGGTATTTTTCAGCACCTTTAGCTGGGGCTTCAACGGTAATAATTACAGATGCTCACACAAAATTCCCGGTAAGTCTTGCCAAATTAATGGAAAAGGAAAAATTAACCATTTGGTATTCCGTTCCTTTAGCATTGGTTCAAATTCTATTAAGTGGCGCCTTGGATAAAATTAATTTGAATAGTCTGCGATGGGTATTGTTTGGAGGTGAGGTTTTTGGGTTAAAATACCTAGAGGAACTCATTAAAAAATGGCCCAATGCAATGTTTTCCAATGTGTACGGCCCTGCCGAAGTTAATCAATGCACATATTTTAATTTTAATTCAATATCAAATGTAAATTCTCATTTACCAATTGGGAAAGTATGGGGTAATACCGAGTTTAAAATACTTGATAATGATGATAAAGAAGTCGTTAAAGGAGAAAAAGGAATATTAGTTATTAGGTCGGGCACCATGATGCAAGGATATTTTAATAACGAATCCCTTACATATCAGTCATTTTACAAAGAACAAAACACGGCAAATTTAGTATTGAAATATTATAGGACTGGAGATGTTGTTTATGAAAATGAAGATAATGATTTGGTTTTTGCAGGCAGAAACGATCGGCAAGTTAAAATTAGAGGATTCAGAATCGAACTTGATGAGATTGAATCCATATTACTTAAACACCCTTCTGTGAAGGAAGGATCGGTTATGGTTGTAGAACGAGAAGATAACAACAGCATGGTTTATGCGGCCATCTTATTATTTCCAGAAACGATTACCTCTAGTACAGAACTCAAGGCGTTTTGTAAGTTGCATTTACCAGTTTACGCTGTACCGGACCAAATACAAATATTCGAAAGTTTACCAAGAACGAGTTCTGAAAAAATAGATAGAAACGCTCTTATAAAACTAATAACAAAGCAATAAAATGGACAAAACAATATTAATTTATATAAAAGAACAATTATTAAATAATGATATTGAAGACGATTTTGATGCCGATGACGACCTTTTAGGTTCCGGTATCTTAGACTCTCTAGGAATGGTACAGCTTATAGCTTTTGTTGAAAAAGAATTTAAAATTGCGGTTTTGCCAGAAGAAATGATTATTGAAAATTTTATGACCGTTAACCACATTGTAAACTATGCTAAATCTAAATAGTATGATATTGCAAAAGGCTTTTAAAATATAGATATATGCACTTAACCAAAAGTCAATTTTCAATATGGATGGGGCAAAAGCTAAACCCCATGTCGCCATTGTATAATATGGCGCATACTTTTGATATTTATGGCGCCATAAATCCTATCGATTTTAAAAGAGCTTTCAAAGCATTAATAGAACAGTCTGATGCGTTGCGCAGTGTTTTTTACGAAATTGATGGAATGCCCCAACAACAAAGTCTACCGGAGTTTCAGTATGAGATGGCAGTTTTGGACTTTTCAAATTTGAATACATCCGAAATTAATAATTGGATAAAAACAAACAGTAAAAAACAATTCGATTTAAGTAAACGCACTTTTGAAACTAAATTGATTAGGGTAAACAGCAATCATTTTATCTGGTTTTTAAATATCCACCACATCGTTACAGATGCTACATCATCAACTATTCTATTTGGTTTAATGAGTGATTTGTATAAGCGCCTCAGTGAAAATGAACATGAGAATTTAAAGCCCATACCGCAATTTGAATCCTATATCAACTTCGAAGCAAAGCATCGTTCTTCACAAAAAAGCAAAGAGGTTAGTGCGTATTGGGAAGAAAAAATCTCTACATTGGAAACTGCTCCAATATTATACGGTAACAAAAACAACTATTCAACTACCAATGCAAAAAGAGTTTTAATTGAACTTGGTTCTAAGCGGTCTAAAAAATTAAAAAGCATTGCACAAATGGCGCAAGTGCGTTGTTGGACACAAGATTTAACCTTATTTAATATATTTCTTAGCATTCTTTTTGTTTACATTTATAGGATTAGCAGACAAAATAAGCTGGCAATTGGCGCACCCACACATAACAGACCCAGTAAGAATTTTAAAAATACTTCGGGACTTTTTATTGAGTTTTTTCCTTTAATAACAGGCGTTCAACCGAACGATACCTTTATGGAGGTTTTGCAGCGCGTTAAGTTGGAAACCAACTCCTATTTACGCAATGCACAACCTGGAATGTCTAATGCTGCTTTAAACAAAAGCTATAGTGTTGTTCTTAATTTTATTAATGCAAATTTCTCGGATTTTAATGGTATACCTACGCAATCACAATGGATTCATCCCGATCACATTGATGCCACACACGATTTAAGGTGTCATGTTTATAACACGCATGCAGAAAGTGAGTTGTCTTTGTTTATGGATTTTAATGAGGCGGTTTTTAGTGCTGAATTATGCGAGAAAGCCCCAACGCATTTTCTAAATGTTTTGGATGCATTTATAGATGAAATCAATCAGCCTATTCAACAAAAGTGTTTGGTTACAACTGATGAAAAAGGGGTATATGTGACTAAAGAATTGCAGGCTACAAACCCATACATTTCAATTTTAGAAACTTTTGAAAAACAGGTAAAAAACACTCCAAATGCTATTGCGCTTCAATATAAAAACGAAACGTTAACTTATAACGGTTTAAATAAAAAAGCAAATCGGTTAGCACATTATTTAAATAAACAAGGTGTGGTTCAAGGCAATAAAATTGCTATTTATAATTATAGAAATTCAGACTATATTATTAGTGTTTTGGCAGTAAATAAATTAGGAGCGGCTTTTGTACCTATTGCTTCAAATCAGCCTTCAGAACGCATTGATTTTATAATTTCAAATTCAAATTGCACTTGTGTTTTAACGAATAATGAGTTGAAAAGCAATTTAGGTGCAGTTGAAGTTCCAATAGTAGATACATCATCAATTAAAGAAAATTTAGCAGATCAATCATCTGAAAATTTAGGTGTTAATCAAGTTGAAAACGGACTCGCTTACGCGCTTTATACATCGGGTTCTACAGGAAACCCAAAAGGTGTTTTAATTTCAAATAAAGCCTTGTCAAATTATATATTTTGGGCTAAAGATTATTATAATTTTTCCAATACATCTGCTTTTGCGCTTTGTACTTCAATAGGATTCGATTTAACCATAACATCAACCTTTTTGCCTTTAATAAGTGGTGGAAGAATTGTGGTTTATAAAGAAAACACTACTGGTCCAGATACGGCAATTTTAGATGTAATTAAAGATAACCTTGTTGATATCATTAAACTAACGCCTTCCCATTTAAACCTTTTTAAAGATAAAGATTTAACAGATTCAGCTATCGAGAAAATAATAGTTGGAGGTGAAGACTTTAAAGTGAATCTAGGAATATCCATAAAAAAAGCATTCGGAAATCGCATTAAAATTTTTAATGAATACGGTCCAACTGAAGCCACTGTAGGATGTATTGTTGCTGAATTCAATTCAGAAAATCATAATGAAAGTTCAGTACCCATTGGGGTGCCCATTTCAAATATGCATGCCTATATTTTAGATGATTACCAAAATTTAGTACCAAAAGGTGTAATTGGAAATTTGTATTTAAGTGGCAATAGTTTAGCGGATGGGTATTTGGGATTGGAAGGATTAACAAAAGAAAAATTTATTGATAATCCTTTTGTAAAAGGACTAAAAATGTATGATACTGGCGATTTAGCACGATTAAATGATGCTGGAGAATATGAATATTTGGGTCGGGTAGATGAGCAGGTTAAACTACGTGGTTACAGAATTGAGTTAACCGATATTGAATCTAATTTAAATGCTATTGATGGCATAGAAAATTGCGCTGTTGTTTTATCCGAAAGCAATAAAATAAAGATTGCCGAAGCAGATGTTATAAACTGCACAGATTGCGGATTACCTTCAAACTATCCGAATAGCGATTTTGATGAAAACGGTGTTTGCCATTTATGCAACGCGTTTAAAGGGTATAAAGAAAAGACTGAAAAATATTTTAAAACTGAAGCCGAATTAAAAGCAATTTTAACTACAAACAAGGGCAATAATTCAACTTACGATTGTTTATCGCTGTTAAGCGGTGGAAAAGATAGTACTTATATTTTGGCGCAATTGGTAGGTATGGGCCTAAAGGTTTTGGCGTTTACCTTAGATAATGGTTACATCTCAGAGCAAGCTATTGGCAATGTAAAACGCATTGTTGAAAAACTTGGAGTTGACCATGTTTTTGGAACTACAGAACACATGAACGCCATTTTTATAGATAGCTTGAACCGTCATAAAAACGTGTGTAATGGTTGCTTTAAAACTATTTATACACTTAGTACCAAAATAGCCTTGGAAAAGCAAATTCCGTTTATCGTTACAGGTTTGTCACGCGGGCAATTTTTCGAGACACGACTAACCGAAGAGCTCTTTTGGGATGAAGATTTAGATGTTAAAAAAATTGATGATACCATTTTAGAAGTTAGAAAATTATATCACAGAGAAGAAGATGCGGTAAAAGATTTATTAGATGTATCCATGTTTGAAGACGACGAAGTTTTTGATAAAGTTCAGTTCGTGGATTTTTACAGATATTCCGATGTAAGTTTGGAAGATATGCTTACGTATTTAGATGAAAAAGTAGGTTGGATAAGACCAACTGATACGGGCCGATCCACAAATTGCCTCATCAATCAAGTGGGTATTCATGTGCATAAAAAAGAAAAAGGCTATAGTAATTATTCGTTTCCGTATAGTTGGGATGTGCGCTTAGGGCACAAAACCCGAGACGAAAGTCTTGAAGAAATCAATGAATATATTGATGAAGTTGAAGTAAAACGTATTATGGAAGAAATTGGTTATGAAGAATCTGATGCTTTTAAAAATGATGAAAAACTGGTGGCCTATTACACCGGTGATGCATCCGTTTCGGTAAAAGAGCTAAAAGAGCGATTGTCAAAAAGATTGCCAAATTATATGGTCCCTTCTAACTTTAAGCATTTAGATAACATGCCGCTTACCAAAAACGGAAAAGTAGATAAAAAAACACTGCGAAGTTTTAATACCGAGCAATTGGAACTTGCAACCACCTATGTGGCCCCTAGAAATGAAATAGACGAGCTTATTGAAGATATTTGGAAAGATGTACTGCGTTTAAATAAAATTGGTATTCACGATAATTTTATTGCTTTAGGTGGCCATTCATTGGCAGCAATACGTGTTACTTCGAGGTTAAATGAAGAGTTGGGTATGGAAATTCCGCTCAATAAAGTGTTCAATCTGCCAACCATTAAAGCATATTCGGACTATTTAGAGCAAACCATGTTAGAATTATTATAAAAAAATTAAAACCACTAGTGGTAAAATTCCGTAGGTATTGAAAACAAATAATGCTATTGTATTATAAAAGTGAAAACAGTTAAAGCACATATTATTAAATTTACAGCCATCGCCATTAGCGTTATGTATATTTTTATGCCTTTGCATAAAGAGGTTAAATACGTTTTGCACAGTATTTCCCATGCCTTGGAAATGCCCGATAATTTAATATCGCACCATCATAACGAGAACCTAAACTATAAATTTAAAGCATCTACAAACAGGTATCACGAGCATAACATACTGGATTTATTGGATGGTTTATCAGACGCAAATAGCAACACCAAAAACCAAAACTTACCAAATGTAGTCGATATTAAAATCGATAAACATTTTCATAATTCCAAATTCAATATTCAAGAATTAGCCGTAACCAAATCATCACCAGTTATAGATTCTTATAAAGAAAAAGTAAAAGCGCTTTTTTACGTAAAACTTAAAATACCTCCTCAAAAATATTCTTAACGGCATTGTTTAAAAAATCATTACAACTTTTTGTAACGGAATTACATGCTGTCCTTCAAAACATTTCAATCTATTATAATATAAACAGTTACGCATGTTTTGCCCTTACTTTTGTTTGGGAACGTGCTATGACAAAAAAATTAGATAATGAAAAAACATATATTTCTCTATATGCTTTTAGCTGTTTTTAGCAGTGTAAAAGCTCACGAATTAAGCGGTATTATTACATCAGAAGATAATAATAAACCATTACAAGGCGTTGGGGTTTACAATAAAACCACAGGCGCATATACATATACCAATGTTTCTGGCTATTTTGAGTTAGATGATATTTCGGAAAACGATATCATCTACTTTTATCAATTGGGTTACGAAAACCAACAACTCGTTATTGTTAAAAAGCATTTAGATAGCGAAATCAATATCTCATTAAAAATATCTTCAGCGTCTTTAGATCAGGTTTTAATCGTTTCAAAAGTAAACGTATTAAGTAATTTTGTTAATGTTGATTTAAAAACAAGTCCTGTAAAATCATCGCAAGAAATACTGAGAAAAATTCCGGGATTAATTATTGGTCAGCATGCTGGCGGCGGAAAAGCAGAACAAATATTTTTACGGGGTTTTGATATAGACCACGGCACCGACATAGCTATTGATGTTGATGGTATGCCAGTAAACATGGTGTCGCACGCCCACGGTCAGGGCTATGCCGATATGCACTTTATTATCCCCGAAACCATTGAAAATATCGATTTTGCAAAAGGTGCTTATTATGCCGATAAAGGTAATTTTAACACGGCTGGATATGTTGATATTAATACAAAAAGAACCATAAAGGATAACATCGTTTCGGTTGAAGCTGGCCAGTACAATACGTTACGTGCGTTAAGTATGTTAAAAATTGTTGATGAAGAAAATAGTAAGGCTTATTTAGCTTCAGAACTAATGCTATCCGACGGCGTTTTCGAGTCGCCACAAAACTTCAACCGTATCAATGTCATGGGGCGTTATAATTTCAATAATTATACCGACCAAGAATTTAACATGGCCATTTCACATTTTCAAAGTAAATGGGATGCCTCGGGGCAAATTCCCGTGCGCGCTGTTGAAAGCGGAATAATAGGTAGGTTTGGCGCTATAGATGACACCGAAGGCGGAAACACCAGCCGAAGCAATTTTTGGATAAACCACAACAAACAGTTGGATGAGCATTCATTAATAAAATCATCGGCTTATCTTTCAAAATACGATTTCGAATTGTTTTCAAACTTCACCTTCTTTTTAGAAGACCCTGCAAATGGCGATCAAATCCATCAAAAGGAAGACCGAACCATTATAGGTGCGAAAACAGCTTACGAGCATTCGTTTCATCTTGACGACCACGATGCCCAATTAAAATATGAGTTAGGAGTTGGTTTTAGGTATGATGATGTAAACGATGTGCAATTATCGAGAACTTTAAATAGGCAAACTATTTTGGAACGATTGGCGTATGGAAATATTGATGAGCTAAACGGATTTGCATTTGGGCATATAACCTACAAAATAAATAAATGGACATTCAACCCGGGTTTGCGCTTAGACTATTTTAATTTCGATTACGAAAATTTACTGACCACAACCTACGACAATAAAAGTGAAAATAAATTTTTGGTTAGTCCAAAACTGAATGTTATTTATGCCGCATCCCCAAAATTGCAAGTTTTTGCAAAAACTGGTTTGGGCTACCACTCAAACGATACCAGAGTGGTTACGGCAAATAACGGCAAGAAAATTTTACCAACCGCTTTTGGTACCGATATTGGGGTAATAATGAAACCCGTTGACCGATTGGTAATTAATGCGGCGTTATGGAGTTTGTTTTTGCAACAGGAATTTGTGTACGTGGGCGATGCGGGAATCGTGGAACCCAGTGGAAAAACCGAGCGTTATGGTGTAGATTTTGGTTTGCGCTACCAACTTACCGATGGCCTGTTTTTTAATACCGATATTAACTACACTTATGCCAGAAGTAGCGATGACCCAAGTGGCGAGAACTATATTCCGTTGGCACCGGATTTAACTTCTTCGGGTGGTTTAAGCTTTAGGGATTTAGGTAACTTTTCTGGTGGATTGAGTTATAGGTATATAAAAGACCGTCCGGCAAACGAGGACAATTCTATCGTGGCCGATGGCTATTTTATAACCGATTTTAATTTGAATTACAACCATAAAAACTGGACTTTTGGTGTAATAGTCGAAAATTTATTTGATAGTGAATGGAACGAAACCCAGTTTGCAACCGAAAGCCGATTGTTTAACGAACCAGATGCTGTTGAGGAAATTCATTTTACACCCGGAAGCCCTTTCTTTTTAAGAGGAAAAATATCGGTTAGATTTTAGATTTAAAGCACAACTATTTAAAATTAAAGAGGTTGTATGAAAAGTTAATTTCTACTCTAAATGTCACATTGAGCGTAGTCGAAATGTTTTGGTTTTCGGAACATTGAAACTTCGACTGCGCTCAGTTTGACATAGGATAATCACTTTTTAGGTAACCTCTTTGCTTTCAGTTTTTGGCCCAACCGTTTAGATTAAAAACCGGTGTTCATTTTTATCACTCTTCCTGGATTACCCACCACAATAGAATAATCTGGAACATCTCTAATTATCACAGCACCAGCCCCAATTACGCACCATTTCCCTACTTTAATTTCTGGTATAATTACTGCGCCTGCGCCAACATGGGTGCCTTCTCCAATTTCAACCAAACCACACAGTGTGGCGTTAGGTGATATATGTACGAAGTCTTCAATAATATTATCATGATCCACACTTGCAAGGGTATTAATTATAACATGATTGCCAATTGTTGTATTTGGTTGTATGGCAGCTCCTGCGTAAACTACTGTGCCTTGACCAATTTTTACACTGGAATCTATAATTGCCGAGCCATGTATGGCTTTTGAATACTCACTTTTTAAAAATTTTGAAACCTCATATCTTTGCTTGTTGTCACCAATGGCAATGATAAATGGGTCGCCTTTATGCGGAAAACCATTGGCCCTTTTCCTTGAGCTTATAATTATGTTATCAAAATTCGGATGACTTAAAGCTGGATCATCATCAAAAACATCTGTAACAGAAATTCCATTATGAATCAGTATTGATTTAATAATTTGAGAATGCCCACCAGCACCGTATAATCTAATTTTGCTATAGCTCACTATTTATATCGAATTGCGATTGTTTAAAAATATCTATTATATAATCTTTAAAACATGATAATTGTTAGTTGTAAACATTAAGCTTAAATTATAAAAAGTGTTAATTCTTTAATGAGTCTTCATCCTAATTAGATTATAGTTGTTGAAATAAAAATTATTTCTCAACAACCTCAACCTCAAACAATTTATCCCAACGTTTGCCTGTAACAAATATAGTTTTAGTTTTTGGATTGTAGGCAATGCCGTTTAAAACATCTAATTTATCGTGTTGGGCTACCTTTTTCTTAAGTGATGAAAAATCTATCACACCAACCACAGCACCGTTTTTAGGGTTTATAATGGCCACACCATTTTTTTGGTAAATGTTAGCGTAGATCTGACCATTAATCCATTCCAATTCATTAATACGCCCTATTTTACCTTTGTTTGTATACACTTGAATATAATCCTGCTCTACCAAAGTATCAGGATCTAGCAGCCATATTTTTTCGGTGCCATCGCTTTTATAAATCATGTTATCGTCATTGCACAACCCCCAACCTTCTTTACTGTTACCGTATTTAAAACTACTTAATTTATCGAACGTGTTAACATCGTAAACAAAACCGATATCCTCTTGCCATGTGAGTTGGTAAATTTTGTTATTTAAAATGGTTAACCCTTCACCAAAATACGCGTCGGCCAGATTTATATTTTTAATTACATTACCGGTTTTATAATCTACTTTTCTAAGTTTCGATTCTCTGTATTGTCCGGTGCTTTCGTAAATGGTGTCGTTAAAAAACTCAATGCCCTGGGTGTACGACGTAATATCGTGCGGAAATTCATTTATAATACGAAACGTGTAAATTTTTGGAGTTTCGTTATTTAAAATAGTAACATTTGTATTGGTTGTTTGCTTTTGGTTATTGAAATACACCGTAGCTTCAACCGTGTATTTTCCCAATTTATGATTGCTTAAATCAAAAGCTTCACCAATGGCTTTTCCGTTTAAAGTATATGAAACCGAATCGATAACATGATTTTTTTTGTTTTCTAAAGAAAGGTTTAAAGTTTCGGATATTGAAATATTGCCTTTTTCTGCATTCGTTGTAATAGAAAATTCACTTTTTTTCTGACCGGAATTAGACCCGCAAGATGCCATGATTAAGCTTAAAAACATGAATGTGAGTGCTTTGGATGTATTCATTTTACGCTATAAATTTAGACCAAGATATTTATTTAAAAACAGTATAAAAAATTATTGTGAAAATTTTAAAAGGTTGTATCTTTGCAGTCGGCAAGTCCTACACAACCAGCTCCTGTTGAATCCTCCAGGGCGGGAACGCAGCAAAGGTAAATGGTCGTAGCGGTGTGATGTAGGTAGCTTGCCTTTTTTTGATTATTCTGAATCCTTTCCAAAAGAAAGGACTTTTAATATACCGATTAAGATTTGTTAGTGGAAATACTAGCAAATCTTTTTTCATTTATGCTCTTTATATCGATTTCATTATTAATTTTACCTTTTTAATTATTCATTCGTTTTTATGTCTAAAGTTGTTTTAATAACAGGGGGTTCCTCGGGAATAGGAAAATCAGTTGGCGAGTATTTAACCCAAAAAGGATTTGTTGTTTATGGCACCAGCAGAAACCCAGAAAACTACAAAAACAGTGCGTTCTCAATATTGAAACTAGATGTTAAAAATAATGATACCATAAGGGAAACCGTAAACACCATTATTAAAAACGAAGGTAAATTAGACATCCTTATCAACAACGCCGGCGCGGGCATAACGGGGCCTATTGAAGAAATCCCCGAAGCTGAAATTAAAGCCAATTTCGATACCAATTTTTTTGGACCCATAAATGTAATTAAAGCTATATTGCCACAAATGCGCAAACAGCAATCGGGTTTAATAATAAATATTACCTCTATTGCTGGTTATATGGGCTTGCCGTATCGCGGGGTATACAGTGCCAGTAAAGGTGCTTTGGAAATTTTAACCGAAGCGTTTAGAATGGAGTTGAAAGATTTTAATATTAACATGACCAATGTGGCCCCCGGAGATTTTGCTACCAATATAGCGGCAGGCAGATATCACGCGCCACTTTTAGATGGTTCGCCCTATAAAAAACCATACGGTAATACTTTGAAATTAATGAATGAACATGTCGATTCCGGCAGTAATCCAAACATGATGGCAGAAGCCATTTATAAAATTATAAATACAAAACATCCGAAGGGCCATTATAAAGTAGGGGAGTTTATGCAAAAATTTTCTATAGTGCTTAAAAAAATCCTTCCCGATAAAGTTTACGAAAAACTATTGATGAACCATTATAAACTTTAAAAGCTTTTGAATGGTCTTTAAGGCCTCCATTTCTACAAAAAACAAAAGGATGGCAACTGCAATTCCGAATGTAAAATAAAGAACCCAAAACAATACGTTTTGGGTTCTTCAGCTATTAACCACCATTAATTTGTAATGAATACAAACTTATATATATGACGTGAAAAACTAATTTTTATTATATTTTTTAACATCTTTAACACAAGAAACTCGAAATTTAATTTCGAGTTTCTATTTTTTACACACTAAGCAATTTACATGTTTTTTAATGACGACTAATTCAAATAAAAAAAACTTTATGGTTAGCGCTTACTATTTTGACGTATTATTTTTTAATTCATTACACAGAGAATCAATGTTTTAACTGTTTTGCATAAAAAAAACTCGAAATTAAATTTCGAGTTTTCTAATCATACGAATCTTTGATTGACGAAAATTTTATTAAATGAAGGTGACTAACTCTTAAAATAATTATTTTTCGTGTGATTGTATGGGCATATAACGAATGGTTTTTGTGTTTATTGTATTGATTGTCTGTTTTTTAACATTTTTAACATTTTTTTTTAAATGTATTAACAGTTTAGTAGACAAAAACCCAAAAGAGATATCCTTTGGGTTTTCTTATTTAATAACCGTGCAATAACACTAACCATCAACTATCCTGCAAGTCATTAAATGTTATGTTTTAAAGGAAACCTCCGCCACCGGATTTTGTATTATCATCACGGTTTTTACGCGATTTGGCACGGTATTTACCGCCACCAAAGCGGTACGATAAACTTGCTTGTACGGTGTGGCTCTCCCAGTTGAACTGACCGTTCTGTACAAAAGGCTTTGTGCCTTCAAAAGCAAATTTCATGGTGTTTAAAACATCATTGAAGTTTAAACTAAATGAGCCTTTGCCTTTGGCAAAACTTACACGAGACCCCAGATTTATAAAATACATGGGTTTCATATCAAACTGTAGCGTTTTGTTTTTTCCTCTGTAAAAACCAAAGGCCGTAAAACTTAGGGTATTGCTCACTTTAAAATTATTGAACATTCTAAAGTTCCAAGCTACATTGTCAACTTCATCAATATTGGTTTCAATATCATCAATAGTGGCTGTTTCAATAGGCGCTGTTAAGGTTTCGGCTATACCTTTTTGTGTTTGCGAGTACAAATCGAAACTTCCGTTTATGCTCCACCATTTAGTTGGTCGGTAATTTGAAGATAATTCAATCCCGTAAGCCGAGGTATCATCAAAATTATCATGGGTTAAAATAATACGTCCGGAATTTACATCGGTTCTATCAATAAACAGGGCTCTGTTAATTTCATCTGAAATAATTCTGTAAAAAACACCTCCGGTTACGCTTCCTTTTCTGTTATTTAAAGTTCTGGTGTAATTGGCTTCAACCGAATTTGTAAACTGTGGACGCAAATCGATATTTCCAAAAGAAGAAATTAAAGGTGTGCTCCACTCTTTAATTGGGTTTACTTGCCCAATGCCTGGGCGGTCTACACGACGGCTATAACTAAATTGATACGAATTCTTTTCTGATGGCGAATAGGTGATAAAAGCCGATGGATAAAACTCAAAATAATCATTTTTAAACGCCTCGGTACTTGCAGCTTCAGACGATAGTGCCAAGGCGTCCTCCTTTACATTTTCAGTGCGCAGACCTATTTGATAGGTCCATTTATCAAGTTTTTTGCTAAAGGTGGCGTAAGCGGAATAAATATCCCGGGTATAATCAAAATCGTTGTTTGGTGTCGGTCTTAAAACACCTTGGGCGTTTAAAGTTTGACCCGTTGATGAATAGGCGATATCCGAATTAAACAAACGTGCCTGTAAGCCCAATTCCAGTTTTGTGGTTTCAGATAACGGGTTAACATAATCTAAATTTACCGTGGTGCTTTTTCTGTCGGTATTATTAAAATCCTTATAATCTTCATTTGAGCCTAGTAGAAATTTAAAATCTGCTGGGGTGTCATCCTCAAACGTATTGTAATCCACTTCTAACTCAATATTATGGCCATCTTCTAAAAAATCATGCACATAGTTAAAATTGTACTGCGATGACATGTTATCGCTTTCGGCAAGGAAAATTTGATTTTGGTCAAACGACGGATTGCTGTAAAACAACGCTTCAGTTTCGCCTTCGGTACTGCTATTGGATGTGTTTTGCGTGGTGAAAAACGACATGGTGTTCTTGTCATCCAAATAAAAATCCAAGCCTAATTTATACAAATGCGATTGCCTTTTATCTAAAAACTTAAAGAATTGCTCCGAGTTATTCTCAGGTCTTTCAACATTTCCGCGGTTTCTGTTTTTTGAGATATTATTGCTGTAACTCCCATATAAATTTAACTTTCCGTTGCGGTAATTCATGTTTAAGGCACTATTGAATTTAGCTTCTTTTTCATGGCTTAACCCCAAGCTTAAGTTACCGTTAAAACCTATCATGGTATTTTTATGAAGCACGATATTTATAATGCCGCTCATACCTTCGGGATTGTATTTGGCTGAAGGATTGGTGATTAACTCAATAGATTTTATGGCTGTTGAAGGAATTTGTTTAAGCAACTGCGCCGTTGGAATGTTTGATAGTTTACCATCAACCATAACACGTACATTTTGGTTACCGCGTAAACTAATATCGCCCGTTTGGGCATCGACGCTAACCGATGGAATACCAACCATAAGCTCTGATGCGCTACCTGTTGCCGCTAAATCCTTACCAATGGTAATTACTTTTCGGTCTACTTTTTGTTGAATTGTAGAGGTTTCGGCCAAAACCGTAACGGCATCTAAACCTTCGGCTTCTTCTTCTAAATGAATGTCACCAATATTGACTTTGTAGTTGCCTTTGCCAATGGTAATGTCTTTGGTAATGGTTTTGTATCCTATATATTGAATACTCAATTTGATATTGCCTTCGGCCACTTTATCAATCTCGAAAGTGCCATCTTCTAAGGTAATACCGCCAGTTAAAATTTCGCCTGCCGTGTTTTTTATAATAACATTTACATACGGTATGGGTTGTTTTAACTTTGCGTCTAAGACTTTACCTGAGATTGTACCCGTTTTGTCGGCATCATTTCCAGGATCTGTGTGTGCTTGTGTAGTAATCGCGAATAGTAATAAACACGCTAAGAATAAGTTTTTCATTTTGATTGGTTATTTTTTTGATTGATTAAAAGTAATACTGTGTAGACGTGTAGATTTAAATACTGTTACTATATTTAACAAAACTTAACATCTTTTTAACATTATGAGTAAGAAAACACTAGTGATCGGCGCTTCGGTAAAACCAGATAGGTATTCAAATTATGCCATTCGAAAGCTTGTAAATAAAGGGCATAACGTTGTATCTTTTGGGCTTGAAGCGGGTACGGTTGCGGGAGTACAGATTGATACACAACTACAACCATACGATAATATACATACCATTACACTGTATTTAAACCCCAAACGGCAAGAAGCGTATTATGATTATATAGTGTCCTTAAAACCCGAGCGCGTGATTTTTAATCCGGGGACGGAAAATTATGAGTTTTATGAAATTTTAAAAGAAAACCATATTGGTTATGAGACAGCTTGCACTTTAGTCCTTCTTTCTACTAATCAATATTAAGCCCAAATATGTGATGATGCCGTTGAGTGGTAAAATTTCCCAATGAAATTTATAAGCTCCTAAAACACTTTCCGGTAACGATGTAATGGCAAGGCTTAATGTTATGGATAACAACGCAACAATCCACGCATATTTGTCTTTAATTTCACGTTTGGTTAAAATACCAAAAGCGAATAGACCTAAAAGCGGCCCATAAGTGTAGGTAGCAAATTTGAATAAGTTGCTTACCACGTTGCCCTCCAAATTGTTAAATACAATAACCACGATTATTAATAACAACGAAACGCCAACATGAACTTTTTTACGCAGCGGTTTTTGCTCTGCTTCGGGTCTTTTTTCAATGTTTAAAAAATCTACCGAAAACGAGGTGGTCAATGAGGTTAACGCACTATCTGCGCTACTATAAGCAGCCGCAATTAACCCGATAAGAAAGGTAATGGATAGCGCATTACCCAAACCTTGATTCATGGCAATTTCCGGGAACAGCAAATCGGTACGTGTAATTTCGTTTACAACCGGTATTTGCAAGTTGAATTTATCGGCATAAATAAACAGCAAAGCACCAAGTGATAAAAAGGCGAAATTTACAACAATAACTAAGGTAGCCATGGTAAACATGTTTTTCTGGGCGTCCTTTTGGTTTTTACACGTTAGGTTTTTTTGCATCATATCTTGGTCCAAACCCGTCATGGCAATCGCTATGAATATACCTCCAATAAAGTATTTCCAGAAATAAGTGGTCGCATAGGGATCATCAAAAAAGAAGATTTGACTTTTAGCAGAAAACGATTCAGATTTCAGCATACTGATTAAGGTAAAATCCAATTTTTGGTTTATCAAATAAATACCAACACCCACCGAAACGAGCATCGCCAAGGTTTGCAAAGTATCGGTCCAGATAATCGTTTTTATACCGCCTCTATTGGTGTACAGCCATATTAATAAAATGGAAACCACAACGGTTAACCAAAACGGCACACCGAGCTTTTCAAAAACAATATACTGCATCGATAAAGCCACTAAATACAGCCGGAATGAAGCACCGGTTACCCTAGAAAGCAAGAAGAAAAAAGCCCCGGTTTTATAACTTACTTTACCAAATCGCTGCTCTAAATATTGATAAATTGACGTTACATTTAGTTTGTAATACAACGGAAGCAATATTAATATGATAAATAAATATCCTACAAAAAACCCGAAAACACCTTGCATATAGGCAAATTGCTGGCCGCCAATCATCCCCGGAACCGAAATAAACGTTACACCGGAAAGCGATGCCCCAATCATTCCAAAAGCCACCAAATACCACGGCGATTGCTTTTTGGCCTTAAAAAAAACGTCGTTACTATCGTCTTTTCCAGTTAGATATGAAATTAAAATAAGTAAGCCAAAATAGGCAGCAATAAGTAGAAGGATTTGTGTTGCGGTCATAAAAACAATTTTTCAAGTGCCAAATTACGTAAAAGTTGATAAGATTATAAAACAAGTTCAGAATAAATAGTAAATTCGCAACCTATGGAGTTTTCTTCAAAATTGTTAGAACGGGCCGTAAACGAAATGTCGCAATTACCAGGAATTGGTAAACGTACCGCATTGCGTTTGGTTTTGCATTTATTAAGGCAGCCTAAAGAGCAAACCACTGCACTGTCGCAAGCATTACAGAATATGCGCAGCACCATAAAGTTTTGTGAATTCTGCCACAATATTAGTGATTTCAATCTATGCGAAATATGTGCCAATCCCAACAGAAATGAAACTATTATTTGTGTGGTTGAAGATGTTAAAGATGTAATGGCCATTGAAAACACCAGTTCATTTAAAGGGTTATACCATGTTTTGGGCGGAAAAATTTCGCCAATGGATGGCATTGGACCACATGATTTGAATATTGAAACCTTAGTAAAAAAAGTAAAACAAGGCGTGGTTAAAGAACTTATTTTTGCGTTAAGTTCAACGATGGAAGGCGATACCACCAATTTTTATATTTACAAACAAATTCAGGATTATAACGTTATCACATCAACTATAGCGCGAGGTATTTCGGTTGGTGATGAGTTGGAATATGCCGATGAGATTACCCTAGGAAGAAGTATCGTAAATAGGATTCCGTTTGAAACCTCTTTAAAATTATAATTTCATTTGAAGCTCTCAGTTGTAATTTTAAACTATAATGTGCGCTACTTTTTAGAACTCTGTCTAAAAAGTGTGCAAGCCGCTATTGCCGAAATTGAAGCAGAAATTATTGTAGTTGATAATAATTCTGAAGACGATAGTTGCAACATGGTAAGTGCATTGTTTCCTGAGGTGAAACTCATAAAAAATAAAGAGAATTTTGGTTTTTCAAAAGGAAATAACATTGGCGTTTCTCAGGCTACAGGCGAGTATATTTGCATATTAAACCCTGATACAGTCGTTGCAGAAGATACATTTAACAAGATTCTTGATTATGTACAAACAAAAGAAAAATTTGGCATCGTAGGGTGTAAATTAATAAACGGTGCAGGAGATTTTTTACCGGAAAGCAAGCGAAATGTTCCGTATGTAAATGCCGCTTTCAAAAAATTGCTGGGTAATTCAAAAGACTATTATGCGAATCGTTTAAATGAAAATGAAACGGGCAAAGTCGATGTGTTGGTCGGGGCGTTTATGCTTGTAAAACGCGATGTGTACAATGCGGTAAATGGTTTTGACGAAGATTATTTTATGTACGGCGAAGACATCGATTTATCATATAAAATGCTAAAGACTGGTTACCAAAATTACTATTTTGGAGACACTACGGTTATCCATTTTAAAGGCGAAAGCACTTTAAGGGATAAATATTATGCACGTCGTTTTTATGGCGCCATGCAAATATTCTACAAAAAGCATTTTAAGAAAAACATACTGTTCGATATGCTCGTCTGGCTTGGTGTAAGGTTGGTTTATATTCTCAGAAAAACACCGGTAAAAAAGGTGGTGCCTATTGAAAAATATGTGTTAGTTTCTAATCAAATCAATGAAAAGCTTAAATTTGTATTGCAAAAAGAGATAACTTTAAAATCAGATTTAAGAAATATTCAAAAATTTACAGAAGTTATTTTTGATGCCAAAGCATTAGGTTATAAAAAGATTATTGAAATGATTGAAGAAGGTGTAAACAACGAACCTGTCACCTATAAAATTTTATCGGAAAACTCCAATTTTATATTGGGGAGTGACGATGTTATCAGTAGAGGAGAAGTTATTATTTTAGAATAATGATTTTGTAAATAATTTAAAAAAATCAATCATTTTTTATTAATTTTGCAAACTCAAATTAAAAAACAAGGATTATATTATTGATATGGCAAAGTTTGAACTTAAATTACCGAAAATGGGCGAAAGTGTTGCAGAGGCAACAATAACTGCTTGGTTAAAAGAAGTTGGCGATTCTATCGAATTGGATGAAGCGGTTTTAGAAATTGCGACCGATAAGGTAGATAGCGAAGTGCCAAGTGAGGTTGATGGTGTTTTAGTTGAAAAACGTTTTAATGTTGATGATGTCGTTCAAGTTGGTCAGGTTATAGCGGTAATTGAAACCGACAGTGAAGATGGTGGTTCCGTAGCTGAAACTGCACATGCTGAAACCGAAAATCAAGCGGCGGCTGTTGAACAAGTTGAGCAGACTGTAACTGTTGCAAAAGAAACAGTGGCTACGGTGAGCTCTAGCGCGGGTCGTTTTTATTCACCATTGGTAAAAAACATTGCAAAACAAGAAGGTATTACACAAGAAGAATTAGATGCCATTTCAGGTTCGGGTAAAGACGGACGTGTAACTAAAAACGATATTCTAAACTATATAGAAAATAGAGGCGCTGCTAAAAAAGTAGAAACTCCGGTTGAAACCCCAAAACCGGTTGGAAAAGCTGAACCACAACAAAAAACAGCACCAAAACCTATTGTTGCAAGTGGCGGAGATGAAATTATTGAACTTACCAGAATGGGCAAACTCATTGCGCATCACATGGTGGAATCCACGCAAACATCGGCACACGTTCAAAGTTTTATTGAAGCCGATGTTACCAAAATTTGGAATTGGAGAAAGAAAGTTAAAGATGGCTTTATGAAACGTGAGGGTGAAAATTTAACCTTTACGCCAATTTTTATGGAAGCCATTGCCAAAGCATTGCGCGATTTTCCGATGATGAATATTTCCTTGCAAGGCGATACCATTATCAAAAAGAAAAATATTAATCTGGGTATGGCCGCGGCTTTACCAGACGGCAATTTAATTGTGCCGGTTATAAAAAATGCCGATCAGCTCAATTTGGTTGGTATGACTAAACAAGTTAACGATTTAGCAAACAGAGCACGTTTAAACCAACTAAAACCAGACGATATCCAAGGTGGAACGTACACTGTTACCAATGTGGGCACCTTTGGAAGTATTATGGGCACACCCATTATCAATCAGCCACAAGTAGGGATTTTAGCATTGGGGGCCATACGTAAAGTGCCAGCGGTTATCGAAACGTCTGAAGGCGATTTTATTGGTATTCGCTATAAAATGTTTTTATCGCATTCTTACGACCACCGTGTTGTAAATGGCGCATTAGGCGGGCAATTTGTAAAAGCGGTTAAAGACTATTTAGAAGCTTGGGATAGTCAAAGGGAGATTTAATTTCATTTTGAGCAAAGCGAAGAATCTGATTATGGAAATAATAAAAAAACCAACCCATAAAACGGTTGGTTTTTTGTTTTTTACACTTTGGTAAGTTTAGTACCTTTACGCAATAAAAAATAGCTAATGCAACTCAACCTCACAAAACCCATCTGTTTCTTCGATTTGGAAACAACAGGAGTTAATATTTCAAAAGATCGTATCGTAGAAATAGCCATACTTAAAGTGTATCCTAATGGCAAGGAAGAAAGCAAAACCTGGTTGGTAAACCCGGAGATGCCTATCCCCAAGGAAGTAACGGAAATCCATGGCATTTCTGACGTCGATGTGGCCGATAAGCCCACGTTTAAGGAACTGGCAAAAGAAATTTACAACCTTATTAAAGACTCCGATTTGGGAGGCTTTAATTCCAATAGATTCGATATTCCGCTTTTAGCCGAAGAAATGCTTCGTGCCGAGATTGATTTCGATATGAAAAGCCGTTTGTCTGTCGATGTGCAAACCATCTTCCATAAAATGGAACAGCGTACTTTGAGTGCTGCCTACAAATTTTATTGCGATAAAAATTTAGATGGTGCGCACAGTGCCGAAGCCGATACCAATGCGACTTTTGAAGTGTTAAAAGCGCAAATCGCCAAATACGATGCCCTTGAAAATGACACCAAATTTTTAGCCGAATTTAGCTCGCGAAAAAAGTTTGCCGATTTTGCAGGTTTTATAACCTATAACAAAAAAGGCGAAGAGTGTTTTTCTTTCGGAAAACACAAAGGCAAAAAAGTCACCGAAGTGCTGGAAAAAGAACCCGGGTATTTTGGTTGGTTGTTAAATGCCGATTTTCCGTTGTACACCAAAAAAGTGTTAACGGCTATTAAGTTAAAGAGCTTTAATAATAAACTGGACTAAAGTGAAGTTGCAGTTTTCAGTCTTGGTCTCTTACCTTGGCAGATAGCTGCGTTAGGGATTGAACGGTTTGACTGCGCTCAGCGCAGGCTAAATGTTTGAACTCCCCGACGCAGGAGGGAGCGAGTAGTGAAAGCCCGACCACTTGCCCTGAGCGCAGTCGAAGGGTTGTGGTAACGCCCAAATTAAATCTTCGCATCTTAGCGCCTTTGTGCGAGAAAAATGAATATATTATGAAACTTATTTGCATCGGCAGAAATTACACCGAACATATTAAAGAACTGGAAAACGAAAAACCATTGGACCCGGTAGTTTTTTTGAAACCAGACACGGCCATTCTCCTTAAAAAACAACCCTTTTTTATTCCGGATTTTTCGGATGATGTGCACCACGAAGTCGAAATTTTGGTAAAAATAAATAGAGTAGGGAAGCATATTGATAAAAAATTTGCACATAAATATTATAAAGAAATCGGACTTGGGATTGATTTTACCGCACGCGATTTACAAAGCCAGTTAAAGGCAAAAGGCTTACCCTGGGAAAAAGCGAAAGCCTTTGATGGTGCTGCCGTTGTTGGAAATTGGTTACCTGTTGACAGTATAAAAAACGTGAACGATATAAATTTCTCGTTGCAAAAAAACGGTACTGTAGTACAGCAGGGAAATACAAGCCACATGCTCTGGAAAATTGATGACTTGATAGAATATGTGTCAAAATATTTCACTTTAAAGATTGGAGATATTATCTTTACGGGCACACCGGCGGGAGTTGGCAAAGTTATTGCTAACGATAAGTTGGAAGGATTTATAGAAAACAAAGCTATGTTTTCAATTACAGCTAAATAAAATGGAACAACATTATAAACTATATAGGGTACGCGAATTGGCCGATAACGACGAGGATTTTGTTAAAACCTTGGCCGAAACATTTTTAGAAGAAGTGTCTGAAGATGCAGAACGGCTAAAAAATGCGGTGGCCGAAAAAGATTATCAAGAAGCTTATCAAGCAGCTCATAAAATGAAACCTACGGTAGATTTGTTTGAGCTTGGTATTCTTGACGATTTAATCGAGGTTCAAGATTGGGGAAAATTCACCAAAACAGATATGGATATTACCGAAAAGCTAAATATAGTTATTACGGCGGTAGACAAGGCTTTGGTGGAAATAAAATCCGATTTTAAGCTGTAATGCAAGCCGAAATAATTACCATTGGCGATGAGTTGCTCATAGGGCAGGTTATCGATACCAATTCTGCATATATTTCAAAACAGCTTAATAAAATTGGCGTTTCGGTTTATCAAATGACTTCCATTCAAGATGATAAAACGCACATTCTGCAAGCTTTAAAAGAAGCCGAGGGGAAAGCCGATATTATTATACTTACCGGTGGATTGGGCCCAACAAAAGACGATATTACCAAAAACACCCTTGCTGAATTTTTTAACGACACCTTAGTTCGTGACGCTTCCGTATTAAAAAATATTGAGCTTCTCTGGGAAAAAAAAATAAATCAACCGCTTAAACAGGTTAATTTAGACCAAGCTTTGATACCTTCAAAAGCATCGGTTTTAATGAATAAATACGGTAGTGCCCCAGGAATGTGGATTGCATCAAAAGGCAAAGTATTTATATCGCTTCCCGGTGTACCTTTTGAGATGAAAGCTTTAATGGAACACGAGGTGCTTCCTAAATTAAAGGATACTTTTAGATGTCCGTTTATATTGCATAAAACACTATTGGTTTATGGTGTTGGCGAAAGTTCGCTTGCCGAAAGAATAGAGGATTGGGAAGACGCCTTGCCAAAACACATCAAGCTTGCTTATTTGCCAAACTTAGGCAAAGTGAGGCTGCGATTAACCGCAAAAGGGTTTGATGAACAACAAATAAAAAACGAGGTACAGCAACAAATAGACCGCTTGTTACCTTTAATTAAAGATGATTTTTTTGGTTTTGAAGAAGACGAATCCTCCATTGAAACCATTATAGGAAAGCAATTGGTAAAATTAGGAAAAACACTTGCTTTGGCCGAAAGTTGCACTGGCGGTAAAATAGCCGAACACATCACTGCCAATGCAGGAGCCTCCGCTTTTTTTAAAGGCGGTTTGGTAACCTATGCCACACAATCTAAAATAGATGTTTTGGGCGTTTCAAAAGCCATTATCAATGTCCATTCCGTGGTAAGCGCGCAGGTTGCCGAGGCCATGGCAAAAAACGCTTTGCAAATGTTTAATACCGATTACGCCATTGCAACCACAGGAAATGCGGGGCCGGAAAAAGGCGATTCCAATGCCGAGGTTGGCACCGTTTTTATATCCATAGCGACAAAAACACATGTTTTTTCCGAAGTATTCAACATGGGAAACCATCGTGTAAAAGTGATAAATAAAGCCGTAAATAAAGCCTTCGAAATGCTTCAAAAAGAAATTTTAAAAAATAGATAAAAAATAGGTTGTCATAATATAAAGTATTTGTATATTTGCACCTCGAATTTAAGCAACAAAAAAATTAAAGTTATAAATAATGTCAAGAGTTTGTGAACTTACAGGAAAGAAGGCAATGGTTGGAAACAACGTGTCTCATGCATTAAATAGAACTAAACGCAAATTTAATGCGAATTTAGTGAAAAAACGTTTTTACATTCCAGAAGAAGATAACTGGGTAACTTTAAAAGTTTCTACTTCTGCTTTAAAAACAATTAATAAAATTGGTATTTCTGCAGCAATTAAGGAAGCAAGATCTAAAGGGTTTTATAAATAATAGCTGTATTTAACAAGTAAAAAGACATGGCAAAAAAAGGCAACAGAATACAAGTAATATTAGAATGTACAGAGCATAAAGAGTCTGGGCAACCAGGAACTTCACGTTACATTACTACAAAAAACAAAAAAAATACGCCAGAAAGAATGGAGATTAAAAAATTCAATCCAATTCTTAAACGTATGACAGTTCATAAAGAAATTAAATAATTAGAAATTTTTCCAAGAAAATTTCAAATAACCCAAATTAGAAATTTTTCCAAGAAAATTTCAAATAATATAAATTAGAAATTTTAAAAAATTTCAAAACGCATAAGTAGTCATGGCAAAAAAATCAGTAGCATCATTACAAACAGGATCAAAAAGATTAACAAAAGCTATAAAAATGGTTAAGTCTCCAAAAACAGGAGCTTACATGTTTGTTGAGTCTATCATGGCTCCAGAATTTGTAAACGACTTTTTAAACAAAAAGTAAAAACCGAATTACATTATATTTTAAAAACTGCTTTCATTTCCTGGAAGCAGTTTTTTTATGCTTATATTTCAGTAAATTTACTGCCATAATTGCAGTAAAAAAATGTGGTGCGAAAATTGACAATAATCATTTGGGCGTTACCACAAGGGTCGGGCTTTCGGTAGTCGCTTCCCGATAAAAAAAATCGGGAGAGCTTCAACAATACCTCAATCCCTAACGCAAAAGCAAAATTATATGGAGCCTAACAACTCAACAACAAACAACCAGCAACACTATGAGCTTTTTTAAAAAAATATTTTCATCGGAAAAAAAAGAAACATTAGATAAAGGATTGGAAAAATCCAAATCCAGTTTTCTCGGTAAACTAAGTAAAGCCGTAGCGGGAAAATCTAAAGTAGACGATGAAGTTTTGGATAATCTGGAAGAAGTTTTGGTATCTTCCGATGTTGGCGTAAACACCACCTTAAAAGTTATCGAGCGCATAGAAGAGCGTGTTGCAAAAGACAAATACCTGGGCACCGACGAGCTCAATAAAATTCTCCGCGAAGAAATCGCAGGCTTATTAAGCGAAACCAATTCCGGCGAGGACACCGAGTTTACCGTTCCGAAAGATAAAAAACCCTATGTAATTATGGTGGTTGGCGTAAACGGTGTGGGCAAAACTACAACCATTGGTAAGTTGGCGTATCAATTTAAAAAACAAGGTTTAAATGTGGTGCTTGGTGCAGCCGATACCTTTAGGGCCGCAGCGATAGACCAATTACAAGTTTGGGCAGACCGCGTAGATGTACCAATTGTAAAACAATCTATGGGTAGCGATCCGGCATCGGTGGCTTTCGATACTTTACAGAGCGCCGTAAACCAAAATGCCGATGTGGTTATTATTGATACCGCTGGACGTTTGCACAATAAAGTAAACTTAATGAACGAGCTTACCAAAGTAAAACGTGTGATGCAAAAAGTGGTTGAGAACACGCCAAACGATGTGTTGTTGGTGCTTGACGGCTCTACCGGTCAAAATGCTTTTGAGCAAGCCAAACAGTTTACCGCAGCTACCGAAGTAACAAGTTTAGCGGTTACAAAATTAGATGGCACTGCAAAAGGTGGGGTTGTAATTGGGATTTCAGACCAGTTTAAAATACCCGTAAAATACATTGGGGTTGGCGAAGGTATTGACGATTTGCAAGTCTTTAACAAGTTTGAGTTTGTCGATTCGTTTTTTAAGTAATCTGTTTTTGTCATTCCCGCGGTGACGGGAATCTTATAATCGATAATTTTTCATAATTTTATAATTATGAGTTATTCTATTTTTCATAACTTTCAAATAAAAGCATCTCCAAAAAAGGTGTTTGATGCGGTGTCCCAACCCGAGCACCTCGATAACTGGTGGACTTTAAAATCTTCAGGAAAACCAGAGTTAGGTGCAGAATATAATTTGAATTTTACCGATGATTACAATTGGTTCTGTAAGGTTTCAAAAGTAAAAAACAATGCGGCATTTCATTTAAAAATGACGGATGCCGATAAAGATTGGAAGCCAACCACCTTTGGTTTCGATTTGGAAGAAACCGAAAATGGTACCATGGTGAAGTTTTGTCACGTAAATTGGCCGGAAAACAATCATCATTTTAAACATTCTTCATTTTGTTGGGCTTTGCTGTTAAACGGACTAAAGAATTATTTGGAAAAAGGCCTTATCATTCCTTTTGAAGATAGAAATTAAGACGGTAATTTATCGTTCCTGCACAGGCAGGAATCTGTTTTTTTAGAATATTTCATTCAAATTTTTCACTATTTTAGTGCAAAATACTGACCATGAGACTTTCTATATTTTTCTTATTCTCCTTTTTAATCTTTTCCTGTAAAAACCCAAAAGCAGACCATAGTGTTTCTGATAATATTGCTTTAGAAGACGCCATGGTTTCTTCAAACGATTCCATTAAAGATTTTAGAGCATTTAAAGTTTTGGATTCAGAATATATCAATGTTTCTGAGCTATGGGAACCTTTTGAAAACGACTTAAAAGATTTTACGGACGAAACTTATAATCGTTTAAAACCATTAATTTTAGAAGCAAACATTCCAACCCTTCACGAACACATATCATCTGGTAAACTATCTTACGAATTGCTCACTAAATTCTATTTGTATCGTATTAGAAAGTTCGATAGAGAAAATTCTTTATCATTAAATTCAGTAATCTCATTAAATCCGAATGTCATTAAAGAAGCCATAAAAGCAGATAACACAGATTTTGAGGTTGAGCCACATGCCATTTATGGCATGCCAATTTTATTAAAAGATAATATAAATACAGAAGGAATGCCTACGACTGCTGGAGCTGTGGCGTTACAGAATAATAACACCGAGGATGCTTTTGTGGTTAAACAATTAAAAAGCAAAGGGGCTTTAATTTTAGGGAAAACCAACCTAAGCGAATGGGCCTATTTTTTCTGTGGCGATTGCCCAAGCGGCTATAGTGCTGTTGGCGGACAAACCTTAAATCCTTACGGACGAAGAATTATGGATACAGGTGGTTCGAGTTCGGGTAGTGGTGTGGCCGTTGCTGCTAATTTTTGTGTTGGGGCAGTGGGTAGCGAAACGTCTGGTTCAATATTGTCACCTTCAAGTCAGAATTCAGTTGTTGGCTTAAAACCAACCATTGGCTTGTTGAGCAGAAGCGGTATTGTGCCTATTTCGTCAACTTTGGATACACCGGGACCGATGACCAAAAACGTAACGGATAACGCCATTTTATTAGACGCGATGTTTGGTTTTGATGAAAACGATTCAAAATCAATTATGACAAAAAGAGATTCAGATTATCATAGTAATATATCTGATATCAGTTTAAAAGGAAAACGTTTTGGGGCATTTAAAAGATTGTTGGAAGATTCACTTTACGTACAATCTATTGCAGATTTAAAATCCAAAGGCGCGAAAATTATTGAGATTGAGGAAGAAAAAATTGATTTGCCAGATTTTTTAAGGCTTTTAAATTTAGATATGAAAACCGATTTGCCTGAATATCTTTCAGATTACGCGAGTAACGAGGTTGCGGTGGCGTCTGTACAAGATGTTATTGATTTCAATAAAAAAGATTCCTTAAATCGGATGCCTTATGGCCAAAAACTATTTGAAGGTATTGTAGCAGATAGTGCAAGCCACGAAGCGTTTCAAGAGATAAAAAACACATTAAAGGCTAATGGAAGAAGTTTTTACGACAAACCTATGAAAGAACACAATCTTGATGGGTTTTTATCAATAAATAATTACCATGCAGGTTTTGCAGCAGTGGCTGAATACCCTGCTATAACGGTTCCCATGGGTTATACAGAAAAAGGCGCTCCAAAAGGCTTAACGTTTATTGGTAAACCTCTATCTGAAAATGATTTATTGGGTTGGGCATATATTTATGAGCAGGTTTCCAAAAGGCGAAAAGCGCCAAAAAATTATAATTAATCAATCAGGTTATTGATTTCGCCCCAAAGGTCGTTATCAAAACTCGAAGGCCCCAATAAAGCTTCGCCGGCATCATCGCCCATTCTAACTATTACAAGGTTTTTGCTGGGAACGATGTACAGTTTTTGATCATCTTTTCCTAAGCCCGCAATTAAATCATCTGGGGCATTCGGCATTAATTTCCCTTGGAATTCCATAGTCAACCCTGGGCCTCTAAAACTATCTTTTCCATTCAACCACCACAAATAACCATAAGCTTTATTTAGGTTTTGCGAGGTGTTCGTCATTGCTTCAAAATAGCTGTTATCATTTAATATGACAGCGTCGTTCCACACACCTTTATTTAGATTCAACAGTCCAAACCGCGCCATACTTCGGGCGGTACTATAGTATAATTTAAAATAGCCAATGTGTAACCAAGCCCCTTGCATCCCGATTTTATTCTTTAATTTATCATTAAAGTAATTACTAAAATCGGTATTAACGGCATTGCCCACAATGTCGTGCAAAATGGTATAAGGGCCGTTGTGATAGTACCAAAAACTACCGGGTTCGTTTTTATAAATTAAACAATCGGGATCTGTGCAGTTGTTGTTAGGCACAGTAAAATCCAATCCCGTGGTCATCGTTAAATGATTCCAAATGCTTATATTTTCTTCCTGTTCTGTCGTTAAATTGGTCCATCCGCTACCCAAATAATCGCTCGATGCATCATCAATACTTAAAAAGCCTTCTTGTTGCGCAATACCCGTAGTAAAGGCCACTAAGGTTTTGGCAGCAGAATTCCACGCTAAGTTAGAGGTTTCATCTTCTCCATTTCCGTACCATTCAACCACCATACGGCCATCCTTTAAAATGATAAAAGCTTTGGTGCCTTTGCTTTCAACGTAATTTAAGAGCGGTTGTAAGGCACTTTCATTCCAACCCAAATCACTCACCGATTTTGTTTCCCAAACATTAGAATTTATCGGTGGAAAATAGAGTTCGTTATCGATAGGAGTTTCATCAATAGGTTCATTATTGGAAGCGCAATTAAAACAGGATATTGCAATAATCATAAAGTAGTAGATGATCTTTTTCAAAACAGTAGATTTTATTTTTTGGACATGTAAATATACTAAAGGTTTAATTGGCATATTAAATTTCAAAAAGCGCAATTAATAAATCTTAGCTCTTAAATCGTTTCGTATTGCGTATCTTTGCGCCCATATTTATAAAACCTATGCGCACAAAAACGCTTAAAAAGAATAAAATAAACGTAGTAACTCTGGGCTGTAGTAAAAATGTTTACGACAGCGAGGTGTTAATGGGACAACTTAAAGCCAATAATAAAGAGGTTGTACATGAAGAGGAGGGCAATATTGTAGTGATTAATACCTGCGGTTTTATCAATAATGCCAAAGAGGAAAGTGTTAATACCATTCTGGAATACGTACAGAAAAAACAAGAAGGTGAAGTTGATAAAGTGTTCGTAACGGGCTGTTTAAGCGAACGTTATAAGCCTGATTTGGTTAAGGAAATCCCCAATGTGGATGAGTATTTTGGAACCACCGAACTACCCGGTTTACTTAAAGCTTTGGGTGCCGATTATAAGCACGAGCTTATTGGCGAACGTTTAACCACGACACCTAAAAACTATGCCTATTTAAAAATTGCCGAAGGTTGCGACAGACCCTGTAGTTTTTGCGCCATTCCTTTAATGCGCGGAAAACATAAAAGCACGCCGATTGAAGAGGTTGTTATTGAAGCTGAAAAGCTGGCAGCAAACGGTGTTAAGGAATTGATTTTAATTGCACAGGATTTAACGTATTACGGACTGGATTTATATAAAAAGCGAAACTTAGCCGAATTGCTTGAAGCGTTGGTAAAGGTTGAAGGTGTGGAGTGGATTCGGTTGCATTACGCATTTCCAACGGGTTTCCCCATGGATGTGTTGGAGGTGATGGAGCGCGAGCCGAAAATATGTAACTATTTGGATATTCCGCTGCAGCACATTTCAGACTCGATTTTAAAAAGTATGCGCCGTGGCACCACAAAGGAAAAAACCACAAAACTGCTTCAGGAATTTAGAGCTAAAGTTCCTAAAATGGCCATTAGAACCACGTTAATTGTGGGATATCCCGGAGAAACCGAAGCACATTTCCAAGAGTTAAAACAGTGGGTTACCGATATGCGTTTTGAACGTTTGGGATGTTTTACTTATTCGCACGAAGAAAATACCCATGCCTTTAATTTAGAAGATGATGTGCCGGAAGACGTGAAAATTGACCGTGCCAACCAGATTATGGAAATCCAATCGCAGATTTCTTGGGAATTGAACCAACAAAAAATAGGGCAGGAGTTTAAAGTGGTTATCGATAGAAAGGAAGGTAATTATTTTATTGGGCGCACCGAATTTGATTCGCCCGATGTGGATAACGAAGTGCTTATTGATGCTACAAAAACCTATTTAAAAACAGGTGAATTTGCTACCATTAAAATTATTGAAGCTGAGGATTTTGACCTTTATGGTGAGGTTGTTTAGGTAGTTTCGTTTAATGCAAAAATAAAGCTCCGTTTTAATGAGCTTTATCGGTAATAACTGAAATAATCCCGATACTTATCGGGACAGCACATGTAAACGAAAGTAGTTAATTTTTCTTGTGAAGCCAAACATGATCTTTTGAAGATTGGCAATTCCCGAAGTGCTATTTAAAATCGAGTTTTACACCCTGAAGCAAAAAATCAAACAGATATTCGGGAGCAAAAAGCCCCCATACAATCGGAATACATATTAATGTGGCCATAGCGTATTTTAATATGTTATTTTCATTTTTACTAAGTAAGATCAATACTATGTAAATAACTAAATAATATAGAAACAACCAACCAAAGGCAATTGAAAACAAAGGCATAAAACCACCAAGCAATAAAGTGATAATAGTTGCTAACGCTAATATTATTAAAGTTACCAAGCATGTTTTTTTTAGCAGTTTCATAAATTATTTTTGGTTTCTGTCCGTATGTCTTCGATGTTTCTCTAGTTTGATAAAATCAAAACCTACTTTAATAAAAAGTCTTTTAAATCATTATAAGCCGAAATCTTCGTCGCTACTTTTTCCTTATCCATAACCGCCTCGATTTGGGTTGGAAACGGCTGTTTTTCTTTTATAACTTCTTCAACCACATCCAAAAACTTGGTGGGATGCGCCGTTTCTAAAAATACGCAATGTGCGTTTGGGTTTTCTTTTAAATACGCTTTGCATCCTAAATAGCCCACGGCACCGTGTGGGTCTGCCACGTAATTGAATAGTTCGTAAATTTCCAACATCGCTTCTTTGGTGGTCTCATCTGAAAAACTATACGACGACAGGTTGTCTTTTAACGCTTCAAAGTTGTTTTTATAAATTTCCTGAATACGGATAAAGTTACTCGGGTCGCCTACGTCCATAGCATTGCTTATGGTTTGTACCGATGCCTGAGGTTGGTAATTTTGCGATTGTAAATAGCGGGTCACCACATTGTTTTCATTATTAGAAGCAATAAAATGTTTAATGGGCAATCCCAATTGTTGTGCCATCATGCCCGCACCGACATTGCCAAAATTTCCGCTTGGTACGGAAAACACCATGTTTTTATGTTTTTTATGCAATTGTTTATAGGCAAACATAAAATAAAAGAGTTGAGGTAACCAACGTGCAACGTTAATGGAATTGGCCGAGGTAAGTTGCATTTGGCTTGTTAATGCCTCATCTAAAAAGGCGGTTTTAACCATGGCTTGGCAATCGTCAAAAGTGCCATTAACCTCTAAAGCTTTTATATTTTGACCCAAAGTTGTAAGTTGCTTTTCCTGTATATCGCTCACTTTTCCGCTAGGGTAAAGAATCACGACATTCACACCTTTTACACCTAAAAATCCATTGGCCACAGCACCACCTGTATCGCCCGATGTGGCTACCAAAACGGTTACTTCGTTCGTGTTGTCTTTGTTAAAATAACCTAAACAGCGTGCCATAAAACGCGCACCAACGTCTTTAAACGCCATGGTTGGACCATGGAACAATTCTAAAGTAGAAATGTTTTCATTGAGTTGAACCACAGGGAAATCAAAACTTAAGGTTTCTTCAACGATGGTTTTTAAAACCGCTTCCGGAATTTCGGGCGTAACGAATTGTTTAATGGCTTCGAAAGCTATTTCGGAGTGCGATAAATTATCGATATCATCAAAAAATGATTGTGGTAAAGGCGTTATGCTTTCCGGGAAATACAAGCCTTTATCTGGCGCTAATCCTTTTATAACCGCATCTTTAAACGATGTGTTTGGTGCTTGTTTGTTTAATGAGTAGTAGTTCATTTCTTTTATATTGACCGAAGACCGTTGACGGAAATCTGGTTATTAGTTGTTCGTAATTCTAATCCATTCGTCATTGCGAAGCAAATTTTTATTTGCTGTGGCAATCTGTTGATAATTTACTTAAATTTAAAAGATTGCCACGTCGTAAAAACTCCTCGCAATGACATCTATTTCAATTTAATCTATTCAATAATCTTTATGCCTTGTGTATTAATTTTGCACACATAAGTATCAAACTTTATATTCGTTTTTGAGTACACGTTAATCATAGCTTCCTCTACGTTTTTAGCTTTTTCAATTCCTTCGGACAACGAAAAAATTGAAGGTCCAGAACCAGAAATCCCAGAGCCCAAGGCGCCATGTTTTAAAGCGGCTTGTTTTACGTCATCAAAATAAGGAATCAGTTTACTTCGGTGTGGTTCTATAATAACGTCGTGCAGGGACCTTTTAATTAATGGGTAATCGTTGGTGTGCAGCGCGTGAATTAAACTCCCAAAGTTACTCCATTGCGTTATGGCGTCTTGAAGCGGAACTTGTTTTGGCAGAATGGCTCTGGCCTCGGACGTTTTTATTTCAATCTGCGGATGAATAATGGTCGCATACAAATTATTGGGCACAGGAATTTGTAAAACCTCAAGTGGCGATACGCTTTTTACCAAGGTAAATCCCCCAAAAATAGCTGGTGCCAAATTATCGGCGTGTTCACATTGGCTCGCCAATGCTTCGCCTTTTATGGCAAATGCCGTGAGCTCCGTTTTATTAAAAGGTTTGCCCAAAAGTTCGTTCATTCCAAATACACTGCCCACCGCACTGGCGGCACTACTGCCAATACCACTTCCGGGTTTTATGTTTTTACGGATTTCAATTTCGAAACCACAATCTGGATTTACCGCCTCGTACATGGCCAATGCCGAAACCCCAGCTACGTTTAACTCGGTTTCCGTGGGTAAATTAAAACCTTCAACCTTGGTTATAAAAATGCCTTTTTTGTCAACTTTTCTAATCGTCATTTCATCGCCAATCGTGTCTAAGCAAAAGCCCAACACATCAAAACCACAAGCGACATTGGCAACTGTTGCAGGCGAAAATATTTTTATTTCGTTCATATTTTTATAGAATTAAGAAAAGAGAAATGAGACAAATCTATTTTCTCTTCTCTTTATTCTTTTGTCCTTTTTAATTATTTCCAATTCTAATAATATCAGAGAAAATACCCGAAGCCGTTACATCGGCTCCAGCACCTGCACCTTTAATAATCATGGGCTGCTCTGGATAACGCTGGGTGTAAAACATCACAATATTATCGCTGCCCTCTAAATTGTAAAAGGGGTGCCCTTCAGGAATTTCCTGTAAGCCAACGCTTGCTTTTCCGTTGTTAAACTGTGCCACGTATTTTAATTGGCATTGGTTCGCTTTCGCGGAAGCATATAAGTTTTGATAATGCGCTTCGTCATCAATTAACGTTTGATAAAAATCATCAACCGTAACGCTTTTTAACCCTGATTCCGATAAGAATGGAGTATTTTCAATGTCTTCCAAATTCATTTCTACACCACTTTCCCTGGCCAAAATTAAAATTTTTCGGGCCACATCCACACCGCTTAAATCAATTCTTGGATCCGGTTCGGTATAGCCTTCAGCCTGTGCTTGCTTAACCACGTCATGAAACTTGGTATTATCATTAAAGTTGTTAAGAACGAAGTTTAAACTGCCCGATAAAACCGCTTGAATGGATGTGATTTTATCACCTGAAGCTATTAAATTGTTCAACGTATCAATAATAGGTAAACCGGCACCAACATTGGTTTCAAACAAATAAGGGGCGTTGTATTTAAGCGATAAACGTTTTAACAAACGGTAATTTTCGTAATCGCTGGAACAAGCAATTTTATTACAAGCCACCACACCAATACTTTCGCGCAAATATTTGGCGTACAAATTGGCCACGTTTTTATTTGCAGTAACATCTACAAAAATGCTATTGCGTAAATTCAATGCTTTTGTATTTTCAAAAAAGCCTTCTAAAGTCGCTTTTTCTCCAGTTGTTAATAGCGCTTTCCAATTTTTTAAATCAATGCCATCTTCATCAAAAATCATGGTTCTGGAATTGGATAACCCAATAATGCGCAAGTTGATTTTTAAGTTTTCCTTTAAGTACTTTTTTTGTTGTTTAATCTGTTCCACCAAGCGCTCGCCAACATTACCAACGCCCGTTATAAATACATTTAACTGTTTGGTTTGGGTTTCGAAAAACTGCTCGTGCAATGTGTTTAACGCTTTTTTCACGTCTTTTTTATCAATAACCGCAGAGATGTTTTTTTCTGATGCACCTTGTGCAATCGCACGAATGTTGATATTGTTTTTTCCTAAAGTGCTAAACATTTTACCACTAATACCTTGGTGGTTTTTCATGTTATCGCCAACCAATGCAATAATTGATAATCCGGTTTCTACAATAATCGGGTCAATTTTATGGAGCGCAATTTCATTTTCAAACACCAAATCGATGGCGGTTTTTGCTGCTTCGCTATCGTTTTCATCGAGTCCTAAACAAATAGAATGTTCCGACGATGCCTGTGTAATTAAAACTATATTTATTTTTTCCTGTGCAAGAGTTTCAAACAAACGTTTTGAAAACCCGGGAATACCAATCATGCCGCTGCCTTGAAGTGTTAACAAGGCAATATTGCTGATGTTGCTAATACCTTTAACGGGCAATGCCGCATGGGATTCGTCATTGGAAATAACCGTACCCGCCGCTTCTGGTTTTAGTGTGTTTTTTATGTGGATGGGAATGTTTAAATCCAAAACCGGTTGTACCGTTGGTGGATATAAAACCTTGGCGCCAAAATGCGATAATTCCATAGCTTCTTGATACGAGATTTTCTCAATCGGGTAGGCTTGTTTTACTAATTTAGGATTGGAGGTAAACATGCCGCTAACATCGGTCCAAATTTCCAATTGTTCTACCTTTAAAGCTGCTGCAACAATGGCCGCTGTGTAATCGGAGCCACCACGACCGAGTGTGGTTTGTTCGCCTAAAGTTGATTGTGCCACAAAACCCGGAAGTACGGTAATTTGCTGGCTTGCCGATTTAAAATAATCTTTAATGTTTTTATTGGTTATTCCAAAGTTCACTTCGGCTTTCGTGAAATTTGAATTGGTAATTATCAAGTCTTTTGAATTTTTTCGTTCTGCTGATAACCCCCTGTTTTTCATGGTTTCAGCAATGATGAAAGACGATAAAGCCTCACCAAAGCCAACAAGCTTATCGGATGTTTTTGGCGACAATTCATTAATCAAATAAATGCCGTCCAATAAACTTTTAAGTTCGTTTAGCCTGCTTTCAACAGCGGTTAAAATAGAGTGATTGTTATCTGGATTGAGTTCGTTTATAATTTCAAAATGAATATCCTTGATGTTGCCGAACGTATTTATGAAACCGCTGTCTTTATTTTTTGCTTGGTTACCGGCTTGTAAAAGCTTATCGGTAATACCGCCAACTGCTGAAACCACAACTATTACAGCACCGTTTTTCGAATAATTATCTAGAATTTGTATAACGCTATTTATGTTTTTTGAAGAACCTACAGATGTTCCTCCAAATTTTAAAACCTTCATTTTTAATGAATTAGTATTTTTAGTAAAATGATTAAGAAAATGTAATTGTAAAAATTACAAAGATAGCCTAAAGAGAATATAGTTAACAACCCCAAGGGGTAATGGTAGTACCAAAAATAGAAGCTGTGCCTTTTGTAGAAAAAGGAAGTGCTTGGATCATATTTTGGTTTAAAAGAATCATTATAATCATATATAATACAATTCAAAATTATTATTTTTAACTTAATAAAAAAACAAATCGAACTTTTTTATAGTATTCTTATGAAGTCTCTATTTTTATGAAAGAATAATGCTAAAATTTATTATGAATTGAAGAATTGATAATTGATAAAAGGAACATTCGCAATTAGCGATTTATATTCAAATAGGAATATTTTATTGGTGTGCTTCAAGCGGACGATACAAAACATATAGATAAAAACACATGAAAGTATTTTCAAAAGAACAAATTTATGAAGGTGACAAGCTAACTGCCGAACGCCAAAACATCACATCTACCGAATTGATGGAACGTGCAGGCACCCAAATTTTTAATTGGATGCACATGCGTATGCAAGGTGCCCAAGTGCCTATTCACGTATTTTGTGGCATTGGTAATAATGGGGGCGATGGTTTGGTGATTTCCCGCCATTTGGTTACACACGGTTACAATGTTAAAACCTATGTGGTTAATTGTAGCGATAAGCGTTCAAAGGATTTTTTGGTTAATTACGACCGCATAAAAAATGTAACTAAAAAATGGCCAACCCTATTGAGTTGCACCGAAGATTTTCCTGAAATTCACCATGACGATATCATTGTTGATGCCGTATTTGGAATTGGGCTTAACCGACCCGTAGATAGTTGGGTAAAAGCGTTATTTATGCATTTTAGGAGCACAAAAGCGTTTACGCTGTCTATTGACGTACCTTCAGGATTAAGCACCGATAAAGTGCCAACAGACCCCGATGCAGTGGTTTGGGCGGGTTACACCTTGAGTTTTGCATCGCCAAAATTAGTGTTCTTTTTGCCTGAAACCGCAAAATATACCGTGCAATGGGAAGTGTTGGATATAGACCTGGACCAAGAATTTTTATACACCACCGAAACGGAAGTCGATTTAATTGGAAAACATGAGGTTTTGCCCATGTACATTCCTAGGGAAAAGTTTTCGCATAAAGGGCAGTTTGGGCATGCGCTTATTATTGGTGGAAGTTACGGGAAAATTGGTGCGGTAACCTTGGCAAGTAAAGCCGCACTATCGGCCGGAGCGGGTTTGATAAGTGCTTACATCCCAAAATGTGGGTATGGGGTTTTACAAACATCGTTTCCTGAAGCTATGGTAATTACCGATGAAAACGAAGAACTTATTACTAACATCGATTTTAAAAAAGTAGAACCCACTGTTATTGGTTTTGGCGTGGGCGTTGGTACCAACCCTAAAACCGTAAGTACTCTTGAGGCATTTTTAAAAACCAATAAAATACCATTGGTTATTGATGCCGATGGGATAAACATATTATCAAAAAAGAAAGCCTTATTACAATTATTGCCCGAAGCCACGGTTTTAACGCCACATCCTAAAGAATTGGAGCGCTTGATTGGCAAGTGGAAAGACGATTTTGATAAACTAAAAAAAGTAAAAGCTTTTTCAATAAAACACAGCACTATAGTCGTTATTAAAGGCGCAAATACCATAACCGTATTCCAAGATAAATTATATGTAAACACCACAGGAAACCCAGGGTTGGCTACTGCGGGAAGTGGCGATGTGTTAACGGGTATTATAACGGGTTTAATATCTCAAGGTTACAATCCGTTGGTCGCTGCTGTTTTTGGGGTGTATTTACATGGAAAATCCGCCGACATCGCTGTTGAGGATTTTGGCTATCAAAGTTTAATTGCGAGCCATGTGATAAATTATTTAGGTGAAGCTTTTATAGATTTGTTTAAACAACCCGAACAGCCGCCACAAGAGCAGGAAGAGGATAAAAAAGAAGATAAAAAGTAATTTATACACCCATAAAAAAAAGCCGCGATTTGCGGCTTTTTTGTAAAATATTATATTGAGAATTAAATATTCAATTCGGTAAATAGTTCTTTAATAGATGAACTTGATGGTCTAGGCGCATCAGGAGTTACTACATTTCCGTTAGGATCAATTAATAAAAATCTTGGAATACCTTTAATTTTATAATCTTGAACAAATTGAGTTTGCCATCCTTTAGGTGCAAATAATTGGATGCCTCCTAATTCTTTATCGGTAACCATGGCTTTCCAGTTTTCTCTGGCTTTATCCCATGAACCGCCGTGACTTCTATCGTCATCAATCGATAAACTAACAAACTGAATGTCTTTTCCGTGGTATTCTTTTTCCAAGGCTTTTAAAGATGGAATTTCGGCTTTACACGGTCCGCACCACGTAGCCCAAACATCAACATACACATATTTCCCTTTTAAATCGGAAAGCGACGTGGTAGAGCCATCAATATTTTCAAAGTTTTCAAACACTGGAGAAGGTGTTCCTTTTGGCAACTCTTCTTTTAGGGCAATCGATTCACCTAAGTATCGTTTGTAAAAGTTCAACATGGGTTCAATCTCATTTTTGCCTTTGTTTATTACTGAGGTGTCAACATGTGAATTGGCATCGTAAAATGCAGACAACTCGTTTTTTATATTGTCCAATTCCGATTCTAAACCAGCCATGTCCAATTTAGATAACTCGTCCATGTTCAATAATTTTTCCTGAAGTAATGATTTTTCAGCTAAAAAATTACTGTGTTCTGCACCTTCACCTGAATATTTTACTGATTCATCAAATGCTTTGGTATCAACGGCTACGTTTAAATCGAATCCGTTTTTTAAGAATGCCGCTGTAGATTCACTTCCATCATAAAGAAAATAAACACCGGTTTCAACTTTTAAAGTATCCTTAAAAGTACCATCTTCATTAACTTGAATGGTTTTTGAATAGCCTCGGGTTCTAACAACTAAAGAGTCGCTGTTTTTATCTGTAATTTTACCTGATAGGGTAACATAATCTTTGGGTTCTTCTTTACAAGACACTGCTACAACAAAAGCGCAGCATAAAATAAATAGTTTTTTCATTTTTTTAGTTTTAAAGATGTAAAAATAGCCATTAAGACAGTTTTTATGGCAGGATTAACAATTGTTTAAGAAATAGAAGTTTATTGCACGTTGTGCGTAAGCTGATTATAATCGACAATTTTAGGAATAATATTGAGGGCAAATAATTGGTTTTGAACATGCTGTAGTGTTTTTTTATCGATAAGTTTTTGCGACCACTCGGTTAAACTTAGCCATTCTTGGACATCTTCAAGCTTTTGCTCGTAACGATTTGCAATGGTTTTATCGATACTTGGGATGTCTTTAAATTCCGCAGTGGTATTATTTATTATTTGTAAAATGGTTTTTAGCGTTTCGGTATCTGATGCTATAAAATCTTCGTGAACCGCTATTACAAAACAAGGCCAGGGCGATGGGCAATTGCCAATGCGCCTAAACGTACCTTGGTCTACAATGGGTTTTGTTGTAAATTTTTCCCATAAAAAATAATCGGCTTTTCCATTGGTTAATCCTTCAACCGCACCATCGAGATTTTTTATTTCCTCAAAATTCAAATCCTCTTCTAGATTCCAATTATTGTTTTTCGCGTTGATGTATGCCATTAAATGCGAGCCCGAACCGTATCTGCTAATCGCGGCTTTGGTTCCTTTTAAATCTTCAACAGATTTATAAGGTGAATTGTGCGCCACATGAACCCCCCAAATTAAAGGCGTTTGCACAAAGGTTTGTACAATTTTACTCGGATTTCCGTTTATAATATCCGTTACAATGCCTTCGGTAAGAATAACAGCAATATCAATTTTTTTATCCCGTAGCGCTTTGCACATTTCGCCTGTGCCACCGTAATAATCGTGCCAGCGCAGATTAATGTTTTCGTTTTTGTATTCCCCTTCCTTTAAGGTTAAATACCACGCTAAATTAAAATGCTCGGGGACACCGCCAATGTTTATTTGCTTCATTAATGTCAATCTTTTTATATTCTTTCTAAGGTGTAAATAATCAGGTCTTCTACTACTTTTCTAGGGTTTGCGCTAAACGTTCCGTTGGCTCTATTGGCAATTATTGCGTTTAATGATAGGGCACGATGGCCCAATAATTTAGATAATCCGTAAATCGCCGATGTTTCCATCTCTAAATTTGTAATGCAAATACCTTCAAAATTAAACGCGTCCATTTTTTTGTTCAAACTGGCATCTTGCAAAGGTAAACGCAAAACACGCCCTTGTGGGCCATAAAACCCGCCTGCAGTGGCCGTTACACCAGAATATGTTTTTTCACTTGTAAAGCGTTTTTCCAATACCTCGCTATTTTTCACTACAATGGGGCGAGCATTTAAAGGCGACCAATTGGTTTGTTGTATAAAAGCGTCTTCTAATTCCGAATCGCAAATCGGTTGAATCTGATAGGCGTGAAGCATTCCGTTTAAATCCAGCCCATGAGAGCTTAACACAAACGAATCTACGGGAATGTTGCTTTGCAGCGAACCCGATGTACCAACCCTAATAATATCCAGACTGGTTAGTTTTTCTTTTGGTTTTCTGGTTTTTAAATCGATATTAACCAGCGCATCCAATTCGTTTAAAACAATATCGATGTTATCGGGCCCAATGCCCGTAGAAATCACCGTTATACGGTTGCCTTTATAAGTTCCGGTATGGGTTTTAAATTCTCGTTTTTGGGTTTTAAATTCAATATGGTCAAAATGTTTGGAAACTTTTTCAACACGATCTTGGTCGCCAACAAATATGATGGTATTTGAAATATTTTCGGGTTTTAAATTAAGATGATAAATACTGCCATCTGGATTTAAAATGAGTTCGGAGTTTTTAATGCTCATTTACAATTGTTTTTACTAATTTATTCAGTGTTTTGTTGAATTGAAAATCGAATTTATTCACACCACCAAAAACCATTTCATTATTTAATTCAGCTGAAAAATTATGAGTGCCTAAAAGCGCTTCATGCCCTTTGCGATTGAGTACGATATGATCATTTTCAAGGGTGAAAAAGATATTTAATTTATCTATTAGTCTATCTAATTGAAGATCGCCATACCCGTAATACCCTTGATAATTAAGGGCGTAACCCAACAAATGGTGTTTTGATTTTATTTGGTTATCTTTTACAATACTCAATATGTTTTGCTCTAAGATATTTAACCCACTTTTATGGTCTGGAAATCGTTTTAAATGTGCCTTTAAGCAATTGCTTAAATATTTAAAGGTGGAGCTTTTTACAATATAGGGTTTAAATAAATTATGGTCTTTGCCACAATATATGCCCCAAAGGGTAGTAGCTAATTGAAGGTCTTCAGGTTTTAATTTTACTTTGGCTTTATAGTGTTTTAAAAGCTGTTCTGTAGAAAGTTCAGCTAAACCCTTCAGGTTTTTTTCTCCACTAATTCGGCCACTGCTAACGAGATAAATAGGGTTGTTTATCTTTTTTTGCTGAAGAAGATTAATAACCGCCAACATGTTTATGTGGCAAAATAAATCGTATTCAAACCAAAGAATAATTTCTGAATACTTTGTAGTATCCTCTAGTTTATTCAATTCTGCTTTTAACTCAGATACATCTAAATCTATGTCGTAAAAGTCTTTTAAAAAGGTAGATCTTAAATTAAAAAAATGGGCGCTATCCACAGTTGTTTCCGTTGGGCCTTCACATAGCATTTCTTGCCATGTAAGTTTGTCGCCAACAATATCAAGTTCGTTTAAATAGTTTGTTAAACTATCTCCATTTGTAATATGCAAGGGTTGATTAGCCATAAATTATCCTCCAACACGTTTTACATTAAAGCCTTTGTCTTTTAGCATTTGCATGATTTTATTGCGGTAATCGCCTTGAATGATGATTTTATCGTCCTTAAAACTACCGCCAACACTTAGTGCTTTTTTTATGTCTTTTGCAAGTGCTTTAAAATCTTCGGTAGCTCCAGTGTAGCCTTCTAAAATGGTTATTGGTTTGCCTTTTCGTTTTTCGTATTTGCAAATAATAGGATCGTCTTGCATCCACAAATCGTTAGTTTCTTCTGATTCGCTTGGGCTATCTTCAGAAACATGTTCTGGAAATAAATTTTTTAATTGATCTTGTAAATCCATATTAGCCCCTCTTAATCTCCCCACAGGGGAGAAACTCAAATTGGGTATTTGAGTTTTTTGTTTTATTTGTTAGATAATTATTCTATTTTCTTTATAATTTATTCCTTCCCTTTGGGAAGGTTAGGATGGGCTTTTTTTACTTTTTTATCAGTCCAAGTTCAATTAAACGTTCATTTAAAAACTCTCCAGCCGTAATATCATCAAAAGCCTTAGGGTTTTCGTCATCAATACAGCCTTCTAAAACATTCAGTTTCATTTCACTAATAGGATGCATGAAAAACGGAATGGAGTAGCGGGAAGTACCCCAAAGTTCCTTTGGTGGATTAATAACGCGATGTATCGTGGATTTCAATTTATTATTGGTGTGTCTCGAAAGCATATCGCCCACATTAATCATGAGTTCATCGGGTTCTGCAATGGCATCAATCCATTCGCCTTTATGGTTTTGCACTTGCAATCCACGACCTTGGGCACCCATTAAAAGCGTTATTAAATTGATATCGCCGTGCGCCGCTGCACGAACTGCTTCTTTGGGCTCTTCGGTAATTGGCGGATAATGAATGGGCCTTAAAATAGAGTTTCCGTTGTGGATGTAGTTATCAAAATAAGTTTCCTCTAAATCTAAGTGCAAGGCCAAAGCACGCAACACGTATTTAGCGGTTTTTTCAAGCATGTTATACGCCTCTTTTCCAACGGTATTAAAGTTTGGCAATTCCTCAACGGTTACATTTTCAGGGTATTCCGCTTTTAATTTTGGGTTGTCCTCAACGTATTGTCCAAAGTGCCAAAACTCCTTTAAATCGCCTTCTTTTTTGCCTTTTGCGCTTTCTTTTCCAAACGATACATAACCACGCTGTCCGCCAATCCCAGGTATTTCATATTTCTGTTTCGTTTCCGTTGGCAAACTAAAAAAACGTTTTACCTCTGCATATAAATCGTCGACTAGTTTATCATCTAAAAAATGTCCTTTTAATGCTACAAACCCTATCTCTTCGTAAGCCTTTCCAATAGCATCTACAAAATTTTGTTTTCTAACAGGGTCTTCAGAAATAAAGTCATTTAAATTAACACTTGGTATAATATTCATAAGAATAATTTTTAGTTGTAAGTATTACAAATGTACAAAAACATTGTAAATTTTTTCAGCTATAATTTAAGGTAACTTTTCTGTTGGTATATTCAATTTATGCTATATTTGATAAAATTTGAAACATCAGTTTTATGAGTGAAACCAAGTCTTTATTTAACATGGATTACCATATTAAAGACCTCGATAAAAAAGAGTTAATTCAACTCTATATCAACATGCTCAAACCCAGAATGATTGAGGAAAAAATGCTTATCCTGCTCCGCCAAGGTAAAGTAAGCAAGTGGTTTTCGGGTATTGGACAAGAAGCGATTTCGGTTGGTGTTACCATGGCCATGCAAAAAAACGAGTACATATTGCCTATGCACAGAAACCTTGGTGTATTTACCACAAGAGACATTCCGTTGCACCGATTGTTCGCGCAGTGGCAAGGTAAAGCGTCGGGTTTTACAAAGGGACGAGACCGCTCTTTTCACTTCGGAACACAAGACTATAAAATTGTAGGAATGATTTCGCATTTAGGGCCACAATTGGGGGTTGCCGATGGCATTGGATTAGCTAGTAATTTAAAAAACAAAAATGAGGTCACGACTGTTTTTACAGGTGAAGGCGGTACCAGCGAAGGTGATTTCCATGAGGCGTTAAATGTAGCTTCGGTTTGGAAATTGCCTGTTATGTTTTGTGTGGAAAACAATGGATACGGCCTATCAACACCAACAAACGAGCAGTATAATTGTAAAAATATTGCTGATAGAGCTGCGGGTTACGGCATGGAATCGCATATTATTGATGGCAATAATATCATTGAAGTTTACACCAAAGTTAGGGACATTGCCGAAAGTATTAGAAAAACACCCAGACCCGTTTTAATTGAATTTAAAACCTTTAGAATGCGCGGTCACGAAGAGGCGAGTGGCACTAAATATGTACCGCAGGACCTTATGGATGCTTGGGCTAAAAAAGATCCGGTGGTTAATTTCCAATCATTTTTAAAAGGAGAAGGATTGTTAAATGAAGTTGAAGAAGTGTCAATAAAAGAAGGTATATTAAAAGAAATTAATGAGAATTTAGATATCGCTTTTAATGAAATTGATATTATTCCAGATGAAACCAATGAGTTAAATGATGTGTATCAGTATTTTGAATATGAGGAGTTTACCCAAAAAAACGACACCAAGGAAGTTCGTTTGATAGATGCCATTTCGGATGGGTTGAAACAAAGCATGCAACAACATGACGATTTGGTAATTATGGGACAGGATATTGCCGAATATGGTGGTGTTTTTAAAATTACCGAGGGTTTTGTTGAAGCCTTCGGAAAAGATAGAGTACGCAATACACCAATCTGCGAATCGGCCATTGTTGAAGCTGCCATGGGGCTTTCTATTGCCGGAATTAAAAGTGTGATGGAAATGCAATTTGCAGATTTTGTGACTTCAGGGTTCAATCCTGTGGTTAATTATTTGGCAAAATCGTATTACCGTTGGAATCAAAATGCCGATGTGGTAATACGCATGCCTTGTGGCGGTGGTGTTGCGGCAGGACCGTTTCATTCGCAAACAAACGAAGCATGGTTTACCAAAACCCCAGGTTTAAAAGTGGTATACCCCGCATTTCCGTATGATGCCAAAGGTTTGTTGGCAACCGCCATAAACGATCCAAATCCGGTGTTGTTTTTCGAGCATAAAGGTTTGTACAGAAGCATCCGTCAAGAGGTTCCTGTAGATTATTACACCTTGCCTTTTGGAAAAGCTTCAGTTTTAAAAGAAGGGAAAGATGTTACCATTATTGCTTATGGCGCTGCGGTGCATTGGGCGTTGGAAACTTTAGATGCCAATCCATCCATTAACGCTGATTTAATAGATTTAAGAACCCTTCAGCCCTTAGACACCGAAACGATTTACGCTTCTGTTAAAAAAACAGGTAGAGCCATTGTTTTACAAGAAGATTCCTTGTTTGGTGGTATGGCAAGCGATATTTCCGCACTTATTATGGAACATTGTTTTGAGTATTTGGATGCCCCCGTAAAACGCGTGGCAAGTATGGAAACACCTATTCCTTTTGCCAGTCAATTAGAAGACCAATACCTCGCTAAAGGTAAGTTTGAAGCTGCTTTAAAAGATGTTTTGGCGTATTAATTTTGATGTGTGTTGAAATGGGTTGAAATAAAAAGTTCCATAAAAAATTATTATTCGTCATTGCGAATCATTTTTTTTGAATGATTTGGCAATCTGTTTATTGATAACTTATATAAAATTGAAACTAAAAATTAAAAGATTATCACGCTTCATTTTATTACGCTCATAATGACGTAAATATTAGTGTATTTGTGCTAAAATAAAATTTATGAATTACGTTGAAGCCTTCATAACAGCATTTTTCAATACCTTAAATTGGACATTGGATTCCATTACCTTTAACGTGCCTTGGTACACCAATTATTTTTGGGGTTTAATAGTTATTTCGCTTGTTGTTTGGGGCTTGGAAATTGTATTTCCATGGCGAAAAAACCAATCTATTTTTAGAAAGGATTTTTGGCTCGATGCGTTTTATATGTTTTTTAATTTCTTCATTTTTGCGATAGTTATCAGTGGTGTTTACAAGTGTTTGGAAGTCTTGTTTTTAGAGTTTAATATTACCGTGAAATCTTTGGCGGTTGTTGATATAGCAACAATTCCCATGTGGAGTCAACTCTTGATTTTCTTTGTGTTCCAAGATTTTGTGCAATGGTTTACACATGTTTTATTGCATCGTTATAATGTGTTGTGGAAGTTCCATAAAGTGCACCACTCTGTAAAGGAAATGGGTTTTGCAGCACATTTGCGTTACCATTGGATGGAAAATATTTTTTATAAACCCTTAAAGGTTTTGGTTGTGATGCTTTTAGGTGGTTTCGAGCCCGAGCAAGCCTTTATTGTTCATTTTGTTGCCATAACCATTGGCCACTTAAACCACTCCAACATAAAGCTGACTTACGGCCCTTTAAAGTATGTTTTTAACAATCCGGTGATGCATTTGTATCATCATGCGTACAGTTTGCCCAAAGGCCGGAATTACGGTGTTAACTTTGGGATTAGTTTAAGTGTGTGGGATTATACTTTTAAAACCAATTATGTACCTGAAAAAAGTGGCACCATCGAATTGGGTTATTCAGATGATGAAAGGATGCCCAAAAGCTTTTTTAAGCAACTTTTTTATGGGTTTAAAAAGGGGGATTAGTTATAAATCAACCTCAAAACAATCAATCTAATTGGTTTCTTATTCCTTTATACTTTTCTTTTGGCGGGAAAGTTTCAACATAAAATAGAACTGAAATGTATTTCTAAAGTTTATAAATAAATATGAAGTTTATAGACTTATTTGAGGTTAGTAATTCTTTGTACTAGGTTGTTGTAAAATATATATTAGAAACACACTAACTTTTAATAACCGATAACAATTGCTATGGCTATAAATGCTAATGCGAAAATCATACTAATTATGAATAAAGGTAAAATTAGCTTGAACCATTTTTCATAAGAAACCTTGGCTAATCCCAGCATAGCCATTAACACGCCGTTTGTTGGAATAATAAGATTTGAAAGTCCGTCACCTAATAAATACGCGAGTACGGCTGTTTGTCTTGATATGCCTAATATATCTGACATTGGTGTCATCAATGGCATAGATACTAAGGCTTGACCAGACGCAGATGGAATAAAAAAGTTCATTCCTGATTGAAAAAACAACATGCCTTCAGCAGCAGCAATTTTTGGCATGGACAAGAGTACTTCGCTAGCGTTATAGAGTAAAGTATCAATAATCATCCCTTCTTGAAGTACAACAGATATACCACGAGCCACTCCAACTACCAATGCTGGAACAATCATAATCTGCAAGCCCTTTGTGAATGCTGCCATAGACTCATCACCCGACATGCCTGCAACTTTTGACACTACAATTAATATCCCAATAAAACAGGCACTCATTTCAATAAGTCCCCATCCAATAGTTTGCACAGCAATAAGAATAGCTGCATACGACACAGTAAAAAAGAGAAGAATATAAATATGTTTCCTTTCAAATTTTTCTTCCTTGAACGACCCAAATTCATCCAGGTTAAATTGGTCATTTTTCATCAAACTAAGTGAAGGTTTTTTCTTTATTTTATCTCCATATCGAGAAATGAAATAAAAACCAATTGCTGCATAAACTACAAACAGTATTAGTCTAAATCCTATACCAGATCCAATAGGAAGCTCCGCAATAATTTGGGCAATCTGCACATTAAATGGATTTGTTACACCACAACTCCAGCCCAAATAAACTGGCACGCTTAACAAAGCAAAACCAAATAGGCGATCGTAACCTAAACGCTTGGATAAGACCAGAAAAACAGGAACTAAAGCAATGGTTTCGGGTGCTATTCCCATAAATGATGCACCGGAGAAAATTGTCATGTATACTAAAAAAAGAAGCAGCTTAGGTCTGTTCTTAAACCTAGCAATCAATGCAAAGAGAAATGAATTAATGGCACCTGTTTGTTGAATTAATGAGAAAAGCGCTCCGATAATAAAAACATAAAACACAAGTATGGCTGAGTCTCCTAAGCCTTTTGGTATTGCACTAAAAACACCTAGGACAGAAACTGGCGAGGATTTACCTTCAATGCTTTCACCTATTAGAGCCGCTTTTAATGTATAGTTTTTGGGAATTTCTTTATAACTATTTGGTACAACAACAGTCTGCTTTATGTTACCATAGTCTTTAGTTGTTCGTTCGAAACTTCCACTAGGTATTGCGTAAGAGAGTAAAGAGCAAATAATTATAATCCAAAAAAGAAATATAAAAACATGAGGGATTTTGATTTTTATCATTGGTTATTGGTTGGTCATAATGAAGCACAACTATGCTTATATTTTATATTTCATCTGAAAAAAAGAAAAGATAAATCAAATTCATTTAGTATTAAGCGTTTTCGCAACAGCTTCAACTTCATCTAAAACACGCAGTAAATTACCGCTCCAAAGCATTTCGATTTCATCTTCGGTATAGCCACGTTTTACCAATTCCAAAGTTACATTAAAGGTTTCTGAAGCATCGCTCCAGCCTTCAATACCACCGCCGCCATCAAAATCGCTGCTGATGCCTACGTGCTTTATACCTATCTTTTTTACCAAATAATCAATATGGTTTACAAAATCTTCCATACTTACATCTTTAGGAAAATCTTTTGTTTTTGATACTTTTTCATTTACAATTTCCGGAATGGCATTCCAATCCGGATTAGCTTTTAATGCCTCTTGGGTTTCTTTGTCAAGGCTTCTAAATTCCCATCGGCCATACCATTTAAGGCCTAATGAATCTGCCACTTGATGCCTTAATTTGTTTAATGCGGCTTGTCGTGCTTCATTTTTTTCGGTATTCAAATACGCCTTAAACGCCACGGTTTGTACAACACCACCGTTTGCCTTCATCCATTCCAATTGTTCGTCATCCAAATTTCGGCTGTGATTGCATAAGGCCCTGGCCGATGAATGCGATGCTATTATGGGCGCTTTGGTAAGTTCAATCATATCTTGCATGGCTTTTTTTGATGGGTGCGACACATCAATCATCATTCCCAAACGGTTCATTTCCTTAATCACTTCCTTCCCCAAATCGCTCAATCCGTTGTGCAACCAAACACCATCTTCTTCACCTGTATTGCTATCGCACAATTGGCTATGGCCGTTATGCGATAACGACATGTAACGCGCACCGAGGTTGTAAAATTTTTCAACATTTTTAATGTCCAATCCAACAGGGTAGCCGTTTTCAATACCAATCATAGCCACTTTTTTGCCCGATTTGTGGATGCGTCGCACATCATCGGAAGTTGTTGCCAAGGCAATATCATTTGGTGCAATATCATCAACTAATTTATGAATCGCATTAAATTTAGACATGGCATTTTCATAGGCTTTTTTATAACCTTCGTCGGTTAAGGAATCTTGACCCGTGTAAACAATAAACCAAGCCACATCCAATCCGCCTGCTTTCATTTTGGGCAAATTGACTTGCGATTCTAAATTTTGGGTGTAGTTAATGGAGTCTGTAAAATTCTTCACATTAATATCACAATGGGTATCTAAAGTGATAACACGCTCGTGTATCGCTTTGGCGCGCTCCATTAAAGTGAGCGTGTCGTCGGTTTTTTTGGAGTTGTTTTTACAGGCCATAAGCATAAATAATGCGCAGAATAATAAATTAGTGATTTTCATTTTTTTGTCATCAGTTTTTAAAAAGTGAAAGTACAAAAACTAATACACTTTTATAAATAGCTTATAATCAGTATATTTAATAAAATATTCGATATTATGTTATATAGAATTTTTATTCCTATTGTGTTTTGTGCATTGCTGTTTAGCTGTGAAAAAGAAGTAAAGGTTAAGGAAATTTATGATTGGAAAACCATGCAAGTTACGGCAACCGCTTATAATTCGTTGGCGTACCAAACCAACTCCAATCCGAAAATAACGGCGTTTGGCGATAGCCTAAAACCAGGGTTAAAATATATTGCGGTGTCGAGAGATCTTTTAAAAATGGGGTTGAAACACAATACACCTGTGAAAATTAAAGGGTTTGAAGGTGTGTATTTGGTTAAGGATAAAATGAATAAGCGCTGGATAAACCGTATTGATATTTATATGGGTGTTGATGTGAAAGCCGCAAGAAACTGGGGCAAAAAAAAGATTTCTATTACTTACGGCGTTCCTAAAAAAACAGAGTAGCTCTTATTTTGTAATGGCTTCCGATAAAATAAACGGATAGGCATCTTTAACTTTTTTCATATCTGTTTTCGATAAATCGGCTACATCCTTTTTAAGTATGTTTTGGCTGTATGTTTGTCGTAATTCGTAATACGCTTTGGTTAATTCGTCTTGTACCGCAATAAAGTGTTCATAGCTGGTTTGCTTGCCTGTTTGTAAAGAAACGACGGCCTTTTTGGGGTTGTCTGATGCGTTTTCAGATTTTGCCCCGTTGCAATAATTACAGCTTTCATCGCCGTTGTTATCGATAAACTTTTTTGTGGCTTCTTTTAAATCCTTTAATGCAATCACCTCATTATCCAGCATGATTTCATTGTTGTTATTAATCATAATGCGCAAAATGTTGCGTTCGTTAATCGGAATATTGGTGGGTATTTCACTGTATTTTGGCAACATTCTATTAATGCCATGATCTTTTGGAATGGTTGCGGTAACTAAAAAGAAAATAAGTAATAAAAATGCAATGTCTGTCATAGACCCTGCATTGACTTCGGGAATTAATTTAGAGTGTCTCATGTTTGTGGATTTATTGTTAATTGAAAAAGAATTCCTCGAGCTTGTGCCTCGTGGTTTCCGTTGAAAATTGTCATTCCCGAGAATACGGGAATCCAACTAAAGTTCACAAAAACAATACCACTTTTCAGAGATGGCGTTTAGTGCGCATACCGCTTAGTGCCTTTCCAGATAACACCATTTGAGTTGGTGAAACTTAAAACACGTCTGCTGGTCAATAAATTTTCTTTAGTGATTGACCCCAAATGTTTTGATATTTTGATAGCTGTTCGCATGATTATTTAAATATTGATTGATGATGATGAATTTTAATTAAAGACGTTACACTATCTGTAACGTCTTTTGGTGTTCCATTGGTTGCTCTTTGTGCGGTTTAAAGTGCCGCTTAATTGATTGTTGTTTAGAGTTCTCATGATTTTTTGATTTTAATTTGATTAATGAATGTTTTACCGTTCAAATATTTTTAAAATAGTGTTGATTAGTTGTTTAAATACCCGAACGGTTGTTTAATGATACTAGGTGGCTTATTATCTAAAGCGTCTTTTAGTATTCCATTGGTTGCTCTTTGTGCGGTTTAAAGTGCCGCTTAATTGATTGTTGTTTAAAGTTCTCATGATTTTTGTTTTTTAATTGATTTATACTAAGTAGACGACAAGAATTAAGTTTTGTTACAGTACTATGCATAACATACTAATAAATTAACATATTTTAACTATTTAAGTAGGGTAGTAGCTAAGTCTGTTAGGGATTTTTAGACGTATTGCTATGTTTAGGAATGGTTTTTGCTTAAATAAATGCTAAATTACATTGGTAATAAGTAGAATTACAGATAAAAATAATAGCTTTGAAAGCCCATAAAATACATACCGATAATAATTGTAGTGTTGAACAACAATTTGTTATATTTTTTAAATAATGAAAACCTATTTTTATTTTTTAATATTATGTTTTTTTGCTTTAACCGCAAACGCTCAAATAGATAGTAAAAATAAATCTACATCTATTCCTGCCGTTGAAAGTAAAAAAGATTCTGCCGATGCTAAGTCGTTGTTACCTTCAAAACCTATTGAAAATAATGCGATAAATGGGATGTCTGTCCCCAAAAGCAATACGTCTTTAAGTTTTCCTAAAAAGGAATTTTCCATGTTTGGTGAAAAATTTGGAAACCCAGGTGAGTTGTATGAAGACAGATTCAATAAAAAATCAAAAGACCTGAAAACAGAAATGGGTTTGGGGGCCAAAGGCAGTACAACCGACCAGTATTTTGGGGATTTTAAAACCAAATCAAAATTTGTTAGGGTGATATACCGGGATTTTGGTTTACAAGATGGCGATTATATTCGCGTACTGGTAAATGATGAAATTTTAGAATACCGCGTACTTTTAACAAACGCTACCAAAGGGTTTAGATTGGACTTAAAAGAAGGTTTTAATAAAATAGATTTTCTCGCTTTAAATGAAGGTTACTCCATGCCCAATACAGCCGAATTCCATGTTATTGATGATAAAGGTAATATTATTGCTGGCAATCAATGGAATCTTTCTACGGGTGTAAAAGCAACTATTATTGTGGTTAAAGAATGATTTAAGAAACAATCTCATCTATCAATTTCAATTCATCTTCAGAAAAATCCAAACAATCTAAAGCTTTTACATTTTCTTTCAATTGGTTAGAAGAACTAGCGCCCACTAATACTGATGTTACTTGTTTCTGTCTTAAAATCCAAGCAATGGCCATTTGCGACAGTTTTTGTCCGCGTTCTTGTGCCATAGTATTTAGGCTTTGTATTTTTTCAATATTAGATTGAACCGTTTCTGCATTCAAAAAAATCGAATCGTTTCCTGCCCTGGAATTTTTAGGAATCCCCTTTAAATATTTGTCGGTAAGCATTCCTTGGGCTAAAGGTGAGAACGCAATACAGCCCACGCCATTATTTTCTAAAGTATCTAAAAGTCCATCTTCAACCCAACGATCGAACATAGAATATCTGGCTTGATGCAAAATAAAAGGCACATTCAAATCCTTTAGTATTTTGGCAGCCTTTTGAGTGTCTTCTGGACCATAATTCGAAATACCAACATATAGCGCTTTTCCTTGACGAACAATATCTGCCAAAGCACCCATGGATTCCTCTAGAGGTGTATCCGGGTCTGGTCTGTGATGATAAAAAATATCAACATAATCTAAGCCCATTCGTTTTAAACTTTGGTCTAAACTGGATATTAAATATTTTCTGGAACCAAAATCCCCATAAGGTCCAGGCCACATATTATAGCCAGCTTTTGTGGCTATAAACAACTCATCTCTATAAGGTTTAAAATCTTGTTTAAATATAGTTCCAAAGTTTTCTTCGGCGGAACCCGGAGGAGGCCCGTAGTTATTTGCGAAATCCAAATGCGTTATCCCTAAATCGAAAGCTGTTCTTAAAATTTCCTTTCCATTTTTAATATCGTCAATAAAGCCAAAATTATGCCACAACCCCAATGAAATAGCAGGAAGAAGTACCCCGCTTTTTCCGGTTCTATTGTATGTCATGGTGTCGTATCGTTGTGTATCGGCTTGGTATGATGCTGTTTTGGTTTTGTCGTTTGTCTGCATGTTTTCAATTTAATAAAGGCGTATAAAAATAGGAATTAGTTTTCAGTAATAGCGGATTCTTATTCAATTTTAATATAGTGTAAAACAAAAAGACCTCTTAAAAATTTAAGAGGTCTTTTTAAATATAAATAAATGAATAATTTAATCTTTTAAAGGCTGCTTAACATCCTGTTTTAAATGTTTTGCATAAAAGCCCATCATCGCTTTGTAAAGGGCGATCGAGTTTTCTTCTTTTGCAAATCCGTGGCCTTCATCATACTTTACCATATAAGGCACATCAACACCTTTGGCGCGTAAAGCTTCAACAATTTGATCGGATTCATCGATATTAACCCTAGGGTCGTTTGCACCTTGTACCACAAAAAGAGGTTTCTTTATTTTATCAATATGAAAAACAGGGGATACTTCATCCATAATGGCTTTTTCCTCCGGAACATCTAAATCATACCAAATCTCCTTAATGATTTTTAGGTAAGGTTTCCAATAAGCCGGCATACTTTCCATAAAGGTAAATAAGTTTGATACCCCAACATAATCAACACCACAGGCGTATAAATCTGGGGTTTTGGTTAGACCACGTAAAACGGCATAACCGCCGTGGCTACCACCGTAAATAGCGGCATTATCTTTATCAACCCAACCTTTGTCGATAACATATTGTAAACCATCTTCAACATCGTCCATGGCTTTTCTACCGATTTGTTTAAAACCGGATTCTAAAAATTCTCGTCCGTAGCCACCGGAAATTCTAAAGTTTACTTGTAGCGTAGCATAACCGCGACTTGCAAAAAGTTGTGCTTCTGGATTAAAACCCCAAGAATCCCTAATACCTTGTGGACCACCGTGTGGATTTACAATAACAGGTACTTTCTCTCCGTTTAAAGCCGCTTGTGGCAAGGTGATATACCCATGAATGGTTTTACCGTCTCTACTTTTAAACGTAATGGGACGCATTTCGGCCATATCGTTTTCAATAAGATTTGGCATTAAATTATAAAGCAATTTAAATTCGTCTTTTTTAGGATCGTAAGAGTAATAGGTGCCGTATAATTTATCGCTTTGTATAAAGATTAAATACTTGCTTTCGTCATCCGTTACATCAGGAATAGAATAATTATATCCCGGGAATTTAGTGGTGATTCTTTTATGTAATTTTTTGAAATAATCACTTACCGGAACGATGTTTCTTTTTTCGCCTTCATAAGAGAAATAATCCAATTCGTAACCTCTATGTCTTGATAATCCTAAACTGGATACATCATATTTATCATTCGAAAATAATTTTTTAATCACCTTATCTTCTTTCAAATCGTATAAATAGATTTGGGTTTTATCGCTATCTAAATTTGAGATTACATAGGCTTCATGCGGATTGTCAGACGCATAGTTGAAGCTTATTATTGAAAAGGTATCTTTCCAGCTTAATTGTTTTTTAACTTCGTAGTTATCGCCATCGGTAGCGTAGTACAAATCGATGTTTACACCATCGCGAAGTTTTGCAAAGCCACGTAAATTACCATCTTTATCGAACTCGTAACCATTAATCGGGTTGGCGGCGTCTTCGTTTTTATAAAGTTGCTTAAGCTCGCCCGTTACAATGTTGATTTTATAAGGTTCGAATATTTGAGGATTGTTTTGATTCATAGAAATAATCATATGATCTTTATCTTCCTTTAAACCATTAAGAATGTTCACTTTTACACCATCAAAAGGCGTGAGTTCTTTTTGGTTTTTTCCATCTACATCTACGGCAAATAAGTGGTAATCTTCGTTACCGCCTTTGTCCATAACATAAATTAATCTCGAATCGTTTGCCCAACCAAAACCTCTAATAAGTTCTTCTTTTTCTTCAATAACCCGAGTAACCTCTTCGGTTTCAAGATGTTTTACGTAAACATGGTTTTTTTTGTTTTCATCTTTTTCGCGGTAAGACAAATAGGTGCCGTTTGGTGAAAAACTAAACGACCTCGCTTTGGGTCTTGCAAAATAATCCTCAACTGAATATTTATAATTCGTGGGATCCCAATTGGCTAATTTTTCCAAATCGGCATCCGATGTTGGTAAAGCCGTATTACCCGGCAATGTTTTAACGGTTTTGTTAAGTGTTAATGGCATTTCGTTTGGTCCTTGATAAAATGTTCCTGTTAATGTATTGTCTGCAAAAGTACCAACATATTTTATACCAGCCTGATTAAATTTGATTGTTAACGTATCATTGGCAAAAGTGGTGACATCCATAGGGATGCCCGTGGCGCCTTGCGATGGGCTATCCATGGTTGAAGTGTACGCATCGCCTTCCATGGCTACGTTAAATACTAATGGGATTTCGGTGCCTTGTACGGCTAATTTCCCTTCCCAAGCACCTACAATGTCTTGAGCGTTTACCTGCGTTACCATTCCTAAAAATAAGAATAGAGCGCCGCTGAATTTTAAAACTGTTGTTTTCATATAAATGGTTTAAGATTAAAAGATTCGTTTATCAACGAACTGTTATAATACGTTGTTAGTTGGGCATTACCAGATTTTGTTACACATTAACTTAAAAAAAAGCTGAAAAATATTTATAACAATGCCATTTTCAACAAGATACAGATTTTTATAATGGTTGAAAAAATTCATTTTTAATTTTACCGGGAATCATGCAACAAAAACCCTTTAAAGGTGTTATTTTTGCACGTCTGAAAATCAAATATATGTCGAAAGTATCCACTGTAGAATTAGAAGAAAGAAAAGCTGGTAAAGACCTTTATAGTTATCAAAAGGGGGCCATTGATAAAATTTTTACTGCGTTTGAAGAATCTCCAGACGACTACCATTTGCTGTATCAGCTCCCAACTGGTGGTGGTAAAACGGTAATTTTTTCCGAAATAGTAAGGCAGTATTTAAAACACCACAAAAAAAAGGTGCTTGTTATGACGCACCGAATCGAGTTATGCAAGCAAACCTCGAAAATGCTAACGGAATTTGCGGTACATAATAAGGTAATAGACAGTAAGGCGGATTTAAGCGACCAAGCGGAATACAGCTGTTTTGTGGCGATGGTTGAAACCTTAAATAACAGATTGAATGACGATAAACTGGATATATCGGACATTGGATTGGTTATTATTGATGAGGCGCATTACAACTCGTTTACAAAATTATTCAAGTTTTTTAGCAAATCGTTTATTTTAGGTGTAACCGCAACACCTTTAAGTTCGAGTATAGAATTGCCAATGACCGATAATTACGATGAGTTAATTGTTGGCGAAAGTATTGAATCCTTAATTGAAAATGGTTTTTTAGCACGTGCCAACATGTACTCGTACAATGTGGGTTTAACCTCGTTGGTGGTTGGTGCCAATGGCGATTATACTGTAAAATCTTCAGAAGATTTATATACAGATAACGACATGCTTACTAAATTGATTCAAGCTTACGAAGAACGTTCCAAAGGTAAAAAAACATTAATTTTCAATAACGGTATCAACACCTCGTTGCACGTTTACGACACCTTTAGACGAGCTGGTTACCCGATAGCGCATTTAGATAATACCAATACCAAAAAAGAGCGTGCCTTAATTTTAAAATGGTTTAAAAAAACACCCGATGCGATTTTAACTTCGGTAAGTATTTTAACAACCGGCTTTGATGAGCCCACCGTTGAAAGCATTATTTTAAACCGTGCCACAAAATCCTTAACGCTGTATTACCAAATGATTGGTCGTGGCTCGCGTGTTTTAAAGGATAAAAAGACTTTTGATGTTATTGATTTAGGAAACAATTTCCACCGTTTTGGCGCTTGGGGCGACGATTTGGATTGGCAAAAAATATTTAGATCGCCGTATTACTATCTCGATGCTTTATTGAGTGACGAGGAATTGGAAAGCAATTTCAGATATGAAATGCCCGATGAATTGCGCGCAGAATTTTCAAAATCGAAAGAAGTGTATTTCGATATTCAAAAAACCTATGTCGATTCTGTTAGAGCGGGAGAGTCCTCAAAAGTGGTTTTAGAGCGTTCCATCGAGCAGCATGCCAAAATATGTATAGAAAACAGCGAAGATGTTTACGATGCATTGGCTTTAGCCAAAATGCTGGGAGACGATATCGATTTTAGAATTGGCAGATACACCAAATGCATTAGCAAAAGTACCTTTAATTTTGTTGAATGGCTTAAGGGCGATTACAAGAAAAAGCTTAACTCTTATTTGCGGTCAAATTTTGATGAAGTTTTTGAGCAAATCCACGGTTATCCGCCAGAAGATTAATCGAAAAGAATTCCTCGAGGCCCTGTTTCGGGGTTTCCGTTGAAATTGTCATTCCCGAGGCATCGGGAATCTAAATAAAAAATTTCTATTTTTGGCCCTAAGACCAAAATGGAACGAGCCAAATACCTCTATGCTCCGATAGCTATCGGGACTGCTTCGGGGATAGTTCGTTTCAAGAAATTTTTTATTATAAGTCTTCGTTTATGTTCGTTATGATTAATAATTAATTTTAGTAAATTGTAAGCTTAAGTCATTCAATGGCCGATGCAACGCAATAAAACGGATTCGTATACTAAAACAGGGCACTAAATGAAACACAAGTATTTACCCATAATATTAATTATTATACTTTTTAGTTGTACTGAAAAGAAAGAAAACAGTTCATTAAACCCAGAAAACTGGTCGAAAAGAACGGTAAACCTCAAAGCTAGTGATTCGCTTGAATACGGGAAATCCTATCTGTCGATTTACTCGCAAATTTATAGTATGTCCGAGCATACAACGCACAACTTAACATCCATGGTAAGTATGCGAAATACCAGCGAATCGGACACCATTTACCTGTTAAGAGCCGAGTATTTTGACACGCACGGTAAGTCGGTTAGAAAATATTTTGATGCGCCCATATTTTTGGCGCCTATGGAAACAACAGAGATTATTATAGACGAAGTTGACGTTTCTGGAGGCACAGGTTCCAATTATATTTTAGAATGGAAAATACCGCGGAATTGCCCGGAACCTTTGTTTGAAGGCATAATGACGTCCACTATGGGGCAACAAGGATTATCGTTCACAACACATGCCAAACGAATAGAGTAAGATTATTAGGTTCTTAACTTCTGAAGATTTTCGTTTTCCACAAACGCTATGGTGCATTTAATAGGGCATCGGTTTGTAAATACTTTTATGGCTGAATCAGTATTAATACGATGATTATTATAGCATCATAAAAATAAGGCGTATCTTTACACACTAATTTTTAAAATTTACAGGATAATATAAACTATGGCAAAATCGCAAGTTACATTCAACAAAATTGAAAAAGAAAAAAAACGCTTAAAGAAAAGAGAAGAAAAGCAAAAAAAGAAAGAGGCTCGTAGAGCCGAAGCTAAGGAAAACCCACAAGGTATTCAGTTTGCTTATGTTGATTTTAATGGTAATTTAACCGATACGCCACCAGATCCAGCCATGCGCGAAAAAGTAGAAGCAGAAAGCATTGAGTTGGGCATTCCTAAAAAAGAAGATAGAGTAGAAGAGGAGCCAACGGCCAAAGAAGGCAAGGTCTCGTTTTTTGATCATTCAAAAGGTTTTGGTTTTATTTTAGATAGTATCAATCAAGAAAAATATTTTGTTCATGTGAGCGGTTTAATTGATGAAATTGCCGAAAACGACAAAGTTACTTACGAACTTGAACGCGGACAAAAAGGCATGAACGCTGTTAGAGTAAAGAAAATCTAGTTTTCACTTCCTTTAAACATTTTAAACTCAAAATATGGTATGAGTTTACCCCGAAAAACTATTCTTATAATATTGGCATTTTTCGCCATATACGTTATTTGGGGTTCTACGTATTTGCTTAACAAAATTTCCGTTTCGCATTTACCGCCTTTTTTTCTGGCTGCAGTTAGGTTTTTAGTGGCAGGAGCCATTATTTTTCTAATCGCTAAATCGCTAAAAGTCAGTCTTAAAATTTCAAAAAAGCAATTGTTAAACGCTTCCATTGCCGGGTTCTTGTTTTTAACGTTGGGCAACGGACTTGCTGTTTTGGCATTAAAATATATGGATAGCGGCTTTGCTGCCTTAGAGATTTCAGCACAACCATTGGTAGTTCTTATTATGATGCGCCTGCTTTATGGCAAACGCATTGCGCTCATGTCTTACATAGGTGTCATATTGGGTTTTGTGGGCATCTTTCTTTTGGTCAGTCAGCAACAAATTATAAGTCAGGAAGGGCAGGTTTTAGGTATGGTTTTAATTTTTGCGTGTATGCTAAGTTGGGCTTATGCCAGTATTTTTGTTGGAAAAGCAGATTTACCAAAAAACTCCTTTGTAAATACGGGCTACCAAATGCTAACCGGTGGTTTGATGCTGGGTGTTATTAGCCTTATTTTAAACGAACCTTGGTCGTTGCCCCACCATTGGCAAAGCGATGTACAATGGGCTATGGTAGGGCTTATTCTATTTGGAAGCATCGTGGCGTTTACCGCTTTTAACTTTCTGTTAAAAGAAGTCTCACCCGAAAAAGTGGCAACATCAACTTATGTAAACCCCATAATTGCTTTAATATTGGGATGGTGGATTTTAAACGAACAGATTACAACGCAATCTATGGTTGCAGCCGTTGTTTTGTTAACCGGTGTGTATTTTATAAACACCAAACGCACCTTTAAACCACGGCGCATTTAAAAAGGCCGTTTGTTTTGCACATTATAAACTGATAGCCTTTTAAAGTTTTGCGAACTCTTAGCTTATTCGTAATTTTGCCAGCTATAAAATAAATAGATGAAAGTACCAAACAGAATAAATGTATTTCGCCGTAAGCTGATGCATTTTATTACCAAAAATATTGGTAGTTCTCAAACCGAGCCTAAATTTGATCCCAATACAAAGGTTGATATAAAAAAAATTTTAATCATTCGCCCCAACCACAGATTGGGCAATCAACTGCTTTTAACGCCCATTGTACAGGAAGTTATTGATACTTTCCCAAATTGCGACATCGATTTGTTTGTAAAAGGCGGTGTGGCATATCCGGTTTTCGAAAACTATAAAGAAATAAAAACCATTTTTCAGCTTCCCAAAAAACCTTTCAACCATTTGTTTAAGTATGTAAAATGCTGGGTTTTAATCAAAAGAAAACATTACGATTTGGTAATAAATGGCGACAAAAACTCATCTTCAGGACGCTTGCTTACGCAAATCTCAAATGCCGATTACAAGGTTTTTGGCGATGTGAATGAAGCTATTAAACAAAAGCATAACGATTACGAGCATATTGCAAAATACCCCGTTTATAATTTAAGGCATTATTTAACCAAGTTGGGCTTTGATGAAAATAGGAGCGAGGTGCCCACTTTAAACATCAAGTTAAGCGACACCGAAATTGAAAACGGTAAAAAACTGCTTGCGGATATTGTTAAAAACGACAAGCAAACCATCTGTATTTATACCAATGCTACGGGTAATAAATGCTATTCTGAAGATTGGTGGAACACGTTTTATTCGCGTTTGAAAACCGAATTTGAAACGGATTTTAATATTATTGAAATGTTGCCGATTGAAAACATTTCGAAAATCAACTTTAAAGCCAAACATTTTTACAGTAAGGATATTAGGGAAATGGGAGCCATAATAAACAACACCGCTATTTTTATTGCTGCGGATAACGGGGTGATGCATTTGGCGAGCGCTTCGGAAACGCCCACAATAGGGTTCTTTTCGGTAACCAACGAAAATATTTATGCGCCTTACGGAAACAGAAGTTTGGCTTTAAATACCAATACAACAACGATGCAAGATTGGGTTGCCGAAATTAAAAAGGTTTTGAGCTAATTCGATACGTTTTATAAATTTTTAACAATCTGTTATTACAATAATTTAATGATATTTTGTAATTTAGAAACACACTTAAGATTGCTTAAAAATGAAACCTTTATCCATAATAACCCTAATTGTTGCCATTGCTTTTTTTTCGTGCAAATCGGCAAGCTCTAAAGTTACCGACGAGGAAATTAAAGCGCTTGAAACCTTAGTGGAAAACAAGAACTTTAGCATTGAATCCAATTGGGCTTTTCCACGAACTACGGCTGCTATGCAACGTGTGCTCAATTCTGGGATGTTGCCGGCAGGAAGCTCAACGGGTGCTATAAACCTTATCGGAAATTCAAATTTTTTAACTATTTCTGGCGATAGCATCACCTCGTATTTACCGTATTATGGCGAGCGTCATACCAATGTAGGTTATGGCGGAAGCGATGGTGCCATTCAATTAAAAGGGATTGTTGAAAACTATACGGTTACCCAAGGTAAACAGCATGATTATACCATTTCGTTTGATGCCAAAAGCAAATCTGAGCGCTTTAATATTAGCATTACGCTGTACCCTAGTTTAAAAAGCTATGTGAAGTTAATCGGTGCTTCACGAAGTTCCATTTCCTATTCTGGGCAAGTTAAACCTTCAGGTTAGTTAAAACGTTTCAGTATGATATTTCAGGGGCTTTACAACCCGAAATCCGTTGTGTATTATCAATACTGAAACACGTCAACAGTGTCTATACGAAGCGAAATTAAAGTGCTTCATATAGGTGTATTGCTTTTTAAATAACAAAAATGTATTTCATCTATTCATCGTAAAATATCATAGTTCAATCGAGTTTTTTATTTTTCAAGGTGATAATTATTTAATTTCGAATAGATTATAAATAATTACTCCATGAAAACCCTCTCGAATGCACTATGCATATTGCTATTAATTAGCTTTTCAGTAACTGCAAATGCTCAGGAAACCGATAATACTTCAAACGATATTCCGCAGAATTACAAGAAGCGCAGTCCGATTTACGATTACGCCGAAAAACAATTAAACAGTGTGGATACCATTCCCGATTATGTATCTCGCTCAAATAAATTAAAAATAACGGGCACCATTTATGAAAGTGATGGAAAAACACCGGCAAAAAATGTGTTATTGTTTATACATCAAGCCGATGAAGATGGTAATTTTGAACTGAAAAGACACAACAAAAAACGCTATGTAAAACACCGTGGATGGGTAAAAACCGATGCCAACGGACGCTATACCTTTTACACTTTTATACCCGGAAAATATATGTTTGGTAACGAGATTACACAAATTCTTCCGATTATAAAAGAGCCTAATAAACCCGAATATAAAATTGAATCGTTTGTGTTTGATAACGATCCGTTATTGACGGAATCCTGCCGTTTAAAAATTGAACAGACCAATCCCAATAGAATTCTTAAACTCGACTTGAAAGAAGGCTTATTTGTTGCTAACCGCGATATCATCCTTGGCAAGGAACTTGAAATTTATGAATAATCCAATCGCCTAAACTGTTTGATAAATAATGCGTTTTAGTTTCGAATGGTTCAATACATTCATTCACATAGAATAATCATTTAAAATAGCTCAGTATACTGAGCTATTTTTTTTTATATTTATCGATATGAAAGACGAATATAGAAATATACCACTTGTAAAAAACGAAGCTGACAACAGTTTCGAAATGAAAGTCGATGGACACATCGCTGTAATAGAATATAAAGAAACGAGCAGTAAAATCGCATTGATACACACCGAGGTTCCCAAAGCTTTGGGCGGGCGTGGTGTTGCCTCTGCCATAGTTGAGAAAACCCTAAATTATATTAAAGAGCAAGGTAAATTGCTGTTGCCATTTTGTCCCTATGTATTTGCCTATATTAAAAAACACCCCGAATGGAAATCTTTAGTGAGCCCCAAGTTTAAAGATTATGATAAGCTGTAAAAAAAACTTATTCTTATTAAAAGGAAAATTAAAATACAATCTCAATTAAAAGCACAATATGAAAACAGGTAGGTTAGAAGCATTTAGCGATGGTGTATTGGCCATTGTTATTACCATTATGGTATTGGAAATGAAGGCCCCCGAAGACACCACATTTAAAGGTTTGCTTTCTGTGGCTCCCATATTTATAAGTTATTTGTTGAGCTTTATTTATCTGGGCGTGTATTGGAACAATCACCACCATTTAATGCAGGTAACCCAAAAGGTAAACGGAAAAATTCTTTGGGCTAATCTGCATTTATTGTTTTGGTTGTCGCTCATTCCGTTTACAACGAGCTGGATAGGCGAGCAAAGTCACCATACCGTTGCTTTACCGGTGGCCACTTATGGCTTTGTGCTACTCATGTGCGCTATTGCCTATTTTATTCTTGAGCGTGTATTGATTGCATACCACGACGAAAATTTTGCTTTAAACAAACTGTGTAAGAGCACGATTAAAGACTACATATCTGTGGGGATTTATATCATTTCAATTCCTTTGGCTTTTGTAAACACATGGCTATCTATAGCTTGTTATGTGTTGGTGGCGCTTATTTGGTTAATGCCCGATAAACAACTTGAAGACCTAATGGAGGACATGTAAGGAATAGCCTTAGCATAATAGTATTTTGACTTTAATCGCATAGTTGCACCTCATTTTGAAAAACCGCCAATGAAATTATCTGAAAACAATAAAAAATCACTTTTAGTTTCAATCCATCAACTGATTGAGGAAAACGCTAGCCATACTGTAAATCACCTTGAAAATAAAAGAACAAACCAACTAATAAATTATCCATCGAACGGAGGATTAACGGAATCGGAAAAATCCGAATTGGAAAAACTAGAAATCAATCCGACCTTAAAAAGTGCTTTGAGAAAAGTATTCGCAAGCAATACCGCTGACGTTTTTTTCGCTGTACTTAATATAATAGACGGAACATCAGACCCAACTGTTGAATTTGGAGAATGGGATGATGTTATGTTGGTTGATTATGATGAAGAAAATGAAATCGATTCAATGCTTCACGACGACTTTTACGGAACATATTGGGATTGGAAAGAAAAAAGACCAAATCCTGGTTGGAAATTAGACTTACTTGAAGAATAAAAAATGCTTTACGGTTATACGATTCCCTTATATGCGTAACGCCTCCAAGGGAAAACCATAATTCAATTACATTTTAATCTTAGTGTCCAGTAATTTTGATGCATAATCATAGCCTAACACATAAGCTTGTTCTATGCCTCGTTTATCCAATACGCCAATTTTATCAAGGCCTTTGGGGTTAAAAAGTAAATCGGGTATCAAAAGTTTTTCTTTAGCATTGGCGTGCAACATTAAAAGATTTGTGCGTTGTGTGATTTGATAATAGCTCTTGAGTTGTCCTTTGGTAACCTCCTTCATTGAGGTTGTATAAGAGCCAATAATTAAATCGCAGTCGCCCATTAATGGTTCTATAGGGAAATTATTCATAATACCGCCATCTGCATAAAGACTTCCTTTAATTAAAACCGGACTAAATACCGGTGGTAATGCTGCAGAGGCCAGTAACGGTTTAAATAAATCGCCCTTGCTAAAAAAATGAGGCTCCCCTTTTTCCATATTGGTAGCCACAATAGTTAATTTCCTGTGTAAATTTTCAAAACTGCTTGATGAAAAGAAATCTTGAAAAAAAGGTATGTACTTGTCAGTATCAAAAAGTCCAGGTTTGTTTATGGTTACAAAATTGTACTTTAACAAGGGCGTTTCCTTAAAAAACATAAGCATATCTTCTACAGATTTTTCATCGGCATATAAGGCTGCTATCAAAGCACCTGCGCTTACGCCAGATACGGACTCTGGGTAGATTCCCCGTTCCAAAAGGGCTCTTAAAACACCAATGTGAGCAATACCTTTAACACCACCCCCAGAGAGAACAAGCCCCGTACTTTTATTAAAAAAACCATCGCTTTTTATCATAAAAAATCAAATAAAAAGTTAAATTAACCCGTTGTGCATTTTGGCAAAGTTCTGTCAATTCGAGTGAATTTTACAACTGAATTGAGTAAAATTTAAATCGAGAATAATAATTTTTGTACCATAAATGGGTTTTCGATACAATTTTTCGTTCCTCAAAATCACTCGAACTGACATATTGAAATTATTTTCATTCAAAATGCACAACGGGTAAAATTAACACAATTAAATCTGTTTTCTAATTATTTAGAAAAATAGTAATTGAGATTATGTTTTTAAAAATGTCACGACATCGAAGTGTGTAATTCAACAATTCCCATTTATAAAATAGACCAGCCATTAAAATAATGATGATAGGAGTGTAGCCTAATGTGTTTGAAATGAGATTTATGGTTACCTTTATTATTTCAATGGGATATTATTAAGAATCAATAATTTAAAAGAACAGGCTATGTTACAAAATGTATTATTAGAACGCAAAATATATGCATCAGAAGAACATAAAATGATGCAAAAAATGATTCGGGATTTCATTAAAAATGAAATTCTTGATCATACCGATGAGTGGGAAAAAAACGGAATGGTAAGCCGAAACATTTGGGAACGTGCGGGAGAATTAGGTTTGCTGTGTATTGATATACCAGAACAATACGGCGGAAGTGGATTGGATTTTAGCTTTAGTGCCTTATTTATTGAAGAATTGGCTAAAGAAGGCGTTAATGGTCCAGGTTTTTCGTTGCATTCAGATATTATTGCACCATATCTATTAAAATACGGTACCGAAGCCCAAAAGCAAAAATACTTACCAAAAATGGCCACGGGCCAGCTCATTACAGCCCTTGGTATGACCGAGCCGAACTGTGGCAGCGACCTTCAAGCTATCAAAACAACCGCCGTGGATAAAGGCGACCATTATGTGGTAAACGGGCAAAAAACCTTCATTACAAATGGTTATATGAGCGATATGTCCATTGTAGCCGTAAAAACCCACCATGGCACAGAAAAAGAAGCTGTGTCTTTATTGATTATGGAAAGCGCATTTGAAGGTTTTGAAAAAGGAATTCCTTTCAAAAAAATAGGAATGAAAGCCCAGGATACCTGCGAATTGTTTTTTGATAACGTAAAAGTTCCAAAAGAAAATTTATTGGGCGAAGAAGGTTTGGGTTTTAAAATAATGATGACAGAATTAGCCAGAGAACGTTTAACAGTGGCACTTACCGCTATTGGTGGGGCAGAAGGTGCTATCGAAAAAACCATTGAATACACCTCCACAAGAACCGCTTTTAAACAACCCATTGCCAATTTTCAAAACACCCAGTTTAAATTGGCCGAATGTGCCGCACAACTGCAAGTGCATCAAGCTTTTTTAGACCGCTGTACACGATTGTTATCAAACCATAAGCTTACCGCTGAAAGTGCTTCCATAGCTAAATATTCCGCAACCGAAATGCACGGTAAAGTCGTTGATGAATGTCTGCAATTATTTGGGGGTTATGGCTATATGTGGGATTACCCAATTGCCCGCATGTATGCCGATAATAGAGTGGCCAGAATTTATGCCGGAACCAACGAAATTATGAAAGTACTGATTGCTCGTGGTTTGTTTAAGGAATTGTTTCAGGAGATGAAAGCTAAAAGGAATACATGATATAATTCTTTTTTAAAGACAAAACAAAAACCATAAAGCTATAAAAGCAAAGGCTTTAAAACTTCCCAAACGTTATTGGCTACTATTTTATGACCTTCCTTATTCGGATGAATACCATCCCGTTGATTTAAAGACGCTATACCCCCCACATTTTCTAAAATAAAAGGAATAAATTTTAAATTATTTTGTGCCGCAACATCCTTGAAAACGGTCTTAAATTTTGCGGTATAATCTTGTCCCATATTTGGTGGTAATTGCATACCTGCAAGAATAATAGTGGTTTCTGGACTTTTTTCCTTGACTACATTTATAATGGCCTGTAAATTGGATTGTGTTTCTGTAATTGGAACACCACGCAACCCATCGTTGGCACCAAGTTCCAATATAAAAATGGTAGGTTTTTGTTTTATCACCCAATCAATTCTACTTTTCCCGCCAGCAGTTGTTTCGCCACTTACACCTGAATTTATCACCGTATAATCCAAGTTTAACGAATCAATACGTTGCTGTAAAACGCCTGTATAGGCATCATTTGTATCATCTAAACCATATCCTGCCGTAATGCTATCACCAAAACATAAAATCGTTTTTGTTGCCTTGTTTTTTACCAAGGTGTCTTTTACTTGCTCTAAATCTTGTTGGGTTTCCGCTGTGTTTTTAGTTTTAGTTTCACCACAAGACACCAGTAAAAGCACTAAAATAAAATAACAAAACTTTAAGAGTTTAGCTGCTTTTCTAGTTGGTACAGTTAAATACAATTGATAATTTTGAACCTTGGACATAAGTCAATCTTTTAAAATAAAATTTACATGTCAAAGATATTAAAGATTACTGGGTTAGAGAAAACTTACACCAGTGGTAACAAACAATTAACTGTTTTGCACGATATCTCTTTTGATGTTGAAAAAGGGCAAACGTTTTCAATTGTTGGGCCCTCTGGAAGTGGAAAGACCACATTGCTTGGGCTTTGTGCCGGATTGGACCAACCAAATGCGGGTACTGTTGAATTATGCGGACAAGATTTAAGCCTTTTAAACGAAGACCAACGCGCACAGTTACGAAATAGGGAAGTAGGTTTTATTTTTCAGAATTTTCAATTGTTACCCACGCTTACAGCACTTGAAAATGTGAGTGTGCCTTTAGAGTTGCAAGGCTCTAAGGAAGCTACAAAAAAGAGTGTGGATTTACTGGAAAAAGTAGGTTTAGGAGACAGAGTGCACCATTATCCGTCGCAACTTTCTGGTGGCGAACAACAGCGTGTGGCTTTAGCTCGGGCTTTTGCAAATGCGCCTTCTATTTTATTTGCAGACGAACCTACCGGAAATTTAGATGAAGAAACTGGCGAGAAAGTCATTCAATTATTATTCGATTTAAATAAAGAAAACGGAACCACTTTGGTTATTATTTCGCACGATTTGGAACTAGCCCATAGAACCCAACAAATTTTAAGGCTTAAAGGTGGAACAATAGTAAGCAACCAAACTACAAGCGTCCTGTGAAAAACAATATACTAAAACAAAGCTTGCAAATCACTTGGCTTTTTAAAATGGCATGGCGCGATGCCAAAGCCAGTAAAGGCCGCCTGTTGTTATTTATGGCATCCATTATTTTGGGTATTGCCGCAGTGGTTTCCATTCAATTATTCAGTACCAATTTAAAAGATAACATCCAGAGTCAATCTAAAACCATGATGGGAGCCGATTATATCATCGACTCCAGGCAAGAACCAACGGAGCGTGCCCAAGCGATTATCGATTCCTTAAACCCTGATGCTTTCGAAATCAGCTTTGTATCTATGGTGGCTTTTCCTAAAAATGGAGGCACTAAACTAGTTAAAGTTCGTGGTTTGGAAGGCGATTTTCCTTTTTATGGTAAAGCACAAACACTTCCTGAAGCTGCTGCAAATGCTTATCAAGCATCCGGAGGCGCTTTGGTGGATGCAGCTTTAATGCTTCAATTTAATGTGAAACCCGGCGATTCTATAAAAATTGGCGACATATCACTGCCCATTTCCGGCGCATTGAAATCTATTCCGGGAAGCTCTTCTTTTTCGAGTGCGATGGCACCACCTGTTGTTATACCTTATCGGTTTGTTGAAGCTACAAACCTCATACAATTTGGAAGTCGTAAAGAATACCAATATTTCTATAAGGCTTCTGATACTTTAAATTTAAATCCGTTTAAAAACAAATTAGAACCCCTTTTGGAATTTGAAAATGCGGACATTAAAACCCATAAAGATGCAACAAGACGCTTAGGAAGACGCTATGAAAATGTTGGTAAATTCTTGAATTTAGCCGCTTTTATCGCCTTACTTTTAGGTTGCATAGGTATTGCCAGTTCTGTAAGTATTTATATTAAAGAGAAATTAAAAGCCATTGCCGTTTTAAAATGTTTGGGTGCTTCTCGGCTTCAAAGTTTTATTATTTTCCTGATTCAAATTGCAGCCATTGGTATTATTGGTGGTTTAATAGGTTCTATTATTGGCATTGGGCTTCAAACCCTATTTCCATATTTGTTAAAAGATTTTTTACCGTTTGCGCTAGACATTTCTATTTCTGCCCAACCACTATTTATAGGTGTGTTTTTAGGACTGTTTATGTCTGTTTTATTCGCGCTTTTACCATTGCTCCGTACGTGGTATGTGTCGCCATTAGAGGTATTGCGTGTTGATGAAAATGCCGAACAAGAGCCCTTAAAAATACGTCTTTTGGTATTTGGCGCTATTTTGGTATTCTTGTTTTTATTCGCCTTTTGGCTGATTCAAAATCTGTTATACGCTTTCGTATTTGTTGTGGCTTCAGTCATTACATTTATCCTTTTAGCAGGAGTTGCTTTAGGCTATATTAAGATGATCAAACGGTTTTTTCCAAAGCATTGGAATTTTACAGCACGCCAAAGTTTACTTAATTTATTCAGACCAAACAATCAAACGGTGGTTTTGGTCGTTGCTATTGGTTTAGGCACATTTTTAATTAGCACCTTATATTTTACAAAAGATATTTTATTATCAAAAGTCGAACTAGGGCAGACCACACAACATGCAAATATGATTATTTTGGATGTTCAACCCGAACAACGCAGTAATGTGGTACAAAGCATAACAGCAAAAGGCTTACCCTTACTTAATAATATGTCGTTGGTTACCATGCGCATGCATAGTATTAAGGGTCGATTGGTGAATGATATTCGTCAAGATAGTGCACCTCAAACAAGACGTTGGGTTTTAAACCATGAATTTAGAACCACGTATCGCGATACGCTTACAACTTCCGAAGCCATAATAAAAGGAATTTGGACGCCCAAATTAAATGCCAATGATCCCGTAGTGATTTCCATTTCCGATAATTTAGCAGCCGATGCCAACATTACCGTTGGAGATGCCGTAGTTTTTAATATTCAAGGTGTTTTAATAGAAACAACAGTGGGTAGTATCCGTGCCGTTGATTGGGCGCAAATGCAACTCAATTTTTCCATTGTTTTCCCTAAAGGTGTTTTAGAAGAAGCGCCACAATTTAATGTGTTAACAACTTCAGTTCCAAACGAGAGGGTTTCCGCAGACTTACAGCGCACTTTGGTTAGTAAATTCCCCAATGTGTCTATTATAGATTTAAGACAAGTATTTAACTTTGTGGAAGATATATTAAATAAAGTGTCGTGGGTTATTAATTTTATGGCATTTTTTAGCATCCTTACAGGTATTATTGTTTTAATAGGCTCGGTAAGAACCAGCAAATACCAACGTATAAAAGAAAGTGTGTTACTTAGAACCCTTGGTGCCAAAAACAAACAGATTTTACAAATTTCAGCTTTTGAATATACGTTTTTAGGACTTTTAGGCAGCTTGGTCGGCATTTTATTGGCATTGGTAGGCAGTTTATGCTTAGCGGTTTTTATATTTGAAGAACCCTTTTTACCTTCCGTGATTCCATTTGTGGTTTTTTTACCAGGCATTACCTTGTTGGTTTTGGGCATTGGATTAAGCAATATTCAAACGGTTTTAAGGAGTTCGCCTTTAGAGGTTTTGCGTAGGGAAGGCTAAGCTTAAAATAAGATATTATAGAAATTACGCTAAATTTCAATACTTTGTAAGGTAATTTAAAATAAAGTAAATTTCAGTAGTTCAAACAGATGGAATTTATGTTCTTTGCGATTCAAATTTTAAAATAAAAGTGGATAATTTAATTACATTCTCAATCACCGTTTTTACTGGTTTCTTTGCCATTACAAACCCCATTTCAAACATGACTGTTTTTGTGTCTTTAACACAAGGTTTAGATAAAGAAACAAAAAGGGATATCAATAAAAGGTCCAATATTATAGCTTTTATCATTGTAACGGTATTTGTTCTTTTAGGAAAATACATATTCGAACTGTTTAATATCAGTATTCCTGCGTTTAAAATAACGGGAGGCATCTTAATATTCTTTATTGGTTTCGAAATGCTACAGTCCAAACAATCCAATGTAAAAAGCATTAATAATGTCGATACCAAAGAAGATATTGCGGTTTCACCAATGGCCATTCCAATTTTAGCTGGACCCGGAACCATTGTTACAGCCATGAACTTTGTGGCTAACGTTGAAACCATTCATATCTTTTTAGTAATTGCCATATTTGGTAGTATGAGCTTGATTACCTATCTAACCTTCAGAGCTAGCGATCTTATTGTAAAAATAGTGGGTAATAACGTTATTTCTGTAATTGGTAAAATAATGGGATTGGTTATTGCCATTATAGGAACAGGCATGGTGATACAGGGAATTAAAATTAGCTTTGATTTATTATAGAAGCTAAAAATTTCTGGAATAGAATTATGTACACGGTTTTTTAGCGAATAAGCCCGTTGACGCTTTGTCATACTGCGGTTTCTTTAAAAAATTTATTATAACAGTTTCTTCTGCGATGTTAATGAAATCGAGTATACGAGATTCATGAACTCCACTAAAACAATATTAACTTTGTGAATAAACACTTTTTATGCGACGACGTAGGAGTGAAGCGTTATGTGTGTGGAATGATTATAAATTACAGAACATTCTTATAATTACGGTTTTACCTCACATAAATTCTTACAATATTTTGTAATTTTAATCTCTCCCTTTAATTAATTATTCAGCATAACCTGACTGTAGTTTTTACTATGGTTAAAAACTGTATTTAAAATTATGAGAGTTTTATCAAAATCAAGATTTAAGCTAGGACTAGAATGTCCTAACAAACTTTATTATACTAGTAATAAAGAATATGCTAATACTAAAAATGAAGATTCTTTTTTAGAGGCATTAGCTCAAGGTGGTTTTCAAGTTGAAGAACTTGCAAGACTGCATTATCCTGGTGGTAACTTAATTGATGAGGATACCTGGGAATATGAAAAGGCTTGGAATCTAACTCAAAACCTATTAAAACAAGAGAATGTAATAATTTATGAAGCTGCTTTTCTATTTGAAGGGCTATATATCAAAACAGATATTTTAGTGAAGAAGGGCAATGTTATTGATTTGATTGAAGTAAAATCCAAATCATTTTCACCTGATGATGATTATCTATTTATTGGTAAAAGTGGCAAAATGCTTGCTGGTTGGAAACCCTATTTATTTGATGTCGCATTTCAAAAATATGTAATGCAATCTTGTTACCCACATTGGAAAATAAGTTCATTTATAATGATGGCTGATAAATCCAAAACTGCGAGCATTGATGGACTTAATCAATTATTTAGGATTACCAAAAAAGGAAATAATCGCACTGGTATAATTAGTAAGGTCAATTCCATTAATGAAATAGGTGATTCCGTTTTAGGTAAAAAAAATGTTACGGATATTATAGATGACATTGAATCTAATAAACATAAATATGGTGGGGATTTGACATTTCAAGAGTCTATTTCATTATTCAAGGAATTATATGAAAATGAAACCTATGCAAATTGGCCAACTTCTTTTAGTGCCTGCAAGAATTGTGAATTTAAATTAAGTGAAAGTAATAACGTAAAATTGAAATCTGGTTTCGATGAATGTTTTAGTAAACAGCATAAGTGGGGAGAAAAAGAGTTTAACCAACCAAACATATTTGACATATACGATTTCAGAAAAGGGAATAAATTATTTCAAGATGGAATTGTATTTAAAAAGGATTTGACTGAAGATAATATTGGGTTGAAAGTAGAAGCTGAAAAACTTACAACATCTAATAGACAATGGTTACAAATTGAAAAAGAAATAAATAATGACTCTTCCTACTATGTTGACAAAGATGGTTTAAAAGGTGAATTAGAAAAGTGGAAATTCCCTTTGCATTTTATTGATTTTGAAACTAGCATGTCGGCATTACCATTTAATAAAGGACTAAAACCATATGAACAGGTAGCCTTTCAATTTTCTCATCATGTATATCATGAAAAGGGTAATATAGAACATGCTAATCAGTACATAAATAATACGATTGGAGAGTTTCCAAATTTTAAATTTGTTAGAGCTTTAAGAGATGCTTTAAGTAATAATGAAGGAACTATTTTGAGATATTCACATCATGAAAACACAATCTTGAACGCAATTTATATTCAATTAAAGGATTCTGATGAACCTGATAAAGAAGATTTAATGAGTTTTATCCAGACCATTTCACATTCCAAACGCGAAAGTACAATTAAATGGGCTGGAGAAAGAGATATGTTTGATTTGTGGGAATTAGAGAAACGCTATTATTATAACCCTCTTACTAAAGGTTCAAACTCGCTTAAAGAAGTTTTACCTGCTTCAATTAATTCAAGTCCCTATCTTTTAAAAAAGTATTCTCAATCAATTGGTGAAATAAATCTAACAAGCATTAATTTTTCTGATAATCATATATGGCTAAAACAAGAGAATGGGAATGTGCTAAATCCTTATAAATTATTACCTCCAGTTTTTGAGGATTGGACAGAAGATGCATTACAAAACACACTTTCCCAAATTGAAGGAATTGCAGATGGAGGAACTGCATTGACAACATATAGTAAAATGCAATATACAGATATGACTCAAGCAGAGATAGATGAATTAAGTAAAGCTTTATTCAAGTATTGTGAGTTAGATACTCTCGCAATGGTTATGGTTTATGAACACTTTAAGGAATTAGCCTATGCCAAGTAACAAAAACGCATATATAAGACATCGATTTATCGACAGACTTTTAAGAGATAATGATTATGTTAAGACTAATTTAATTATAGATAAACTTTATGAAAGGCATGACATTACAGTTGCATCTAACACAATTAACAAGGATATAAGAGATATGCAAATGGAACTACATGCTCCAATTGAATACTCCCATCAAAAAAAAGCATACTACTATCCTGATGATGTTGACGATATATTTCCTGCAATAGAATTAAAAGATGATGAATTAAATGCATTGTTATTTTACACTAAAAATATAGCTCATTATAAAGAGATTGGGATTTTTAAGGATTTCACTAACGCTATTGATAAGGTTATTGACGCTGTGAAAATAGAAGCTAGTCAACAAAAAGCATCCAATAGAATAACTATACAGCCAGAGAACTTTCCGAAATTTCAAGGCAGTGAATTGATACCAGAAATAATTTCAGGATTTGACACAAATTTTAAATTTAATTTTAATTACAAGAAGCACAATTCTGAAGAAGTCAAAAATCATATAGTTACTCCAATTTTATTAAAAGAATATGACCATCTCTGGTATTTGATTGCAAAAATAGAAGGTAAAAAATATGTTACAATTTTTGCTCTTGATAGAATATTAGATTTTGCATTGACCGAAATTAAATGTGAGATAATTACAGATTTTGACGCAGATAAATATTTTAATCATGCATTTGGTATTGCAGTGCCTAATGGAGATGCAGAAGATGTTGTTTTAGAATTTGATTCATGGAGAGGTAAATATTTAATTTCTTCACCAATTCATAAATCGCAACAATTAGTAAAAGAGGAAAATGGCAAAATGATATTTTCTTTCAAAGTAATACCATTTCATGAACTTCACTCAAAGATATTAAGTTATGGTAATTCTGTAAAGGTATTAGAGCCTGAAAGTCTTCGATTAAAAATTACAGAAATTCTTAAAAACACACTTAAAAATTACTAAAATTAAGATTTTTTTTATGGCGCAAATAGAGTGCGCCATGTGGTTGTTTATTTGTAACGTGAAATTGTATTAACATACTATATTTAAGTTATGAAAAAGAAAAAAACAGTTACAAGACATAGAGATGCAGGGACCGGACGCTATGTTACAAAAAGATATGCCGACAAGCATAAAAAAACAACTATTAAAGAAATTCGTAAAAAGTAATGGAAAGAAATTATAAAATTTTAGCGCAAAATATTAAATCTAGGCTTAATCCTGATGATTTATTATTTGAAAAATCATTTAGAGATGAATTATCAACAATCTCTTATAATAAAATACTTGTATATGTTAGAACTGCAATGAAAGGTGTTCCACCAGAATATACCAAGAAAAGTAAAGATGCTGGTGAAAGAGTTAAGGGTCATTTATCTAAAGAATTGCAAAATGTAAAATACAAATATCAAGGTTCTGTTATGACTAATACTCATATAAAAGGAATTAGCGATATTGATTTACTTGTTATTTGTGATAAATTCTATAATTGGGATAGTTTAAAAGTAAACAGTATTTTGAATGATTATTCCCAAAAAAATAAATTTAGCCTTAATCAAGTTGAAATGCTTGAACGTGAAACAAGAGTGAGTAATTATACAGGCGATTCTTTACAAGATTTGAGAAGCAATAGATTAGATAGTGAAAGAATACTTGATTCGATTTATTCTATTTGTGATATTTCAAAACCAAAAGCAATTAAAATTAAAAATTTAGACCTTAATCGAGAGGTGGATACTGTGATTGCAAATTGGTATGATAGTACTTTTTCAATAATTAATGGAAAAGGGGACAATAGAGGTATTCAGGTTTATAACAAAGACGAAAATTCCAAAGGACCTGTCGGTTATCCTTTCTTGAGTATAACTAGAATAACAAGTAGAAATTCATTTACAAATGGACGATTAAATAAAATGATTAGGTTTTTAAAAAACGTAAAAGCTGATTCAGATTTCGATATCAAATTAAGTAGTTTTGATATTAATGCAATCTGCTATGATATTTCAACTTCTAAATATCAGAATTCATCTTTTTATGAATTAGTTCCGATTATTTATTCACAATTGAATAGTTTAACGACTGGCAGCACTCATAGTGATATACTTAAATCTGTAGATGAGAGCGAATATATTTTTAGATATGATTCTCAAAAGCTTCAAAACTTAAAACTTTTGATGAACGAAGTAGAAGGAATTCTTGTTGATTTAAGTAAATCTGTGGTTTATGCATAGAAAGAAGATTTTTATTGGGTCATCTTCGGAAGAATTGACTTTGGCAAATCGCGCTAAAGATATTTTAGAAAAAGATTTTGATGTTACGATTTGGAATGATAATGTTTGGGATACGGCAGTTTTTAGAATTAATCATAATTTTTTAGCAGATTTATTAAAAGCGTCGTTACGTTTTGACTTTGGGATTTTAATTGGAAGTCAAGATGATAAAGTAGAAATCCGTGGTCAAGAAGTTATGAAACCTAGGGATAATGTATTATTTGAATTGGGACTTTTTACAGGACGATTAGGCACTTCTAAATGTGCTTTTATAATTGATAAAGAAATTGATTTGCTATCTGATTTCAAAGGTATTTCACTTGCAAGATATGATAATAGTGATTTAAATTCTTTTGATGAAGCTGTATTGCAATGTGGAGAAATGTTTTCAGATAGTAGAGAAGATGAAATTAACTTTTTTCCATCTGCTACATTGGCATCTGTTTACTTTGAAAATTTTGTAAAACCAGTCTGTACCTATATTATAAATAACGGACTTGTAAGTGAATCTATACATTATGATAAATGCAACATAAATATTATAGTTCCTAACAAAATAAATGAGGATGTAAATTTACAGTTTCAACAAATAAAAAAGAGAATGAATACGAAAGATGTGAGTATAGATTATGCTGGTAGAGCAAGGAATTTTACTGTTGAAGCAAAAGCCGAAAATGGAATTTTAGAGATTATTGATTTTCCAACTATTATTAAAGGAATAAACCATTCAATATCGAATTTATTACCTGGAGAATTTAATAAATATAGTGATGGTTATGATTCAATTTTAGATAGAGAATTACGACGCTTTATAACTACCTTAAAGAAGTTAGTTCTTAAAAATGGATTTGATGAAATAATTAATGTAAAAAGAGAATCTGAAGTTAAATTGACCTTATAGAATTTTGGTTAAAACAATAGGCTATTTCAAGAGAATTATCCGGTGGATGATTCGAATGAAATACAATAGAGTAGTGGTTAATTGATTGGAAGTGCTTAATTGAAAAAACGTTTCAAATCGTACTTAGCTAATAATGTCCACAGGACATTATCTTAACGCTAAATAGTCTAAAATATAGTGAATGAGCCGTTAATTGTTTCCAAAATTATATACTATTTTAAAGAATCGATTGAGTATCGATTTTTAAAATACCTACTTGATTTTTTTGTTTCTTTTTTTATCCAAGAAAAAAAGATATAATCAAAACCTAAGAAGTTCAAAACATCAATTTCTATTTTACATACTATTTGAAATAATTGATTGAGTATCAATTTTTCAAATACGCTTAATGAGTTCTATTTTACATAATATAATAGAGCTTCTTTAAAAAAAAACTAAAAAATTATAGAGAGAATAGAATAAGTGCTTAGAATTTTATTTTTACTCACATATTTAATTATTTGCAAAAACTTTAAAGGAGTTCGTGAATCTCGTAAAAACTCGATTTCTTAAAATTTATGCTCTTGTGGCAAGCTTACGAGAATCGTCTAAAATTTTTTATGACGTACATTTTATCGAATACGCGATTTTTAATAAGTGCAAAAAGGGTAGCTTTTATTTTGGTATTTCGACTGCGCTCAATATAAACTCAGGCAAGCGTTGGAAATTATTCATAGATTTTTATTGTTTCAATTATAAAAATAACTAGGAAGCCACAATTAGCTTGTCACAATTACTATCGATATAAGTCGGCGACATTATATCTGCAATTATGTCAAATAGCGCCCAAAAGCACTATTACGCTAATTGTTATACTATGTACTATAATTTACATTATGTAAAATAGAATATTCAAAACCATTCTAACTCCCACTATAAGAATTAATTAACAAGTTGTTGGTAAAAAAATATTTCATAAGAAAAATGCATGTTGTATATTTGCACCCTCTCTAAAGTATTGAGTAAAAAAAATGAAACCCGAATCTAAGCAAAAATCAAAGGATAAAAAATCGCGGCTGCAATTATTGCACCAGTACTATTCTTATACCGGATTTTATACTTTTGTTTGGCAAGCTGTACTAAAAGCATTGCCATACATTGTTGCTATAGTTGTTGCGGTTTATGCCGTAAACCATTTTTTTAATATCAATGCGGCTTTAACGCGACTTACCGAAATATTGCCCGCTTTTGGGGTGTTGTCTTTTTTCTTTGTTTCAGAAACCCTTTTGGGATTGATACCGCCAGAGGTTTTTATTGCTTGGGCAGGTAAAATGTACAGTCCTTGGTTTTATTTAAGTCTTTTGGCCATTTTATCGTATTGCGGCGGACTGTTATCGTATTGGATGGGTAGAATGATTACCAGAATTCCATCGGTTCACAGCTATCTGGAGGTTAAAATGGAAAAGCAGCTTAAAAACTCAAAAAAATGGGGCGGTTTTTTAATTGTTGTTGGCGCTTTGTTACCACTACCCTTCTCAATTTCGTGTATCGCTGCTGGCATTATAGAGTTTCCGTTTAAAAATGTGGTCCTCTACGGCTCACTCAGATTATTGCGTTTCGCCATCTACGGTCTTATCATTTTCAACGCTTTATAAAATTCTCTTAAAACGTACTGTTTATCCACTTTTCTGTGCTATTTTTGCACAAAATTAAGTGTCTATGTTTTCATTTATTAAAATGTTCAGGCTTGTTGCCCTTTTAGAAGGTATATCGTATATCTTATTGCTATTTATAGCCACACCCATTAAGTATTTGGCCCATGATCCGCAATACGTAAAACTTCTGGGAATGCCACATGGCATATTGTTTATTGCGTACATCGCTTTAGCTTTTGTTTTTAAGAATGATTTTTCTTGGAACAACAAACAATTCGCCGTGGTGCTATTGGCTTCTATCATTCCGTTCGGAACCTTTTACGTGGACAGAAACTACTTAAAGGCTGCCAAATAAATGGATTCAAAATACACACACTTTTTTTATGATTATTTAGTGTCTTTAGGAACCACCGAAACGGTTGCCAAATACCTAAACATGCTTGCTTTATTAATCATTTTAATAGTTGTTGTGTCTATTATTGATTATATCATCAGAAAATTGCTCAGAGGCACATTCTCACAATTTGCCGCGAAATCCAAAACAAAATTCGATGATATTCTAGTGGCCAACAAAGCGCCGCGAAACATTGCGCACATTATCCCCTTACTAATTGTAATAGAATATATTCCCGTAGTATTTATTGATTTCCCTACGTTTGAAAACTTCATCAAAAAAAGTTTGGAAGTATTCGCTATCGTTTTAATACTTTGGATTGTAAGAAGCATTTTAAACACCATAAAAGATTACCTTAAAACCTTACCGCGATTAAAAGATAAACCCATTGATAGCTACATACAGGTATTTATGATTTTTGCTTGGATAGCGGGTTTTATGTCAGCCATAGCCGTAATTACAGATATTCCATTCTTAAAATTTCTTACCGGATTAGGAGCTATTTCGGCCGTTATTTTATTAATCTTTAAAGATACTATTCTCGGGTTTGTTGCCAGCATCCAAGTGTCCATAAACGATATGGTGCGCATTGGCGATTGGATTACTTTTGAAAAATACGGTGCCGATGGCGATGTTATCGAAATAACCTTGGCGACCGTAAAAGTGCAGAATTTCGATAAAACCATTACTACCATCCCAACTTATGCGTTGATTTCCGATTCGTTTAAAAACTGGAGAGGCATGTCGGATTCCGGCGGAAGGCGTATCAAAAGAGCTCTATTTATTAAGCAAAACACAATTAAATATTTAACCGATGACGAGGTTGAAAAGCTTAAAAAAATACAGTTGATTACGGGGTATTTGGAAAGCAGACAAGACGATATTAAGGCCAATAACACGAGAAACGACATAAACAAGGAACTCCTGATTAATGGCAGAAACTTGACAAATTTTGGGGTTTTCAGAAAATATATCGATTCGTATTTAAAAGCCCATTCGGCAATTAATAAAGATATGATGATTATGGTGCGTCAATTGGCGCCAACAACACAAGGTATTCCGTTAGAAATATACACCTTTAGTAGCGACAAACGATGGGCCAATTACGAGTATATTATGGCCGATGTTTTCGATCATCTTATCGCAGCACTTCCCTATTTCGATTTGGAAATTTTCGAATTACCGAGCACGACTAGTTTTAACCCTCAATAGTCTATTTAATAACCAATTTTGAAGCCGCTTTATCATTCACTTTAAAAAGATAAAGACCAGACTGAATATCTTTAAGATTCAATGTTACTTCATTCAAGTCGTTATAATCAACATCTAGTAGTTTTTTTCCCGAAATGGCATATAGTTTTATATTATTGATTTGTTTTCCTTTTATAATTAAATTCTTTGATGATTTTATTGGGTTTGGATAAAACGTAAATCCATCATCAAAATTCTCATCTTCAACCGAAAGTGCCGAACCTAAATTTTCAGATAAAGCAATCACTAAACTCGTGCCTTTATCAAAATCTACCGTATTTCCCGCGGCATCAACCTGATTAGCAGCATTTCCTGGATCCGGATGCTGAATAGACATAAATAAATATTTGTAATCTGGAGTAAATGTGATACCCGTTGGCTCAGAGCCTATTGGAACTTTTCCGAAAATTTCAACATCCGGACTTGCTTGGGTATGGCCGTTTTTTACAACCCAAATAAAACTATTGCCACTATCTTGAAACACCCATAAATTCCCATCGCAATCAAAAGCCAAATTATCATTGCCATTACCCCAAGCAACCGAGGTTGTACTGGTACCATCATTTATATCGTAGCTTGCACCGCCACCAACAAAGGTTTCCATGGTTACGGTTGAAGCCGATGTTTCCAAGGGATCTGAATCGGAAAACCGATATACGGTACCTTCCCCTTTTACGGCAAAATACACCATGCCATCAGGCCCAATCTCTACATCTTCAATACCGGCAAAAACTGTAGCATCATGGCCAGATGCACCGCTTTGGGTCAATGTTGAGTTTTGTTCGGATTGCGTAGTGTTATCCAAAAGTATCCAGCTTCCTGTTCCGCTCTTTGAACCTTTAAAAACATAAAGCAATCCCATGCTTAAATCCTGAAAATTTGTAGCAACATACTTGTATAAATATCCGGGATTTGAATCTGCACCTTGATAAACAACCGTACGGCTCGTAGGGATGGCATTAATGGTTTGTATGGCCACATTTTCGTGCGCAAAATTTCCCATGGCATAGTGTTTTGCAACAACACTTTTGGTCGCAGGATTAATTTCAATATTCCAGCCCAGGTCGTTATAACCATCAAAAGGCGGGAATGTATCGGGTATAGTACCCTCTTCGCAAGTAATAACAGTTCCCCAAGGTGTAACTGCTCCGGAGCAATTGGCAGCCGTACCTCCTACCGCAGTAAAATCTAAATCTTCTGATGCTGTGGTTTCCCATAACTCGGTTGTCGCATTAAAATTAATATCAAAAACCATTACGCCACCGCCACCATCGGTAAGCGCGCTGCCTTCCGAATTTATACTTAAATAGCCATTGGTACTACTATTGGCTATGGGTACATAAGCCGTAAAATCTGGCTTAGGCTTAAAGGTTCCGCCTGCGGTTAGAGCATCTCCAACTTCAGCTATTTTTTGAAAGGTATGACTAGAAGACAAAACGAATGACGCAGATTGAACTGTGTTAGGGTCTATTGATGTAAAATCACCAATATTTTGTGATTGAAAAGTATAGGTTACTAAAAAGAAAAGGGACAGCATTGTAAATTTTAATAGTTTCATAATTCCTATTTTTAAATTAATACTGAAAAAGATTCCCAAAAAAAAATGGATTTAGTATAAAGTTACTAAATCCATTTTAAAAAAACACCTATAAGAGATTGTTTTTTAGATATTTGCAGCCAGCCAGTCGCCTACTTCTTTTGTTCCGTAGGCTTTTCCGCCATCGGCCAAATCTTCGGTAACAATGCCTTCAGCCAAAGCTTTATTTACGGCATCTCTAATAGCTTTACCTTCTTCGGGTAAATTAAAGGCGGTCTCAAACATCATAGCTGCCGATAGAACCGTTGCCATTGGGTTGGCAATATTCAGTCCCGTAGCCTGTGGGTACGACCCGTGAATAGGCTCGAACAAAGCTATATCGGCACCCATGGAAGCCGATGGCATTAAACCCATCGAACCCGAAATTACAGACGCTTCATCCGTTAAAATATCACCAAACAAGTTTTCGGTAATCAGCACATCGTAGCTATTTGGCCATTGTACCAAACGCATCGCCACCGCATCAACAAACTCGTAGCTCACTTCCACTTCCGGATAATCTTTTTCCATCGCTTGTACCGTTTCACGCCATAAACGCGAGGTTTCCAAAACGTTGGCTTTATCCACACAACACAGTTTTTTCGACCGTGTCATGGCCAATTCAAAACCTTTTTTGGCTAAGCGTTGCACTTCCGCCCTGGTGTAAACACAATTGTCAAAAGCCGTTTCACCGTTGTCTCTTCTCCCCTTTTCTCCAAAGTAAATACCTCCGGTCAGCTCACGTAAAAACACCAAATCGGTACCTTCAATACGCTCTTTTTTCAATGGTGATTTTTCCAATAACGACGGAAATGTAAACGTTGGTCGCACATTGGCAAACAAGCCCAGTTTTTTACGCATTTTTAATAAACCTTGTTCTGGGCGCACTGGCGCACTTGGGTCGTTATCGTATTTCGGGTGACCAATAGCGCCAAACAAAACCGCATCCGATGCTGCACAAATAGCATGTGTTTCATCCGGATAAGGCTCACCAACGGCATCAATAGCAGCTGCACCGGTTAAGGCCGGTTTCCATGTAATTTCGTGTCCAAATTTTTTGGCAACCGCGTCGCTAACTTTTACGGCTTGGTCTATAACTTCTGGTCCAATGCCGTCTCCGGCTAAAAGGGCAATATTAAATTTCATTGTTGTTTATTTTATATTTTAAAATTTTATTTTTAATGGCACTTCGAGTAATTCCAATTTTATTGGAATTGTACTTCGACAAGCTAAGCAGAGCTATCGAGAAGTTGGGCGTTCCCTTCGCTTTATAACCTACAAGCTTAAAAAAGAAACCTTGCAGGAAACGCTTCGGTCGGGCTTTCGGCAGTCGCTCCCTCCTATGTCGGGGAGCTTCAACAAATGCCTCAATCCCTAACGCGGAACCCAGCCCTAGCCCCTCCAAGGAGGGGAACTTTCACTCTTATTAACTAAAAGCGATTTATTATTCGTACGCACGCAAACTCCCGTCTTCGGTCATCCGTCATCAATTCAACTCACTATTATATTCAGCATTTTCTCAGTGGCCTTTATGGCCGAAACCGTTTGGTCCGAGTCCAATCCACGGGTTTTAAATTCCTTTTCGGTATTCTTCCAAGTAATAATGGTTTCACACAACGCATCCGATCGGCTCCCCGGAGGAATCCTAACCGCATAATCTATCAAATCGGGCAGCACGAGTTTTTTCCTTTTAAACACATTTCTTATCGCGTTTATAAACGCATCAAACTGTCCGTCGCCCTGTGAATGCTCTTCAAAAGTCTCGTTTTCAATACTAATTGATACCGTAGTTGATGGCTTTAATCCTTTGGAATGTGTTAATACATACGAGTTCACTTTAACCTTTTCTTCATACGTTCGGTCTAATACATCCGAAATAATATAAGGCAAATCCTCTTTGGTAACTACCTGTTTTTTATCGCCCAACTCAATAATGCGCTGGGTAACCTTCTTTAAATCTTCATCGTCAAGCTGCAGGCCCAATTCTTGTAAATTCTTTTGGATGTTCGCTTTTCCAGAGGCTTTTCCCAAAGCATACTGCCGCTTTCTACCAAAACGCTCGGGCAGTAAATCGCTAAAATAGAGGTTCTTTTTATTATCGCCATCGGCATGAATTCCAGCCGTTTGCGTAAATACGTTGGCGCCAATAACTGGTTTGTTGGCAGGAATCATAACCCCAGAAAAATTCTCCACGAGCTTGCTTACGGTATATAAAACCTTTTCGTTCACGCCTATTTTAACTTCTGGCATAAAATCGTTTATAACCGCAATAGTGCTTGCCATGGGTGCGTTTCCGGCGCGTTCGCCCATGCCGTTTACCGTTAAATGCAAACCGTTGGCTCCGGCCTTTAAAGCTTCCATAACATTGGCAACGCCCAAATCGTAATCGTTGTGCGCGTGAAAATCGAAATGTAAATTTGGGTATTTGTCTTTTATTTCCTTTACAAATGCATAGGATTCTGGAGGTGTTAAAATACCCAAGGTATCCGGTAGCATAATCCGCTTTACCGGTTGTGTGGATAAAAACTCCAAAAACTCAAACACATAGGCTTTGGAATTTCGCATACCATTACTCCAATCCTCCAAATAAATATTGGTTTCAATGTTGCTGTCTTTAGCCAGCTTTAAAGTGTTTTCAATTTCTTTAAAGTGCTGATTTGAAGTCTTTTTAAGTTGATGGGTTAAATGGTTCAATGAACCTTTGGTTAACAGATTTTGAACCTTCGCTCCCGCCTCTTTCATCCAGATAATGGACACACCATTGTCAACAAAAGTCAATACTTCAACAGCGTGCAAATAGCCATTTTCAGCAGCCCATTGCGTAACATCCTTTACCGCTTGCAGTTCACCTTCCGATACTCTGGCAGAGGCGATTTCAATACGATCTACCTTTAATTCCTCCAGTAAAAGTTTTGCAATGGTTAATTTTTCAGAAGCAGAAAACGACACACTCGATGTTTGTTCGCCATCGCGCAATGTCGTATCCATTATTTCTATGCGTCGTGTTGCCATTTACAACATCAAATCATTAGCAAAAGATTCTATGTCGCCTTTCATATTCTGAAGATAATCAATATCGTCAAAACCATTTAGCATGTTATCTTTCTTATAGCTATTAATTTCAAAAGATTCCTGCGCACCAGTCGAGGTGATGGTAATGGTTTGGTTAGGCAGATTCACTTCAACTTCCGTTTTGGGGTCTTTGTAGATTTCCTCAAAAATCTGTTCTGAAAATTCCGGACTTACCTGAACCGGTAAAACGCCAACATTTAAACAGTTATTTCTAAAAATATCGGCAAAGAAACTCGATACGACACAACGGAATCCGTAGTCGTAAACCGCCCAAGCAGCGTGCTCTCTTGAAGAACCCGAACCGAAATTCTTGCCCCCAACTAAAATTTTACCGCTGTAAATAGGGTTGTTTAAAACAAAACTTTCCTTTGGTGTATCGTCATTATTATATCTCCAATCACGGAATAAATTGTCTCCAAAACCTTCACGTTTTGTAGCTTTTAAAAAACGCGCCGGAATTATTTGATCGGTATCCACATTTTCCAATGGTAAAGGAACTGCTGTGCTTGTTAGTATTGTAAATTTATCGTAAGCCATGTTTTATAAGTTTAAAGTTCAATATTAAATATTCAAGGTTTTAAAACGTCTTAATATTTTACTTTTGTATTTTAAATTAATTCTCTAGGGTCGGTTACTACGCCGGTAACTGCTGCGGCCGCAGCGACCAACGGACTTGCCAATAGGGTTCTTGAACCCGGACCTTGGCGCCCCTCAAAGTTTCTGTTTGATGTACTTACCGCATATTTACCAGCAGGTACTTTATCGTCGTTCATCGCTAAACACGCCGAACAACCCGGTTGTCTTAATACAAATCCAGCTTCGTTGATAATGTCTAAAAGACCTTCTTCTTTAATCTTGTCTTGAACTTCGTGAGACCCAGGAACTAACCACGCTGTGATATTTTCGGCCTTTTTTCGGCCTTTAACTATGGATGCAAACGCACGAAAATCTTCAATTCTACCATTGGTACAGCTGCCTAAGAATACGTAATCTACTTTTTTGCCAATCATGGCGTCGTTTTCTTCGTATCCCATATAATCCAAAGACTTTTTGTAAGTAGCAACACCACCTTCAACAGCTTCGGCATTTGGAATGTTTTTTGAAATACCCATTCCCATACCTGGATTTGTTCCGTAGGTAATCATCGGTTCAATATCACTCGCATTAAAAGTCAATTCTTTATCAAAGGTTGCATCAGCATCGGTTTTTAAGGTTTTCCAATGTGCTACAGCTTTATCCCAAGCTTCACCTTTAAGAGAAAGTGGTTTGTCTTTTAAATATTCAAAAGTGGTCTCATCAGGTGCAATCATGCCGCCACGGGCACCCATTTCAATGGATAAATTACAAACCGTCATACGTCCTTCCATGGTCATGTTTTCAAAAACATCACCGGCATATTCAACAAAATAGCCTGTTGCGCCAGATGTTGTTAATTGCGAAATGATATACAAAGCCACATCTTTTGGTGTAACACCTTTACCCAATTGCCCATTTACATTAATGCGCATTTTTTTAGGTTTGGGCTGCATGATACATTGTGTAGATAATACCATTTCGACTTCCGAAGTACCAATACCAAAGGCAATAGCACCAAAAGCACCGTGTGTTGATGTGTGCGAATCGCCACAAACAATCGTAGCGCCAGGGAATGTAATACCGTTTTCTGGTCCCACAACGTGAACAATACCGTTCTTTTTATGGCCCAATCCCCAATGGCTAATACCGTATTCGTTAGAATTGTCTTCTAAAGCCTTTAATTGATTTGCCGACAACGGGTCTTCAACTGGTAAATGCTGATTTATGGTTGGGGTATTATGGTCTGCTGTAGCAAATGTACGTTCGGGGTACAATACGCTTAGACCTCTGCTTTTTAATCCTAAAAAAGCAACAGGACTGGTTACTTCGTGTATAAAATGGCGATCTATAAAAAACACATCTGGCCCACCTTCTATCTTTCTTACAACGTGCGAATCCCACACTTTGTCAAACAATGTTTTGCTCATAAAATATCTTATAATTTAGTAAGGAATACAAAGTTATAGTATAATGGAGTTATTTAAAACTTTAGCGGGCTTTGTTATTGAATTTTTATAAAATTTCCAATAGAAGCATTATAAATTGAATTTTATGCAACAGAACAACTTAATTGATTATAATATTTAAAACAAATTTACAACCGTTTTGCTCGTTTATATTCTATATGTTTTTACCGTGTGCTTTGGGCTTTCCGTCCTCGCCCAAATTAACCATAATAATATTGGAAATGGTTATTATGGTTTCGTGTGTCATAATATTTCTAACCTCGCAGCTTAAGGCGATATAAGCGTTTCCAACCTTGGTGATTTCAATGCCAATTTCTACAACATCACCCTGTTTTGCGGAAGCCACAAAATCTATGGCGCCCATAGATTTGGTAACTACTTTTTTGTTATCAAATTGAATGATGGCAAACAACGCTGCTTCTTCGTCTATCCATTCCAAAAGGCGACCGCCAAAAAGGGTGCCGTTTGGGTTTAAATCTTCGGGTTTGATCCATTTTCTTGTTTGAAATTTCATATATAAGTGGGTTAGTTAAAATATTAATATCTATAATATTTTTTGTTGTTTGCCTTCAGTGAAGTCTATATTTTATGGATTATTTACGCTTCCGAATTTCATAAGGCCATATTTTTTTAAAATTTAAATAAACTCATGTTCGTTGTTATTGGTTATCAAGATGTTGGTCGCCAACGCTGCTCATTATAAATTTTATTTAAAGATAGAAAAATCTTCAATGTTAATAACCTCGTTGATAATAATAAAGGTATTGGTCATTATAAGCTCTGATTATTGATATTTTTAATAAAAATCCTAAACCATGAACTCAAGATTATTTAACCTAAAAAGTATTCGCCCAGAAATTTCATCTGAAACAATTAATGATAATATGAGTGCTGATGAACGTTTTCAGAATTTAGTTTTGCGTCCTGTGATCAAGCTGCAAAACGAATTGCTTATTGAAGTTTTTAAAAATTATGTGGTTAAGCACAAATCTGTTTTTTATGATTTGTCTTTACAAAAACGTATGGATTATATTGAAAATGCGATTCAAAAAGACATGAAATTCAGAAACTCAGTAAAAGGTATGATTATCGGGCTTTTTACCGTTGAAGAGTATTTAATTTACATTGAAAACTCTTCGGCTTTAAACAAACGCATGATGCACATTGTAAAAGAGCGTTTGTTAAGCAACATTCAATTGTTTGAAAAACCTGAGTTGCTAGCTGCGGTTTAAAAACCATAATCACTTTTCGATTAAAGAAACCCCATTCAAATCCGTAGTCAACACGTCGCTCATATAATCAAAATACGGACGAATAGCTTTAAACGAAGTATTTATGTCGTCTAAAAAATTGGCGTCCAAAACAGCTTTGTCGGTATATTTTTTAACGAAAATATATTGTTTCTTTTTAATTAAATCGATGGCTTTGTGCTCTTTATCAAAACCTCTTGGAGCGGTTTTTACTTCGTCGCCAACAAAATATCCCCAAATGGATTTAAAAGATTTATTCCCAATTATTTTGCGGATTTCTGAATCGTCCATTTCAAACTCTTTTCTAATACGCTGCAAATCGGCTTTGGCCGGTTCCCAGAAACCGGTTGCAATAAAACTTTCGTTATTAGGCTGAATGTGCAAATAATAGCCGCCACGTAATTTAGGCTTTGTTCTGTGAAACGATCCGCCAAAATGGGTTTTGTACGGCAGCTTGTTTTTCGAAAAACGCACATCCCTGTATATTCTAAAAAGTTTCAGTTTATCTATGTCGTCGTGTTTGTTTAGGTTTTCTAAAACCGAATTGTAAATTTTTTTAATCTCTGTTTCAATCGCTTTAAACTCCGGTTTGTTTTCGTTAAACCAATCGCGATTGTTGTTTTTTTCAAGTTGTTTAAAAAAGTTTAATGCCGATTTTAATGCTGATGTACTCATTCGTTTTTTTTTAGAGGTTCTAAAGTACAAAAAGTCCCGAATTAATCGGGACTTTTATAAGTATCTTAACAAGACATGGCATTACCTCATGTCTTTACTCTCTTTGCTATAGGTCATTTTTTTAATGCGCTTTGAAGCATCATCAAAATATTCTACTACAAAGTTTCCATTCTTATCAAAATAACCAATACCATTGTGCATTTCGCCTCTTATAATATAATTGCCACTGGCACTTGTAGACCATGCTTTTCCTATTTTAACAAACTCATTTTCGTCTTTATCGAATATAATATCGAAACCTTTATCATTAGGTGCAAACTTATACGTTTCGTTACCACTAACAAAAAAAGTCTCCTTTGTTAAAACATCATAATCGGCATCGTTGTCGTCATCAACCATAACCATTTTTTCTACTTTTTTTGTAGCGTTTACACGGTTTTGATTAACTTTATTTTCATCCTTTTTATCTAGTTTAACGTCAGCGGTTTCGCGCGTAATAACTTTTACTTTTTTCTCCGAGGTTTCTTTATCGTTTTTGGTTTTAACAATCTTTACCTTGGTTTCTTGTTTTACTTCTTTTGGTTTTTCCTGTGCCATTGCACTGCCTATAAAAAGTAGTGCAAACGCAAATATTAATTTTTTCATTTTTGTTTATGGTTTTATGTTTTAAAAAGGGTTTTGTGCTTGGTATTAACTTTTAACAATATCTTTTTTTGCTTCTTCTTTTATTTCCTCGATTTCATCTTTTACATCTTCAACTGCATCTTTTACATCATCAGAGGCATCCTCTAATTCATCACCAATGTTATCAATAGCTTCTTCTATTTTTTCATTGGTTGTTTTTTTCTCCCTACAGCTTGTAAAGACTATTGATGTTGTAAATACCAATGCCAATATTAAAATGATTTTTTTCATGATTTTAAGTTTTTATATTAATTGTTTAAAATGATAATAGCTTATTTATTTTGAAATAAACCTACTCTAATTTTTAGAGAATTTGTATAATATCCATTTTAAAAATAGGTTGTGTAGACTATTTAAGTTACGTCCTAAAAATATAAGGCGGATGTTTTTTTAACTTTTTTTAACTTGAGATGTTAAAACCAGTTAATATGTAATTTTGCTTAATTTTTTGAAATTTCTTTTGAAACTTTCGAGTTTTCAAAAGCCAATTTATTATCAAACTGAAGCGTGCGAATTGGGAATGGTATATTAATTCCAGCCGTATCGTAAGCTTTTTTAATTTCGATAATAGCCGTGGTTTTGGCATGTAGTTTTTCCAGCATGCTTTCTGCATCTATCCAAAATCGGCATAGAAAATTTATTGAGCTGCCTCCAAATTCGGTATAATAAAACTCGACGTTTTCTGCGCTTTCAACTTGATCGAAAGCTTGGGCGATGGTTTTTTTAGTCAATGTTTTTACTTGCTCTAAATCCGATTCGTAGCCCACGCCACATTCAACCGAAACGCGCATTTTGGTAGTTAGCGAGTAGTTTTTTAAAGGGTTTTCCAAAATCATTTTGTTTGGCATAATAACAATATTGTTATCGGCTTCCTTTAAAACAAATTCCTTGAGATTAATATCGATAACTTCGCCCGAAAACCCATTGGTTTCCACCCAATTTCCTATTTGTATTTTTTTTCTGAAAGACAACACAATACCCGCAACGGTGTTGCTAAGCGTGTTTTGTAGTGCCAAACCAATGGCTAAACCAGCAACCCCCGCTGTGGCCAATAACGAGGTTAGCGTTTTGCTTAAATTTAAAATACCCAGCGATATATAAAGCCCCACTAAAACGAGAACTACCGATGAGATTCTTGAAATAATTTGAGCGACAGATTCCTGTTTAACTTTTTTAGATACTAATTTGTAGGTGTATTTGTTTACATATTTGGCAATAAAAAATGCAGTAATTAGCACCAAAAGGGCTAATCCGAAATTTGGTAAATATTCAATTATAGTAGTTAGCCAGTCTTGTAATTTTGATACAATGGCGTCAAAAGCTTCTGTTATTGTGTTTTCCATTTTTGTTCAAGTTTTAAATTATTAATTCGTTTTATTTAAAAGACGAGTTAATACTTAAAAATGGTAATCGGTTAAAAGGAAATTTAACGCTATAATGATTTTTAACAATTTTTCTTCTTTCATGTTCAAATAACTCATATGTTAATTTTAAAGGTTTTTTAGTGAATGATTTATGTTTCATTCCTCTTTGAAGCTAAATTAAAATTTATGCTGCATAACGTTTTGTTCATTTGATATGAATACTTGCTCATTTAAAAAAATGATTGGAAAACAAGCAATGGAAGGAAGAATTGAAGTCAAATCTTATTCAAATTCAATATTATTTAAAATAAGCCCCGAAGCCGGAGCGATGTAGTGCATCTTTACCGTACTGTTTGGAAGTAGGCTTTTGCGGATATCGTCCAATGATAATTTTCCTTTGCCCAAATCAATCAGCGTTCCCATCATTAATCGGATTTGATTTCGCATAAACCCTTGGCCTTTTACCCTTAGCACATAGGATTTTTTAGGAAAATAGTTAGCGGTATAAATGGTGTTTTCAACCAGTTCACATAACAAAATCTCTCTGTTGTAAACACCATTATCCGTTGGTTTGTAGCAATAGGATTTTAAGTAATTTTCGCCTTCAAAAAGTTTGGCACCTTGTTTCATTACATCAATATCCAAATCATCAAGAATGGTAGTCATTATCGGGGCGCAAAAGGGATGGCATTTTTCGCCGTATGTAAACAAATACAGATACTCTTTAACTTTGGAGTGTTGAATTATATTAAATTTATCATCAACTTCCTTAATGTTTAAAGCACGAATATCTTGTGGCAGGTTATAATTGAATAATTCCAAAAAGGCGTTTAAATCTTCAATAGGTTCAAATAAAAACAATTCGATTGCCGCATGTTCTGCCGAAACCATCGCATCGGTTCTGCCAGAACTTAAACTCTTAAAACGTTTACCTTCTAAAATAAAATTTAATGTTCTATCTACCATTAAATGTAGGGTTTTTACATCGGGTTGCTTTTGCCAACCATGAAAACGATAGCCTAAATATTGAATGGAAATGAGATAAAAATACTTGTTCATTATTGCTTTTTAGAAGAAGGAAAAATACGCTCTTTTATTAATTGTGACAAAAAATTTATACATTGTATTATATTTTTAACTAACTAAAAACCAATTATTATGACAAATTCTTCCAACAAACCTCCAGTTTGGTTCTGGATTGTGAGTGTAATTGCACTCGCTTGGAACGCTATGGGTGTTGACCAATATTTAGGTAAAGCTTACAATACAGAGCGATGGCGTTCTGCATTAACTCAAGAACAATTAGATATTGTTTCCAATCATCCAACTTGGTTAACCGCTGTTTTTGCAATAGCTGTTTTTTCGGGTGCTTTAGGTTGTATAGCCCTTTTACTTAGAAAAAAATGGGCATATTCTTTATTGAGTTTATCGCTCTTTGCCGTAATTATACAAATGGGTTATTTCTTGGCAAATGGGCATACGGATAATTTAGGAATGACAATTTCCATTATACTATTTTCCATATTTTTAGTCTGGTTTTCTAAGCATTCAAAATCTAAAGGCTGGATTTCGTAAAATAAAATATTTCTATCAACCATTTTTAAGAGGCTTTTCCCTAACCAGAATAAGGCCTCTTTTTATTTGTGCCTGTTTTTTAATTCTGCTTCAATATCTTTTAAAGTAAATCCTTTTGCTTGCAACAACATTAAATAATGAAAAAGCAAATCGGCCGATTCGTAAAGAAATAACTCATCGTTATTATCCATAGCCTCAATAACGGTTTCTACAGCCTCCTCGCCTACTTTTTGAGCCACTTTGTTAATGCCTTTTGAGAACAAACTTGCCACATAAGATTTCTTGGTGTCTTTATTTGCAACGCGCTCAGCAATCACATGTTCCAAAGTTGAAAAGAATCCGTAATTAGCTGTGTTTTTTTCTCCCCAACAATTATCGGTGCCTTTGTGGCAGGTTGGCCCTTGTGGATTTACTTGGATTAGGAGCGTGTCGTTATCGCAATCGTTTTTTATATCAACCAGATTTAAAACATTTCCACTTTCCTCGCCTTTAGTCCACAAACGCTGTTTACTTCTGCTAAAAAAAGTAACTTGTTTGGTTTCTATGGTTTTATTATAGGCAGCTTCATTCATATACCCCAACATCAACACATTTTTTGTAGTGGCATCTTGAATGATTGCGGGAACTAGAGCCCCCTCTAACTCCCCCCAAGGGGGAGAAATAATATCTTTATGTTTTTCGCTGTTCATTTCTAAATATTTATTTGAGTATGAATTCCCACTTTGGGGATTAGGGGGCTAATCGCACTTCAATATTATTAGCTTTTAATTCTTTTTTTAATTCTGGAATAGGGATTTCTTTAAAGTGAAACACACTGGCGGCCAAAGCAGCATCAGCTTTTCCATCTTTAAAAGTGTCTATAAAATGTTGAACGTTTCCTGCCCCACCCGATGCTATTATGGGTATATTTAAAGTTTCAGAAAGTTTTTTTAAGGCTTCATTTGCAAATCCGTTTTTGGTACCATCATGATTCATTGATGTGAATAAAATTTCGCCAGCACCTCTATTTTCAACTTCTTTGGCCCACTCAAACAAATCTAAATCGGTTGGAATGCTGCCACCCGCTAAATGTACTTTCCATTGGCCGTCCACTAATTTCGCATCAATAGCAACGACTACGCATTGGCTTCCGAATTTGTTAGACAGCTCGTTTATTAACTCTGGTCGTTTTATTGCAGAAGAATTAACCGATACTTTATCTGCGCCACATTTTAAAAGCGCATCGACATCTTCAACAGACGAAATACCGCCACCAACAGTAAACGGAATATTAACTTGTTCGGCAACGTGCAAAACCATATCTAAAGTGGTTGCTCTACCTTCTAAAGTGGCCGATATATCTAAAAACACAAGTTCGTCTGCCCCAACGTTTGCATATTGTTTTGCTAACTCAACCGGATCGCCGGCATCGCGTAAATCAACAAAATTTACACCTTTTACGGTACGTCCGTTTTTAATATCTAAACAAGGGATGATTCGTTTTGTTAACATTAAATATTCTTTTTTTTTCATTTCCGCAAAAGCGGAAATCTTAATGTTTTAGTAATCAAGTGGATTCCTGCCTTCGCAGGAATGACAAATTCAATTATACAAATTTTTCTAATTGTTTTAAACTGATTCTGTTTTCGTAAATGGCTTTTCCTATAATTACACCTTCGCAGCCAATCGCTTTTAAAATAGGCAATTCTTCAATGTTCGAAATGCCGCCAGATGCGATTAACTTTATGGATTGCCCGCTGCTACTGTTTGAGCATTCTGTGATAATTTGCTTATACAGTTCAACTGATGGGCCTTCCAGCATACCATCTTTTGAAATATCGGTACAAATAACATATTGGATACTCTTTTTTTGATATTTTTTTATAAACGGAATAACATCCTCTTTACTCTGTTCCATCCAACCGCTAATGGACACTTTTCCGTCATCGCTATCGGCGCCCAAAATAATTTTTGTGGCACCATATTTTGATATCCAACCTTCAAAAGTTTCAGGATCTTTAACTGCAATACTTCCTCCGGTAATTTGTCTAGCCCCCGAATTAAAAGCAATGTGTAAGTCTTCATTCGTTTTTAAACCTCCACCAAAATCAATTTTAAGATGTGTTTTAGATGCGATTTGCTCTAACACTTTATAGTTTACAATATGTTTAGCTTTTGCGCCATCTAAATCTACCAAGTGCAAATATTCAATTCCTGAATCTTCAAAAGTTTTGGCAATTTCAAGGGGACTTTCACTGTATATTTTTTTTGTTCCATAATCGCCTTTGGTTAAGCGGACACATTTACCGTCAATTATATCTATGGCTGGTATTATTCTCATGTTATAATTCTATAAAATTTTGCAATATTTTAGCTCCTGCAAAACTACTCTTTTCTGGATGAAATTGTACACCATAAAAATTATTGTGTTTTAATGCCGATGCATAATTCAATCCGTAATCCGTTTTAGCAATGGTTTCTTTACATTGTTCAGCATAATAGCTATGCACTAAATACATATATTCGTTTTCTTTAATTCCTTTAAACAAGTCAGACTTTAAATCATTTATAACATTCCAACCCATTTGTGGCACTTTTACATCGGATGTAAAACGCTTAACATCTGTTTGAAAAATGTTTAAACCTTTTGTGTTACCCTCTTCAGTAAATTTACACATGAGCTGCATGCCCAAGCATATCCCTAAAACGGGTTGTTTCAGTGTCGGGATTAAAACATCCAATCCACTCTCCTTTAACATTTTCATGGCACTACTCGCTTCGCCTACGCCCGGAAAAATAACTTTGTCCGCTGCAATAATTTCCTGTGGATTATTCGATAAAACAGCGTCATAACCTAATCGTTTAAATGCAAACTGTATGCTTTTAATGTTTCCTGCGCCGTAGTTTATAATAACAACAGAAGCTCCATCTAGCTTCCCCATAGGGGAAGAACTCTTACTCGAACGCTTTAGTTCACTCATATTTTGAAATTCTTTTTTATTGATTTGCTTTATTAGCAAACCTTGGAATTCCCCCTTTTGGGGGTTAGGTGGCTTTTTTATAGCATCCCCTTTGTACTTGGTAAAATCATTTTTTCCACATCACGTTTTACGGCCATTTTAATGGCTTTTGCAAAGGCTTTAAAAATAGCTTCAATTTTATGATGTTCATTTGTGCCTTCTGCCTTTATGTTCAAATTGCATTTTGCGCCATCGGTAAAGGATTTAAAGAAATGAAAAAACATTTCGGTTGGCATTTTGCCAATCATTTCGCGTTTAAAATCGGCTTCCCAAACCAACCAATTCCTTCCGCCAAAATCTATAGCTGCCTGAGCGTAGCAATCGTCCATAGGCAAACAAAAACCATAGCGCTCAATACCTAATTTGTTGCCCAAGGTTTTGTTGAATAGTTCGCCCAAAGCAATCGCAGTGTCTTCTATGGTGTGATGCTCGTCCACTTCCAAATCACCATCAACCTTAATGTTTAAATCCAATTGCCCATGTCGCGCTATTTGGTCTAACATGTGATCGAAAAAAGCAAGCCCCGTATCAATTTTGCTCTTTCCTGTACCATCAAGATTCAGTTGAATAGCAATTTTAGTTTCATTAGTATTTCTAATAAGACCACCAGAACGCTCATCTGCTTTTAAAAATTGATAAATTTTTTCCCAATCATTGCTCTCCAAAGCAATATAGGCATCTAACTCGTCACGCTTAACCGTAATTTCATCAGTCCCCAAATGGGTCTCATCATTTATAAAAATACCTTTTGCCCCTAAGTTTTTTGCCAACTCAATATCTGTTAACCTATCGCCGATTACGTATGAATTTTCTAAATCGTACTCCTCAGAATAATACTTGGTAAGCAAACCCGTATTTGGTTTGCGTGTTGGCGCATTGTCTTTAGCATAGGTTTTATCAATATAAATCTCCTTAAATTCAATGCCTTCATTTTTGAAGGTTTCTAAAATAAAATTATGAATGGGCCAAAATTTTTCTGAGGGATTATCCGGTGTTCCCAACCCATCTTGATTGGTAACCATAACGATTTCGTAATCCAGTTCTTTGCAGATTCGCCCTAAATATTGAAATACTTTTGGGTAAAACACCAGTTTTTCAAAGGCATCCACCTGCTCGTCTGCCGGTTCTTTAATCAAAGTGCCGTCTCTATCTATAAATAGTACTTTTTTCATTCTAATGATTTTAAAGTGCTTATCAATGTTTCGTTTTCGTTTTTAGTGCCAACTGTAAACCTTAAACAGTTTTCGCATCCATACTGTGTGGTTCGGTTTCTTATCACGATACCTTTAGCAATAAGTTGATTGTATCGTTTCGTGGCATCATCTATTTTTACCAGAACAAAATTGGCATCGGTGGGATAAATTTTTGAAACAAAACTGATTTGTTGCAATTCCGCCACTAAAACCTCTCGCTCTTTAAGGATGGCTTCAATTTGGTTTTTTGCCAAATTTTTTATCGATAATTGCTCAACGGCTTTCTGTTGTGTAAGCTCGTTAACGTTGTATGGCGGTTTTATTTTGTTTAAAACTGAAATAATTTCTTCTGAAGCAAAGCAAATTCCCAACCTAATTCCTGCCATACCGTAGGCTTTTGACAACGTTTGGGTAACTATTAAATTTGGGAGCTCATTTAGTCTGTTTATCCAACTTTCATTATTTGAAAAATCTATATAAGCCTCGTCAATTACAACCAAACCGTGAAAAGATTGTAGTAATTTTTCAATTTTTCCTTTAGAAAAACTATTCCCGGTAGGGTTATTTGGTGAGCATAAAAATATGATTTTTGTTTTATGGGATGCCGTACGAATTATGCCCTCTAAATTAGGCTGAAATTGTGGGGTTAAAGGAACTTTGCGGTTTTCAATATTATTAATTCTCGCCAAAACCTGATACATGCCGTACGTTGGCGGCAATGTGATGATGTTGTCTTGATTGGGTTCGCAAAAGGCTCTAAAAATCAAATCCAACACCTCGTCGCTTCCATTTCCCAAAAGCATGTTATTTGTGGAAACACCCTTGATTTCTGATAAAATAGATTTTAATTTTCCCTGTTTTGGGTCTGGATAACGATTTACACCATTTTCAAACGGATTTTCATTGGCATCTAAAAAAACCATCGCATCACTGCTGCCTTGAAACTCGTCGCGCGCGGACGAATACGGTTTTAGGGTTTTTATGGTTGGTCGAACTAAGTTTTTAATATTCATTTTTTTTGTCTCACTGAATCTGTTTCAGTGTCTCATTTAATTGTTATTTGTGCGATGCTGAAACCCGTTCAGCATATCGCCGCTTTTAATTTTTCAAATCTTTTAAGCGAATTGAAACCGCATTTTTGTGGGCTTGTAAACCTTCGGCTTCCGCCATTAATTCTATAGTTTCGCCAAGGTTGAGCAAACCTTCCTTTGATATTTTTTGAAAGGTCATACTTTTTAAAAAGCTGTCTAAATTCACGCCCGAATACGCTTTGCTAAACCCGTTTGTTGGTAAAGTATGGTTTGTTCCAGAGGCATAATCGCCGGCGCTTTCAGGGGTGTAATTACCAATAAAAACAGAACCCGCATTCATGATACCGTTAATATAAAAATCCTCATTCTTAGTGCTAATAACAAAATGCTCTGGACCATATTCGTTAATCAAATCGAGTGCTGTTTCATCATTTTCGACATAAATTAATTTGGAATTAGCGATGGATTTTTCAGCAATCGCTTTACGCGGAAGCACCCTTAACTGTTTTTCGACTTCGTTTGAAACCTCTTTAATCAACCGGTTTGAAGTCGATACCAAAATAACCTGACTATCTGTACCGTGTTCGGCTTGACTTAATAAATCGGATGCCATGTACGACGCCTTTGCGGTATCATCGGCAAAAACCAGCAACTCGCTCGGGCCTGCAGGCATATCGATGGCCACATCGTATTTTGTGGCTAATTGTTTTGCAACCGTTACAAATTGATTTCCTGGACCGAAAATTTTATAAACTTGCGGTATGCTTTCTGTTCCAAACGTTAAGCCAGCAATGGCTTGAATCCCTCCAACTTTAAAAATTTTTGTAACGCCACAAAGTTTCGCGGCATATAATATTTCTGGTGCCAACGCACCGTTTTTATTAGGCGGCGAGCACAAAACAATCTCTTTGCAACCTGCAATTTGCGCCGGTACGCAAAGCATTAAAACAGTTGAAAACAACGGTGCCGTACCGCCAGGGATGTAAACACCTACTTTTTCAATGGGGCGTTTTTCTTGCCAGCATATAACACCTTTTGTGGTTTCAATTACAACTTTTGGTGTTTTTTGAGCGGCATGAAAAGCCTCAATATTTTGTTTTGCCTTTTTTATAGCGGTTTGAAGTTTTACAGGAACATTATCAATGGCTTCTTCAATTTCTTTCTCGCTTACTTTATTGGTTTGTAAATTAACAGCATCAAACTTTTGTGTGTATTTTTTAATGGCTTTATCCCCGTTTTTATTTATATCATCAAAAATTTGATTAACGGTAGCTTCAATGTCATTTACGGTTTGCGTTGGCCGTTTTAAAATTTCTGACCAATCGTTTTTATTTGGATTGTTAATGATTTTCATTGATTAATTTTTTCTTCATTTCCGCGAAGGCGGAAATCTTTTTAAACAAAACACCTTTTATGATTAGTGAAATATATGATGATATTTCCACCTTCGTGGAAATAAAAAAAACTATACATACTAAAGCACCATTTTTTCAATTGGGCAAACCAAAATACCTTGAGCGCCGTTTGCTTTTAATGCTTCAATAACATCCCAAAATTCGTTTTTATTAATTACGGAGTGCACAGAACTCCACCCCTCCTGGGCCAAGGGTAAAACCGTTGGGCTTTTCATTCCGGGCAGTAAATTAATAATATCGTCGATTTTTTCATTAGGCGCGTTCAACAAAATATACTTTGATTGCCTGCCTTTTAAAACCGATTGTATTCTAAATTGAATCGTATTTAAAATGGCTTGTTTTTCTTCTGATAAAAGTGGTGAAACGGCCAATACAGCTTCAGATTTTAAAATAACTTCCACCTCTTTTAAATTGTTTTTAAAGAGTGTGCTTCCACTAGAAACAATATCGACAATGGCATCTGCCAACCCTATATTTGGGGCGATTTCAACTGAACCATTAATAATGTGAAGCTTAGCGGTTACACCGTTTTCTTTTAAAAAATTCTGCACCGTATTTGGGTACGATGTGGCGATACGCTTGCCGTTTAATTCTTTAATACTGTTATAAGTTGAAGATTTTGGTACGGCAATACAAACCCGACAGCTTGAAAAGCCCAATTTTTCAGCAACTTTTATGTCATTGCCTTTTTCAATTAACACATTTTCGCCAATAATTGCGGCATCTACTACGCCATCTTTAAGATACTGCGGTATATCGCCATTTCGCAAATAGAATACTTCTACGGGGAACCCTTTCGCCGATGCTTTTAATTGATCTTTCCCGTTATCGATATAGATTCCGATGTCTTTTAAAAGCCTCATCGAGTCTTCGTTTAAACGTCCCGATTTTTGAACTGCAATTTTTAGTTTACTCATTTATTTGTTTTTTATGAGTTTAAAACAACCAAGCTTTTTTAAAATTAAAAACCCGCTTGATTGTCTCAAACGGGTTTAAAAATATGCTGATTTTATTCAATACATCTTCAGTTCGCTTGAGAGCAAATATGAAAATGATGAGGATGTGCTTGAATAAATGTCATTTCTTTTGTTGTTATTGCAAATATCTATAATTAAATTTTATAATTCCAATTATTAAAAACAAATTTTACAATTATTAAATATTCTATATTTTTATTTATAAATGATTATTTAATTTTTAAAATATCAATATAAAAACTGAATAATTTAATTTTCAGCTTACTGATTTCCTAAAATAATTGGCAATCCGCTATCGCCAGAGCCAATAACAATAACCTTGCTATTTGGTGATTCTGCTAATTTCATGGTGGCGTCAATACCTTTATCTTGTAAAATCTTATCAGTTAAAGATGCGCTTAAAAGCCTGTTTGATTCTGCTTTTCCTTTAGCTTCAATAATTACTTTTTCAGCTTCTTTTCTTGCACTTTCAAGTCTGAACTCATATTCCAAAGATTCTTGTTCTTGTTTCAACTTGCGCTCAATAGCATCTTTTATTGTTGACGGTAAAGTAACATCGCGTACCAAAACTTCATTTAACTGAATAAACTGACCTTCCACAATGTTCTTGGTTTCTTCAAATATTTCCTGTTGAATGGCATCACGTTTGCTAGAATACAATTGCTCTGGTGTGTAACGTCCCACAACACTTCTGGCCGCACTACGTATGGCTGGAAGCAAAACACGCTCTTTGTACATTTCACTTTTCTCTTGGTGCAATTTTCCTAAATTTTTAAAATCGGGTTGAAACCAAACCGAAGCCTCTAATTTAATGTCCAATCCGTTTGAAGATAACACGTTCATTTTCTCAGTAACTTCCTGTTGTCTTACCTCATATACAAAAACCTTGTTCCAAGGTGCAACTATATGAAAGCCTTCTCCCAATGCGGGTTTATCTACAACAACACCTTCTCCAAAGGTTCTAAAAAGCACACCGGCCTCACCAGAGTCGATGGTTACTGCAGATTTTGATAATAAAACAACTAATACTATTGCTACAATTACAAAGGGTAATGCAATTTTTGGTAATTTTTCCATTTCTATTTCTTTAAATTAATCCGTTATATTTTCGTAAAAACCACTCACTTGCTAAGCTTAAAGCAATGATTATGAGTAGGTATTTCCAATCGACCAAAGGTATGATATTTTTATTGCTTTTTTGAATAGAAGCGTAACGATTATTACTTAATAAATTGTTAATTAAATCGTTTGAATCATCAATAAAATAGCTAGTTCCTCCACTATTTTTAGCTAACTGATTTAGCTTTACCACATTGGCGTTTAAAAACTGCTGTTCGATGTTGTATTCCAAAATTTGAAAAGTACCGGATTTTGAAATATTTTCATTGGTAGCGTTAACCGTAAAACTATAGGTTGAAGGCGGCAAACTGCTTAAATCGACTTGATAATTGTTGTTTTTTAAAATAAGCGGAAATGTTTTTTCTTCATCCGAATTTTCATCTTTTACAATGATATTAAGTGTTTCCCGTGTATCGAACGTATAATTCTTATCGAAAAATTGTGCTTTAATGATCACGTTTGTATTGCCGTTGTAAAACGATTCATATTCAACATTCAATCGGTTTTTGCGTTTGTTCGAGGCTAAATATTGAACGAGTTTCCCAATAAAATTGTCAAAAGCTTTAAACGACTTCGTGTTTATAAAACTTTGCGCCCGCCATTGCCAAATGTTCTCTCCAAATAAAATGGCTTCCCTCCTTTGGTTGGCTTCAAAAGACACCAATAATGGTTGGTTTGTTGAAACATTCCCCAATTTTTTATTGAGAATAGTTTCAAAAGGAATTGAAAATTCAACCGCTCCAAAATTTGATTTTAAAGGCGGAAACGACTCAAAATCTATATCATCAATAATAAAGGGTGCATAGTTTGGATTTAATTCCGCTTGATAGTCTTCAGTTTGGTTTGTTATTTCTTGATTGAAATTTTCACTCGTTCTATTCACAAAATTTAAGTCGGTTTTAGTGCCAACAATTATAAATATGTTTTTGTTTTCTCTATGGATAACATCAAATAATTTTTTAAACTTATTGTTTGGCTGATTAACTATAAGTAATTGAAAATCATTTATTTGATTAATTATTTCATTTGAATTTAAAAACGCGACGGAGCGTTGTTCATTGCTTTCAATGCTTTTCTTAAGCGCACCTAAATCTGGGTGCGGAAAATCGGAAACAATAGCAATTTTTGTTTTTTGATCTATAACTTCAACTGCAAAGTTTTTTGTGTTATTAATGATATTCTTCTCGTTTTCAATGGGAATTACAGTCGCTTTGAAACCGCTAACCCCAACCCTATTTGCTGGCAATGTAAAATTGATGGTTTTCGAATTATTGTTTTTGGTGAAATTAACAGCTTGTGAATAAACCGTAGCATTGCCTTGGGTTACAACAAAACGAGAATTGGCATTACTATTTCCATTATAAGTGATTATTACCTCAACAGGAAAACGGTTTTTCAAATAGGCGTATCTATTAACATTGAGTTGGTGTATCTTTAAATCGGTGTGCGTTACCGTGTCGCCCAAAATAATAGGATAAATTGGGTTTTTGTATTTTGTGGTTATAAACTCGTAATCATTCCCGTAGGTTTGATTGCCATCCGAAATAAGAACGCTGGCCGTATTCGCGTCGCTATACACTTCGGATAACTGACTGAAGGCATCAGATATATTGGTTTGTTTTTCGGTAAACCGAAGGGAATCAAACGGTTTTAATTGCTCGCCGAAAGTGTATTTTGAGATATTGAATTTGGTGCTTAACTCTTTGTTTTGAGATAGCCTATCAACTACATTTAAAGTGTTTTCGTCTTGTTTTAGATGTTTTATAGAACTGGAATTATCAATAGCGATTACAAGGTTTGGTTTTTCCGTGGTTAACGTAAGTTGTTCAAACTTGGGATTGATAAGTAATAAAAACACTGAAAACAACGTAACAAACCTTAAAAAGGAAAAAAGCACGTTTAATTTAGAAATCTTTTGACTGCCTTTTATATACTGAAAAAGCGCTAATAAAAGCGCTATAATTCCAGCAATAATAATGTATAGTATAGTTTCTGTTTGCATTAAAGCTCAACGCTTTTTTTAATAGATTAAGTAAGCATGCCGCCATCAACGTTTAGGGTCTGTCCCGTAACGTAGGCACTCATGTCGCTCGCTAAAAACACGCAAACGTTGGCGATATCTTCTGGAGTTCCGCCGCGTTTTAATGGTATGGCTGCACGCCATCCTTTTACAACTTCTTCATCTAATTTAGCAGTCATTTCGGTTTCAATAAACCCGGGAGCAACCACGTTGCTTCTTATATTTCTTGAACCCAATTCCAATGCCACGGATTTTGAAAATCCAATAATCCCCGCTTTTGAAGCTGCGTAATTGGTTTGACCCGCATTTCCTTTTACGCCAACCACCGAACTCATATTGATTATAGAGCCTTTACGTTGTTTTAGCATAGTGCGCTGTACGGCTTTTGTCATGTTAAAAACCGATTTTAAATTAACTTCGATAACTTTATCAAAATCTTCCTCGGTAATACGCATTAATAAATTGTCTTTGGTAATACCGGCATTGTTAACTAAAATATCAATACTTCCAAATTCGGCCGCCACATCTTCAGCTAATTTTTGAGCTTCATCAAAACTCGCCGCATTGCTTTTATAGCCTTTAGCTTTTACACCCGAAGCATTTAATTCGCTTTCAAGTTCGTTTGCGGCTTCAACCGAAGAACTGTATGTAAATGCAACATTGGCGCCATGTTCAGCAAATATTTTGGCAATACCTTTTCCGATACCTCTACTTGCTCCTGTAATGATGGCCGTTTTTCCTTCTAATAGTTTCATTATATATTATTTTTAGTAACCACGAAGACAAAACAATAACTATTTGAATTCGCTTTTCTTTGGTTAGTATTTATTTTCCTTTCAAATATAGTAAATCCTAGATTGCCATAAATAAAAAAACCTCACAAAATTATGTGAGGTCTTTAATGGTATTTGTTAATTTATTTCAGTCTATACGCTCTGTTTTTATGCTAAAACTTCAGCTATTTTTTTACCAATTTCGGCTGGTGAATCCACAACGTGAATCCCACAAGCTCTCATAATTTTCTTTTTGGCTTGAGCGGTATCGTCACTTCCGCCAACAATAGCACCAGCGTGCCCCATGGTTCGACCTGCAGGAGCGGTTTCGCCGGCAATAAAACCAACTACGGGTTTTTTGCTTCCACTGGCTTTGTACCAGTTTGCTGCATCGGCTTCCAATTGTCCGCCAATTTCACCAATCATAACAACAGCTTCTGTTTCCGGGTCGTTAATTAATAACTCAACGGCTTCTTTAGTGGTTGTCCCAATAATTGGATCGCCACCAATTCCAATAGCGGTTGTAATCCCCAAACCTTGTTTTACAACTTGGTCGGCCGCTTCATAAGTTAAGGTTCCAGATTTTGAAACAATACCCACTTTTCCTTTTTTGAAAACAAAACCAGGCATGATACCAACTTTAGCTTCATCGGGAGTGATTACTCCAGGGCAGTTAGGGCCAATTAATCTGCAATCTTTATTTTTTATATAATTTGCTGCTATAATCATATCAGCAACAGGTATGCCCTCAGTTATCGTAATAATTACTTTGATACCGGCATCGGCTGCTTCCATGATGGCATCGGCAGCAAATGCTGGCGGTACGAAAATAATCGTAGTATCTGCACCAACTTTATCAACAGCCTCTTTAACAGTGTTAAAAACGGGTTTATCTAAATGGGTTTGACCACCTTTGCCCGGGGTTACACCACCAACAACATTGGTACCGTATTCTATCATTTGGGTAGCATGGAACGTGCCTTCGCTACCTGTAAATCCTTGAACTATAATTTTTGAATCTTTGTTTACTAAAACACTCATAGAAGATTATTTATCATTAATTTAATCACTTACAAAAGTAATTTTTTAATTCTATTTTTAAAGTAAAAACTGAATTACTTTTTTTCGCTTTGCTTTAATTTTTCCAGCAACTCTGGAATCTTTCTAATCGAAGCGATTTCTTTATATTTTGTACGGAAGTCGTCTGCAGGAATTCCAAAATAGCTTTTGCCACCCTCTAAAGATTTACTAACGCCTGCCTTTGCCGATATAACGGCTTTAGCACCAATAGTAATGCCACTGGTAATCCCCACTTGCCCCCAAATAGTTACTTCGTCTTCAATAATAACACAACCGGCGATACCAACTTGCGATGCTATTAAACATTTTTTGCCAATAACGGTATCGTGCCCAATTTGCACTTGATTATCTATTTTTGTGCCTTCTTTAATGGTTGTATCGGCAGTTACACCTCGATCGATAGTACAAGCTGCACCAATATCTACATGGTTTCCAATAACGACACGCCCACCAGATTTTAGTTGATCGAAGCCTGAAGGTCTGTTTTTATAATAGAATGCACTGGCCCCTAAAACCGAACCTGAGTGAATTTCGACATGGTCGCCAATAATCGCATTATCATAAATACTTACGTTGGAATGAATGATGCAATGGTCTCCAATTACCACATTGTTACCAATAAAACAATTCGGTTGGATTACCGTGTTTTTTCCAATTTTAGCAGAATTTGATATTTGGTTATTTGAAGATTGAAAGGGCTTAAAATGATTGGTAAGTTTATTGAAATCCCTAAACGGGTCATCGCTAATAAGCAACGCTTTTCCTTCGGGGCAATCCACTTTTTTATTGATTAATATAATGGTTGCTTTTGATTCTAAAGCTTTATCGTAATACTTCGGGTGATCGACAAAAACAATGTCTCCAGATTCAACCACATGAATTTCATTCATGCCCAAAACAGGAAAATTATCATCACCAATATATTCACAATCAATTAATTGCGCTATTTCTTTTAAAGTATGTGTTTTAGGAAACTTCATTATTCCTTAACACGTTCTTTATATGTGCCTTTGTCAGTTTCGATTTTTATTTTATCGCCTTCATTAATAAATAAAGGTACATTTACCTCTGCACCGGTTTCAACCGTAGCCGGTTTGGTTGCGTTGGTGGCCGTATTTCCTTTTACTCCGGGTTCGGTTGCGGTAACCTCTAAAATAACACTTGCTGGCATTTCTACCGATAACGGCATATTATCTTCTGTGTTAATAATAACCGTAACCACTTCGCCTTCTTTCATTAAATCCGGCCTGTCTAAAGCAGCTTCAAGCAATCTAATTTGTGTGTAATCGGCTTCGTTCATAAAGTGATAAAACTCGCCATCATTGTATAAATACTGAAATTTATGGGTTTCTACGCGTACATCATCAATTTTATGACCTGCTGAAAATGTGTTTTCCAGCACCTTTCCGCTTGTTACACTTTTCATTTTTGTTCGAACAAAAGCTGGTCCTTTACCAGGTTTTACGTGTAAAAATTCAATTATTTTATAGATGTCGTTATTGTATTTGATACATAATCCGTTTCTAATATCTGATGTACTTGCCATGTTTTGTCGTTAAGTTGTTATTTGTTTGTTGTTGCGTTGAAAACTATTCATTTGAATTTTTCAAAGAAGGGCTATTAATTCGATTTGAAGTAGCCTTTCATAATACCGCGTTGTGAATTCTTTATAAATTGAAGAATTTCGTCACGTTCTGAAGTGGCTTCCATTTCAACTTCAATAATCCCTGAAGCCTGTGTGTTGTTGTAATTTTTTTGATAAAGTATTCTGTAAATATTCTGGATTTCCCTTATTTTTTCTGTTGAATAACCGCGACGTCTCAACCCTACGGAATTAATTCCAACATAGGATAAGGGCTCTCTGGCCGCTTTTACGTAAGGAGGCACATCTTTTCTAACCAACGAACCGCCGGTTACAAAAGCGTGATTGCCTATAGATACAAATTGATGAACGGCTGTCATGCCCGCCAAAACTACATAATCGCCAATATTAATATGGCCTGCAAGCGTGCTGTTGTTTGAAAAAATACAGTTATTCCCAACAATACAATCGTGCGCAATGTGGCAATAGGCCATAATTAAACAATTGTTGCCGATGACGGTTTTCATTCTATCGGCCGTACCTCTATTTATGGTAACGCATTCTCGAATGGTAACGTTGTCACCTATTTCAACCGTGGTGTCTTCGTCGTTATATTTTAAATCTTGCGGCACAGCAGAAATTACTGCCCCTGGAAAGATATTGCAGTTTTTACCTATGCGAGCACCTTCCATTATTGTAACGTTACTCCCTATCCAAGTGCCTTCACCTATTTTAACATTATTATGAATAGTAGTAAAAGGCTCTATCACAACATTTTTAGCAATTTTTGCGCCCGGGTGGACGTAAGCTAGTGGTTGATTCATTTTTGTAATTTTATATTGATAAGTATGTAAAAATGTGTTCGCAATGTCATGTTTCTAGTTTAATTGAATATGAAAAACACTGCTGGTTTATTAGTTATTTAACTTTTGATATTTGAGCCATTAGTTCAGCTTCTGCACATAACTTTCCGTTAGCGTAAGCGTAACCTTGCATGTGGCAAATACCTCGGCGTATGGGTGATATTAAATCGCATTTAAAAATTAAAGTGTCGCCCGGAGATACTTTTTGCTTAAACTTAACATTATCCATTTTCATAAAAAATGTCAAGTAATTTTCTGGGTCTGGCACGGTGTTTAAAACGAGTACGCCTCCGGTTTGCGCCATGGCTTCAACAATTAAAACACCCGGCATTACAGGAGCACCGGGAAAATGACCTTTAAAGAACTCTTCGTTCATGGTTACATTTTTTGTGGCTATAACATGATGGTCGGAAAGTTCAAAAACCTTATCGATTAACAAAAATGGCTGCCTGTGCGGAAGCATTGCCATAATTTGGGTAACATCCATTAAAGGCGGTTGGTTCAAATCAATATTCGGCACATTATTACGACGTTCGTTTTTTATAATTTTAGACAGTTTTTTTGCAAACTGTGTGTTAACAAAATGCCCAGGTTTATTTGCTATAACCTTACCGCGTATTCTTGTGCCAATAAGTGCTAAATCGCCTAAAACATCAAGCAATTTATGTCTTGCCGCTTCATTGGGGTGGTGTAACGTAAGGTTATCTAAAATGCCATTGGGTTTTACGGCTATATTATCTTTTTTAAAAGCAGCCCTTAATTTTTCCATCGTTTCGGGCGATAACTCTTTATCCACATAAACAATGGCGTTATTCAAATCACCACCTTTTATCAAACCATGCTCTAAAAGCATTTCAATTTCATGCAAGAAACTAAAGGTTCGCGAATCTGCAATATCTTCTTTAAAATCTGAAATGGTATTTAAAGTCGCGTTTTGAGTGCCTAAAACCTTAGTGCCAAAATCGACCATTGTCGTAATTTGATACTCTTTGGAAGGCATTACTAAAATCTCGCTGCCTGATTCTTCATCGGTATAAGAAATAACGTCTGTTACCACATATTCTTCCCTAAACGCATCCAACTCAACTATTCCTGCTTCCTCAATGGCTTCAACAAAAAACTTTGAAGACCCATCCATAATTGGTGGCTCGGATTCGTTTAATTCAATAATAGCGTTATCGATATCCAATCCCACTAAAGCGGCGAGTACATGCTCTGAGGTTTGTATAATAACACCGTTTTTTTCTAAGCAAGTACCACGCTGAGTATTGGTAACATAGTTGGCATCTGCTTCAATAATTGGTGCACCTTCCAAATCAATTCGTTTAAAAGCAAGTCCCGTATTTGCGCTAGCCGGTTTAAAAGTCAGGGTTACATTTTTTCCTGTATGCAAACCCACCCCTGTTAAAGACACTTCGTTCTTTAAGGTTTTTTGTTTTATTTCTGTATTAACTATTCCCATTTGCTTTTTTCTAAATCATTAATATTCCTAACAATTTTTGGTAAGTTTTTAAAGTGTACATAGGATTTGTTAAAATCTGCATAAGGTAAGGCCGGCGACCCTTGCAGCACTTCGTTGTCCTTTACATTTCTACCAATTCCAGATTGTGCCTGAATTTTTACATTACTACCTATGGTAATATGACCAACAATACCAACCTGCCCTCCTATTTGGCAATTTTCTCCAATTTTAGTAGATCCCGCAACTCCCGTTTGGGCAGCAATAACCGTATTTTTACCAATCTCGACATTGTGCGCTATTTGAATTTGATTATCCAACTTAACACCACTTCTTATAATGGTTGAACCCAAGGTTGCCCGGTCTATGGTGGTAGCCGCACCAACTTCTACGAAATCTTCAATAATCACATTTCCTATTTGTGGCACTTTATTATATTGGCCTTTTTCGGTTGGCGCATAACCAAAACCGTCTGCCCCAATGATTACCCCAGAATTAATAACACAATGTTTACCGATAATACAATCTGAATAAATTTTTGCTCCAGAAAATATAACGGTATAATCATCTATTACCACGTTATCGCCTATATAAGCGTTTGGGTATATTTTTACGTTACTTCCAATATTTACATTTTCTCCAATATATGAAAACGCGCCTATGTAAACATCTTCGCCATGTCTTGCGGAATCAGATATGAAAGCCGGACTTTCAATACCTGTTTTAACATTTTTTATTTGATTGTAATACTCAAGTAATTTAGAAAAAGACTTATAGGCATCATCCACTTTAATTAATGTGGTCTCAATATCTACTTCCGGATCAAAAACCTTGTTTACTATAGCAATGGATGCCTTGGTGGAATATATGTATGATGTGTATTTTGGGTTAGCAAGAAACGTTAAGGAGCCTTCGGTACCTTCTTCAATCTTTGAAAGTCTTGACACTTCAACATCTGGGTTACCAACGACTTCGCCCTCTAATATATCTGCTATTTGCTGTGCTGTAAATTTCATCTGTTTGAAAGTAAATTGATTATTATGTCAGATGTAATTCGCATAGAGAAAATATTATTTGTATTTAATGTTTTGATTATGCTCATTTCACACTTTAAAATTTGTTGTTTTTTTGATTACCGCAAAAATAGGAAAAATGTGCTAAAGTTTTTCATGTGCCACCATCTATTGTTTTTTGGTTGCAATATGTTCTTTCGGATAACAGATATAGTATTTGGTTACCGGTTTTGATAAGGCTTTAAGGTTTAACTGATCGGAAGCCTTTACAATGTCTTGAATTTTACCTGACTTGTGCAGTATGTTTATGTTTTGGTGCTTTAATTGATACGCCTGATTTGAAATACTTCCCGTAAACACAAAATAGGAAGCTCCTTCTTTTGAAATGGCGTACTTTTTAATTAATTTTTGAATGTGTTTTTCAAGTTTGCCTTTAATAACCAACTTGTTTTTCATTTTTATTTTCAATAAATCCCGGTTGATTATCATTTCGCATAAATTACGCAGCACAAAATCGTCGTGGTGTTGCCATTCTTTCATTGCCGAAATAATATCGTAATCATCCAATTGAGAGAATATGTTTAAGGTTTCTTCATTAAAATTTTCTATCGAAATTTCATGTTGCAAAAAATACTGAAGCGATTTACTGGCATTTAGTTTCACGCCTAAACTCGTTAATTCTTTGGCGCGTTTTAAAACCCTTATCAATAATTGTTCGGCAACCAATCCTGTTTTGTGCAAATACACTTGCCAGTACATCAGCCGTCTGGCAACTATAAATTTTTCAACACTATAAATGCCTTTTTCTTCAACAACCAACTCATCATTTACAACGTTTAACATGGTTATTAAGCGCTCGCTGTTTATGTTTCCCTCGGCTACACCGGTATAAAAACTATCGCGTTTCAAGTAATCGGCTCTATCCATATCCAATTGGCCCGAAATTAATTCGCACATAAAATTCCTGTGATACTCGCCTTTAAAAATTTTAATGGCCAACGTTAAATTTGAGTTAAATTCTTCGTTTAAACGTTCCATAAAAAGCAACGATATTTGCTCGTGCGACACATTGTTTACAATGCTGTGTTCCATGGCGTGAGAAAACGGCCCGTGCCCAATATCGTGCAATAAAATGGCAATGTAAAGCGCTTCTTCTTCAGCTTTCGAAATGGCAACCCCTTTAAAACGAAGTACATTAACCGCTTGTTGCATTAAATGCACACAGCCAATAGCGTGATGAAAACGCGTGTGATGCGCGCCCGGATACACCAAATACGACATGCCCATTTGTGTAATTCTGCGCAAACGCTGAAAGTACTTGTGCTGTATTAAATCAAATATTAATGAATTTGGTATGGTAATAAAACCGTAAATTGGGTCGTTTAATATCTTAAGTTTGTTCAAACTTTACTTTTTAATTAAATATTTACAAATATAACTATATGAGCACAATAAATATACTATGGGTTGATGATGAAATTGATTTACTTAAACCACATATATTATTTTTAGAAAAGAAAAATTACAAAGTTACCACATGCAATAGCGGTACTGAGGCTATTGATATTTTAGATGATGTAAAGTTTGATATTGTTTTTTTAGATGAAAACATGCCTGGATTGACCGGTCTTGAAACCTTGAACGAAATTAAAGAAAAACAAGACAACCTTCCTGTAGTTATGATTACCAAAAGCGAAGAGGAATATATTATGGAAGAGGCAATTGGTAACAAAATAGCCGATTATTTGATTAAACCCGTTAACCCCAACCAAATATTATTGAGCCTAAAAAAGAATTTGGACCACTCCAGATTGATTTCAGAGAAAACAACCTCAAATTATCAACAAGAGTTTAGAAAAATAGCTATGGATTTGTCTATGGTTAATTCTTATGACGAATGGGTAAGCCTTTATCAAAAACTAATTTATTGGGAAATTCAATTGGAAGATATCGAAGACGCCGGTATGTTCGAGATTTTAGAATCCCAAAAAAATGAAGCAAACATTCAATTTGGCAAGTTTATAGAAAAAAAGTACACTGGTTGGTTTCAGCCAAATACAGAGGCGCCCGTCATGTCGCACACCTTGTTTAAGGAGAAAATCGCGCCACAGTTAAGCAAAGAACAACCAACGCTTCTGGTGGTTATCGATAATTTGCGTTACGACCAATGGAAGGTTTTCGAGCCCATCATTAATAATTATTACAAAAAAGAATCCGAAGATGCCTTTTTCAGTATTCTTCCAACCGCAACCCAGTATGCCAGAAATGCTATTTTCTCTGGGTTAATGCCAAGCGATATGGAAAAACTATTTCCTCAATATTGGAAAAACGATACCGATGATGGCGGTAAAAATCTTTTCGAAGCCCAATTTTTAGAAAGCCAAATGAAACGATTGGGCTTGAATCATTTAAATTACGAATACCATAAAATAACAAACCTAAAAACCGGTAAAAAATTGGTTGAAAACTTCAACTCATTAAAAAACAACGATTTAACGGTTTTGGTTTATAATTTTGTCGATATGCTATCACATTCCAAAACCGAAATGGAAGTGGTTAAGGAACTCGCATCAAACGATAAAGCATACAGATCACTGGCACTTAGCTGGTTTAAAAACTCACCCTTATTGGAAATGATTCAGCTCGCCCAACAACTTGGTTTTAAGCTTATGCTAACTACCGATCATGGTACGATTAATGTTAAAAATCCATCAAAAGTTGTTGGCGATAGAGACACCAGTTTAAACTTGCGCTATAAAACAGGAAGAAGCTTAACCTATGATGACAAAGATGTATTGGTGGCAAAAAACCCAAAAAACATCCATTTACCGTCTATAACCATGAGCAGTTCTTATATTTTTGCGAAAAGCGACTTGTTTTTCGCCTATCCGAATAACTACAATCACTACGTCAGTTATTTTAGAAATACCTATCAACACGGTGGTGTTTCGTTGGAAGAAATGATTATTCCATTCGTGGTCTTAAATCCAAAATAAAATCCATGTAATACCAAAAAAACCGACGAAATACATTATTGGTTAGGTTTTATTAAAAATTTTAGTTAACATTGCATTATAAAAATTTACACATTGAAAATCAGCTATGAGTTAAATGAAGTTGAAAACGTTGCAAAGAAAATAATTGAAAATGCAACCAGTAAAACTTTATTATTTTATGGTAATATGGGAGTTGGCAAAACAACACTAATAAAAGCCTTAGTTAAAGAACTTGGTAGTGATGATGAAGTAAGCAGCCCAACCTTTTCAATTGTTAATGAATACGAAATTGATGACGGAGTAATTTATCATTTCGATTTATATAGAACAAACGATATTGAAGAGGCTTATAATTTTGGTATAGAAGATTATTTAGATTCTGAACATTGGAAGTTAATTGAATGGCCAGAAAAAATTGAATCGGTTTTATATGAAGATTTTAATACAATTCATATTGATTTTGACAGCAGAAACAAAAGAATTTTAAAAATAAATATTAAAGCAGACAGCCTAAATTAAAGTATAATTTGAATGAAAAAATAGCATAAACACTCTAAAATTTGAAGAATTACGGAAAACCCACAGCGTAAATTTTAAAAAACACGGTTTTTAACATAATTTTAACATTTAAGCACTTTCTTCAAGATAGTCATTAGTTACATTTGGATTAAATAATTAATTAATTTAAATCCCTTAAAAGAATGAAAACTAAAAAGTATTTAATGGCAATCGCAATTTTTGGAGGTATGTTATTCTTAGCCCAATCTGCTAATCAGTACAACCTTGATGCACAACAAACAGCAAAAATTGACAAAAGAAAGATTAAAGTTCCAACACACGGATAGAAAATCTTTAGTTATAGGTAGTATAATTGCAACACTAATAGCAATTACACCATTCCTATATACTTTATACAAAAGTGTTCCAGATGTAAAAACCTGGGACACTTTTTTTGGTATTTATGAGAGCAATTATTACGAAAGTATCCATGTGTTAGCATGGACCCTTATCACAAAGTTTATTCCTTTATTCTTGTTGTTTATATGGTTTTTTACTTGCAAACATTGGTGGTATCATACTTTATTGGTGCCAATTGCCATGTATGTATTCCAGATAATCCAAGTGTTTAATGACGATTTAATTTTTGCGGAAGAAAACCAAGTCATTTATCTATTACCTGTTATGGCTATAGTTATACCCTCAATTTATCTAATTAGAGCACGAATATTCAATAAAATCAATGAGGCCAATAAATCTTTAGAAGAGCTAGAGGATGAATTTAAAATATCTCCCAAAAACTTTTGGGCCAAAATAAAACAGTATTTTTAATTGGCAACATTGCCCAATCTGTCACGTTCGTCTAATATTATTTCTTTTTTATTAGTACGCAGTCTAAAGTTTCCAAACTTATAGTTGAACCCAAAAGTAAACAACCGGTTTTCCATTCGAGATTTAAAAAACACATCTTGATTTAAATATCTTGTTGTTTGTGTAAAGTTTTGTGTATTGAATATATCTGTAACACCAATGCTTACAGATGCCCTATTATTCCATAATGTTTTTCTTAAATTAACATCAAAACCCGATCTGGCACTTACAAGTGATGCACCGCCTGCAATAGGAGAAATATGTAAATAGGAAACATCTGCCGTTAAACTATTATCTTCTAAAAAAGAAAAGTAATTAATAATTTGAGCATATACAGACCATTTGTCTACAGATAGCAACTCATTAGCGCTTTCAAGCGCAAAAAACTGGTTTTCATAATAAAATAAAGAAGATAGCACATACAAATTCCAACGTGGCAGCACTTCAGTATATGTTGTAAAATCCAGTCCGTAAGAAATACTACTATCTATATTGGCATTAATATACTTTAATATATAATTATCATTGTCCTGAAATACGATTTCATACGTAGGATTTTTTTCAAATGTATAATACACTTCGAAAGTATATTTGTTTTTTAAAGTATAGCCTAAAGTAAATGTATTGTCAATCTGTGGTTTTAAATACGGGTCTCCAGTTGTATAAGCATTATCATTTAAAAAGTATTTAAATGGGTTTAGCTGGCTATATCTGGGTCTGTGGATGCGTTTATTATAATTAAAATAAATCGCGTTATTATCATTCAGTTTGTTTAAAATATGGAACGAAGGGAAAAACTTAACATAGTCATTGTCATTCTTTTGATTTGTGGATATCGAAGTACCTTCAATGTTTGTAAACTCAACCCTAAGACCAGATTTTAAACTCCATGCCTCCCAATCTTTCGAGTAACTGGTGTAAGCCGCATAGTTTAATTCATCGTATAAAAACGTATCCGAGTTTTGTACGTCTTCAGTTTTTACACCGTTTTCAAAAGCAAACTGATTTAAAATACTTTCGGAATTGATATTGGATATTTTTGCTCCAGCTTCAAAATGTGCAGAGGCGCTAATGGGCAACTCGTAATCAACTTGCCCCGTATTTAGTTTTATTTCTTGACTGGAATATGTTTGAAACTTATTGTTCCTAAATGCCGTGCTATTATTTGGCAAAAAATAACCGGTATTCACATCTTGAAAATCAGAAAAATCATAATCGGTATAATGTAAGCTCACAGACAGCTTCTCTCCTGCCCTTTTAAATTTATGAATATAATCTAAGTTAAAAGCAACGTTAAAAGTTTCGTTTACTTTGTTATTTGATGTATTAAAAGTTGAATCCAGTACTTTGGAAACATTATAAACTTCGGTTAATGAGTTTATGTTTGTTTTACTGGCTTTTCTCGGCGCCATTAAAATATTTGCTGAAAACCCTAAACTGTTATTTTCGTTAAAATCGTAATCCAAATTGGCGTTTATATTTTGATTTGCTGATTTTCGACGTCTTTTAAAATCGGTCTCCCAACTCGTGTTATCCGAAAAATTTAACGATTCGTTGTTATGCCTAAAATCTTCCCTCGGATTTAAACTGTAATTGAAATACGTACTTAGTTTTTTAGTTTTAAAAAAATGGTTCGTGCCCATTGCATATTTTGGAAATTCCGAACCTTGTTTATAATTCCCAAAAACACTGCCGTTATACCCAGCAATAATGTTTTTACTGGTTTTGATATTAAGTACGGCTCCGCCTTCTGCTTCGTATTTTGCCGGTGGGTTTGTAATAACCTCGATAGATTTAACGTTGGTTGCCGATGTGCCCTCTAATAGTTGTTGAATTTCATTTGATGACAAATGGACTTTTCTATCATTTATATAAACCGTGGGAGTAGCGTTTTTAATTGTAATACCACCATCATGCACCAATACACCCGGAGTATGTTTTAAAACATCCAAAACATTGGTGTTTGACAAAGTAGAGTTTTCCACATCAAAAACTAAGCGGTCAACCAGCCTTTTTATTGTTGGTCTTTTGGCAATAACAGTAACATCGTCCAGCGCCTCTAGGTTTTCTTCTAAAACAATGGTTTTTAATATGGTATCCTCATTAATCTCAACAGTTATCGAGTTTGGTTTATAGCCTAAAAAGCTAACCTTAAACGTGTAATTTCCAGCTTTTAAATTGTTAATTGTAAAAGCTCCATTTTCATCGGTTGAGGTGCCGGTAACAATATCTTTTAGCGCTTCTGAATTTTCAGTAACAACGACATTAGCATAGGCGATTGGGGCGTTTTTATCATCTTTAACAAATCCGTTTACGCTAAATTCTTGGGAAAAACAGGAAATAGAAAAAATAAATAAAAGGAAATGAGTAGGTTTTAAAATCATAGTCTATCTAAAACACAAACATAAAATAATTATACTAAATAGAGATGGGGTAAATCCACATTAATTCCAAAATTTTTTCTTACAGAAATTATAAAATAATATTATTCTCTATGTAAAGCAATCAGAAATTATTCGTAATTTCATTTTTATTTAACAAACCAAACCATGTCAAAATACTTGTCACCTTTTACTAAACAACAACTTTTGCCTCAGGAGGAAATGCTTGAAATCAAAAAACGAAAAGGTAAACTTTTTATTGGAATCCCAAAAGAAACGGCTTATCAGGAAAAAAGAGTCTGTTTAACACCAGATGCCGTTTCGGCACTTGTTTATAACGGGCATCAGGTTTTAATGGAGTCTGGAGCTGGTGAAGGCGCCAATTTTAGCGATAAGGATTATAGTGAAGCAGGTGCGGAAATAACCAAAGATACGGCTAAGGTTTTTTCGTGCCCCATGATTTTAAAAGTAGAACCACCAAGCCTGGAGCAAATAAAATTAATTAACCCGCAAACCATATTAATATCTGCTTTACAGCTTAAAACTCAAGAAAAAACATACTTTGAAGCCTTGGCGTCAAAGCGTATTACGGCCTTGGCCTTTGAGTTTATTAGAGACGCAGACGGTACCTATCCTGCCGTTAGGTCATTGAGTGAAATTGCAGGTACGGCATCTACCTTAATTGCCGCCGAATTACTATCTAATAGTACAGATGGCAATGGGTTAATGTTTGGTAACATTAGTGGTGTTCCGCCCGTTGAAGTGGTTATTCTCGGTGCGGGAACCGTAGGCGAATTTGCCGCCAGAAGCGCTATTGGTTTAGGCGCCAATGTAAAAATATTCGATAATTCCATTACAAAATTAAGAAGCATTCAAACCAATCTTGGACGCCCGCTTTTTACTTCAACTTTACAACCAAAAAACCTAACCAAAGCCTTAAAACGATGCGATGTTGCTATTGGTGCAGTACGCGGAAAAAACCGATCGCCTATTTTGGTTACCGAAGCTATGGTACAACACATGAAAAAAGGCGCCGTAATAATTGATGTTAGTATTGATATGGGCGGTTGCTTTGAAACCAGCGAGGTTACCACACACAAAAAGCCAACATTTATAAAGCATAATGTGGTACACTACTGTGTGCCAAATATACCTGCAAAATACTCTCGAACCGCTTCCGTTTCAATAAGCAACATTTTTACACCTTATTTGTTAAAAATAGCCGAAGAAGGCGGTATTGAAAATTCTCTAAGATTTGATAGAGGTTTAAAAAATGGATTGTATTTTTACCACGGGATTTTAACCAGCAAACCTGTTGGCGAATGGTTCGATTTGAAGTATAGCGATATTAATTTGCTTATATTTTAGAACCAGCTTTCCTTATTAAACGTTATTTTTTAGGTATATGAAATTAATACAGCGTATTGGCTACTATTTGGGAGGCTTCTCAATAGGGTTAATTATTTTGGCTTTTTTTTTAAACGGTAAAAAGGTGTCTTGCGATTATGGACCAGATGCCAGGGTTTTAAAAAACATCAATTCAAAAGTTATAAAATATAATGATGATACCATTAATGATAGTATCGCCATACGTTATGTTTTAAAAAAGGGTGATATTAATTTTTCTAAAAGCGAAACACGGCAAAAACCATGTGGTATTTATGTGATAGAAGGCGATTATAACGAAAAGGAAATTATTCTAACCGTTGAAAATTGCGATAGCACTGCCACAGTAACTAACGTGAAAACAGTATGGTAAAACGCGTTTTCGATTTGGTTTTTTCCTTCATAGGATTACTACTCCTCGCTCCTTTTCTCATATTAATTGCCATTTTAATCAAAGTTGATTCTAAAGGTCACGTTTTGTTTATTCAGAATCGGGTTGGTAAAAACAATGTCGATTTTAACATTTTTAAGTTTAGAACGATGCATGTTAAGTCCGAAAAAAAGGGATTGTTAACGTTGGGCAATCATGATTCGCGTATCACCAAAATCGGCTATTTTTTACGACGTTATAAAATCGATGAATTCCCTCAACTTATAAATATTTTAAAAGGCGATATGAGTTTTGTTGGCCCAAGACCGGAATTGCGCTATTATGTGAATTTTTATAACGATGACGACATGAGGATTTTTAAAGTCAGACCCGGCATTACAGGATTGGCATCGTTAAAATACAGAAACGAAGTTGAGCTTTTAAAAGCTGCCGAAAATCCCGAGGAATTTTTCATTAAAACCATAATTCCGGATAAATTACGGTTTAATAAAATGTATATTGAAAAGCGCAATTTCTTTTTTGACTTAAAACTGATTTTCTTGACGGTAATAAAAGTAATTACAAAATAGAATGGTTTCTAATTGCTATTTGTTATAAAGACTAAATATTCCTATTTTGCACATGTGAATTTTATATAAAAGCCTATATTTCACCGAAGTTAATAGCCCATGGATGCATCAGTCTCAAATCATATTCAACAATTAATTAAAGATTCCGGTTTACTTCATTTAAAGAATAATTCTAAAAAAAACTATCGCAGCTTAGATTTTTCAAGCGACACTATTTTAATTACCGGTGCAGCAGGTTCTATAGGTAGCGAGCTTTCAAAACAACTCATACATTGCCGTTACAAAAAACTTATTTTAGTTGATATTGCCGAATCCCCGCTGTACGAACTTCAACAAGAATTAGAGGGCAATACAGATGATGTAGAATTTATATTACTAAACATAACCGATAAAGCAGCTCTGGATTATCTTTTTAAAACACACCAACCAACACTGGTTTTTCATACCGCAGCGTACAAACATGTACCATTAATGGAATGTATTCCTTACGAAGCCGTGAAGCTCAATATTATTGGCACGAAACTTTTGGCAGATTTATCCATTGTACACGAGGTTAAAAAATTCGTTTTTATTTCTACCGATAAAGCCGTTAATCCCATAAGTACTATGGGAATGACAAAGCGTATTGCCGAACGCTACTTATTGCATTTAAACAATCCGGACCGGACTAAATTCATTATCACACGATTTGGAAATATATTTGGTTCAAGCGGATCGGTTGTGCCTTTATTTATAAATCAAATTCATTCAGGAAAACCGTTAACCGTTACCAATAAAGACATTTCCCGCTATTTTATCTGTAAACATAAAGCTTGTAATTTGATATTGGAAATAGCAACTTTTAAAGATTTTAAGCCTTCTGTTTTTACTTTTAACATGGGAACTCCAATTAAAATAATGGATTTAGCCAAAACCTTAACGACGTTTTATAGCGAAGACATAGCTATTAAAATCACAAAAATTCGCCCTGGCGAAAAACTGCATGAGGAGATAGTAACGAAAAATGAAACATTGATGCCCACACCTCACAAAGATATTATGCATGTGAAAAGCAAAAACGGGGAGCTTACAAAAGCGATGGATATTGATGAATTATTGGAAATTTCACCTTATAATTCACTTTCAGAAATTAAAGCAATTCTTGAAAAGTATATGTGATTATTTTTGTTTTCTACGTTTCTTCTCTTTGGTTAATAAATTAAGTTCTCTACTGGTTTGTCCGGCAACCGATGTGTTTTCTTCGGCACGTCTAATCAAATAGGGCATCACATCTCTTACAGGGCCAAAAGGCATATACTTTGCTACGTTATAGCCTCTGTCTGCCAAATTATAACTAATATGGTCGCTCATCCCGTATAACTGTCCAAACCAAACACGCGGATCGTTATTTTCCAAACCGTGTTCTTGCATGAGTTGCATTAATAAATACGAGCTCTCTTCGTTGTGTGTTCCAGAGAACAGAGAAATGTCATTTAAGTTATCTAAAATATATCTTAGGCCTTCATCAAAATTGGTATCGGTTGCTTTTTTATTTTCGCAAATAGGTGATACATACCCTTTTTCTTCCGCACGGTCATTTTCTTTTTCCATGTAAGCGCCGCGTACTAATTTATAGCCCAAATAAAACCCCTCATTTTTTGCCAAGGCATGTTGTCGTTTTAAAAAGTCCAATCTATCGTGCCTGTACATTTGTAAGGTATTAAAAACAATAGGCTTTTCGGTATTGTACTTTCGCATCATTTGCGTAATCAAATCATCGGCGGCATCTTGCATCCAACTTTCTTCGGCATCAATTAAAATAGCAATATCATTTTCCTTGGATTTTTTACAAACAGCATCGTATCTGTTCACTACCCTTTCCCATTCTTCTTGTTCCTTTTCTGTTAAAGCTTCGCCTTTGCTTAATTTTTCATATAAATAAAACCGACCAAAACCAGTGGGTTTAAACACCGCAATTGGAATCGCATCAATTTCCTTTGCGAAATCTATAATTTTAAGAACCACCTTTAATGCCGCATCAAATTGGGTTACGTTTTCTTTGCCTTCAACAGAATAATCAAGAACGGAGCTCACTCCTTTTTCATACATTCTATCTATAACGGGTAAGCAATCATCTTCGTTTACACCACCGCAAAAATGGTCGAATACCGTAGAGCGGATAAGCCCTTCAATGGGCAAATGTGCCTTTATTGCAAAGTTGGTTGCTGCGGTTCCTATTTTCACCAAAGGCTCGATAGAAATCATTTTAAACAAAAAATAGGCGCGCTCTAACTCAGAGTCACTTTTAAGCGCGAAAGCTATTTCGGTATTTTCAAAAATAGGGTCGACTTTTTGCATAATCAATAAAATTTTGCACAAATATAATTAAGAGTTCGTTATCATTTTATATAAAAACTCCTTAATTTCACTGCTTTAATTAACCGTATTATTTTTTATGAATTCGATTACAGCAAATGATTCTACAATTTATTTCAATGAAGCATGCTACACCTCACTGAATGAGCATCTTAAAGCAAATAATTTTTCCATAATTTTTATTTTGGTAGATGAGAATACGCATGAGTATTGCTTGCCAAATTTTTTAACAAAACTGGAAACCAATGCCGTCATTGAAATTATAGAGATAGAAGCTGGCGAGGAACATAAAACCATAGATACTTGTACTGGCGTTTGGGATACGCTTTCTGAATTAAATGCCGACAGGAAAAGTTTACTTATAAATGTTGGCGGTGGCGTGGTTACGGATTTAGGCGGTTTTGTGGCATCTACTTTTAAAAGAGGGATTGCCTATATTAATGTGCCGACCTCTTTACTATCCATGGTTGACGCCTCTGTTGGCGGTAAAACCGGTGTGGATTTAGGACATTTAAAAAACCAAATTGGCGTAATTAGCACACCCGATTTGGTACTGATTGATACGGCTTTTTTGCAAACACTGCCACAAAACCAAATGCGGTCCGGTTTGGCCGAAATGCTAAAACACGGTTTAATTAGTGATGAAAAATATTGGAATAAATTTAAGGATTTATCAAAGTTATCGGTTGACAATTTAGACGAATTGATTTACGAATCGGTTATCATTAAAAAGAATGTAGTTGAAGAAGATCCTTTTGAAAATGGCCTTAGAAAAACATTGAATTTCGGTCATACTCTTGGTCACGCCATAGAATCTTATTTTTTAAGCAATCCCAATAAAAAAGAATTATTGCACGGTGAGGCCATTATTGTTGGAATGATTTTAGCGAGTTATATTTCCACGGAATTAGTTGGTTTTCCAAGACAAACCACCGAGGAAATCAAAACCTTATTTTTAAGTTATTACGAAAAAGTAGACATTGATAAGAGCGAGCATCAAAGCATTATAGACTTATTAAAATACGACAAGAAAAACAACCACGGCAATATAAACTTTGTGTTGCTTGAAAAAATTGGCGTACCTAAAATTGATTGTTTAGTGGATGATGCTATTATAATTGATGCTTTTGAATTTTATGCGAGTTAAATATATTTTTTTGTAATTTTATAACTATTGCAACTTAATTTAATTATCAATTAAATTTTTTAATTATGAAAAGGATTATAGTTGATTACAAAAAACTAACTCCGGAAGTTTTAAATCTTTTGACTGAAAAATTTCCAGATGGCTACGGAGACGACGACATTATTACTTTTGATAACCACAGAAACGAAATAATTGAAGCCATTGAAGTTAAAACACCAGATGCTATTTATTTAGTAAAAGTGAGCAGTAAATTGCATTACACGATGACTAATTTTGATAACGATAATATTGAGGTGGACGATTTAGGCAATGTTATAATTGACGATGCGATTGAACCCACTATCTTTGAAGACGAAGAGGAATAGACCACCTCTGGGTGAGCACACGAGGTATTAAAACTACAAAATCACAAAAACTAAATTTTTAAAAAGCACGCAGATATAAGCGTTGAAGTATTAAATTTTAATAATTAAACCCATTTTCTTTTTAAACAACCCTACTTTAAATCATGTTCCATTTTTTTTCTAAAAAAGTATTCCTTAAAGATTTATTAGAAGGTTTTGTTGATATACACTCCCATATTTTACCGGGAATAGACGACGGCGCAAAAGATACTTCAGAATCCATAGAATTAATTAAAGGGTTGCAAGCTTTGGGCGTTAAGCAATTTATGCCCACGCCCCATGTGATGCAGGATTTTTATCCAAATACGGATGAAACTATTGGTGATGCTTATCAGAAATTATTGAGCGCCTTGGATCCTAAATTACTTTCTGAAATTACAATCAATCCTGCTGCAGAATATATGTTGGATGATAATTTTCAAAAGCAATTAGAAACCCAGGAACTATTTACGCTCAAGGGAAACTATTTGCTAATTGAGATGTCTTATTTTCAGCCACCGATTAATTTGGAAGAAATCATTTTTAAAATCAAAAGCAAAGGTTACCTGCCTATACTGGCACATCCGGAGCGCTATTCGTTTTATCACGACACCAAAGATTATTATTTAAAATTGAAACAGTTAGGGTGTTTTTTTCAACTGAACCTATTGTCGTTAAGTGATCATTATGGCAAAAATGTAGAGAAAACAGCACATTATTTAATTGAAGAACAGCTGATAGATTTCGTAGCAACGGACACCCACAATGCTTTTCATATAAAAAAGCTTACCAACTTAACCCTTAACAAGAATTTAGCTAAAAAGCTTTCTGATATTATTGAGAAAACATGTAAAACGTTTTCGGTAATTTAAGCTCGTTTTCTAAAAAAACCTTTCTTTTCCTTAGCACCGTAGTAGCCGTATTGCGCACCGTAGCCAAAGTTGGACTGTTTCACATCGTTAACTACAAGCATCATGCCGTTAAGTTTCCTTTCTGCGTGTAATTCCTTGGCAAAGTTTAAGATGCGTTTTTCGGTATAGCCCGCACGTGTTAAGTAAATAGTGTGTCCTGCATATTGGCTAAACAATAGCGTATCGGTCACTAACATAGCTGGAGCTGTATCAACGATAACATAATCGTATTGTTCTGAAACCTCGTCAAATAGTGGCTTCATCCTATCACTCATCAATAATTCTGCAGGATTTGGTGGTACTTTACCCGATAATAAAATATCAACTTTATTACCATTTATTTCGTATGTGTTTATGGCTTCATTGGTAGTTACAGATTTATCAACCAGATATTCTGTTAGTCCAACTTTTGCCAAATCGTCTTTCTTTTTTCCTTCAAGCCCCATAAGTAATTTAGGATTCCTAATATCGGCACCTATTAACAATACCTTCTTATTGGTATTAGCAAGTGTAAGTGCCATATTCATACTGAAAAAAGATTTTCCTTCACCATTGATGGTTGACGTAACAAAAACCACATTATTATAATTAGCTACTTTTCTTGATCGTTTAATGTAATCAAAATTTGTTCTTATTATTCTAAATGATTCGGATAGTATAGAACGGTCATTTCTTTCAACTAAAACCTTATTGGCTTTTATCTTAGGAATTTCACCTAAAATTGTAATGTTATTTACGTCTCTTTTTAAATCTTCTTTGTTATGTATTCTTGTATCTAATAAGTCAGAAACATAAATAACCCCAAACGGCAATAGAAATCCTAGAAACATGGCGCCAATATAAACCATTTTTGTATCTGGGAAAACGGGCTTACCTATGGCATAGGCACTATCTATAACTTTTAAATTTGGTGATGTGGATGTTTGGGAAATTATGGCTTCTTCTCTTTTTTGTAATAAGTATAAGTAAATGGACTCCTTAATGCCTTGTTTACGTTCAATAGAGCGCAATTTACTTTGCTGACCAGGAACAGCGGTTATTTTAGAATTAATCCTGTTAGATTGATTCTCTAAACTGTTAAGTTGAATTCTATAAGATTTCTTTGAGTTTTCTACGCTATTCTTTAAATCTTGCTTAATTCCGTTTAAAGATTGCTCAAACTGAATAACCGTTTGGTTTTTTTTGCCTGCACCAATTTCCAAAAGCGTATTACGCCTTTGAATTAATTCGTTATACTTTAACGATAGCGCACTAATAGAAGGGTCTCCTGCGCCCAAGTTAGACGGTATGGCATCGAAAGAATCGTCGTTTAATGATTCACTAACAGAATTAAGCAAGCGCATTTGGGTCATAGCCGCATCCAACTGTTGTTCGTTTTGCGCGCTGGTTGACATAAACAATCCGGCTTCAGATGCTACATCAGTTATTTTATTACCAGTTTTAAACCTTACAATGCTACTATCTACACTCATTAAATCTTCTGCAATTAACTCAACTCGCTCATCTATTAATTTTGCGGTATTTATAGATTTAAGGTTCTTTTTTTCTAAGGTTGAAATATTATACTGTTCAATGAGAAAGTCCAAAATTTCAATAGCCTTTGACTGAACCGGATCGGTTATGCTGATAATTAGTACTTTCGAGGATTTTGAATAAGGTTCAATTGAAATCTTTCTTTTTAGTCTAGCTGAAACTGATTCAACCGGTGTTAATTTTACTCTAATAGATTTGCCTACATACTTTTTTACATTGGATTTTGGCGTAATAATCATTCCTTCAAAAGGGGTAGGTATTGTTTCGCCAAAAACAATTTTTTTTGGAGTGTCATCTTCTGAAACCCTGTAGTTAAATTCTGTTTCAGAGGTTATATCAATAAAGAAGTTATAGCTGGTTTTGCTTATAATGGAATCCGATGCAATAAAATCAATCGTTATCGGTGAGCTTTTATATAATTCAGACTCGTATATTCTTCCTCTTGTAAAATATTGGACATTCAAACCTAGGCTTTTTACAATATTCTGCATAAAGCTTCTAGAAGCAATCACTTGAATTTCATCTTCAACTGCTGCCTCTTCCTTTTCTACAAATATTGAAAGATCCTTAAAGGCCCCGGCTCCCGAACTTCCGTCAGAATCACTTGTTATCATGATTTTTGAGTAGGCCGCGTATTCAGGTGTTGTGTACCTAAGATAAATATATGCTGAAAAAAGAAAGATCAACACACTAAACAAAAACCATTTCCATTGTTTTACGTAAATGGAAATAGTTTTTTTTAAATTAAATCCTTCAGAATCAATTTCGTTATTAATTTTATTATCATTTGTAATCATAAAAATCAGTTTCTTCGAGTTACAAAAATAAGTGCTGTGGTTAAAATAAAGGAGGTTATGCTAATAATTGTGCCTATTCTAGTATCTCCAGAAGCAGAACTAACAGCTGAATTGTTCGGTTCAACATACACAATATCATTTTGAGTTAAATAATATACCGGAGAATTAAATACTTCCTTTGTTGTTAAGTCTATATGGGTGATAGTTTTCGTACCATTAAAATCTCGAATTACCATAACATTGTCCCTTCTCCCTTTAATGGTTAAATCGCCTGCCATACCCAATGCTTCTATAATAGATACGCGCTCACCGGTTATTGGATAAACCCCGGGAGACCTCACTTCTCCAGAAATAGTAACTCTAAAGTTTAGAACTCGCATTATTATTACCGGATCAGTAAGCAATTCGCCTTGAGCAAATTTTTCTTTAAAGAGGTTTTTGGCCTCTTCAATGGTTAAGCCAACCAACTTTACTTTACCGAGTACGGGAAAATCAATATTGCCATCAACATCTATAAGATAATCTACAAAATTAGCAGAACCGGAACCTCCTTTCCTTACTAAATTAAAAGGTGTTGCTGGGTCAATAATGGTGCCTTCAGGGGTAGTAGCTGTCATAACAGAGACATAAATGCTCACTATGTCCCCTATTTTTAGCTTTGCTCTAAACGTGTCCGTATCTACTATGGTCTCGAAGTTTTTTGCGTTTTGAAAATAAACAATTTCTTTTTTTCCAACGCATGAAGATAAAAATACAGAAACAATTATAAAGCTAATTATCTTTAGGTTATTTTTTAACTTAGATATTATCATTTTAATTTAAATTTGGGGTGTAAGCAAAAACTAATGTTTAATTACAGATTAATTATAGTTTTGTCTTTTTTCTTGCCAATATATCCTTTTGCTTTTTTATAAATTTGAACTCTTTTGTCAAATTTCTCGTAATCGGAGTTATTGGATTTATACTCTGGTATTAAGTTTTTCATTTTCATAACAATATTATTGTTTTGAAAACGGTTTGTTATACAAAGCTCTTCAATATCAGATTTTATTTTACTATACTCCAACTCCCTTGTTTTACTAATCATAATTTTTTTATGATATGTCGAAAGTGTATTTTCCCCATTAGCCAATAATTCCTCATAAAGTTTTTCGCCTGGTCGTAATCCGGTAATTTCAATATCAATATCTTCAGGGAATCTTAATCCAGACAATTTAATCATATTTTTAGCAAGATCGTAAATTTTTACAGATTCTCCCATATCGAAAATAAATATTTCACCACCTTTTCCCATAGTACCGGCCTCTAAAACTAATTGGGAGGCCTCTGGAATAGTCATAAAATACCGCGTTATGTCTTTATGGGTTAAGGTTAAAGGCCCACCTTTTTCTATTTGTTTTTTAAACAATGGGATTACCGATCCATTAGAGCCTAAAACATTTCCAAACCTAGTGGTGATGTATTTAGTTTTACTTTCTTTTTGCAGACAACTAATATACATTTCGGCCATGCGTTTAGTGGCACCCATAACACTTGTTGGGTTTACAGCTTTATCGGTAGATACAAATACAAACTTTTTAACGTTGTAGCGTGATGCCGTATCTGCTAAAAGTTTTGTTCCGTTAACATTTATTTTTATCGCTTCGTAGGGCGATTTTTCCATTAATGGAACGTGTTTGTATGCCGCCGCATGAAATACCATGGTTGGTTTGTGTTCTTGGAAAACACTGTCAATTCTTAATCCATCTCTAATATCCGCAACAATAGAAGTAATAAAACTTTCTTTACCGTTTTGTTTTAAATCCTGTTGTAAATCGTACAATGCAGATTCGGCCTGATCGACCAATATCAATTTTTTTACGTCAAAATTAGATAATTGTTTTACTATCTCACTACCAATTGAACCAGCTGCACCGGTAACCAAAATGGTTTCGCCATTAAACTCGTTTAATAAATTTGGGTTGTCTATTTCAATAGGCGCCCTTCCTAAAAGGTCTTCAATTTGTACTTGTTTTATTTGTTTTGCACTTAACTCACCATTAATCCACTTTTCAATTGGCGGTACTTTGGTTATTTTCACATCTAAATCGATCAGACTATCAATCAATTTTAATAAGCTGTTTGTATCTATAGATTGACAGGCTACAACAATTTCATCAATGGCATTGGATACTATATAAGATTTAGTAACCTTGTTTTTGGGAAAAATAGGAACGCCATTAATGGATTTGCCATTCTTCTTAACATCGTCATCTATAAAACCAACAATACTAAATCTTGAGCTTAAATTGCTAACCAATGCGTTATAAGTGATTATTCCTGAATCTCCAGCACCATAAATAAGCACCCTTTTTGAAGTTGATAATTTACACTTTATAGATTTGTAAACCATTTTAAATAACAACCTACTAGAACTTAACGCTACAAAACTCAATAGCGCATGCATTACAATAATGGATAGTGGAATAGTAAATTCTGGAATTACATTTGTTATTCTGTTTACCAAAACAAATACAATGGCAAATAAAGACATTAATGTAATGGATTTAAATAAGTTAACAACATCTGTAAACCCCGTGTGCCGAATTACACTTTTGAATGAACCTATGGTTAAAAAACTAAAAGTAGCAATAATTAACAAAAAAGGTATTTGTAGTAAAAATTGATTTATATCAAAATTTAAAGTGAAATTAAACCTAATAAAATATGTTGCACAAAATGTTAGTAAAACTATGGTTAGGTCTATACCTAGCACTAGCCATTTTGAAGCATACTTTTGTGAATAATGTGAAAAGTAATTTTTAATCATAAGTTTGAGTTTTTATTATGGCATCCAAAACGCGCTCTAAATCATTTTGAGTTAGGTTTGAGCCGCTTGGTAAACAAAGTCCGTTGTTAAATAATTTTTCAGATGTACCATCTGTATAAGACAAACAGTCTTTAAAAACAGGCTGCATATGCATTGGTTTCCACAAGGGCCTGGACTCAATATCCTCTGCCTGCAGAGCCAATCTTATGGCTTCGCGTATTTTATAAGAATTGGTTTTAATACATGTAATCCATCTATTGCTAAAGAACCCTTCGGGTTCATCTACAAACTCTATAGTATCAAACTTTGATAAGTTTGCTTTATAATACTTGTAATTTTCTCTTCTAGCTTTTACTCTATCATCAATCACTTCCATTTGTCCTCTTCCAATACCTGCCAAAACATTACTCATTCTATAGTTAAAACCTATAGATGAGTGTTCATAATGCGGCGCATTGTCTCTCGCTTGAGTTGATAAAAAGACAGCTTTATTTTTTAGTTCTAAATTTTTCGTTATTAGCGCGCCTCCGCCCGAGGTTGTTATTATTTTATTGCCGTTAAAAGATAAGATCCCAACATCAGCTAATGTTCCGCATGCTTGGCTAAAATAAGTGCTTCCCAAAGCTTCCGCACTATCTTCAATTACAGGAATGTTATATTTTTCAGCAATTTCATTTATTTCTTTTGCTTTATAAGGCATACCGTATAAATGAACAGCTATTATAGCTTTCGGTTTTCTGTTTTTTTCAATCCTATCCTTAATCGCAATTTCAAGTAATTCCGGAGACATATTCCATGTGTCGGATTCACTATCAATAAAAATTGGAGTGGCACCTTGATATACAATAGGATTTGCAGAAGCTGAAAAAGTAAAACTTTGACACAAAACCTCGTCTCCCTTAGATACGCCTAACAGTTGTAATGCCAAATGAATGGCAGCAGTACCAGAGCTTAACGCGGCAACTTCATTATGGCCTCCTAAATAATTCTTTATATCGTTTTCAAAACCATCTACATTGGGCCCCAATGGAGCTATCCAGTTTGTATCGAAAGCTTGATTTACAAATTTCTGCTCTGAACCTCCCATGTGAGGCGATGATAAATATATCTTAGTCTTGGTTAGCATTCTTTATTAAATTTTAGGCACAACAAGTTAGGGCAGCTTATTAAACAACCTTTATAAAAAAAAGATAAACGATTTTTGGTGAATCCCTCACATGCAAAAAACAGAATCAATATCATAAATATATAGCTCATTATTGTTGTTTAAAAAAAAATAACTTTTTAAAATATATCAATCTAAAGTTAGATTAATATTGAGAGGTTACTATAATGTATTTAAGTTTTATTTTTTTATTAAATCAATGTGCTATTAATCAATTCAATTTTTAATTACGCTGTAAATTTAGTGATTGTTTTAATTTAACAACTATGGAGAACGGTTAATTCGCTAAAACAGTAATAAAAATCGGTTAAATACATTAACAGATTTCGTTGGTAGTTAAACTATGCACATTATCGATTTTGATATAATCCTTTTTGTGTATTAATTTGCTTAATATGTACAAGTGATAGACCAACTTTCATAATGCTGCTATTTTACAAAAAATACTTTTTTTTAAATCTGTATATTATCATGTGAAATCTTTAATTTAATCGATGTTTTTGGCACAAAATTGAATTTCATCGGTAAAAACAAGGTATTGATATAATTAGTTAACCACTTTACATTTATTTTTTTCATATTTGCGACGCTATTAATAATTCAAAATCACACCCCAAATTCAAATGACTGCACATCAAATAAAAACATTGGAAGGAAAGCATGTACTTATAACCGGTGGCGCTGGGTTTATTGGTTCTAATTTATGCGAGGTTTTATTGAACAACCATATAAATGTAGTATGCTTAGATAACTTTTCTACTGGAAAAAGAAATAATATTGAACCGTTTTTAAGTAACAACAAATTTAATTTAGTTGAAGGCGACATAAGGCATTTGGCAGATTGTCACAAAGCCTGCAAGGGTGTGGATTATGTATTGCACCAAGCCGCATTAGGTTCGGTACCAAGATCCATAAACGACCCCATAACAACTAATGATGTAAATGTTTCCGGATTTCTAAATATGTTGGTTGCCGCAAGAGACGCAGGCGTTAAACGTTTTGTATATGCTGCAAGCTCATCAACTTATGGCGACCACGAAGCACTTCCTAAGGTTGAAGATGTAATAGGGAAACCGCTATCTCCTTACGCCATTACTAAATATGTAAATGAATTATATGCCGATATTTTTCAAAGCACCTATAATTTAGATACCATAGGTTTACGTTATTTTAATGTATTTGGTAAACGACAAGATCCCAATGGTGCTTATGCAGCTGTTATTCCAAAATTTGTTCAACAATTTATAAGTCATGAATCTCCTATGATTAACGGTGATGGAAGCTATTCCAGAGACTTTACTTATATAGATAATGTAGTACAAATGAATATTAATGCCATAACAACAAGCAACCAAGAAGCATTAAATAATGTGTACAATGTAGCTTACGGAGAGCGGACAACTTTACTGGAATTAGCAACTTTGTTAAAAACATATTTGGCGGAGTTCGACGCCTCTATTAAAGATATTGAAATTAAACACAGAGATAATAGAATTGGAGATATCCCTCACTCTTTAGCATCTATTGATAAGGCAAAACGATTATTAGATTACAACCCAAAATACAATATAAGTGATGGTTTAAAAGAAGCCGTTAATTGGTATTGGGAAAATTTAAAATAATTATCATTAAAATATAAAAATGAAGGATATTAAAATTGCCGTAATAGGTTTAGGATATGTAGGTTTACCATTAGCACGTCTTTTTGCAACCAAATACAACGTTGTTGGTTTCGATATTAACCAAAATCGAATAAACGAATTACAACAAGGAAAAGACTCTACATTAGAAGTAGAAGAAGACATACTACAGTCCGTCCTAAAAAACAAGCGTGACAATAATACGGGTCTACTTTGCTCAACTAATTTAGACGACATAAGTGATTGCAATTATTATGTAATAACGGTACCTACACCTGTTGATAAAAACAACAGACCAGATTTAACACCTTTGTATAAATCTAGCGAAACGGTAGCCAAAGTTTTGAAAAAGGGCGATATTGTGATATACGAATCTACCGTATTTCCTGGAGCAACAGAAGATGAGTGCGTACCGGTACTCGAAAAAATAAGTGGTTTAAAATTTAATACAGATTTTTATGCCGGTTATTCACCAGAGCGTATTAACCCAGGCGACAAACTACATACGGTAGATAAAATACTTAAAGTTACCGCAGGGTCTACTCCGGAAATAGGCAAGAAAGTAGATGCCTTGTACGCAAGTGTAATAACTGCAGGCACACATTTAGCACCAACAATAAAGGTTGCTGAAGCAGCAAAAGTCATTGAGAATTCGCAACGCGATATTAATATTGCGTTTGTAAATGAGTTGGCCAAAATATTCAATCTTATGGATATTGACACACATGATGTATTAGAAGCGGCAGGAACCAAATGGAATTTTTTGCCTTTTAAACCAGGGCTTGTAGGCGGGCATTGTATAGGTGTAGATCCATATTATTTGGCACAAAAAGCACAAGAAGTCGGGTATCATCCGGAAATAATTTTGGCAGGTCGACGCGTCAATGATAGTATGGGGCAATATGTAGCTTCAGAAATCATTAAACTCATGGTGCAAAAAGATATAAAAATAAAAGGTTCAAAAGTTTTGGCATTAGGGATTACTTTTAAAGAAAACTGCCCCGATGTTAGGAACACCAAAGCGGTTGACGTAATAAATCAATTGAAAAGCTTCGGAACAGATGTAACTATTTACGATCCTTGGGCAAACCCAAAAGAAGTTAAACACGAATACGATTTAGTAACCGTGCAAAATTTACCACAAGAAACCTTCGATGCCATTGTTTTAACAGTAGCTCATAATGAGTTTTTAAATGAAGATTTAAAAGCATTGTTAAAAAAAGACGGTGTCCTTTACGATGTTAAAGGTGTTTTAAAAGATCTAGATTGTAACAGACTTTAATGAAATTTAACCAACTTAAAGGAGGCGCAGCACTATCTTATGTTATTATATTTTTAACTAACATAGTTGGCTTAGTCTTAACCCCATTTATTATTCGATCGTTAGGTAGTGCCGAATATGGCCTATATACCATGATTGGGGCTTTAGTTGGTTATATGAGTGTTTTAGATTTTGGACTCAACAATACCATAGTTCGTTTTGTGGCTAAATACAAGGCAGAAGGCGACAAAAAAGGTGAAGAGAATTTCTTGGCTCATAGTTTCATCATGTATTTTTGCATATCTATTCTGGTTACCGTTTTAGGTTTAATTTTATATTACAATTTAGAAAGTTTATATAGCGAAACCTTAACAGCAGATCAATTTGATAAGGCTAAGGTAATGATGCTTTTATTGATTTTTAATTTAGCAGTTTCACTTCCCGGTGGTGCTTTTGGTGGCATCTGCTATGGTTATGAAGAATTTATTTTACCTAAGATCACTAATATAGTTAGATATGTAGTTAGAAGTATATTGGTTGTAGTGATACTTCTTTATGGAGCAGATTCAGTGGGGTTAATTATTTTAGACACCATTATGAATCTTTTAGTTATAGCGGTAAATATTTACATCGCTTTTAAAGTATTAAAAGTTAAAATTAAACTACACAAATTTGATAAAACCCTATTTACAAGCATATTGGGTTTTTCGCTTTGGCTATTTGTTTTTGCCATAGTTCACCAATTAAGATGGCAATTCGGTCAATTGATAATTGGACTGTATTATTCTACATCAATAGTGGCTATTTATGCCGTAGGTATAACTTTAGGGAACTATTATGGTGCATTTTCAAGTGCTATAGAATCAGTTTTTTTACCTCGAGCTATTCAAATGACCGTAAAGAATATTCCAAAAAAGGAACTAACCGCTACTTTTATTAAAATATCAAGAATTATTCTCATCATTTTGCTCTACATACTAGGCGCTTTCGTAATTGTTGGCAAAGACTTCGTTTATTTTTGGGTTGGCGAAGAATACTATATGGCGTATTACTATGCAGTAATAATAATGGTTGGCCTCACTCCCATTCTGTCTCAAGGTTTCGCAAATAATATTCTTGAGGCAAAAAACTTATTGGCATATCGCGGTAAACTGTTACTAGGGTTAACTTTAATGGGAACACTTATAGGTATCGTGGTAGTTCAGAAAATGGGAGTTTTTGAAATGATTGTTACAACGGTAATATTTATGCTTATAGAAAGAGGAATCATGTTTTTTTATTACATTAAAAAAGCAAATTTAGATATGTTGAGATATTATAAAGAAATTTTTCCGCTATTTATAAATTGTTTTTTAATAATAATAGTTGGTTTAGTTTGCAATAATTATTTACCACATAAAAGTATATTCATATTATTATTGAGTGCGGCCATCTATAGTGTTTTATATTTAATAGGCTCGGTTGCAATAATGACAAAATATGAAAAATCCTTATTAAAACTGGTAGCTGTAAAAACACCTTTTTTAAGAAAATTTTTTTAAGAAAAGGATGTATTTAAAATTTAAATTGGAAATACAATGGAAAAAAAAATAGTAATGTTAGTTGGAAGTGGTGGTGGTTCATCCGCTTGTAGCTACAATGCATTGAAAGAAGAATATAATATTTTACATGTAATTGTAGATGGCCCAATGGACAAAAAGAAATTTATAAAACGAAGAATAAAAAAACTGGGGCTATTTACTGTTACTGGGCAACTTCTTTTTAGAACTATAATGGTGCCTTATTTAGAGCGTGAATCCAAGGCCAGGGTTAAAGAGATTGCGGAACAAAATAATTTGTTGTTCAACCCTATAGACGAAGAAATGATTACACAGGTGCCTTCAGTAAACTCAGAAGAGTGTATCGCTCTTTTAAAAGAATTATCTCCAGACATAGTTGTTGTTAACGGTACCAGAATCATAGCTAGGAAAGTTCTAAACTGCATACCTGGCATTTTTGTAAATACCCACGCGGGAATGACACCATTGTACAGAGGTGTACATGGTGCTTATTGGTCCAAGGTTAACAAAGATGGATTGTGCGGAGTAAGTGTTCATTTAGTCGATCCAGGAATTGATACTGGAGGTATTTTATTTCAAGAATTAATTGAAACTAACAAAAAGGACAACTTCTCCTCATATACATATTTACAGATGGCTAAAGGGATAGAGCTTATGAAAAAAGCACTAAATAGTATTATTAATGAAGAACAAAAAGTAATAAAAAACAACCTTGATAGTAAACTTTGGAGTCATCCAACAATTTGGTTTTATCTTAAGCATAGGATTATCAATAAGGTTAAATAGCATGTCATTCGTAACAATTAACTCAAATCACAATGGTTAACTCCCTAAAAAAAATTATTCCTTTAAGTTTTAAGACTTCAATCCTGTTATTTTTTTATCAGTTTAAAGCTTTAAATTCATTTGGTCTTAAACCTCCTAAACAATCAAACAAACGCATATTTATTTTTTTGGCTGCCGATTATGGAAATTTGGGCGATGTCGCCATTACTTACGCCCAACATAAATTTTTACAACAAAATTTTCCAGGATATTTAATTACCGAAATCCCTATTAGCAAAACAATAAATGGGGTGGCATTTGTAAAAAAAATTATTTCAAATCAAGACATAATAACAACTGTTGGTGGCGGTAATATGGGGGATTTGTACCCTATGATTGAACATTTTAGGCAAATGGTAATTTCAAATTTTGAAAATAACATGGTAGTTTCCTTTCCGCAAACTATCGATTTTAATGAAAACCCTGCTGGTAAGAAAGCATTGGCTAATACCATAAAAACTTATTCGAAGCATAATAATTTAGTATTATTAGCCAGAGAACAGAAAACGTATGATTTTTTCATCAATAATTTTAAAAATAATAAAGTTATACTAGTGCCTGATATTGTACTAAGTTTAGATAAAACCAAACCAAAAAAAGAACGAAAAGGAGTAGTAATATGTTTAAGGGACGATAAAGAAAAAAAGCTAAACCAAGAACAAGAAATTACACTACTAAAAATCATTGATGAAAATTTTGATGATAAATCTTTTAGAGATACTCATATAGGTGGCGAGCACCTATCTTTATTTAATCGAGTGAAGGCATTGGATAGCATATGGGATGATTTTAGAGGAGCAGAAGTTGTTATTACAGATAGATTGCACGGTATGATTTTTTGCTATATAACCAATACTCCTGCCATAGTATTTCTAAATAACAACCATAAAATTAAATCTTCCTTTAAGTGGATAAATACATCGAAGCATATACATTTAATGGAGAATTTTTCAGAAACAGATATTGCAAATTCAATTAAGTTTCTAAAACAAAAAGAAAACCGAGGGACAAAGGAAAATTTACTGCCTCAATATTCTGCTATTTTAAAACTAATAAAAGAAAAAAAATAAAATAATGTCTTTATTATTAACCATAGCAATTCCCGTTTACAATGTCGCTGAATATGTTGAGAAGTGTATTCGCAGCTGCTACAGTCAAAATATTCCTGTTTCGGATTATGAAATAATAATTATAAATGACGGCTCTACAGACAACAGTTTAGAAATTTGTAAAAATCTTCAATCAGAATTCACTTCATTAAAAATAATAACTCAAAAAAACAAGGGATTAAGCGGCGCAAGAAACACAGGACTTAAACACGCTAATGGCGAATATGTTTGGTTCATAGATTCTGATGATTGGATTGAACCCAATTGCTTAAAAGATATTTACAGCCAACTTAAACAATTCAAATCTGATATATTATGGATAGGACACGATGTTATTTTAAATGATGCATCGTATAGAAAATTCATACCAAATGCAATAGATGCCCCGATTAGCGGTGAGGAATTATTTATAAATCATTTAGATAATTTGTTTTACATCTGGAAGTTTATTTACAAAAAAGAGTTTTTAACACACAATAAATTAGAATTTTTAGAGGGAATTTATTATGAAGATTTAGAATTTACCCCAAGAGCTTTGATAAAAGCTAAAACCTGTTTTACAATCCCAAGGGTTTTTTATTATTATTTAATAAGACAAGGTAGCATTGCTAGCTTAAATAATATAAAAAATAAAAGTATTAATGACAGACTTCAAATAATTGAGGGTTTAACCAAATTGAAAAACGATAAAGATGTGTCGCCATCTTATTATAAAAAACTTCAAGATATTATTTTAGAAGCGTACATTACAACCATAAAAATGAGCGCTCGAGGTAAGTTAAAATTACCACCTTTAGCCTTTCAACTCATCAAAAAAATTAAATCCGATAATTATTTAATTGGTTCAAATAAGTTCGATTTTATAATAATGAAAATAAATCTAAGTATTTATCACTCTTTTTATAAAACTGTTTACGCAATAATCTCAAAAGTTAAAGGCTATGCATAGAATTTTACATGTTGTTGGACGCATGAATAGAGCTGGTGCAGAAACCATGCTTATGAATTTATATAGAAAACTGGACAGAAACAAGTTTCAATTCGACTTTTTGTATTTTACAAACGAGCACTGCGACTATGACGATGAAATACTTGATTTGGGGGGACGAATTTTTAGAATCCCCGGCGATAAATATAAAAATCCAATTACTAGAACATGGGCTACATATAAGTTATTTAAAAAGGAAAAAACGTTTTATGCCATTCAATGCCATCAAATGTTTAGTAATGCCTTGCATTTAATGGCAGGTTATTACGGTGGTATTACAATGCGTATTGCTCATTCTCACAACACTAGTGATGCTAACAGTAATAAATTAATAGGCAAAATTTATCATACCATATCTAAACGGCTTATTTCCAGCTATGCTACACATTTTATAGCATGTGGCGAAAATGCAGGAAAATTTTTGTTTCCAAAAAATGACAATGTAACATTTCTGCCAAATGCCATCGATTTGAATACTTTTATTAATGAAGATGAAACAGAAAAACAAATAGTTTTTAAAAATAAAAACTTAAATAAAGATTCGGTGGTTATAACCCAAATTGGACGTTTAAGTGAAGTGAAAAACCATGTGTTTACACTTAAACTAGCAGAATATTTAAAATTGAAGAACTATAATTTCCATTTGGCTATTGTTGGCTCTGGGCATTTAGAACATCAACTTAAAACATTAACAAAAGAACTTAAACTTGAAAATCATGTTACATTTTGTGGTGTAAGAAATGACATCGATGTGATTTTAAAAAACTCTTCACTAATGCTTATGCCTTCTTTATTTGAAGGGTTTCCGGTTGTTTTGGTAGAATCTCAGGCATGCGGTACTCCTGCCCTAATATCTTCTAACATTTCACCAGAAGTGGATCTAGAAATGGGATTGATTGAATTTTGCCGATTGGAGGATGATTTGGAGGCTTGGTTTAATAGCATTAAAAACATACTAAACAAACCAAGCGTAGAAGCCACAGTTAGAGAACAAGTATTATCTGAAAAAGGATTTAATATAAACTTAAGTGTTAAAAAATTGGAATTGTTTTATGGAAAGTAAAAATAAAAACCCTTTGGTTACCATTGGTATCCCTTTTTATAATAGTGAAAAATATTTAGCGTATGCTATTAACTCTGTTTTAATGCAATCTTATTCAAATTGGGAATTGCTTTTAATGGACGATGGTAGTAAAGATAATTCCGTAACTATTGCCAAAAATTTTGAACTAACCGACAGTAGAATTAAAGTGTATAGTGATGGTAAAAACTTTAAATTGCCAACACGTTTAAATCAACTCTCTAAGCTTGCAAAAGGTCAGTTTTACGCGAGAATGGATGCCGATGATATGATGCACCCCAACAGAATACAAACGCAAGTAGATTATTTAATCAATCACCCGGAGGTTGATTTGTTGGGCACAGGTTTGGTTGCCATTGATGGAGATAATAAAATAATTGGTATCCGAAAAGGAAAAGCGCATGCAAAGTTTCTTTTAAAAGAAGTTTTATTCGGAGGATGGTGTGTACATCCTACTATTACAGGGAAAACAGAATGGTTTAAAAACAACAAATATGACGAAACATTAACCAGAACAGAAGATTTTGACCTTTGGATAAGAACTGTTGAAAAAAGCCATTTTTGCAAAATTGATTTCTTGGGGCTGTATTATAGAGAGGAAAGCGAACTGTCTTTGAAAAAGTTTTTAATATCCATAAAACAAGTTTTTAAATTAAATTGGAAAAACAGGAAAACTATTGGCTATTTTTACGTTATGCTCAGTTACCCTAGAAAAATTTTCAAACTTTTGGTTTACCTCTTTTTTCATTATACGGGACTTATGGACTCATTGGTTAAGAGAAGATCTGGTGCCATGAACATTGAAGATGTTAAACACCATAACCGTATAATTAAAGATATATTGCAAAATAATTAAATTTAAAAGCTAGCATGAGTTATTTATTTGAAAATTTCAGGACTGGAGATTATCTTGATATTTACCTATGGCTGCTTTTTCTTTTTGTGTTTTTTGGATCGTTGATTATAAGACATTTGTTTTATAAAAACAAGGCCACGTACTTAAGAACAGATAGAAACATTTTAATTTTATTTGTTGTATTAATAATTTTTTTGTTTGGCACCAGAGGTATCAAGATTGGTACTGATACTTGGAATTATCATTTTTTTTATTTTCTTAGAGGCATTCGGTTAAGTAGTCCTTTTGAAATATTCAGTTATTTTACTACAGATTTGATGTTTGAAGTTATTATGTTCTTCACCTTACCTTTTAAAAATTTTACTGTTTTCATATTAACAGTTTCAATAATTTTTAATATTTCTATGTACAAATTTGTCAGGAGGTATACAAAATACAGCTATTCGGGCAGTAGCTTATTAATGTTTTTAATGATTGCCAGCTCATTTGTTTTTTTCACGCATCAAACAAATACCATACGAAATGGTTTGGCCATACCTTTTGTGCTTTTCGGAATTTATTACATGGATTTAAAGAACTACAAAAAAGCTTTTGTTTTTTTATTGATCGCCTACCTATGCCACGGTACAGCACTAATCCCAATAGCCTGTATTCTTGGCGCTCATTTTGGTGAAAAAATAAAATTAAAATATTTTATTTTGCTTTATTTATTTGGTATTGGTTTGGCTATGGTTGGTTTCGGTTTTAATAAAATTGCATTTCTGGCATCACTTGGAGCCGATGATGCACAGAGATTGTTTTTTGATGGTGAAACCGATTATCGAATTGGTTTCAGACCAGATTTTGTGCTTTATAATTCTTTGTTTTTATTTGTCTTTTTTAAATTAAGTACTCTAAAAAATAAAACCGATTTATTTTTAATTAAGTATTTTATTTTTGCTTCAATAATTTTCTTTTTCAACTTTGGCATTCCTTTTTCAGATAGGATTGGCGTGTACAGTTGGATCGCAATCCCTTTATTATTTACACAAACTATTAATAATAGATTTGGGCAAAAAAGTCTTCATTATTTAACCTTGGCAACCATAGGATATTTTACGCTCAATTTTTTTGTTTTACCCTTTTTATAGTAACAATATTAAGTCTAAATCTATTAATTAAACACACCAAGCATGAACGGTAAATTTGTAATATCTCTAGATTTTGAACTCCATTGGGGTATTTTTGATGTTAAAGAGGTTAAGGATTATAAAACCAATCTGGTAAACACCAGAGATGCAATTAGTAAAATCTTAGATCTTAGCAAGGCTTATGATGTTAGATTAACGTTTGCTACCGTAGGTTTTTTATTTAGCAAAACCAAAGAAGAGCTTAAAAAGTTCATCCCAGATGTAAAACCTTCCTATAGTTATCGCAAATTTGACCCCTACCGCATAATAGACTCAATTGGAGAAAACGAGGATGAAGATCCATTTCACTATGCTCAAAATATAGTAAAAAAAATTGCTTCAAATAAAAACCACGAAATAGGCACGCATACCTTTTGTCACTATTACTGCTTGGCAGAAGGGCAAAATGCTACAGAGTTTAATGCAGATTTAGAAGCTGCCAAAAATATAGCAAAAAGCCTAAATATTAATATAAACAGCATCGTGTTTCCTCGAAATCAAGTTGTCGAAAGTTATTTAAAGGTTTGTGCAAACAATGGTATAACATCGTACCGAGGAAACGAAAACACATGGGTGTTTATTCCAAAAAAAATGGGGCAATTGGCTAAAGCACTACGTTTACTAGATAGTTACATCAATATTTTTGGGCACCATACCTACTCTATTAAAGAATTGACGAAAACCGCCAGTAGTTGCTTAAACATTCCGTCTTCAAGGTTTTTACGACCGTACAGTAAAAAACTGAAAGTATTTGAAACCTTTAAATTACGAAGAATAAAAAACGCAATGACTCATGCTGCTAAGAACAACGAGCTATATCATTTATGGTGGCACCCTCACAATTTTGGTAGTGATTTAGATAAAAACATAAGCACATTACATTCTATTTATAAGCACTATAAAAAGCTTCATAAAGAATATGGTTTTGAGAGTGAAACCATGACATCATTAACAAACAAAGTTTTAATAAAAAATAAAATGAGTCTCTAGTATAAATTGTATTAACATTTTAATAATTTTAAACCAATGGCACCGTTTCTCGAAAATATTTTCTCCAAAAGCCCTGTTTTTTTTCAGGAATTCATGATTAGTTTTTTTAATTATCTGTCCTATAAGAAACGGCACGGAGGGAATTATAAAAAATATCGCAATCAATACAAGAACAATAAAGATTTATCTCTAAATGAATTGAAGCTCATTCAACTCGATAAACTAAACCGCTTTGTTGAATATGCTAAAAAAAACTCATCATTTTACCAAAAGTTATATAATCAAATCAATATAACTCGCTTTTATGCGGTAGATGAACTAAGTAAATTACCAATTATTAATAAGGAAGACTTAAGAAAAGAAATTGATGCCGTCTATACGATTTCGAAAGAAAATGCAGGAATAAGTAAAACAGGAGGAACTACAGGAAAAGCGTTGGAGGTAAGGTTCACATTTGACGACACTCAGGAAAGGTTTGCTATTTTAGACAACTTTAGAAGTTGGTATGGTTACAAGCTAGGAAAAAAAACAGCTTGGTTTAGCGGAAAAAGTCTTTTAAGTCCTAAGGACATTAAGAATAATCGGTTCTGGAAAACGGATAATTTTTATAAGGTACGTTATTACTCCACGTTTCATATACACAGTAAATATTTAAAATATTATTTACAAAACTTAATAGAATTTAAGCCAGAATACATGGTTGGGTTTCCTTCTACAATGTATGAAATTGCAAAATTCGGTATGGCAAATAATATAGAATTTCCGGCACGTTCCATTAAAGCCATATTTCCGACTGCAGAAACAATAACGGAAGACATAAGAAGCGTTTTGGAAGGCTACTTTAAAACCAATTTGTATAATCAATACGCATCATCAGAAGGTTCTCCTTTTATTTTAGAGTGCAAGAACAAAAAATTGCATTTGGAATTACAAAGTGGTGTTTTTGAAGTATTAGACGAAAACAATAAGGCTTGTAAAAAGGGACGACTAGTCGTTACTCCTTTTAACACCCGCGGTACACCATTAATAAGGTATGATATTGGTGATGAAATTGAGATGTATGATGCTGCCGAAACTTGTGGCTGCGGAAATAACAACCCTTTAGTTAAAAGTATTTTAGGTCGCATTTCAGATTATATTTATTCTGAAGAGACAGGAAAAATAAATTTAGGCAATATTTCAAATTGTTTAAAAGGCGTAAAAGGGATTATCAAATTTCAAGTACAACAAGCATCTATTGACAAACTACTTGTATTAATTGAAAAAGATGATCAATCTTATCACTCAAAATATGAAAAAGTTTTTTTGCAAAACCTTGTGGATAGAGTTGGTACAAAAATGGACATTACTTTAAAATATGTTACGGAAATACCTGTTGAAAAAAGCGGAAAATTTAGAATTGTAAAAAACTTGCTCAAATAAATTTTTAAAAAAAAGGAAAATTGACAACAATATTGTGTGCTTTTACAAAAGTAGTGGAATTGAGAAGATTGAAAATATGTATCAGTTGGATTGTCTTTTGAAATCACTTTGGCCAGATTTCCTTTCAACAAGGAATTATATTGAATTTAACGCTTTTTACTTCATTGCATAAAGTTTTTTAAAATTATAAAATGATGGATGAAAGGAATATTCTTCCATGTGTGGCCAAACCATATCAAGGTTATGAAAACGAAATTCTAAACAAAAATTTAAAATCGAACTTAAAACCAAAGGAAAATTAGTCAAAACTTTAATATAAGTTTACTATAATTTTGGACCAAATTTGCTTAATTATATCCTAAGCCCAAATCAATTGTATTAACAACATACAAACTAAAAAAATAAAAAGGCAGTGATGAAAAATCACTACCTTTAATTTATTCATTTTGCAACACTATTTTAGACGTCACAAATTTAAAACTTGAAAACTACTTCACAATTATCCTTTCAACCAATCTACCTTTATTTGTATCTAATTCTACAAGATACATTCCTTTTCGTAAGCTGCTAACATCAATTCTAGTTGTTTTAGCAGATAATACACGCTGAGCTAAAGTATTATAAAAAGTAACTTGGTTAAGCTCCATTCCTTTATTTAATGAAATATTTAAAACACCATTAACCGGATTTGGATATATTCTATAACTGCCAGTTTCTAATACATCAGAACCTAAAGTAACATTATCATTATTACCTGTATTCTCCTTCTTTGAATAAGAAGAACGAGCAGACGCTCCACAATCGGTGCTGAAGCTTGCTCCGGCATCCCTGTTGCTCCAGTTGGTCGTGCTGTAGGACACATTGTCAACCTCTATACAGTCCAAGTTAGGGTTGTTCCTTGCGTCGAAATAAGTGAAATTGCTGTTGTTGCCGTTACGCACGTTCAAGCTTGCCAAACTGTTGTTGCCAGCGGAAAGCGCCCTAAGAACGGTGTTGCCGCTAAGGTCCAGGCCAGTTAGGTCGTTCAGGTAGCAAGACAGAACTCTGAGTTCTGGGTTATTGCTAACGTCAAGATCAGTAAGGTTATTATTGTAACAGAACAAGTTCCTCAGGGCTGGACTGTTGCTAATGTCCAAGCTGGCTAGGTTGTTTGAGCCACAGGAAAGATCCGTCAGGCCAACAAATGCCTCAATACCCGTCAGGTCTGTTATCCCAAGGCCCGTTACGTTTAAGTTCGTTATGCCCTCGATGTTCTCGGTCGCCACGAAATTATCAAGAACGTCATCGTAACCACGGTCTATCAGTGCCTGCTCAAAGTTGTCGTCGGGTACATAAGTAAGGTCCGCGCCAACGGCATCACAATCGGTGCTAAAGCTTGCGCCGGCATCCCTATTTAACCAGTTGGTCGTGCTGTAGGACACGTTATCAACTTCAATACAGTCCAAATTTGGGTTGTTTCTAGCGTCGAAATAAGTGAAATTACTGTTATTACCGTTACTCACGTTCAAGCTGGTCAAACTGTTGTTGCCCGTTGAAAGCGCCCTAAGAGCGGGATTTCCGCTAAGGTTCAGGTCGGTGAGGTCATTCAGGTAACACGACAGTACACGGAGCGCTAAGTTGTTGCTAACGTTCAGATCAATAAGGTTATTGTTATGGCAGTAAAGGTCTCTTAATGCAGGACTATTGCTAACGTCCAAATTAGTGAGGTTGTTGGAACCACAGGAAAGACTAGTAAGGGATACAAAGGCCTGAATACCAGTTAAGTCGGAAATACCCATGTTTGATATGTTAAGAGACTCTATATCTTTAATGTTGTCGGTCGACACGTTGTCGTCTAGTACATCATCATAACCAAGGTCTATGAGTGCCTGCTCGAAGTTGTCGTCCGGGACATAGGTAAGGTCTACGCCAACGGCATCACAGTCCGTACTGAAACCTGCGTCAGTGTCTTTATTCGTCCAATTCGAGGCACTGTAAACAGCGTCGTCCACCTCTATACAGTCCAAATTCGGGTTATTCCTTGCATCGAAATAAGTAAAGCTAGTATTGTTACCATTGGCTACGTCTAAGCTCACCAGATTGTTGTTGCCACAGGATAACGATCTAAGCTCTGTATTAATACTTAAGTCTAAACTGATTAATTCATTAAAATAACAGGATAAATTAGCTAGCGAAGTGTTATTGCTTAAATTAAGGCTAACAATATTATTTAAAAAACAGGATAAAGTTGTTAAAGCTGTATTGTTACTTACATCTAAAACACTTAAATTATTCGAGCCACAGTAAAGCTCAGTAAGACTTACAAAGTCTTCAATACCGCTTAAATCAGAAATATTTTTATTTGATACATCCAAGCTCGTTAAGACATTGATGTTGTCGGTCTCAACGTAATCGTCCAACACGTCATCAAGACCAAGATCAATGAGCGCCTGCTCAAAATTATTATCAGGAATAAATGTTAGATCAGGCGAACCACCACCATCACAATTTGTACTAAAGCTGGTGCTTGTATCGCGATTTGGCCAGTTTGTGTTGCTGTAACTCACGTTGTCCACCTTTATACAGTCAAGATTTGGGTTTTCCCTTGCATCAAAGACAGTAAAATTAGAATTATTGCCATTACTAACATCTAAATTTGCCAGATTATTAAAATCGCAATATAGTTCTGTTAAAGCTGAATTTCCAGACAAATCTAAGCTTATAATATTGTTTAAACCACAATCTAAATTTGTTAATGCTTGATTATTGCTCAAATCTAACGCCACCAAGAAATTAACTGCACATGATAAGCTAGTTAATGCTGTATTGCTACTGACATCAATTACGGTAAGATCGTTGAACGAGCAATTTAAATTTACTAATGCCGTGAAAGCCTCGATACCAGTTAAATCGGAAATACTTTTAAATCTTAGGTCTAGATGGGTTATTTCGTTAATGTTACTTGTTTGCACATTATTGTCCAAAACATTATCGTAGCCCAAATCTATCAAAGCTTGTTCAAAATTATCGTCGGGAACATAAGTTTGCTGAGCAAAAAGAGAAATACTTGTAAATAATATGGCTAGAAAGAAATAAAAATTTTTCATGATATAATTTTTAGCTGCGAAGATATTAAAAATCAGTCTTTTAGCAACATTTAAAAAGATAAAATTATTAAAACTATATTTCTTGTGATTAATTATTTACAAATAACAAAATGAATAAGATTTTATACCAAAGCACAATAAGAAAAAACCAAGGAAAAAATGCTTATAAATCAGCTGCGTTTTATAAAAAATAAAGGGACAATCAACTATTGTGTGCTTTAGCTATTTATTAATCAAAAAATTAGGGATAGAGTTGGTTTAAAAATGGACATTACTTTTTAATTAAATAAAAATACCTGTTGGAATAAGTGGTTCAATTAGAATTGTAAAAGCCATGTTAAAGTATATTATAGTGAACAATGAGATATGTTTACCAAAATAATTTAATTGCGGATATCGCAAATATATGCCTCTGTGTGTATTATGCTTTGCAATCACTTTGGCCGGATTTCCTAATACCAAGGAATTATCGGGTACATCTATATTAACAAATGAATTTGGAGCTATTAAAACATTATTTCCAATTTGTATATTACCAACTGTTCCAACCCCCGTTCCAATCCAAACTTTATCGCCTATAGATGGATATCCTTTCAATTTACCGAGATTGGCCTGACCTATAGTGGTTGAAGGAGCAATATTACAATTTTTACCTATTTTGGCTTTTCTATTTATAATTATTGCTCCAAAATGATTTATAAAAACCCTTTTCCAATTGAAGTAGTTGCTGGAATTTGAAATCCATATTTTACACATATATGGCGAAGAATCAACCTGTAATAAATCCCCAAGATGGACATTTTTTTATAATGAGATGCTTTTCGGAAGTAATACATATAACGAAACCCTGGAAATCTCATACCCTTGGAAATTTTAGTCAAGCCTCCCCCCCCCCCATAACGGTATAAATCAGATTTTATAACTTCTTTCAACTTCATTATATCGTTTTTGTCAAATATTTTGTAAAAATAATAGGGGGTACTTAATTAAGAATAATATAATGTTTATTGTAGTTTAATTCGGTTAATAACAAAGTTAACAAATTATAATTACTAACAAAAAGTTTGGTGCAAAATTCTCCGTTAATTTGATTTAAATAAATTTATAGTAATGGGGAATCTACCAATGGCATTGTGTAGTTAAATTAAGTTGCTGTATATGTTTTACTATAAACTCACCTTCTCTATTCTCTCTAATCTGAAAAAAATTGCTTATTAATTATAAATAAAATGTAAAGGTTAATATTTAAAATATTAACCTAAAAAAAATAAAAAAAAACTCCCGGGAACATTCCAGGGAGTTATCTAACCTACAAAGTTTTTTTTCGCTCTACCAAATAAAGCAAATTAATTATTATTTATTAATTGAATATTTATTGAGTTAACAATACCAACATCTGTATTTATAGTTGAATTTTGAATCGTAATATTCTCAGAACCGTCAATATTATTAGATTTGTTCCCTGACGAGGTAAAAGTACAATTGTCAAAAACTAAATTTTCATTACTGTGTGCTTTTAAATCATATATATCTATTGGCCTCCTTGTAACAACTACTTCCTCATTTTCTATAAGTATATCTTTTATATCTTTTGTATAACCTACTCTTGCTACATAACCAAAACTAGTGGGTACATCTGTTTCTAATTTATTATTGTGTATATGGGCTCCGTATAACTTATCGTCAAGTATAATTGCCGATTTAAAACCAGTTAGGGTATTATCATATAATTCGTAATTATCACCAGCTAAAGTTATACCATTTCTATAGCCATTAATTTTATTTCCATAAATCTTATAATTCCTATTGAATTCATCTCCAAATGGGTCTAATCTTGATTTGAATATCATTGCATGTTCAAAAGGCACACCATCCTCAATTCTGGCCTCCATGGTATTATTTCTGATAACAATATCATGCGATGCTATATTAGTAATCATGGCATCAAAATAATTTTCTTCAATCGTAACAAAAGAACAAGTAAATAATACAATGTCTCCCACACTATTACCTTTAAAGGTGTTTCCTCTAAGAGTTACGTTTTCTATTTTTTCGTATTCTTTAAGGGTGCCGTCAGCTTCTCTAACTCTCCAAGCCTCAAAACTTATGCCCTGTCTAGGCCATGTTCCAGCAGAACTATAATCAACACCTGGTGGGTTTTCACCTAATGCAGTGTTAATAATGTTACAGTTTTCGACAAGAATTCCGTCGCCATCAAGAATACTCAATCCATTTCTTCTTGAAGCATCAATAGTACAGTTTCTTACTACCACGTTTTCAGAGATTATGGCATTACCCGGAGATCCATCTTCAGCCCTAATTGTACTACCATGTACCACAAAACCATCTCCGGCTCCATCGGATATGTATATACCTTCAAGCAAGATGTTTTTACCACCAGAAACGTGTGTTACATGTCCCCAATCGTGGGAGTAATAAGTTTTTCCATATAAATCAACTACTGGAGCGTAATCATGTTCCCAACGGTCGCCTATTAAATTGCCCCCAGTTATTTTAATGTTCTCTCCTTTATAAACCATTATTAAACTATAGGCATGAGCATTAGTTGGTTGTACGCGCAAAAACGAGTTGTCGCTCATGTTAAACTCAAAATCTGACGGTATTAAAATAGCACTTTCAGATTTTATTTTAGGGTTGTTAACTCTCGAACTTACATTAAAATAGGCATCTATTTTATCAATTTCAAGTTTAGTTGCTCCCATATCCTTAACCAGATACATGGTAGAGTTAATTATATTTTTATTTTCCAATGCAACAGCATCGGTTACTTTACCTTCAACAATGCCCCAGCGGTTTGGAATAAAATCAAAAGTTTCTTTTTCTAATTTAGGTAGCGCACCCTCTATTACTAAACTTGAACTTAATAATTCTCCCGATATTATAGAACCATTAGAAAAGTTTAGAGTGCCGTTAAAAATATCACCACCTTCATAAATTAATGATACATTTGATGGAAGTGAAATGGTTTGACCGGCTAAATCTAACTGGCAATTAATTATAACCGAAGTATTGGCTTCAAGGGTATTAAGTGTAAAATCACAAGGTAAACTGTAATCTACTTCAGGAGTTTGTCCTGTGTCTTCAGGGGTGGTTTCATCAACAGTTTCTTCTGATGTTTGCTCGATAAATAGTTCTTCTTTATTACATGAGGTTGTTAACATTATGGCACAGAAGAATAATAACATAAGTTTTAAATAATTTTTCATAAAGTTTCGATTTGGGGTCGATTAATAATGGGCTAAAGTATAAATTCAAATAAGAAAACTAATTTGAATTTGAATTTATTCGTTGAAATACATTAATTTTTGCAGATTTTTATCGATAAAACGTAAAGTAGTATCGATTATAAATATTTTTTGACAGTTTTTTCTTGTTAATAGAGAGTCTTTTTTTAAAAGCCTCTATTAGTAAATAATAAATTAATGGTAAACACTTAATATTGTGAAGGTTATTAAGATTGCTAGATTCAACCATAGTAATAAACTCAATATTTTACTATTGAATTTTAATAAACTGTAAACTAAAATAACAAGTTATTCGATTGTTTACTTATTAATTATTGTTAATTTGTTGAATGTTTGTAGAATTAAAAACGTTTATTTGAGTATTTAATTGGGAATTCTGAACTGTTATGTTTTCTGAACCAGAAATACTATTAACTTTATTATCTGTAGAATTAAATGTACAATTATCAAAAATTAATTTTTCAACAATATTGGCTTGCAATCCACTTATATTTAATGGGCGGTAAGTTACTGCTACGTTTTCGTTTGATACTGAAACATCCGTAGTGTTTGCTACCAAAGAAGCGTACCCAGAACTTGTACTAATATTTGATGTTAATGTGTTATTGTATAATTGTGCACCATTTAAATATTTATAAAAAGTAATTCCTGCTTTAAAATCGGTAAGTGTATTATTGTAAACCGTATAATTTTCACCTCCTAAAACCATTGCATTTACATAGTTTTTAATTTGATTGCCAGTAATTGTATAATTATAATTCATCTCCTTACCAAGAGGATCAAATTTTGATTTAAATAAAATCCCAAATTGATAATAATTACCATCGTCATCCAATCTTGCTTCCATAATATTGTCTTTTATAGTAATATCATGAGATGCTATATTGGCAATCATCGAATCAAAATAGTTATCGTGTATATTAACATTAGAACACGTATATAAATTAATGTCACCACCATAATTACCGGTAAATCTATTGTTTCTTATTTCAACATTTTCAATCCTTTGATATTCTATAAGGTTATTATTGGCATCTCTACCTCTATAAGCCTCGAAGCTAATACCGTATTTTGGATAAGCACCGGATGAGTTGTAAACACCTTTTGGATTTTCCGGTCCTTGGCCAGTATTTGTTATGTCGCAATTTTCCAAAAGAATGCCATCTCCATCTAAAAAGCTTAAAGCGTTTCTTCTAATTTCGTCAATTGTACAGTTTTTTATTGTTACGTTTTCTGATATTACCGAATTACTATCTGTTCTAATAACACTTTCATGAACTACAATACCATCTCCCGTTGCAGCAGATATATTTACATTGTCAATTTCAACATTTTTACCTCCAGAGATTTGAATTATGTGTCCCCAATCATGGGCTACCCATTCATTTCCATACAAATCGACTTCTGGCGAATAATCATGTACCCAACGGTCTCCAATTAAATTCCCCCCATTTATTTTAATGTTTTCACCTTCAAACACCATTAATAAACTATAAGTATGTGCCCCATTCGGTTGCACCCGCATAAATACATTATCACTCATCCTTAATTCAAAATTTGAAGGTATAAGGATAGCTGACTCTGATTTTATTTTTGGATTATTGACTCTAGAATTTACTTCAAAAAAGGCATCCATTTCATCAATCTGAAGTGTTGTTATCCCAAATTCTGCAACCCTTTTAATAATAAAGTTTAATATTTGGGTGTTTTCCTTTGCGACTTCGTTAGATACATTGCCTTCAACTATCCCCCAACGTTCTGGATTTAATACAAAAACATTATCTCGTTGTGCAGAACCGAAATCCTCATCTATTGCCAATAATTCTTCACCGGTTTCAACAAAAACCTCATCGTCATTGCAAGATAAAATAGAAATTGGAAATAGAGTTAAAATTAAAATGGCATATATATTTATCTTTTTCATTTTACTTAGGGCATTGTTTCTTTTTTTTATCATTTTGTCTTTATTTTGAGAATATTACTATTTTAGCCTAAATTTTATATTGTATAATTGCACTTTGTTTATTCTATTTTAGGTAGATACGAGAGAAACGTGTTTTTAGACTTTATTATTTGTGAGAAACACGTTTTTGGATTTTTATTATAAAAATGCAAATGTATTTTAAAACAACTATTTAACCTAAGATTGTTAATAACTTATTGTAAATCTTTAAGTTACCTTATAAAACCCCATCTTTAAATGAGAAAAAAAATACTTCGAATAACTACCGTACCTATGTCTTTAGCAAGTTTACTTAAGGGACAACTTAAATTTATGAGTGATTATTTTGAAATTATAGGGGTTTCATCAGCTGGAGACGGTTTTTTAGAGGATATTAGTTCGCGGGAAAACATAAAAACCATCCCCGTAGAAATGACTCGCAAAATTACACCTTTAAAAGATTTGGCTGCAGTTTACAAGTTATATAAAATATTTAAAAAGGAGCAGCCTTTTATAGTGCACTCACATACTCCAAAAGCTGGCACCTTATCAATGATAGCTGCTCGGTTAGCCAATGTGCCACACAGATTGCATACCATTGCAGGATTACCATTAGTTGAAGCTACAGGTCTAAAACGTATTTTATTGAATTCTGTAGAAAAGATTACTTATCAATGCGCTACAAAAATATATCCCAATTCCTACGGGTTGGTCGATATTATTTTAGAGAATAAATTCACCAATAATAACAAGTTAAAAGTTTTGGGCAATGGTAGCTCAAACGGTATTGATACCACACATTTTAATCCAAAACTTTATAATAAAGAATTTAAAACTAAATTAAGGTGTGATTTAAATATTGCTGAAACCGATTATGTTTTTATTTATGTAGGGCGTTTAGTTAAAGATAAAGGGGTTAATGAGTTGATAAATGCATTTGATATTATTAGTAATGAGTTCGAAAATGTTAAATTGCTACTTGTTGGTTGGTACGAAAATGAGCTGGACCCACTTTTGCCAGAAACTGTAAATTTGATAAAATCCAGTAGCAATATTGTTACAACCGGATGGGTGTCAGACGTAAGACCGTATTTTGCCATTTCAGACACTTTGGTTTTCGCTAGTTACCGTGAAGGTTTTCCAAACGTAGTTTTACAGGCCGCTGCGATGGAATTATTTAGTATTGTAACTGATATTAATGGCTGTAATGAAGTTATTGAAGATAATGAGAATGGTTTTATCATTCCAACTAAAAATTACAAATCCATTTATGAAAAAATGGCTTTTGTTTTGAATAATAAAGATTTAACAACACAAATGGGGTTGAAATCACGGGCAAGAATCATTTCAAATTACGAACAAAAGTTGGTGTGGTCAGCAATTTTAGAAGAGTATAACAGATTAAATTAAGCCCTTTACAATATAATATTGAATACTATTCAATCACAACCAATTATTTCTGCTTAGAAAAAGTGCACCTAGAAAATGTTTTCAATACTTTAGTAAACGATATTAGCTAAACGAATAATATTTATCAACTCTAATTTTATAAATAGTTAATTGTTAAACTCTGTTTATTGAAATTAAATGGCTGCGATTTTGTGTCTCACCGATAAAATAATTAGTATAAACGGAATTTTATTGAGATAATCCCATAGTATAAAAGATAATTTTATATTTGATTTATTATTTAACCAAAACCTCATTGAAATTTTATAACCTACCGCTCTTCTAATGAATTATAGGACCACATTTAAACCCATATTAGACTTTCTAGTTTCAATAATATTAATTACGCTGCTGTCGCCAATAATAATTATTACTACAATTTTACTCTGGTTTGCAAATAGCGGAAAGCCATTTTTTCTTCAAAAACGCCCTGGAAAAAATGAAAAAATATTCAACATTATCAAGTTTAAAACCATGACGGATAAAACAGATTCGGAGGGAAAGCTACTTCCCGATTCAGATAGGTTAACCTCAATTGGTATGTTTGTTAGAAAAGCGTCCATTGATGAAATACCTCAATTATTTAATGTAATTAAAGGAGATATGTCCATTATTGGCCCAAGACCGTTATTACCTCAATATCTGCCATACTACACCAAGGAAGAACGAAAAAGACACCATGTAAAACCTGGCATTACCGGTTTAGCCCAGGTAAATGGAAGAAATTATTTAGATTGGGTTCCTAGATTAAAGCTTGATGTAGAATACGTAAATACCGTTTCATTTAAAGTGGATTTTAATATATTGATGAAAACTATATATAAAGTGCTGGCATCAAAAGATGTTGCTATTGATGCTACCAAATCACAGCCCTATTTAGATGAATTACGACGAGGACAAATAAATAATAAAGCTTAAATTAGAAGCACATAAACATTTAATGTTAGTTATTAGATTAAGTCATTAATTTTAAAAAGAATTCCAGACCGAAAACCTATTTATGATTAGTTTAAAAGAAAACAATAAAGTACGAATTTATGGAGCGGGCGGTCATTCGCAAGTTATAAAGGAAGTTTTGCAAGAAAATGACTTTAATGTTGTTGAAACTTTTGATGATAACCCATCAGGAAGCCACCATGCGTCTAAAAACGTTGTTATGGGTGCTAGAGGAGATTTAAAAAAATTCCCTCATAATGGGCCTCCGGTAATCATAGCTGTTGGTATAAACTCAGATAGGGCCGAAATTGCAGGCTTTTTAAAATGCAAGTATGAAAAAGCCATCCATAAATCTGCAATAATATCATCTACTTCAAAAGTTGGAGAAGGTACTGTAGTTTTTGCTGGAGCGATTATACAGCCCAACACAACAGTGGGAAAACACGTAATTGTTAATACCGGTGCAAGTATTGACCATGACAATGTTATTGGGGATTTTGCACACATATCGCCTAAAGCAGCTTTGTGTGGCCATGTAGAAGTTGGTGAAGGTTCACACGTGGGTGTTGGTGCCGTTGTAATCCCAAAAGTTAAAATAGGTAAATGGTGCACTATTGGAGCTGGTACCATAGTTATAACGGATATACCCGATTACTGTACTGTTGTTGGCAACCCTGGAAGAATAATAAAAACAAACACGCCTAAGTAATGTTTAGAGACCCTAACAAAATATCAGACATTTCCTTTATTGGTTCCGGAATTTCGGCATCATTCACTATTTTAAATTTTTTAGACCTTATTAAAAATGGTCCAAAATTAAAAAATAGACTATCCATACATGTCATTGATAAATACCCTGAGTTTAATACAGGCATTCCTTACGGAGCTAGGTCTGGTAAATCAACACTTTTAATAACATCGTTGAGAAACTTTTTACCAGAACCAGAGCTTACCAAATTTATAAAATGGCTAAATGTAAATAAGGATTGGCTTTTAAAGGAATTTAAAAATGAAGGCGGCATTTTATCTGAGAAATGGTTAGATATAAATGGTGTTGATATACAAAACAATAAATGGAAAGATATTTTTATTCCACGTCGTTTTTTTGGCTATTATATTAACGAAATGGTTGAAAGTAGTATAAAAGAATTATCAAGCAATAAAACCATTGAGATTAATTACATAACCGATGAAGTTATAAACCTAAGTAAAGAAAACAACACCTATACCATTACTTTAGAAAACAATAAGCCTGTTTTATCAGAAAAGGTTATTCTATCCGTGGGCTCATTACCCGTAAATAACTTATGGAAGAATGAAGCCTTAATTGAAGAAGAAAACTTAATGTTTATCAACACCCCGTATGATCCTCAACTTGAAATCACGTTAAAAAACGTTAAGCATTTTATAAAAAACAGAGCAGACAAAGGAACTAACGTGCTAATAATTGGTGCCAATGCAAGTGCACTTGAGTTATTGTATAAATTAAACGATGTTTCAAAAGCTGGAGATCATACTCCAAATAATTTTGTGTTTCTATCTACCCAAGGAAGGGCTCCAGACGCGATAATAGATGAAAAAAGAAAAAAGGAATTTAAACCAATTCATTTAAATAAACTTCAAAATGCAAGCACTTTAAGTGCAGATTCTATAGCGGAAGCCACATTTAAGGATATTGATTTATCAGATGAAATTAACTTAGGTGCGGCGTCCACGGTCGAAATTATATCATCGGCCTTTGGTAGTTTATTGGAAAAACTTAACGAAACTGAACTTGAAAAATTTGCCTGTTATTACGGTAACGAAATAGGAAAAAAACAACGGTGCGCAGGTGTCCATTACTCCAACACGATAGAAATGCTTAAAGCGGACAGGCGTTTTGAGCATATTGCAGGCAGGTTTGTCGACCTTCAAGAAAACAATAACAATTACTTTTTAAAGTATCTCGACACAAACACTAAGGAAGTAAAAACATATAACAAAGAATTCAACTTAATATTTAACTGTATTGGCGGCAAAAACCTAACTCAAAACGATATCCCTAAATTAATTTTAAATTTAATAGAAAATGGTTATTGCAAACCAAACGAGTCAAAAATTGGATTCCACGTTAACCACAATCTTGAAGCATCAAACAATTTGCACGTCATGGGACCTCTGTTAGCAGGTAATGTAATTGATAATAAAGCTGTTTGGCATGTTGAGCACTGTGGTAGAATAATTTGGATATCTCAAATACTCGCTAAAAATTTATATAATTACTTTCTTGAACAGGATAATAATGCAGAAGTTTCTCAAGCTAAAATTATTCACAAAGAAAAAGAAACCAATAAATCATACTTCGAAGCGGTTATTAATAAGAAAGACTGGGATACTTTTTTAGATAGTATAGAGTCTTATGATTTTTATCATACCTATGATTATCACAAATTATCGGTGTCGGAAAATGAAACACCAATATTATTGAAATATGTAAATAAAGAAGTCCAAATTGGTCTGCCGTTAATTATTCGTGATATTCCAAACTCCAAATACAAAGATGCTACTTCTGTTTATGGCTATGTTGGCCCGATTTCCAAAGGGCTAGATGCCTCTTTTAACAATTTGAAATTTTCAAAAGGGATAACTAATTATTTCAATAACAATAATATTATATCAGTTTTTTCTAGGTTAAACCCGTATATAGAGCATCAACATGCCATATTAAATAATTTTGGGGAAATCTTCCCGCAAGGCAAAGTGGTAAACATAGACCTGACTTTGGATTTTGATTCACAACGAAAAAACTATAGAAACAGACTTAAAACCCACATTAATAAAGCAAGAAGATTGTGTACAGTTAAAGCATCCTCTTCAAATAAAGATTTACAAAAATTTATTGAGCTGTATAATGAAAATATGGATCGCGTAAACGCTAAAAAATACTATTATTTTAGCCAATCTTATTTTGAAAATATTCTAAAAAGCAACGATTTTGAAACTACTATATTATCTGTAGTCGATAACAAATCTGGAGAAGTTATTGGTGCTAGTATGTTTATTGCTACTAATTCTATTTTGCAATACCATTTATCTGGATCAAAAAACGAGTATTTGCATTTAATGCCCACAAAATTATTGATTGATGAAATGAGGGTAATCGCCAATGAAAAAGGATGTTATAATTCTTTTAATTTAGGTGGCGGATTAGGCGGTAGAGATGACGATTCATTATTTCATTTTAAATCGTCGTTTTCAAAAGATTTCAAACAATTTAATTTATGGAAATTCATTGTGAACCAAGAAATTTATGATGAGCTCGTAGAAATCCATAAAGTTAATGCTAATTCGGATTATTTCCCAAATTATAGATCTAACGAAGTAATCAAATAATATTTATAAATATACACACTGATGTTTTGGTACTGATAATGAAAAAAATTAAAAAAATCGATTTCCTGTATATAACATCAATTATATGTCTAGAATATTGTGTTAAATGACTTTAATATGTTATTGTTATACAAGTATTTAAACAAGACCATAAAATGTTATCAAGAATTAAAAATCTAAATGTATTTTTAAATGATTCGGACAAAAAAAGTTTTTTAAAAATAATCAAAGAAGTTATCCATTTTTCATGGATAAAAAAAGCACTACCAACCGATTATTTTAGAAAGTATTTGTACCGAAGAGATGTGACTGATTACACAAGTTACTTATCGTTCAAGGAATACAATAGCATTTTGTCATCTAAACAATTAGTGTTTCCAGAAATATCTGCATTGCTGAATAATAAATTAAGTTTTAGTTTATTGTGTAAAACAAATCATATTAAAACTCCTAAATTATTTAGTTATCATATAAAAAACAGATTTTATTTTAATGATAAAATTTTTGTGATACATACCGAAAATGATCTTTTAAGTTTTTTTGAAAACGTATTCGAAACACAAAATATTGATGCGCTTTTTTTAAAACCTCTTCAAGGTATTGGAGGCCAAGGTTGTATACTATTAAATAAAAACAATTTAAAAAACAAAATACAACACGCTAAAAAATCACTTTTAAAAGCCAGTTATTTACATCAAGAGTGCATTGAACAACATACAGAGATAAACAAAATACACGCTAAATCTATAAACACATTACGATGTGTCACCTATATAGATAAAGAAAACAAAATACACATTGTTTCAATTTTTATGCGATTTGGTGTTGGAAATAGTGTGACCGACAACGTAACTAGTGGTGGTTTTTATATAGCAGTAAATACTGAAACGGGGGTTTTACAAGGCCAAGGAAGGCAAAGTGTTGTTATGGGGGGCAATGTATTTAATAACCACCCAAATTCAAATTTTAAATTAGATGGCTTTAAAATCCCATATTTTACAGAAGCTTGTGATTTGGTAAAATATGCCGCTTTATATTTTCCTAGCAGAATTATAGGTTGGGATGTCGCCATAACCCACACTGGCCCTATAATTATTGAAGGGAACCATAATCCGGATTTACAAACTTCAGACACTGCGTACGGCGGCTATTGCAAAAGCCCTATTATAAAAGAGATTTTAAAAGAAATCAATACATTACCTGCTTAAAATATGATACCTTTTTCAAATCCTAGATTATTTATTTTTAATGCATTAGACGCTTTCAATGGAAATAAAAAAAGACAACAATTTAACGATGTAAAGACTATTATAGAAAACACGTCATTAAACGGTATTCATAATAAAACAATCCAATACCTTTCAGAAATTTTAAACCATGCTTGTAATACTACCCCGTTTTACACTAAATATACAGGAATAGAACAGTTAGAAGATTTTCCCGTAATTGATAAAAATATTATTAAAGCTAATTTTAAGACATTCGAATCTGCCGTGTATAAAAATCTAAAAAAAACAACGGTAAAAACAAGCGGATCTACAGGTACACCATTTAAAGTTTATCAAAACATCAATAAAATAAACCGCAATGAGGCAGATAATTTATATTTCTCTCAAAAGGCAGGTTACACGATTGGCAATAAACTCTTTTATTTTAGAATGTGGGATGCATTCGGCAAAAAAAGTTTTCTAGCAAAGTGGGCACAAAATATTGAACCTATAGACGTATTTGATTTAAACGACACCTATTTAAAAAAATTTATTGCAAAATTAAAAAAGAATAAATCAGCAAAAAGCTGGATAGGTTATGCCTCAGCATTCGATCAAGTTTGTAAATACTTAAACAACATTAAAGCAAAACCCATAAATTGTAATTTAAAATCGGTGATTGCTATTTCTGAAAGCTTATCCCCTAGCACAAAAAAGGCTTTAAAAAAATATTTCAATGTTGATACCGTGTCGAGATACTCTAATGTTGAAAACGGTATTATTGCACAACAATTTCCTAATACTTCCTATTTTGTAATCAATTCAGCAAGCTATTATGTTGAGATTTTAGAACTCAATTCAAACAAGCCGGTAAAACTTGGTGAAAAAGGTAGAATTGTAATCACCGATTTATTTAATTATTGTATGCCCATGATTCGATACGACACTGGAGACATTGGGTGTATGGACCATGCAGATGGTAAGCTCGTTTTAAAACAAATTGAAGGTAGGAAAATTGATGTTATAACTAATACCAAAGGCGAAATAATAGCTAATAACCTACTTTTATTAATTAATAAATATCACGAATTAAATCAATGTCAGCTTATTCAAAAAACAAGGAATAAATATATCTTTAAAATAAATATTGATGGAGAATTTAAAAACGAAAAAAAGTTTGTTGACGAGTTTAAATCGTATTTAGGAAATAATGCCATAATAGAAATACATTATGTTAACGAAATCCCTTTATTGGCATCAGGAAAAAGAAGAGTTATGGTAAATGAAACAATTAAAGCAAAAGCATAAAAAAACTTAAAATAATTAAGGTATGCGCAAGTAAACAGAAAATATAACATTGCTCAACAGAAAAAAACTATATTATAGCGTTTAATAATAAATCAAAATCAATTTGACAATTTCAAATAAACATAATATTGTAATTATAGGCGCATCAGGGCATGCTAAAGTTATTATTGATATAATTGAAAAGTTAAATCAGTATACTATTGTTGGTTTAATAGACTCCTTTAAGCCTATTGGAACAAAATTATTTAATTATAAAATAATTGGCAGAAAAGAGCATATTCCTGAGTTAAAAAAAACACATAACTTTAATAAAGGCATTATAGCCATAGGTGATAATTGGGCACGTAAAAAAAACCATGAAAAGATAACCACAATCGATCCGGGTTTTGAATTTATCAGTGCCATTCACCCAAATGCTGTTATTGGAAAAAATGTAAATATTGGTAAAGGTACCGTTATCCTTGCAGGAGTTATAATTAATAGTGATGCTACTGTTGGTGAGTTTTGTATTATTAATACCAAAGCTTCGCTTGGGCACGATAGTGAAATAAAAAAATACTCAAGCTTAGGGCCAAATGCTACAGTTGGTGGTCATGTATCAATTAAAACCTGCACTTATATTGCTATGAGTGCTACTATAATACAAAGCATTAAAATTGGTAAACACTCCATTGTAGGTTCTGGCGCTTTAATTGTTAGAGATGTGCCAGATTTTAGTATGGTTTATGGTGTACCCGGAAAATTTATTAGAAAAGTAGCTAAAGCTGAAAAATACTTTTATCATAAAAACAATACCAATCCATAATTTTCGTCGTAAAATTGATTTTACCAAACAATTAAGCAAACTCATGATAAAAAGCAACCCTTTTTTTTCTTCAACCTTTATTAAAAAATGGCATAGACATTTTAATACTGAAAAACCATTATATAGTTTTGATTTTATCAAAAACATTTCTTTTTATAAACCTAGGTCCTTTCCCCTATTTATCAATTCAGGTAAAAATTTAACAAAAGGGGTTTCGTATAGTTTAGATGATGAAAGCGCAGCAACCGATTTTAAGTCCAAATGTTTTTTAATCTACGATGTTCCAAAATTTTTTAATGTTAAAACCAACAGCGGTAACAAAAACCTAAAAGTAAAAAAGGCAAAACAATACCCTGGTTTTTTAATTCATTTAGATAAACATAAAGATTTTAACACGTACTTTAAATCTACTTTTAGCAAAAGTAGTGTGCAAAAATTTAGAAGATACAATAGGCGTTTGGAACATTGCTTTTCAATAACCTATAAAATGTATTATGGAGAAATTGACAAAAAAGAATACGATTTTGTTTTTAGCTACTTTAATAAATTATTGACCAAAAGATTTGATGACAAACAAATAACAAACAATAATTTGAATCCTGAGGAATGGAATTTTTATTACGATGTGGTTTATCCTTTAATTTTAGAAAAAAAAGCCTCTCTTTTTGTTATTTATAATGATGGTATTCCTATTACCGTTAGGCTAAACTATTTTTCAGAAGACATTATTTTTGATGCCATTACAGTTTTTGATATTGATTACAGCAAATTTCACATCGGAAAAATTTCAATTATGAAAATATTGGAATGGGCTTTTAATAACGATTTTAAAACATTTGATTTCACCAAAGGGTATTTTGATTACAAAGAGAGCTGGAGTGATTTAAAGTACGATTTTGAATATCATATTTATTACGACTCCAAATCTGTAACCGCTGCATTAATTGCTAATTACCTTTATCTATTTTTTAAACTAAAACAATCTTTAAGAGAAAAAGACATAAACACAAAGCTGCATAAGGCATTGTTTTTCCTTAAAAACAACAAAAGTAGCAATGCCAATAATTACCACATAAAACCAATTATTAATAGTAAGGATTTTGAGCCTGAAAAAACACAAGAAATTGATATTAACAGTACTGAAAACACTTTTTTAAGAAAGATCGTTTTCGATTACCTGTATACGAGCTCAGAAAACCTAAAGCATATTAATTTGTATAAATGTAAAACCGCTTCAAATAGCTATATATTAACAGGTAATAAAGACTCTCAATTAATTACGCACAGCTAATTGCGAACCTTCTAATAGTTACTAATTTGATCTATTTTTATGTATTTAAAAAACTAATATTTCACTTTTTTTTCAAACTCCACTTGGTCAATTATTATTACTTTTTATCTAATAAAGAATAAAATTACATATTATAATAATTACCTTTAAAATGAAAAATACAACTTTTGTTTTTTTTAGTTTTATTAGCCAAAAATTTACCACATAATTATCAACTAAATTATTAATGATTAAAAAAATACTTAATGTTGGGCATTACAGCTTTGATTATTTTGAGAACAGAAAACTACCTGCTTTTTACAGTAGCATTCAATATAAACTTAATGGTAAAGTTGTAACTTATAAGGAATTTGAGGGTATCAAAATTTCAAATGAAAATAAGTTATATCGCGTTTACAATATTCCGCCTTATCTGGATTTATTGTTAGAAAACACAAATACCTACCGTAAAATAAGCCTTCCTGAAATTGACAAAGGTCTGTTGGTCGACATTAGCAAATTTGCTACTATTGAAGATTATACAGCAAAACAATTTAACTCCAGAAAAAGAAAACAAATTCGATCTGCTTTAAAACGAGCAGAGACTTGCTTTAATATTGATTATAAATTTTACTATGGAGAAATTAATAAGGAACAGTATGAGTTTTTATTAAACACGGCGTACACTTTTATAACACGACGGTTTAATCAAATTAATAAAAAACATTTTCATCTGTCCCGTTGGAATTTAATTAAAGAGAATTTATTCCAATTGATTTTAGAGAAAAAAGCCTCCATTTTTGTGATTTATGATAATGACAAGCCTATAAATATTTGTTTTAATTATCATTTTAATAAAATCACGTGCAATGTACTTGCCAGCTACGATATAGATTACGCAAAATTTAGTTTAGGCAGTATTGACCTCTATAAACAGTTGGAATGGAATATCAATAACGATTTTGAGATTTTTGACCTGTCCATGGGAGCATCAGAATACAAATTTAAATGGAGCAACAACCATTACGATTTAAGCCATAATATAATTATCAAAAAAAAATCGGTTATCAGTAATCTTTTGGCGTTGCTGTTGTGTTGCTATTTAAAATTAAAATTTTATGTTTTTAGGTATTACTACAAACATCCAAACAATAAGTTACTCTTCTTTTTAAACAGATTTATACCAAGTCCAACAAATGATAGTAATCAAAATATTGAAAAACCCGTAGAAATCGAATCAAAAACCATTGACGCTTTTAATTTTGAATCGGACAGCCAAGAAAAAATTGACATTGAAACCGAAACTTACGAATTTTTAAGAAAACCAATTTACGATTTTTTACACGCAAACCCTCAGTTAAAAAACAACGTTTTGGTTTATAAACTAAATAATGAAGAAAAGAGCTATATTATAAAAGGAACCAATAAGATACAAAAACTTATAATTACTAATTAGGTATAAAAATATGGCATCAAAATATGTTTCTAGATCAAATTTTTACTCAGATATTTTTGAAGAAAATGCGATTCCATCTATATATGAAAAAATTAAACTAAAAGGTGATGACGAAGCGTTTTATAGCCCTGAAACCAAATTATTACCAACATCAAAAATATATGCTTTTGAGTTGGTTCCCAATTATTTTGAACTCCAGGTTAAAGATGGTTTTTTTTGTACAGAAGTATTTCAAAAATATGGATATGCCATAAATTTAACGGGTTACAACTCGGTTGACAGTTACATAAAATCTGAGTTTAAAACGAGTATAAGAAAAAATTTTAATCGTACAAAAAACAAATTAGAAAACTGCTACAATATAAAGCACGAATTTTTTTACGGCGCAATAAGCAATGAGCAATATTATGCGCTAATGCATGCTTTACACGACATGCTAATAAAAAGGTTTAAAGAGCGAAACGACAGAAACCCTGTACTAGAAAATTGGGCGTATTATGAAAATAACACACTCCAGCTCATAGCAAGTAAAAAAGCATCCTTACTTGTTGTTTTTAGTGATAATGAGCCCATTGCAATTACCTTAAATTATCATCAAAAAAAAGTGATATACAGCGCCATTGCATCATATAATATAGATTTTTACAAATATAGCCTTGGCAATCTTATGATCTACAAGCTTGTTGAATGGTCGGTTTTAAATCATTATAAGCTTATCGATTTGGGCTACGGAAACTTTAGCCACAAACAAATTTGGAACAATAAACAATATAGCTTTAACCACCATGTAATACGTACAGAAAAAGAATGGTTTGGCAAAGTGTATGCCATTTTTATAAAATATAAATACCAATTAATAAACTATTTGCTTTCTAAAAAAGTAAACGTTTTATACAAAAACTTTAAACAGTTTTTTAAAGGTGTTCCGAATGAAGAGCCATTGGAATCTTTCGAAATTAAAACTATTAAAATCAACCACTTATCAAGTGATGAGATTGAAAAACTAAACCAGATTAATTTTAAAAAAGATGATTATTTATTCTTGAGAAAATCAATTAATGATTTTATTTACACTAATAACAATCACATTGATAATATGTCTATTTTTAAGGCAAATACCGAGGACAATGTTTTTTATTTAAAAGGAGAAAAATGTTCAATAAAATTAACCTATACCAGAGATTAAGGTTTTAACTATATAAAATGGCACAATTAAAAAGAGAACAATTTATATATGATTTTTATATGAACAGCAAAGCAATAGTCCCAGGTTGTTATGAGTATGTTTATATAAACAACAAGGCTTTTTTAAACAAAGATGCCTCTAAACCAAATCAATTAAGCGATGTTATTTATGTAAGCTTGTTCCCTACTTTTTTGAATTCTAAAATTGTAAATGAGTCTGGGTTCCACTCAAAAAAAATTATACATCACGGCATTACAGGTGCTGGCATTCTGTTGGATGAAAGTTATACCGTCGAATCTTATTTGGCTAAACATACAAAATCACAACTTAGGACCAACTTAAGAAAATCGTTTAAACTGCTTGAAAAATCTTGTAAAGTAAAATACGAATATAACTACGGGGAAATCTCTGAAGAGAAATGTGATTTTTTACTCAAATCGCTTCGCGAAATGATTGAAAAAAGGTTTAAAACTAAGAACACACAGCATGTTTTTATGATGGAATGGGATAAAAATATTAAGGATTTACGAGAATTGATAAATCAAAAGAAATCATCATTATTTGTGATTTATGATGATGATAAACCCATTAGCATATCATTAAACAGGCACATAAACAACAGTATTCTTTTTAACGAAACGCACTCTTATGATGTGGGATATGGTAAATTTGGACTTGGGCACATAAATAATTATATGCTTTTAAAATGGTGCATTGATAACCACTTTGATTTTTTAGATTTAGGCATTGGCGTTTTTGATAATAAGAGAAAATGGTACAATACATTTTATAAAGTGGAATATCACCTATACTATAAAAAAAACTCTGTTAAAGCAAAAGCCATCGCCCTAATGGAAAGCTATAAAATCCACTTTAAAAATTTTATAAAGTCGAAGAACATTATGGGTTCGATTAAAAAAATAAAAGCTTCTTTTACCAATAAAGGAAATTAAAAACTTATTATGGCGCTTTTAAATAAAGAAGATTTTTATAACACGTTTTTTCAAAAAGACAAAATATCACCGGTATTTTCTAAACTATTTTATAAATACAATAATTCAAAATTTTACAATTCAGAAAGCACAGAGATAAATAAAGATAAACCCAAGGTAAATTTTATAAGTTTATTTCCAAAATATCTCTACCCAGAAATTGCAAATACCAACAATGTTACAGTAAAAAAGATTCAGCAAAATAAACTTGATGGGTTTGCTATTGTAATTGATGGCGTTAAAAATGTCGACACGTATTTGGCAAACACCTTTAAATCTAGCACTCGTGGGCCCATAAAAAAGAAAATCAAGCGTTTAGAGTCTTGTTTTAACATACATTATAAAATGTTTTATGGCGACATTACTGAAGTCGATTACAATATTATAATGCCTCAGTTAAAAACCATGATTAAGCGCAGGTTTATTCAACGGAACAATACAAACGAAGCTTTGGGAAAATGGGATTCGTATCTCAACACTACACTATCGCAAATCAAAACAAAGGAAGCTTCGCTTTTTGTGCTTTATTCAGACAATGAGATTATTGGCATTTCGCTTAATTACCACGTTAACAAAGTTTTTATCGGTCATATTATTGCTTATAATATCGATTATTCAAAATTTGGCTTAGGTAACACTATAGTTTATAAATTATTGGAGTGGAGCATAAAAAACGATTACGCTATCTTTGATATGGGTAATGGCGCCTTAGATTACAAACGGATTTGGAGCAATCTTTCATATAATTACGAATATTATATAGTTTATAAGAAATCGTCGTTTTTAGCCTTGTTTTTTGGACAACTTCAAGTTTTTAAAGTACAGTTTAAAAACCTTTTAAAGAAATATAATGTTGTTGATAATTTCAGAAAAATTAAAGCACACCTTTTAGGGAAAAACAAACAAGATGTAAACCTTAAAAAATCACTTAGTTTTGAAGAAATTAAAGCCGAAGTTTTTATACAATTAAAATTAACAAAAATTGAATTTCATAATGTTGCAAACAATCTCTTAAAAAAAGCAGTAATAGATTTTACATTTGCACATCGAGATCATATAAATGATATCGAGGTTTTTAAAGTAGATCATTCGACTTTTATTATAAAAGGGACAAAGAACATACAAAAAATTATAATCGATTAAAACACAAAATGGGATTATTTAATACATATGATTTTTACAATACACTATCAAAAAAGCATAGAGTGTTTGATAGCTATGAAAAATTACATCTTGCTCATAATAATTACGAGATTTATAGTGCAGATGCTGGAAACAATTCCGTTGCTTCAAAAAAAGTGCACACTTTTGATTTGTTTCCCTCCTACTTAAAGCCCACGTACAGAAATAATGAGCAGAAAATAGTAAAAAATATTCCGCAAAAAAAAATTATTGGATATGCTATTCGAATCAATGATAACAAGGGATTTGATGACTTTTTTAAAAACGAGTTTAGCAAAAGCTTTAGAAGCAACACAAAGCGCTTTGTAAATAGATTTGAAGCTTGTTTTAATGCGAGCTATAAAATGTTTTATGGCAACATTGATAAAACTGAGTATAACGACCTAATGAGCGCATTGCACACCATGCTTACCAAAAGGTTTAACCAGCGTGAAGAATCAAACAAAATGCTTGATAACTGGGAGTTTTACTTAACCACAACATACAAAAATATCAACTCTAAAAAAGCATCGTTATTTGTTATTTACCACGATAATATTCCGGTACAAATATCGCTTAACTACCATTTTAACAACATTCTTTTTATAGCCATTCCCTCTTATAACATTGATTATGCAAAGTTTTCTTTGGGAAACATTTCCATTTATAAATTATTGGAATGGGCAGTAACCCAAAAGTATGATCTCTTGGATTTAGAGTATGGTTATTTGGAGTACAAGCGCCGGTGGAGTAATTATATTTACGAATTCGAACATCATGTTATTTATTCGAAAAATAATATTCAAGCTACTTTTATGGCTACTCGCTCCATTTTAAAACTTAAACTTAAAAACTTCTTCAAAACAATAAATGTAGATGAACTAATTAAAAATTTAAAAAGTTATTTCTATAAGCAAAAATCAACGTTTAAGGATATAGCTTACAAGACTGAATCCATTGATTTTGATAACGCAAACAATCTAGATTCCTTAAATATAAATAGTCCGAAAGTTGAGGATATTAAAAAGGCCATGTTCGATTTTCTGTTTGTAAATAAAGAGCATGTCAACGATTTAAAAATCTACGAAGTGGTCTCTTTTAAAGAATATGTTTTTTGCGGTAAAACTGTGTCACAAAAAGTCGTTGTTTTATAAGTAAGCATGTTTTTGTTCAAAAAATTTACACAAATATTTTAAAGAATTTAAAATGTCTTTTTTTAGGAAAAACCTCTATTAAAAGCAAAAAGAATGTATTTAAACGATTATTGATTTAATACTTGTAAATTGTAATTATATTTACCTTACAACTAAACTTCTATGCTTTAAAAAAATGAAATTATTAATTGGTAAAATGATTTTATATTTTATTCTAATCTTGGTATTCTTGGAAGTTTGCGTGCGTGTATTTCATTTATATTTTGAATATCCAACTTATTATATTAACGAATTGAATGTAAAAACATATTTACCAAAACAGCAAGGGTACTATGTTACTGGCAACAGGCGCATGAAATATGCAAAATATAATATTAACGACAGTGGCTTCAATTCCTATAAAGAATATAACCCTAGTAACACTACAACAGATATTGCTCTTATAGGCGACTCATTTATAGAGGGTTTTCATCAAGATTACCATAGATCTATTGGAAAAAAAATAGAAACCAAATTAAAAAACACGGTAAACGTTTTTGAATATGGGCACTCTGGCTACGATTTGGCCGATCAATTACACCTTATTCAAGCCTATCAAGAACATTTTAAAAACATTGATTATATTTTTATTTATATTAAGTTCAATAACGATTTAAAACGAGGTAAATACACTCCCAATCAGTGGCGGGTGGACTTACAATACTCTACCACCTTTCAAATTAGAGACAAAATTAAACTAACCACCTATGCCGAAGGTATTGGTGTTTTTGAACCAATCTTAAGGTTACGGGATAGGTTTTTTGGAATTGTACCCGAAACATATGAAGACGAGGCAGTTTCTGAAGCTGATGCCAAAAAATATTTAGATAATCTTAAAACATTAATAGATACATTTGGATTTGATAAAACCAAAACTACCTTTCTGCTCGATAAAGACAAAACCAGTACATATTTTTTAGATTATTGCGATAAAATGGGCTATAATTATATCGATTTTAGCAAGGCATTTAAACAATCGGAAAAGCCCACTACTTTAATATACGATATGCACTGGAACAATCATGGCAGAGCTTTAATAGCCAACAGTATAGTTGATTATCTGAATAAAAAAATTAGTAACTAAAAACACCATCGGGAAATGAATATTTTAAATGACATTTTATCTCAAAGCATACCCATTGAAGAAATCACATCATTTGATTCCTCTATCTTTAAAAAAAAATATTACAATAAAAAACCAGTTGTTTTTAAAGGTCTGGCCAAAGATTGGGGCGCGACAAAAAATTGGGATTTAGATTTTTTATTGAACTTAAAAGAAGATAAAGATATTCTTTTACTATCTGGTAATTTTATACAAGACGATAACCGCTACACAAAAGCATCCTTTAAAGATTATATTAAAAAATTAAAAACGGCTGATGCCAATAAAGAGTCCTTTAAAGATTACTTAACTACACTGAATATTTTTAATTATTACCCACATTTAAAAAATGCGATCGATTTTTCGTTTTTTGAAAGCTATAATAAAATAAACGACGTTACAGCTTGGATTGGGCCGTCAAACACAGTGTCTGGGTTTCATAACGACACAGGAAAAAACATGTACGCCCAAATAAAAGGCAAAAAAATGTTTATCATCAGTTCTACAAAATTTAACAAAAAGATGTATCCGAGTGCTAAATACATCAATGGCGCAATAGCCAGTCAAGTTGATATAAATAATTTTGATGAAAGCAAGTTCCCTAAATTCAAAGAGGTGGAATTTTTAAGTGTTACGTTGGAGCCCGGAGATGTTCTGCATGTGCCTTCAAAGTGGTGGCATTATGTACAGTCGTTAGACACTTCAATTAGCATAAGTAATTTTGGTTACTCAAAACAGGAAATGTTTATTATAAAAGCAATTGATTATTTGCACAGACGAGGATACTATAAATCTAAAAATTGTTTTTGCTGTAATAATGAGAAATAAGTTATTTGAAAAAAAGGCATATTTTAAAATTGTTACTGCACTAATATTGGTGCCAAATATCTTTGTGGCTATTTTGGGTATTGAGAGCTTTCCGTATACCTGCGCTCCCATGTTTGGGCATTATATTGATGATAACACAGATTTATACCTATTTAAATTTGAAGGTGTAACCGATTCCACACAAGTTGATTTAACGAGGTATTACGGTAAGTCTGAAGATCTTTTTATCAGGCATTTTTTTAGCAAAGTTTACGGTTCAACTCATGCCATTTCACCTTTTGATAGCAAATTGAGCGAAAGCAAATCCGATTTTCAAGATAGGATGGATGCCTTTTTCAACTATTATTCTGGTTTTATTTTAAGTGAATACAACCTCTCGTTTAACCAAATAAGTTTATCTGTTAAAAGCGTAGACCAAAATAGAAACATCATTAAATACTTTAAACCTATTGGCTATTTCGATTATAGCGATAAAAAATACCATGCGTTATATGAAAATAGGAATTAAGCTAATTGGTTTACTAAGGTTGGTAATAGCACAACCTTTAAGCATTTTAAGATTTTCGCTTTCAATATTAATGGGGAAATATGTATTGGAACGCCTTAACGCTATTTTTCAGTTAGAAAATAACATTCAGTATGCTTTATCAAAAACTTGGTTTACCAGCCTTTTGCCCGATGCGTTTTTAGTACTGGATTCAAACCTTTACACAACCGTTAAGTTTTTAATTATAGTTTCTGCTTTTGGTGCGGCCCTGGGCATTTTAGGCAGACTAAATTTATTGGTATTGGCCTTTTTATGTTATTACGTATTCGGGGTTGGCGAGGGTATTGGGGTTTTTGATCATCACACTTCTTTACCAAGTCAGGTTATTTTCGCTCTTGCGCTTGTGCCCGGATCCATGAAGCTATCAATTGATTATCTTTTAATGCATTTTTATTATAAACGTAAAAACAGGGTTTTAGATTTTGCAAGCAATCCAAAGTGGGGTTTAAATTTAGTTTTGGCTTTGGTAGCCATTACTTACTTTTCTGCCGGAGTTTCGAAGCTTAGATATGGCCATGGGGTATCTTGGTTGGATGGCTCGACTTTAGGGTTTTACTTAAAGGAAAGAACCATAAAATATGAAGGAGGCGAATCGCAACTCATTATTGGTGATAGCAAAATTAAAGAGAATGAAAAATGGAAGGATGAATTTGGTTTTATAGCTCATACTTACGGCAACTTTCAAACGAACAAAAAACTGAATGATATTGCCGAATATATAGCGAATAATAAATTTCTGGTAGTTGCCCTCTCAATTGGTTCGGTTTTATTTGAATTACTCGCTTTTGTAGTGTTTATTAACTCAAAATACAGAAACATATATCTTATATCTGCCATTGTTTTCCATCTGTCCATAGGCTCTTTAATGGGTATTTCATTTAGGCAGTATCGATTGATTTGCTTTTTCTTAATAGATTGGGATTATTATTTAAGATTTACATTTAAAAAACTTAAAATGCAGCATCTTTTAAATGGGTGAAGAAATGTTATTTGCCTGCATTGTTTTTAACGTAATCGGCTATTACCGAAGCCACAATTTCCCTGCCGTGGTTATTCCAATGGCGGTCGTAAATTAAATCGGTTGGTCTGCTAGACTTTTCAAAAACCGCTCCAAAATCAAGGTATTTGTATCCCATCTTTTCACAATGTTCGACAAAAAGGGGGCTGGTTTTTCTTTTGTCAAATAAAAAGACATTTTTTTCTTTATTAAAACCATAGGTTTTGACTAGCGTTTTAAAATTATCTAAATATTCAGCGTCGAATTTATCGCTGATATTATCACTATCAGATATAAAAGTATCAAAAGTTTCTTCATTAAAATTTGACCCGTACCAAAACCTTCTAAAAGCATCAAAAAGACCTATGGCATTAGCGTACTTAAGCAACCTAATTTGTCTTTTAATCTTAAATTTAAAAGAATGTTTTAAATTCACTAAACGATGGTCTGGCTTAATTTCAGTTCTTTTTAAATCATTTTCAAATTTCATATAAATAAAAACATAATCTATAAGATCAAATTGATCTTTGTAAGATTTTATTATATGAAACTGGTCCGCCATATCATATCCGCCTCGACCATATTCGAACACCTTTGTCCCATCATTTAAATAGTTTTCAACTTTTTTTCCTGTGGAATCATAAAAATGCTGATTGAAACCTTCAATAAAAGAGTCGCCTATTAGTGCAATCTCAACTTCATTTGCTGTTGGAATAAACTCCCTATACGAATTATAACCAAAATTATTAATTCTGAATTCTGCAAAATTCTGTCTTCTATTTCCAGTAACCGAAAATCCAGTTTGTCCTGGTACTGTTTTTTGAATATCATATTCATCAATATACAAGTGCAAAGGCACATCATTATATAAATGAAAGAGCCGTACAAGGCCTTCTAAACATAAAAGGATTAGAAATATGTACAAACAAGTATTTAGAACAAACCTTTTCACGATTTTAAAATTGAAAATATATAAACGACCTATCAATGCCATCATCATAAAACAACATCATCAATAAAACCACTATCGCATAAGCTATAAACCTAACGACTTTAGATTTGAACTTAAAGGGTACGCGTTCATCTTTTCTCATCCTATATTCATAAATTACAAATACCGCTATTAGAATGTAATAATCGATCATCCTGTAACCCATGGGATGGTAATACACTTCGTAACTAAAATCAGAAACTATTCTTTTTATAAAAGCAAAGGCATCGGTGATGGATTCCGATCTAAAAAATATTCTTGAAAAAGTTACAATTCCAAAGGTTAATATAACTTGGCCAATTTCTTTAAGCGAAGGAAAAAAGGAGTGCTCTCCCACTACATTGTTTTTATAAATGGTGTTTCGGCCCAATAGAAAAACAGGGATAAATGCCAAGGCATGAAATGCACCCCAAAAAATAAAGGTCCAATTGGCACCGTGCCAAAAGCCACTGACAAGAAAAATAATAATAATATTTCTAACCGATTTAAGCTTGCTAACACGCGATCCACCTAAAGGTATATAAACGTAATGCCTAAACCATGTTGAGAGCGATACGTGCCACCGCTGCCAGTATTCCGCGACATTTCTCGAGAAATTTGGGAATTTAAAATTAGACATTAATTCTATCCCAAAAAGTTTGGCGGTACCAATGGCAATATCAGAATAACCGCTAAAATCGCCGTACACTTGAAAGCTAAACATTGTAACTCCCAAAATGAGTGTAGAGGCCGGATAATCGGCATAATTGGCGAAAATATCATCAACCATTGGCCCAAGAGAATCTGCAATAACCACTTTTTTAAATAATCCCCACAATATCAATTTAAGCCCGCTAACGGATTGGTCGTAACTAAATGTTCTTTTATGGGTAATTTGCGATAACAGGTTCGAGGCACGCTCAATGGGTCCTGCCACTAACTGTGGAAAAAAACTAACGAAGGCGGCAAAGGACAAAAAATCTCTTGTGGGCGTTAATTTTTTATAATAAATATCGAACGAATACGACATGGTTTGGAAGGTATAAAACGATATACCTATTGGTAATATAACACGCAATGTCCACGTACTTTGCATGTTATAGCCAAACATTGCGAACATGTCCACCCAAGAATCAACGAAGAAATTGAAATATTTAAAAAAGCCTAAAAGCCCAACATTGAAAATAACCGTTACCCAAAGCCATGCTTTTCGAGCGGATTTTTTTTCATTGGCATGAATTTTTAACCCAACAAAATAATCTACTAATGTGCTGAGCAATATTAATGAGAGGAATCTCCAATCCCACCAGCCATAAAATAAATAACTGGCAAAAAGCAATAACCAATTTTGTGATTTTAAACTTTTTTTAAAAACTATCCAATAGAGGAAAAAAACTATTGGTAAAAAAATAAAAAACTCTAAAGAATTAAATACCATATGGGTTAGTCAAATTGGTTGGTAAAATCCGAAAATCAATTATTATTGTTATAAAAATGACGAAACTTACATATTAAATCAAAAAATTTCTTTGAAATGCTTAAATAGTTACACAAGAAGCATTTTAGGATTAAACTATATGCAGAAAAGTAGATTTTATGTATAAAAAAAGCCCTTTTTGAAGGGCTTTTTTTATTACTGATCTTTAATTTAAAGCAAATTACAACTCATTAAAAATAGAGTGCATCAAACGTTTTTTGTCGTTTAGGCTTTCTTCAAGCGATATCATGGTTTCTGTTCTGTAAACACCTTCAATATCGTCAAGCATAAAAATAACTTCTTTGGCGTGCTCTGTGCTTCTGGCTCTAATTTTACAGAATATATTGAATTTTCCTGTAGTTATATGTGCCACCGTTACAAAAGGAATATTGTTAATGCGTTCTAACACAAATTTAGTTTGAGAGGTGTTATTTAAAAATACGCCAACATAGGCAATAAAAGAGTAGCCTAATTTTTTATAATCCAATGTTAAGGATGACCCTCTAATAATTCCGGATTCTTCCATTTTTTTTACACGCACATGAACTGTACCTGCAGAGATTAATAATTTTTTTGCAATGTCTGTAAACGGAATTCTTGTATTATCGATTAACATATCAAGAATTTGATGATCGATTTCGTCTAATTTAATTTTCCCCATAATTAATTATTCTTAAATAAAAAGCAAAATTACTACATTTTCATCAAAAAATACATATTATTTCTGTCTTTTATTGCCATAATAATGCGATTTTATTGTTATTTATTATTACGAAATCGTTTTCGTTATTAACTTTTACGCAATCACCACGCTCATCCAATACAACCAAATTATTGGCATCAAACTCTTTATGCCCATAAAAGCCCGTCAATTTTTCAATTTTTACGATTTTTGGGATAAACTCAATTTTGCCATGTATTAGTTTTTCTTGATGCACAATGCCGATATCCACTACTCTATCGTCATCTGTTTTGGTATTTCGTATAATCACATCAAAAAAACATTTTTCGTTTTCTGGAATATCAAAATAAGCCTCATATAAATCTCCTTCAACCATATTATTGGCTATATAGTCCAGTGATTGCATCATAGCCATATAAATATACTCTCGCGTTATTTCTCGGGCGTAATCCTTCTGAAAATGTCCCGCTTCAAACAAAATAGTGGGTACATTTTCACTCTGAAACGTATCACCAACACAATTCAAATTAAATACATCGTCGTAAACACCAACTTGATTGGGTATTACTTTCTGAAGCACTTTATTCATAACTCCAATAATTTCCATGGCAACCTTCCGATTTGCCGTAATTGTACAATCTTTATCCTGTGCTGGCGACAGAAAAGAAACCGTAGCCGATTTATTCGTTTTTCCAGCACTAAAAATAGTACGTTGCCCATGCAGGTTATAGCAGAAATGAGGTTTGAAATCGTTAAAAACAGCCCTTAACAGCTTACTTTCCGGTTGAGATAAGTCTTGGGCGTCTCTATTCAAATCTACCGCATTTGCATTCACCCTAGTGTACGCTGTGGCGCCATCTGGATTTAAAATGGGAATGATGTATAAAGTACAGGCTTTTAAAATATAGTTAAGTTCCGATTTTTTATCTAAAAGTGTATTTAAAACGTCGAATAACGCCTTGGTCGTGGTCGATTCGTTGCCGTGCATTTGCGACCACATCAATATTTTTTTTTCGCCATTACCAATTTTTAAGGAATAAATGGGTTGCCCTAAAACCGATTTTCCAATAGTATTTACATCTATTATTTTTTCTAAGTCATTTAATAAAGGTTCAATATTAAGATTGGTAATATACCGATGGGTGAGACTATTTTCTTTGTGCTTTAAAAACAGTGATTTTAAATGTGCTACGTTCATTGAAATTTTTTAATATACAAATGTAAACATTTACTAATTTACATTTGTAAACAAGTAAAACTATCATTTTTGTATACATTAGTTAACAAAAGTAACACACGAAATGGTTAGAGATCAATAAATTATGCGGAATTTTTAATAATGTAAATTTATATACTCATTTTCAGATATTTAAATGTTACTATATAAACTATTGGTTCAGTATATTGTGATTTATTTAAGGATGTAAACACTACTTTTAAAATTAATTCGTTACATTTGTAACACAACTTATTTAAAACTCGTGTTTACAATGATAAACAATGAAGCTTTCGTAAAACGACTCCAAAAAGTAATAGATTATTACGGTGAATCTGCTTCCTCTTTCGCAGAAAAAATCGGTGTACAGCGATCTAGTATTTCGCACATTTTGTCGGGCAGGAACAAACCGAGTTTAGACTTTGTTTTAAAAGTACTTTCCTCCTTTCCGGAGGTTGAGTTGTATTGGCTATTAAATGGCAAAGGCGAATTTCCTTCAAATAAAAATATAGCCAATACAACTACTAAACCCCAGGAATTAAAAATTGAAGACACTTTGAAGCCTGATAGCGAAAACGGAAAAAAAATTGAGCGTATTGTTATTTTTTACTCTGACGGCAGTTTTGAAAACTTTCAAAACGACTAGCAATTTTAGCTTAAAAGGTCGCAAATAAATTCTTTGTTTAGTAGCTTTGCCCAAAAATATATGTTATGCGTTTATTCTGTTTTATATTGTTGTTTAGCCTATTGAGCTGCTACGAAACTTCCAGGGATTGCAAAGCCTATAAAACAGGTGAGTTTTATAGCGAGGTTTCCATAAATGATGTGCTGTATAAATCTACTTTTAAAAGAAGTGGGGATTTACAAATTGAAACGTACAATAAAAAAATAGATTCTTCTAAATTGCGATGGATAAACGATTGCGAGGTTATTTTTAAAACCATTAATCCTAAAAACAGAGCCGAAAGAAAGGATGTGCACTTAAAAATTTTAACCACAACCGATTCATCGTACACGTTTGAATATTCGTATGTAGGCGAAACAAAGAAACAAAAAGGCGTAGCTTACAAAATCAAGTAAATTATCTGATTGTCCTTAATGATACATAATTGGTTCGTCACCTTGTACTTGTTTCAAGGTCGTATTCAACAAATGATTGTATGTCAAATAATTATGAGATGCTGAAACGAGTTCAGCATGACGTTATGTTCATTACTGATTACGGGTATACAATAAATTAATTATCAAAAGGATATAAAAACGATTCTACCAGATTGAATTTTAGTTGCCTGTCTTCTGTTATTTCGTAGGTTAAAAATATTTCGCCCCAAAATTCGCCATCCGAAAAATCGGCAATAATCCATTTATGATTTAACATCTTTACCGTATTAATCATCATTCTTCTGCCTTCACTTGCAGCATAAGGTACAATGGGGTGCTGTCCGCTGGTTTCGTTTAATTTATAAAGTTCATCTTTAATAAAGGGAATCAATTCATCTACATTATACCCATCGTTTTCAAAATAACTGATGGCATCTTCATTTCTATATAAATTAAAATGCGAGAGATTTAATATATCATCCTGCAAAACTGCTATGGAATCATTATATTTTATTGATTTTGATTTATACTTTTCCAGTTTATTGTTCATGTCTTCAAAAATTCGTTTGGAGTTAACATACTGAAACAGTACCAACAATACCGAAAACACAAATAAATACATAAAAATTTTTTGCTTCATTTTATTACTTTTTTTAAAGGGTTATTTGTAAGCCGTCATAGGCCAGAAAAACATTTTTTGGCAGTGATTGTTGTACCTCGTCATGAAAGCCCAATAAATGGCTTATATGTGTAAAATAGACTCTTTCGGGCTTTATTTTTTCAACAAATCGCAAGGCTTCTTCTAAATTAAAATGGGAAATATGCGGCTCTATTCTCAGTGCATTTACTACCAAAATCTTAAGGTTCTTCAGTTTTTCCATTTCTTTCTCTTCTATTGTTTTCACATCGGTTAAATATGCAAAATCCTTGAACCTGTAGCCAAAAACCTGGACAAAGTAATGGTTAACGTTGATGGGCACAACTTCAATTCCAGATAAGTGAAACGGTTTGTTTTCAATTCTATTAACTATTACCGTTGGCGCACCGGGATATTTGTTTTCGGTTTTAAAGATATAATCAAAACGATTTTTTATGGATGCAATAACGCGTTGGTGGGCATAAATATTCATATCGCCATTCATATAACACAGCGGCCTGATATCGTCCAGTCCTGCAACATGGTCCGAATGCTCATGCGTAAATAAAATACCATTAATTTTTTCGCATTTACTGCGCAGCATTTGCTGTCTGAAGTCCGGGCCACAATCTATCACGTAAGCATAATCATCCCATTCTATTAAAGCAGACACCCTTAACCGTTTATCTTTAGGGTTATCACTTAAGCATACAGGGTGTTTGCTTCCAATAACTGGAATGCCTTGAGATGTACCCGTGCCAAGAAATGTAATTTTCAAGAAAGTAATATTTAATCACAAAAATAAACTTATTTTTTTGTAAGCTATAGTTATTTGATACCTTTGTAAACATTAGCAACAACTCAAAAAAAAACTATGGAAATTACCATAAAGGGTGATAAGGAATTTGATGATATACCGTCGTTAAAATCTAAAGCTTTAAGAATAAATTTAAACGAAAATATTTACGGCACATTTGCAGAAATTGGTGCGGGTCAAGAAACTTGCCGTCATTTTTTTAGAGCGGGTGGAGCATCTGGTACGATTGCAAAAGCGATGTCGGCTTACGATAAAGATTTTAGTGATGCCATTTATGGTATTGAAGATGATAGACGCTATGTAACCGAAGCGCGTTTGCGCAAGATGCTTTCGCATGAAATGAACCTCATGGAAAAGCGTATTACCAGAGAAAAACACCCGAATAAGATATTTTTTACCTACGCCAACACCGTTGCTACCATAGATTTTTCAAAGAAGTTTAAAGGCCATGGCTGGGTAGGAATTAAATATCAAGTTGAAGCCGATGGCGGTTATAACGAAATAATATTACATGTTCGTTTTAAGGAAACCGATGCACGCTTACAACAAGAAACGTTGGGCGTTTTGGGCACAAATCTTATTTATGGCGCTTTTTACAAATACAACGAACCCAAAAAATTACTGCGTTATTTATACGACCATTTAGATCAAGATCAATTGGAAATTGACACCATTAACTTTTCGGGCCCTGTTTTTAAGGATGTAGATAATAGGTTAATGAGTTTGCAATTAGTTAAAAATGGCATGACCGATGCCGTAATGTTCGGTCCCGATGGCAACAACGTACTTCCGGCGAGAGTGTTGTACAAAAAAAACATACTGGCTTTACGCGGTAGTTTCAGACCCGTAACCAAAGTCAATATGGCCATGTACGAGAAATCATACGAAATGTTTGTAAAAGAAAACAAAGTTGATGAAAATAAAACAGAGGTTGTTTTTGAAATTACTTTATCAAACTTACGAGCCGAGGGCGAAATAGACGAACAGGATTTTATGGATAGAGCCGATTTACTGTGCTCGCTCGGACAATCGGTAATGATTTCCAATTTCCAAGAATATTATAAAGTGGTTGAGTATTTTTCAACCTATACAAAAGCAAGAATGGGACTTGCCATGGGCGTTAATAATTTGATTGATATTTTTGACGAAAAGTACTATCGTCATTTAAGTGGTGGGATTCTTGAAGCGTTTGGCAAATTGTTCTTTAAAGATTTAAAAGTGTATTTATACCCTATGCTCGATCCGGAAACCGGTGAACTTATTAATAGTGAAAACTTGAAGGTTTACCCACGAATGAAAGAGCTTTATAAATTCTTTAAATACAACGGAAAAGTGATTGACATTAAAGAATACGACGAAAGTATTATGAGTATTTTTTCAAGGGAAATTCTTCATAAAATTGAAAATGGCGAACGAGGATGGGAAGATATGCTACCTGAAGGTATCTCAGATTTAATTAAAGATTATAGGTTGTTTGGCTACACGCGCAAACCATTAAAACCTATTCGCATTAAAAAAAGAGCGGTAAAAAAATAACGGCTTATTTTGATACATACGAAAAAAAAGCTGTCTGAAAAGTTATCATCGTTGTCCGTTTGAATGCCGTATAAATCTATAATATCTTGATTTTCAACGTATTTATACTGCGCTCAACATGACATTCGTCGTTAAATTATTCTTTTCAGACAGTTCCTTTTTGGTGCTTACTCCAATATTTGTGCGGCGTGGTCTTTGGTTTTTACTTTATCTATAACACGTTCCACTAGGCCTTTTTCATCAATAATAAAGGTTTTTCTGTGAATACCGTCAAACTCCCTACCCATAAACTTTTTGGGCCCCCAAACGCCAAAGGCATTAATTACGGTTTTATCTTCGTCTGCCAATAACGGAAACGGAAAATTATATTTCTTTTTAAAATTAGATTGCTTTCGTGCAGAATCGGCGCTTACACCTAACAACTCATAGCCTTTTTCTTTTAAAACCTCATAATTATCCCTCAAATTACATGCTTCTGCGGTACAGCCCGGTGTATTTGCCCTTGGGTAAAAAAACACGATTAGCTTTTTTCCTTTGTAATTACTTAATGAAACCGTGTTTCCCTGTTCATCTTTAGCTGAAAAATTAGACACAGCATCACCTTGTTTTAGTGTATTCATAATCTTAACTTTGATTTTTAAGCAAAAATACGACTTATGACCAAGAAAGAGAAAGTGAACTTTGTTATTAATACATTATACAAGCTTTATCCAGAAATTCCCGTTCCTTTAGACCACAAAGACCCATATACATTACTTATAGCAGTATTGATGTCTGCGCAGAGCACCGACGTTCGTGTAAATAAAATAACGCCTTTACTTTTTGAGAGGGCCGACAATCCGTACGATATGGTTAAACTTTCGGTTGAAGAGATTCGCGACATTATAAAACCCGTTGGGCTTTCACCCATGAAAAGCAAAGGCATCCATGGTTTATCTGAAATTTTAATTGAAAAACACGATGGCAAAGTCCCAAAGAGTTTTGAAGCTTTAGAAGCACTTCCAGCCGTAGGGCATAAAACAGCTAGCGTAGTGATGTCGCAGGCATTTGGTGTGCCTGCTTTTCCTGTAGACACGCATATTCATCGATTAATGTACCGATGGAATTTAAGCAATGGCAAAAACGTAGTGCAAACCGAAAAAGATGCAAAGCGCTTGTTTCCAAAAGAATTATGGAACGAATTGCATTTACAGATTATTTGGTACGGACGCGAGTATTCTCCAGCACGCGGTTGGGATTTGGAGAAAGATATCATCACAAAAACAATAGGTAGAAAAAGCGTTATTAACGAATACTACAAACAAAAAAAGTCCTGATTTTTTTAAATCAGGACTTTTCCATTAAACTTAATTTAGAAGCGCTTCAAACTTCATTTTATTACAATTTATAACACTTAAAGCCTTGGAATAATTTAGAAGAAAATTAACCGTTTCTTCCTTCGGTTTTAGATCGTTTAAATTTTTAATAGAATTTTCAGTGTAAAGTTTTGCCATTTCAATAAATTATAAGTTATTTATTAAGCTAACGCAGCAAAACTTACTTTATTGTACTAATTGGTTAAAACTATATTGTGCTTGTCTATTATTTTTCGCAAATTAATTAAAGCATAACGCATACGCCCCAACGCCGTGTTTATACTTACGCCTGTTCTTTCCGAGATTTCCTTAAAACTCATATCGTTGTAAATACGCATCATTAGCACCTCTTTTTGGTCTTCGGGCAACTCATTAACCAATCGTCTTACATCGTGTTCAACCTGTTCTTTTATAATGGTTTTTTCAGCATTCAAACTCGTATCGCTAAGCACGGAAAAAATACTAAAATCGCCACTGTTATCAAATTTTGGCATGCGGTTGTTCTTTCTAAAAAAGTCAATAACCAGATTATGCGAGATACGCATCACCCACGGTAAAAACTTGCCCTCTTCGTTATAAGCCCCGCGTTTAAGCGTTCTGATAACTTTAATAAATGTGTCTTGGAAAATATCTTCAGCCACATCCCTATCGTAAACTTTTGAATAAATAAAACTGTAAACTTTTTGCTTGTGCCTTGTGATGAGAATTTCTAAAGCACTTTCATCACCTTGAATATAACTGCTAACTAATGTAGCATCAGAAATATGTTTGTATTTCATAATCATTACTTTTAATGCATCGAAGCAAAAGCCTCATTGCTTGGGGTTAAGTTTTTAAAAGTAATGTTATGCTATAGGCGAGAGTTGTTTTTTAATTGATAAACCAAATATAACAACAATCGTTCCTAAAAAACAAAAAAAATCTATTTTTTTTAACAATCCTTTAAACAATAATCTATTTTTTAAGCTGATTTACTTATAGTATCTTTGCAAAATTATCCTTTTAAAAGCTTATGATTCCCAATATTTCTGAAGTAAACCCTAAACAAAACATCATCATTAAAGGTGCAAAATTGCATAACCTAAAAAATATTGATGTAATTATTCCTAGAAACAAATTGGTGGTTATTACGGGATTGTCGGGTTCGGGAAAATCCAGTTTAGCTTTTGATACGCTTTACGCGGAAGGACAACGGCGCTATGTGGAGAGCTTATCGAGCTACGCACGCCAATTTTTGGGCAGACTAAACAAGCCCAAAGTAGATTACATAAAGGGTATTGCACCGGCCATTGCCATTGAGCAAAAAGTGAATTCTACCAACCCTCGATCAACCGTTGGCACCACGACCGAGATTTACGATTATTTAAAACTTTTATTCGCCAGAATCGGGAAAACGTATTCGCCGGTTTCTGGAAATGAGGTGAAAAAAGATACGGTTTCAGATGTTTTAAAGTATTTAAAAACATTTCCCGAAGGTGAAAAATTACTGCTCCTCGCCCCTATTCATTTGGAAGAAGGCCGTAGTATGAGTGACAAACTTCAAGCTTTGAACCAACAAGGCTATGCCAGAATTAAAATCAACAATACCGTTATTAGAATTGATGAAGCAAAAGATGTTTCCGATAAAGAAAACATCTATTTAGTTGTCGACAGAATTATAATTAGAGACGAAGAAGATTTTTTCAATCGATTGGCCGATGCCATTCAAACCGCTTTTTTTGAAGGTAAGGGAACCTGTATTGTAGAAACGCTTGCTGATAACGGGCAACGGGAATTCAGCAACATATTTGAATTGGATGGCATTACTTTTTTAGAGCCCAATGTGCATTTATTCAGCTTTAATAATCCGTACGGCGCTTGCCCAAAATGCGAAGGCTATGGCGATATTATCGGTATTGACGACGATTTGGTTATTCCAAACACTGGGTTATCGGTTTACGAAAACGCTATTTTTCCTTGGCGTGGTGAAAGCATGAGTTGGTACAGAGATCAATTGGTAAATAATTCGCATAAGTTTGATTTCCCTATCCATAAGCCATATTTCGAGTTAAGCGAGGCTCAAAAGCAACTTATTTGGACGGGCAACAAGCATTTTGAAGGTTTGAATTCCTTTTTTGCCGAACTGGAATCTAAAGCTTATAAAATTCAAAATCGTGTGATGCTATCGCGTTACCGCGGAAAAACAAAATGCAAAACCTGTAATGGCAAACGCTTACGAATTGAAGCCAATTACGTAAAAATTGCGGGTGCGACCATTACTGATTTAGTGGAAATGCCGCTGGATAAATTGGCTATCTTTTTTAAGCAATTGGAGCTAAACGACTATGATGCGCAAATTGCCAATAGACTTTTAAAGGAAATTAATAACAGGCTATTATTCCTTTCGAATGTCGGGTTGGATTACTTGACTTTAAACCGAAAATCGAATACACTTTCAGGTGGCGAAAGCCAACGTATCAATCTCGCCACATCGTTGGGCAGCAGTTTGGTTGGCTCGATGTATATTTTAGACGAGCCCAGTATTGGCCTGCATCCAAAGGACACCGAGCGTTTAATTTTGGTTTTAAAACAACTGCGCGATTTAGGCAATACGGTTATTGTTGTGGAACACGATGAGGACATTATGAAAGCCGCCGATAGCATTATTGATATTGGTCCGGAAGCCGGTACTTTTGGTGGTCATGTGGTGGCACATGGCACTTATGCTGATATTTTGGCGTCGGACTCCTTAACGGCTCGATACCTTAATGAAACATTAAAAATTGAAGTTCCCAAAACACGAAGAACCTCTAAATATTATGTTGATATTATTGGAGCGCGCGAAAATAACTTGAAAAATATCGATGTTCGGTTTCCACTGGATATGCTCACGGTAATTACTGGTGTTTCCGGTAGCGGAAAAAGTACTTTGGTCAAAAAGATTTTGTACCCAGCTTTACAAAAAAAATTGACCGATTTTGGTGATAAACCTGGTCAGTTTACAGCTTTAGAAGGCAATTTTGGCAACATTAACCATATTGAGTTTGTAGATCAAAATCCAATTGGGCGTTCCTCACGATCAAATCCGGTAACTTATATTAAAGCTTACGACGATATTCGTGCTTTATTTTCAAAACAGAAATTAAGCCAAATACGAAACTACCAGCCCAAACATTTTTCGTTTAACGTAGATGGCGGACGCTGTGAGACTTGTAAAGGCGAAGGTGAAGTAACCATTGAAATGCAATTTATGGCCGATGTACATTTGGAATGCGAAACCTGTAAAGGCAAACGCTTTAAAAAAGAGGTTTTAGAAGTAACATTTGCCAATAAAAGTATCGATGATATTTTAAACTTAACCATTGACGATGCCGTTGCCTTTTTTGAAACCAATAAGCAAACAAAAATAACAACCAAATTAAAACCTTTACAGGATGTTGGTTTAGGTTATGTTACTTTAGGACAAAGTTCTTCTACCCTTTCTGGTGGCGAAGCACAGCGTATAAAACTCGCTTCGTTTTTAGGCAAAGGAAACACAAAGGAAAAAGCTCTTTTTATTTTTGATGAACCCACAACGGGATTGCATTTTCATGATATTCAAAAACTTTTAAAATCGTTTAATGCGCTGATTGAAAAAGGACACTCGATTATTGTTGTTGAACATAATTTAGAGCTTATTAAGTGTGCCGACCATATTATTGATTTAGGGCCAAATGGCGGCGAAACCGGTGGAAAATTAGTTGCGGCAGGCACTCCTGAGGAAATTATAAAAATTAAAACTTCAGAAACCGCTAAGTATTTAAAGGATAAACTATAATAAAAAAGAAAAGCACTCATTTGCAACAAGCACTTTTCCTTTCCTTGAAAATTTAGAAAATATTAAAACTTATACCCTAGCCCAACTTGAATTCCTCTTAATTTCACGGAGTTTCCTCCTGGGTTTTTCAACAAGTTAGTTAATCCTAAATCGTACCTGGCATTAACATTGAATTTTTCATCAATATCATAAGCTGCACCAAAATCAACTCCAAAATTAAAAGACTTCCATCCGTTTGGAGCATCCAATAAGAAGCCTAGATTTGGTCCTGCTAAAAGGCTAAAAGCATCAGCAACATTATATTTTACTAAAATAGGAGCTTGAATTTCATTCAAATTCTTAACCAGAAGAAAATCTATTTCTGGTTGAAGCTCAAAGTCTTCACTTAAGGTTAAATCGGTAAAATAAATGCCAATGAGAAAACCCGATGTCGAGTTAGAATTGGAAGCCCTTAAGCTATTGGAAGCAGAGGCTTTACTTGTGGTGGCTGATTTTGAAGTATTAGGCGCTAGCGCAACTCCAGATGATGAAAAGCTACTGCTTTCTTCACGAGCAAGATAAGCAGCTCGGGTACTACAGGAAACTAATAACAAGGTAATAAAACAAAAAGAAATGAGGTTGGTAAAATTTTTCATAATTAAATGTTTTAGGATTAATACGATTCAATATACTAAATATCAAGCACTTAATAAAGCGTCAAAATATATTATTACTCACAAAAACCTTATTAACAAGAAATTTTAAAGCGTTTAATAAAACAAAAATCCTACGAAAAATATAATAACTATGGCAACAGGAATAACAATCATTAAATAAATAAAAGAAGCCAATCCAGACTTAAATAAGCTTAAAAACCAACCCTGTTGATAAAAATGCTTTATGGCCATTAATAGATAAAAATAGGTCGACAACGTGATTAAAAAATCTATCCAATCGGGCAAATCCCATATATAATTAAAGATGAGCAAAATGCTAAACACGGTAAACAAAAACGAAAAGAAATAAAAACTAAACACTAAATGATGGGCATAAGTGCCTCGGTTGAAAAACAACAATTTTAAAATCAATGCGAAAATGGGCAAGAGAACAAACAGTGAAATGGGTATGGTATCAATGGCAGCTTGCATTATTTGTCCGCCATTGCGCTGTTTATAAAACTTAAGGCTTTGCTCGTAAAACTTTCTTTTAATAAATCCTGCGTCATCATTCATTCCCATAGCCTTAAAAATAGTATCATTGGTAGCGTTTGCTGCTATTAGCGAATCAACTTCTTTGGTATTAAAATCAAATGATGTTCCATAGTTCTTCTTTCCATTTGCTTCTTTTTTTATTAAAGAATCCAATAGTTTTACTTGATTTTCATCTATTCCAGTTAGTCCTTTTTCCTTTAATGGCATTAAAATACTATCTAGTTTTACAGAATCCAGGACCTTTTTCGCTTTTACTTTTGCACTATCAGAAATTATTGGCTTTTCCAATGTTTTCTTTAGTGCCGTATCTAACTCTTCAACTGTATCTCTTACCACAACTACAGTCAATAAAAAGAAAAACACTACCGAAATAAACAAATAGAGTTGTGCCGGATGTAAATACTGTAAGCGTTTACCACCAATAAATTTGCTTGCCAAATAACCTGGTTTTAAAAGCAACGGCAAAAAACTTTTAAAAAAACGTGCGTCGAACGAAAAATAGTTGGTTATAGTATTGTAGAACAAAACACCAATGGTAAGCTCGTCTTTTGCTTTTTGTCCACAATGCGGGCAAAAAGCAAAGCCTTCTTCAAAATTTTCTTCACAGTTTTTGCAAGTTTCGTATTGCTTTTCCATTAAAATGATTGGTTTCTATAAAAGTAAAAAAAAGTAATTACAAATACAGAATACTAAAAACCTGACAATGAGAAACTTACGATTTTGGCACATTAATTGAAAACCATAAAGTAAATAGCGTAAGCCGAAAAGCTAAAGAGTAGGCAGAAATTAAATCCTATATGATTATGAAAAGATTATTACTATTATTTACAGGCTTGTTAATAGGATTAACAACAGTATCAGCAACAGAGCTAAACCACCAAAAACAAAAAACCAAGTTAGATAAAACAAAACGCTATCGTTACGCGCAACCTATTATGTTTGTTGAACGCGGTATCGAATTTTTAGTTTTTCCTGACGGAAGTTTTGATTTTAATACAAATTACGAAGACACTTTTTATAACGATTCGTATTACAAAACACGGGCTTCTAAAAGAAGTAGTGTGAACATTACTTATGGGACACCTGGTAAACGTTTTAAGTACACATCTAAAAGATATCGAAATAGAGGGGTTTCTATCTCTCATGATAGAGATGGCAAAGTAAGGCGCATTGGCAATTTGTTTTTAAACTACGATAGATATGGCAAGCTTAAACGAGTAGGCTCCATTTATATGAGCTATAAACGTAATGGCACTTTAACCCAAGTTGGTGGTTTAAGAGTAAAGTACAACCACTGGGGAGAAATTGTTTTTACCCGAGGACAAGTAAATCGTTTTAGTAATAGCTGTAATATTTGTGGTGTAAGCAGTTGTAATATGGACCATAACCACGGAGATAGAGATTATGACGAGGACGATTGGTATGACAATGATTATGATGATAACGATGACAATTACTACTATTACAAACAGAATGGTAAAGTAAAAAAGCAAAAAAAGAGAAAGCATTAAAGCCTTTTTTTGCTCATAAATTGAAAAACCCCCTTAGCCATTATGGCTAAGGGGGTTTTTTATTAATATTGAAAATGCATTATTTTAATATAGCAAGTGGCTCGGTGGTTTTCCATTTTCCTCTGGTAAAATCCGGAAAGACTTGAGGTGCACCACCTTGAGCAACCGATCTTTCACTTAAAGGCGCTACAGCACTCCAATGGCAACCTTCGTAAACATTTTGGTCTAATGGTTCGCCGTTACGTAAACATTCAATAGCCCTGAATAGCATCATAAAATCCATGCCGCCATGGCCTCCCATTTTTTTAGCTAACTCACCAACGCGCTTATATAATGGGTGCTCGTATTTTTCGTAAATTTTTTCTAATTGCTCACCTTGAGCCCAACTATGGTGGTCTTTGGTGGCACCTTCTATACCACCTTCTAAAGCTACTCGCGTTGGGAAACCAGCTAAAGTGCCTTTGGTGCCTTGCACTAAATTATGACGCGAATAGGGTCTCGGACTGGTTTCGTCCCATTGCACCATGATGGTTCTGCCTAAAGTGGTTTTTATAATCGATGTATTTAAATCGCCCCCTTTATAATCCAGCTTATTCCATTTATGGTCTGCTGGATAATTTTTTTCAGCATACTGTTTTCTACCCAAAGAAGGTGTTGAAAACGATACCAAACTATTAAAATTATCTTCACCTCTAGCCAGATTCATATATTGCGCCACAGGACCTAAACCATGTGTTGGATAAAGGTTGCCGTTTCTTTTGGCATAATGAGGCGTTCGCCAGGACCCCGTACCTCTTTCCTGCTCTTCCATTTGGAATCTTAATTCGTGTATATAAGAAGCTTCACCGTGTAGAATATCGCCAATAACACCTTGTCTGCACATGTTTAAATACAAAAGCTCGTCTCTTCCGTAATTCACATTTTCCAACATCATACAGTGCTTTTGGGTCTGCTCGGAGGTAAACACAATATCCCACATTTCTTCTAAAGTTACCGCAATTGGCACTTCTACAAAGGCATGCGCGCCTTTTTTCATTGCCTCAATAGCCATTGGTGCATGGTTTTTCCAGTTTGTTGAAATAAAAACAGCGTCTGGTTTTATTTCATCAAGCATGGTTCTCCATTTATCTTCGCCACCATAGTAAAGGGCAATGTTTTTATGGCGCTCTCCGTTTCCTATGGCTTTACATTTTTTTGCCGATCGGTTAGCATAATCTTCATACAAATCGCTTATAGCCACTATTTCCGTACCCTCAATAGTTGCTAATTGTGCGGCATGACTACTACCACGCGCACCAACACCAATTAAGGCAACGCGTACTTTATTTAATTTTGGTGCCGCAAATCCGCCCATATATTTTCCCTCGTGGTCAAAAAATGGGTGGTTGCTTGGGTAAGCAGGCAACATGCTCCCTAAACCCAAGGCAACACCTGTAAGCGATGTTTTTTTAATAAAACTTCTTCTGTCTAAATTTTTCATTACTATGATTTTATATGTTTTCTACATTAGCCGAATTGAGTTTTGAAAGTTACTTTATTTTTGCTGTTTAATACAAATACTTTTTTGGCAGTTGCTAATAGGTATTTGTTGAAGTTGATGAAGAAGAAACTAGAGATCTTATAAGGTTTCGAGTTTTTTTATTACGATTATATGAATCGACACAAAATAAATTTATTATTTGACACCCAATATATTACATATTTCATAAATTTTTCGTACAAAACCAATCAATTCCATTTCAACTTAAAAATAAGTTATCAACCATTGTTCGTTGATTTTAAAGGCTTTAGAATACGTTCCCGTTTTTTGGCACGTTGTTTGTAAATACATAAGCGTAACACAATTAAAACACACAATTATGAAAAAATTTATATTCTTATTAGCAGGTTTGGTCCTTTCAGGGTTTACTGCTACCGCAACCACAACCAACGCCACAGCAAATTCAACAGCAACTTATTATGGAGGTTATGGCAATTCTTTCATTTTTGTAGAAGATGGTATTGAGTTTTCGGTGTTCCGCGATGGGCAATTCGATTTTAATATTTTAAGAGGCAACTCGCGTTTGGGCGTGTCTATTGGTTCGCCAAATGTTAGCATCAGTTTTAATTCGGGTTACGATTACAACGCTTACGTGCAATACGATGAGTACGGTGCCATTATTCAAATAGAAAACACCCCAATTTATTATGATTACTACGGACGTGTAAGTCAAGTTGGTAATGTAAATATTCACTACAACAGACATGGTTATATTTCGCGTGTTGGTGGTTTATATGTGCATTATAACCGTTACAACCGCTACTCACATTTTTCTGGATTTATAAACATTTATAACAGGCATTATGTTTACAAACCTTGGCACAGGTATTACAGTGTTCCGGCTTACGATTACTGCGTAGTTTACAACAGACCTTATAGACAATATTACAACCCGGTTCGATACACGTACAGCAGACCGTTTTATAACAACTACAGACCAAGAACCGCTATTGCCACAAGACGTGGACATAAAGTTTATAGAAATAGAAATTATGCAACGGTTAACCGAAGCACTAGAAATAAAACAGAAATAAACAGACGTGCCAATTCTAGACGAGATGTGGCTCAAGTAAATGCGTCAAGACGAAATAATACTTCGACCGTAAACAGAAATACTAGAGCTAATTCTGAAAACGTTAATAGAAGAACATCGACAAGACGTGATGATGCTAGAACAAGTACAACTAGAACCAATACACGTGCAAATGATAATAAAAGAACCAGAGAAAGCGTTACTAGAACTACAAGACCAAATGTAAATAATACCAGAACAGTAACCAGAACTAGAAATACTTCGGTTACCAGAAAACCAAATAACGCAAATACTCGTACATATAGTAAAAGAGAGAAAACAACTAGAAATACACAACGTGTAGCTACAAGAACTACTCAAAACAAACCTAGAACTGCGCAACGTACAGTAACTAGAACGAGTAAACCGAAAACGACACAAAGAACCGTTTCAAGGTCTACAAAAAGTAAACCAAGAGCAACACAAAGCAGAAGTAACTCTAGTAATAAAAATACAAGATCGACTTCGAGAAGAAGATCATAACAATTTTGGTTGGTTAGTTGGAAAGCCCCACGATAAGTTTGCCTCAAAGCAAATTCGTGGGGTTTTCTTTTTTCAATGAAACCCCATGTTTAAAAAATTGCGAAACCATGCATTGCAAATTGATGGTTGAACTAGAGTCTATCTAAATGGCAAAATTTACGTCAACCTGAGCTTGCCTGTGCTGAATTTATTTACGTTGTATTACTTTATCAATAAGCTCAGTGATGTTTTCCGAAAACTTAAACAAATAAATAACGAGACCGTATAAAACGGTGATAACTGCCGTCTTTAAAACGATGTTAAGGATTGGGTGAAAAGAAAAATCCCAGAAATAAAACAGTAATACCCCAATAAGAATACACATTCCTATTTTTAAAGTATTTGCACTAAAAGGCAGCATTTTAAATTTTCTGTAAACAAAAAACAGCTTAATGGTGTTATATAAAAATACAGCTAAAAAGGTAGCTAATGCGGCGCCATTAATACCGTAAAGCGGTATAAAAAGGATGTTCAAAAGAATCATTACAATTACCAAGATCACCCCGAAAAACAACACCATTCTGTAATAATCGCTATTGAACAAAATAGCATTATTGCTTCCTAAAATGGCGTCATATAATTTAGAAACGCTGATTATAAAAACCACAAATAATCCATTGTTGAATTCTTCTGGAATGATGTTGTAAAGCTGATTGATATTGAGCACAATTAACAAAAAGATAAATCCGCTAACAATAAACAGGTTTAGCGAACTTCGTTTGTATAAATCCTTTAAGGAATCAAAATCCCTTTCGTTTAAATATTTGGCCGATAATGGCAACAATATTTGATGCATTGAGCGTTGCGGCACCGCAATAACGGCGGCAATAAAAATAGCCACGTTGTAATATGCAATTTGCTCGATTGGAATATAATGCCCCAACATTACTTTATCAATATCCAACAGAATCGTAGCGATGGAACCCGCAATAATGATTAAAAACGAATATTTTAAAATAGGGCTTAAATAAGCAACTTTTTTAAAGATGATAACAGGGAGCTTAATACTGAATGCGTACAACTTCATCACAAGCATTCGCAATACATAAACAACTACCAATCCCACCATAAACTGCTCTACATCAACCACGTTAAAATACAAACAGAATAGTAAAATCATAGTACCAACACGATGGAACACTTCTTTCATAAAATTACCAAACACGGTTTGCATTTGCACTTTGGTCCACGCAAAAAACACTTCAAAATACGCTAAAGAAATGGCGATAAATACCGTATGCCACAAATAATTTTCTATGATGGGGTTTTCAGTCGATAAAAATCCCCCAATCATGTCGTAACTAAAATGTGTAATGATAATGAGCGGAAAAATAATCAACAAAGGCAAAAACAACATTAAAGTCAAAAAGCTATTTAACGACACGCGTGTTTTAAATGAGGTATAAAATTTCACCAAAGTGTTGTGCACGCCAAAGGCCATTAACGGCATAATAACATAGGCCAAAGACAGCATGTAGCCTACCATACCATAGTATTCGTCGCTTAAAAACTCGGTGTACAGAAACAAGGTATTTATTGCACCAACAAAAAAACCCAAATACGTGGATATGATGTTTTTAAAAGATTGCGTTGCAACAATGCCCATTATAATAATTTAGATAAAGATGCGGTTAACGATTTTCTGCTATATTTTTGCAAGCTAATGGCATGCGACTGTAATGCGTTGTTTTTATAGGCTTTATAATGTGTTAATATAGTTGTTTTTAACGATTCATAATCATCGTAATAAAAGTAGTTGCCGGTATTGGTTTCTTTTATGATTTTTTCGACATCCGACCCGTTTGGTCCCAAGGCTAAAATAGGTCGGTTTGAAACCATATATTCAAATAATTTACCAGGAATAATTGATTTAGTGTCTTCTGAATCAATCTCAATCAACAACAATACTTGTGATTTTTTTTGAAATTTAATCGATTCATTGTGTGAAACATAACCCACATTATTTGTATAATCACTTAAATTATTTTTTTCGATTGAACGAAGCACATCTTCGCTAACTGCACCAACAAAATTAAGTTGAAAATCTTTAGCAAAACCATCATTCGTTTTAATTAAATCGCTTAAAACCTGCCAAAGAACTTTGGGGTTTCTTTTGGATAATAACGACCCAATATGCGCCATTGAAAAAACAGTATCCAACTCAACCTTTCCAACGGACTCATAATCGTACCCATTTGTAATCACCTCGATAGGCTTTGTGGTATGGCTTTTAAATTCTTTTTTAGTCACCGAACTGGTCACAATAATTTGATCGGCAGCATTAAGAACTTTTTTTTCAAGCGTTTTATGTTTTTGTTGTGCGCTTTTAGTTAGCTTTAGTTGTTTGTGATAACCAATCGTAGTCCACGGGTCTCTAAAATCTGCCAACCACTTTACCCCTAGTTTTTCTTTTAATTGCAACCCAATAAGATGCAAGCTGTGTGGCGGACCGGTAGTGATCACGGTACTTATATTGTTTTCAGAGATATAATTCGAAAGATAAGCTACTGAAGGCTTTACCCAGTTTTTACGAGCATCTGGAATAAAAAAGTTACCACGGATGTAAAGCATCACTCTTTCAATAAAACTTTGCTTATTTTTCTCAGAAATAATCCCCTTACTAATGGTTTTTGATGCCTTTTTGGAAAACAACCCAGCTAATTTATAAGGTTCCTTTATGGGGTGTTTTAGTATCGTTAAGTCTTCTGAAACTTCATCAATTAAACTTTCATCTACCAAAGGATAATTTGGGTTTTCCGGAATATAAACAATAGGCTCCACTTGATATTCTGGCAAGTATTTAACAAACTTTAACCAACGCTGAACACCCGGACCACCTGATGGTGGCCAATAATAGGTTATGATGAGTACTTTTCTTTTTGCCATCTTTGTCATTCCCTCAAAGAAGGGAATCCATTTTTAATTTAGTTTCAATTTTAAAGATTCCTGCCTTTGCAGGAATGACAAACTATTTCTTTTTAAATTCATAAAACAAACCAGCCAAAAGCAATAATCCAAAAAGGACGGAACTTGCCAATGCAATTTTACTACCTGTTTTAACAACATCTGGATCGAAACTAAACTCAATTATGTGTTTGCCTGCTGGAATCTCCATGCCTCGCAACGTGTAATTTACACGCATGTGCGCTGCTTCCTTTCCATCAATAAATGTTTTCCAACCGTTACCGTAGTACACCTCGGAAAATACTGCAAACCCATCATTTGAATTATTTGACTCGTATTTTAGATAATTCGGTTTGTTTTCAATCAATTCAATTGAAGCTAGAGAATCAACATCAAAGGAGTTATAAGCCCTACTTTCTTTCAACAAATCTTTCGGCTTGTTAACATAGGTGTAAATTGCTTTATTCTTATTATCTAAACTATCTAATGCGTTAATTTCCTCATTTGCAGAATTAACGCGTTCTAAGGTTTTTACAAACCACGCATTTCCGTTGGCTTCTTCGTTGGTGTAAGGCACAGGATTACCGTTATCGTCTTGAACAATAATGTACTTTGTGTTTAACATATTAAGCACATTGATGTTGTTTTGTGAAATATACCAATCGGAAACCTCTCTGTAACGTTTCAACCCTGCAGCGTGATAACCGCTTAATGAATTGTGGTAATACGATGGTTTTGACTGCCCAGAAACCAAATCCAACACCCTAAAATGTGTTGTGTCTTTTAGTATTTCCTTATCGGCCTCGCTTTTAGTGAAAGGTTGATTAACCTGCATTGCCGAAACAAAATTATCGTTGTTTACATAGCGCCTATCAACACCTACTAAATCAAAAAGAATAAGTGCAGCAAACGCCACCATAGCCCATTTTTCCTTTAGCTTGTCTTTTAAAAAAGCCCAAATAACACCAGCAGATAGCAGCACCAAAATCAGCGTTCTCATGGTATCTTGGGTGAAAATCGCCTTTCTATCGGATTTGATCGCATCAATAAATGCCTGACCGTAATTTTGGCGGTAAAACCCATCGTTTACGCCAGCAAAATCGAAGGATGATTTAAACAACAGAAACAGAATAGCTACACCACCGGTTATCATTGCCGAAAACTTTAAAGCTTTTAGTTTCTCTTCTTTCTTTTCAAAATCGTTAAATAATTTAACTAATCCGAAAATCGCTAAAACCGGAATGCACAATTCTAAAATAACTTGAATGGAACTTACGGCTCTAAATTTGTTGTAAAGCGGCACGTAATCAATAAAAAAGTCCGTTAAAAACCCTAAATTCTTTCCATAGGATAACAATAGCGATAGTATGGTACCGCCAACGAGCCACCATTTTAAGCGGCCTTTTACCAGAAATAAGGCAAATACAAACAAAAACAAAACAACGGCCCCTATGTAAGCCGGAGCCTCAACAATGGGTTGATTGCCCCAATACATGGGCGCGCGCTTCGATTCTTGTAAAGCCTGTGTTGGCGATGCGCCTAATTTCCTGTAAGCCTCGTAAGTAGCGGAGTCTTTCCCGAGGTTCTCACCGTTTCCGCCACCCATAAAACGCGGAATGTAAAGATTAAACGTTTCTAAAATCCCGTAACTAAACTGGGTAATATAGTCTCTATCCAAACCTGAAGTTGCCTCTTTTGGCGTGCCATCGGGATTAATGGTCAATTCACTTTTACCACGTGTGCTTTCTTTTACATATTCTTTAGTGGCCAGAATCCCGGTCGCATTTAATGCAATCGACAAAAAAACCGCAGCAAATAAAATACCGACAGATTTAAAGTAATGCGGCAATATCTTCTTTTTATAAGCATCGATTAAATAAGCGATTCCCAATACGATAACCAATAGCATTAAATAATAGGTCATTTGAAAATGGTTTGCCACAATTTCCAAACCCATAGCGACAACGGTGAGTAAAAAACCAGTTATGTATTTTCGTTGGAACGTGAGCAGAATACCGCTTAAAACCAACGGCATGTAAGCAATGGCGTGTGCTTTACTATTATGTCCAACCCCAAGAATGATGATTAAATACGTTGAAAACCCAAAGGCCAAAGCACCAATGGCGGCGAGCTTAAAATCGACTTTTAAAACGAGTAAAAGTACATAAAAACTCAACAAATACAGAAATAAATAGTCGGCCGGTCGGGGTAAAAACCGCAAGGCCAAGTCTAATTTTTTAATATAGTTATGCGGATACTTCGCACCCAATTGATAAGTTGGCATCCCACTGAATGCACTATTTGTCCAATAGGTTTCCTCTCCGGTTTCAGCACGAAAATCCTTTTGCTGTTTACTCATGCCAATATATTGCACGATATCGCTTTGAAAAATCTGTTTCCCTTTTAAAACAGGGCTAAAATAAGCTAAAGAAAGTATTACAAAACCTACTAAAACAAGTAAGTGCGGAAGTGTTTTTTTAAATGAAAATTGCATGAAAATGTGTTAAAAACAATGGTTGTGAAATTAACTATTATTTTCGAGATATACTTAACCTAAAAGAATCAAAATTTAATTGTTAAGATTTCGGTCTGTACGAAAATGGCAAAAGAAGATTATTCTATTTCTTCAAAATCCACATAATCGCCCACTTTTTTATTTGATGCTTTAGTGTTTGGCATTTTATCAATAGTCACTTCGCCTTCGCGTATTGGCTTTTCTTGTCCTTGTTTTCCTCTGAATTGCCCAAATTGTTCACCAAATTGTTTTTCGGCTTTTTTAGCGGCATATTTAATCAAAAAAGGTGCAAATATTCTAGAAAGAACTTTAATGCCATAATATACCAACACAATAATAAGTATGGTTCTTAATAAACCCATTATAGACTTTTTTTAAAAATTTATACAAAAATACGATTCTAAACATTTAAAAAACCCTTAAAAATGATAAAAAAAGTATAAAATATCTATATTTGAGCATCCTATATAATAATTAGTGAAAGTATTACATAACTATAAATTATAGATATTTTACAAAACATTCATTATGAACCCAATCAAATCTACCTTAATTTTACTACTAAGCTTAGTTAGCACACAGGCTTTTAGTCAATATACAGATGTTATTAACTCCAACCGACCAGGTGTTTCACGTAGTGCATTTTCTGTGGGAACAAACGTTGCGCAATTTGAAGTTGGCCCATATATCATAAAAGAAAAAAGAACGCCCGCTATGGCTTTTGAAGTTTCTGGTTTTGGAGTGGATTTTGCAGCACGATACGGCTTGCTTTGGGAAGAACTGGAGTTAAATGTGGAAGGCACGTATCAAAACGACACCAAAACATACACCTCTAATTTAGCAGCTGAAGATGCGCGTTCAAATTTTAAATTTGTAAGTGTTGGTGCAAAATATTTGATTTATGACCCTTATAAAAATTCCGAGAACGACAAGCCTAATTTATATAGCTGGAAAGCTAATAATCGCTTTAAATGGAGCTCGTTAATTCCAGCTGTTTCAGTTTATTTGGGCGCAAATTACGACACCAAGCAAAACCCATACACAGCCCCCGGAATTGAAGGTTTTAGCCCTAAAGTTATGGTGGCCACCCAAAATAATTTTGCCGGCGGTTGGGTTATGGTAATTAATTTAATTAAAGATAGAATTGGCACAGATCAGTCCGATTTTCAATACATACTAACCCTAACGCATTCCTTTAGCCCAAAATGGGTAATATTTGGGGAGGCACAAGGTATTAAAAGTGATTTTTATGCCGATAATTTGTTTAGATTTGGGGGCGCTTATTTATGGGGGAAGGACTTTCAGCTGGATACTGCCCTTACCTTTAACACCAAAGACACACCATCTGTTTTTAGCGTTAACTTAGGGGCGTCGTACAGATTGGATTTTCATAAGGACAAAGAAATTGACAACGGCAATTCCGCCGAAGATGAATTAGAAAGAAAATCAAGAAGAAACAAAAAAGTCAAAAATAAAGACGCTGCAGAATCAAAGAAAAAGCAAAAAAGAAGAGATACCGATTTTGATAATTAAAACAGTCAAGATTTTTCGTTAATAATATATGATTACACTTAAAGAAGTAACCACCAAAAAAGGCCTAAAAACTTTCGTAAAGTTTCCTTTTAAGCTTTATAAAGACTCGAAATACTGGGTACCTCCTATCATTTCAGAAGAAGTAAGAACATTAAATAAAAATGTAAATCCAGCATTTAACGATGCCGATGCGCGCTTTTTTTTAGCTTATAAAGACAATGAGATTGTTGGCAGAATTGCTTGTATTATCAACTGGATAGAGGTCAACAAACAAAACCAAAAGAAAATGCGCTTTGGATGGTTTGATGTTATTGACGATATTGAGGTGACTAAAAAACTGTTGGAAAAAGTCAATGAAATTGGAAAGGCCAATAATTTAGAATTTATCGAAGGCCCTGTAGGGTTTTCCAATTTGGATAAGGTTGGCGTGCTAACGCATGGCTTTGATGAAATAGGCAGCATGATTACATGGCACAACCACCCGTATTATGCGACACATTTTGAAAAACTAGGTTTTGAGGTTGCAAAAACCTACTCTGAGAACAAAATGGAGTTTAAAAATATTCTTCCTGAGTATTTCTCGAAAATCCAAGATTTAATAAAAAGACGCTACAAATTAAAGGCTTTGAATTTTACAAAGAATAAGGATATTATGCCTTATACCGATGAAATGTTTGAGGTTTTCTCAAAATCGCACGCAACACTTTCTTCCTTTGTAGAAATCAACCACGAGCAAAAAGCGTATTTTAAAAAGAAGTTTATTGGTTTTTTAAATCCGGAATACGTGAAGTTTGTATTGGACAAAGATGACAAATTGATTGGTTTTGGCATTGTAACACCCTCGTACGCTGAAGCTTTACAAAAAATGAAGGGTAAATTATTCCCTTTTGGAATAAAGCACTTATTGCACGCTAAAAAGCATGCTAAAACCGTAACTTTTTATTTAATCGGGGTTTTACCAGAATATCAAAACAAAGGTATTACGGCTATTATTTTTGAAGAATTTTATAAAACCTTTAAGGAGAAAGGTATTGAGTTATGCGTTAGAGGACCTGAACTGGATGACAATGAAGCTATCCATAAACTTTGGAAAAACTTTAAGCCCGTAACCCATAAAAGACGATGTACATTTAGAAAAGACATCTTGTAAAAGATATCGCTTTTAAGCACAAAAAAAAACAGACGATTCTACGTTAAAAGAAAAATCCGATTCATTTTAATGAATCGGATTTTTTTATATTCTAAATACGTTGTAATTACTCGCCCATGGCCGCCATTACCGCTGCCGATAAACGCTTGTACGTTCCGTTTTCCAATCGGTCTCTAATCGCATCAAAAGCATCTAAGGTTTCTTCAACATCTTTTAAAGTATGTGTTGCCGTAGGAATCATTCTAAGTAAAATCAATCCTTTAGGTATCACCGGGTAAACCACTATAGAACAGAATATTCCGTAATTTTCACGCAAGTCTCTAACCAACGCCATAGCCTCTGGAATACTACCTTTTAAATACACTGGGGTAACGCAACTTTGAGTTGTACCAATATCGAAACCACGTGCTTTTAATCCAGATTGTAAGGCGTTAACAATAGTCCATAAATCCTGTTTTAACTCTGGCATTGTTTTTAGCATTTCCAAACGTTTTAATGCCCCAACCACTAACTGCATTTGAAGTGATTTAGCAAACATTTGAGAGCGCAAATTGTATTTTAAATAATCAATAATTTCTTGGTCGGCGGCAATAAAAGCGCCCGTACTCGCCATAGATTTTGCGAATGTTGCAAAATACACGTCAATCCCGTCTTGAACGCCTTGCTCCTCTCCTGCTCCGGCGCCTGTTTTTCCTAATGTCCCGAAACCATGGGCATCATCAACAAAAAACCTGAAGTTATATTTCTTTTTAAGTGCTACTATCTCTTTTAAACGCCCTTGTTCCCCGCGCATTCCAAATACTCCTTCGGAAATAACCAAAATACCGCCACCGGTTTGTTCGGCCATTTTGGTAGCGCGCTCTAAGTTTTTTTCTAAACTTTCAACATCGTTATGCTTATATGTAAAACGTTTACCCATGTGTAAACGTACCCCATCAATAATACAGGCGTGTGCATCGACATCGTAAACTATAATATCATCTTTAGCAACTAAAGCATCAATGGTAGATACCATGCCTTGATAACCAAAATTTAAAAGATAAGCCGCTTCTTTATTAACGAATTCAGCCAATTCATCTTGAAGTTTTTCGTGCAAATCTGTGTGACCAGACATCATTCTTGCTCCCATAGGATAAGCCGAACCGTAATCTGCTGCTGCTTGTGCATCCACTTTTCGAACTTCGGGGTGGTTTGCCAAGCCTAAATAATCGTTGATACTCCAAGTGATGACATCTTTCCCCTGGAACTTCATGCGATTTGAAATCTCTCCTTCTAATTTTGGAAATACAAAATACCCTTCAGCTTGAGATGCCCATTTACCTAACGGACCTTTATCCTTGTAAATCTTTTCGAATAAATCTTTCATTTATTATAAATCTTTTTTGCTATGAAAAAACAAACATGTGTAACACTTTAATTGTGCAGATGTACGCTTTTAGTTCTTTAGTTAGTTGCTGCAAAATTAAATATTTAAATTGTTTGAACATAATTTTTAAGGTTCAATTATTCATTATATCATTTCTTGATTGATATTAAACCAAAAAAAGAGCCTTATTTTAAAAATAAAGCTCTTTTTAGTATATATTTTATGTTCATTATTTTATGTATTGAACCGTTTTTTCCGTTTCGTGGTTAACACTATCAAAAAAGCCTTGTTCGTTCATCCATTTATCACTGTAAACCTTACTCATATAGCGCGATCCGTGATCTGGAAATATAATAACAACATTGTCGTTTTCATTAAATTCGCCAATTTCATCCAATTGAGCAACCGCTTGCATGGCAGCTCCAGAAGTATAGCCCACAAACAACCCTTCGGTTTTTGCAATTAATCTTGCAGTGTGCGCACTTTCTTCATCGGTTACTTTAACAAACTCATCAATGGTATCGAAATCTGTTGCGGTTGGAATTAAATTTTTGCCCAAACCTTCAATTCTGTACGGATAAATTTCTTTTTCGTCGAACTCTCTGGTTTCGTGGTATTTTTTAAGCACGGATCCAAAAGCATCAACACCAATAACTTTAATGTTTGGGTTTTGCGCCTTTAAATACTTAGCTGTTCCGGAAATGGTTCCACCAGTACCACTACACGCCACCAAGTGTGTGATTTTGCCTTCGGTTTGATTCCAAATTTCCGGACCGGTAGAAAGGTAGTGTGCATCAATATTCAATTCATTGAAATACTGATTGATATAAACCGAACCTTTAATTTCTTCGTGCAAACGTTTAGCGACTTGGTAATACGATCTTGGATCGTCTGCGCTAACGTGCGCGGGACAAACATAAACCTTGGCGCCCATGGTTTTGAGCATGTCTATTTTATCTGCCGACGATTTAGAACTTACTGCCAAAACACAATCGTAGCCCTTAATGATACTAACCATGGCGATACTAAAACCTGTATTGCCCGAAGTAGTTTCAATGATGGTATCACCTGGGTTAAGAATTCCTTTTCGTTCTGCTTCTTCTATAATGTGTAATGCTATTCTATCCTTTGAAGAATGACCTGGATTAAAAGCTTCTACTTTAGCAAAAAAGTTGCCTTTAAATTTTGATGTGATTTTATTAAGTCTAATAAGCGGTGTGTTGCCTATTAAGTCTAATACATTATCAAAAACCTGATTGTTTTGTTTCATAAATGCTTTTTAAAAGCTACTCAATATTACTAAAAATATTTGTAACTTAAAACTTGGCAAAAATAAGCAATTTTTTTGTTATGCACTAATTCCTTCTAAATCTAAAATAAAAGCATACTCTAAGGCTACTTCCTTTAGGCTTTCAAAGCGCCCCGAAGCACCACCATGGCCAGAATCCATATCGGTGTGCAATAATAATTTGTTATGGTCTTTTTTTAATTCCCTTAATTTCGCGACCCATTTTGCGGGTTCCCAATATTGCACCTGCGAATCGTGCAAACCTGTTGTTACCAACATGTTCGGATAGTGTTTGGCTTCTACATTATCATACGGTGAATAGGATTTCATGTAATTATAAAATTCTTTTTCATTTGGGTTTCCCCATTCATCGTATTCTCCGGTGGTTAACGGAATGGTATCATCGAGCATGGTAGTAACGACGTCAACAAACGGAACCGCTGCTAAAATACCGTTGTACAATTCTGGGTTCATGTTTATTATAGCGCCCATCAACAAACCACCTGCCGAACCACCGTAAGCGTAAAGGTGTTTGCTGGAAGTATATTTTTGCTCGATTAAATATTTAGAGCAATCAATAAAATCTGTGAATGTGTTTTTTTTGGTCAACAGTTTCCCGTTTTCGTACCAATCCCTTCCCAAATACTCTCCACCGCGGATGTGCGTTATGGCGTAAATAAATCCACGATCCAATAAACTCAAGCGTATCGTTGAAAAAGAAGGGTCGATTGTAGAACCGTAAGAGCCATAAGCGTATTGCAATAACGGGTTTTTACCGTTTAACTTTACCCCTTTTTTATAAACCAACGATATGGGTATTTTTACACCATCTCTTGCCGTTGCCCAAAGGCGCTGGGATTTGTAATTTTCTTTTTTAAAATTACCACCCAAAACAGCTTGTTCTTTTTTTATTTCGCTTTGTTTGGTTTTTAGATTATAATCAATAATAGCATTCGGATGCGTTAGTCCACTATATCCGTAACGTAGAGTATCACTGTTAAAATCCGGGTTGGTGCCAATATAAGTGGTGTAGGTTTCTGAATTGAACGGCAAATAATAATCTTCACTCCCATCCCATTTAATAATACGAAGTTTATTGAGTCCATTTTCGCGTTCGTTAACCACTAAAAAGTTTTTAAAAATTTCAATATCTTCAATTAAAACGTTTTTTCTGTGCGGTATAACATCTTCCCAAAATTCTTTTTCCGTGGTGGTTGAACTTGTCTTTGAAAGCTTGAAATTAGTGGCTTTATCAATGTTTGAAATGATATAAAAGGCATCGTTAAAGTGTGCAATGTTATATTCTAAATCCGTAATTCTTTTTTGAAATATTTTGAAATCACCGTCAGGCGTATCGGCATTTAAAATGCGGTATTCCGAACTCAACGTACTCGAAGACCCTATAATGATGTATTTTCTGGATTTCGATTTATAAACAAAGGTGTTGAAGGTGTCGTCAGTTTCATGGAAAACCTCGATATCCTCGTTTGTTTCGGTGTGCAGTTTATGTTTAAAGATTTTAAAAGAGCGCAGTGTAACCTCGTCTTTCATGGCATAAAATAAGGTTTTGTTATCGTTTGCCCAAGTTACGCTTCCCGTGGTATTTAAAATTTTATCGGCGTAAACCTCCGCTGTTTCCAGATTTTTAATTTGAATGGTGTATTGGCGTCTGCTTACCGTATCGGTTGAAAACGCTGCCAATTTATTATTTGGGCTAATGGCAATGCTTCCTAAATTAAAATAGGCTAAACCTTGGGCCATGCGGTTGCAGTCGAATAAAATTTCCTCTTCCGCTTCTAAACTTTCCTTTTTTCTGGCATAAATGGGGTAATCGCTGCCTTTTTCAAAACGCGTAATGTACCAATAGCCATTAAGCTTGTAAGGTACGCTGGTATCGTCTTCTTTAATGCGCGCCTTCATTTCTTCAAATAAATCCTTTTGAAAACCTTCCGTATGCTGCATCATCTGTTTTGTGTATGCGTTTTCTGCATTTAAATACGCTATGGTTTCGGGGTTTTCCTTATCGTTCAACCAATAATAATTATCGATTCGGGTATCGTTATGAACCTGTAATGCTTTCGGTATTTTTTTAGCTATTGGTGGCTGAATTGTATTTTTCAAATGAAGCTGTTTTTATTCTTGAATTAAGGCCTCAAAAGTACATGATTTTTTTTCATTTAGAAATTGACAAAAAACTAAATGAATAAAATTATGAACTAACATAGTGGTTACTGAAGTGAAATTAAATTTTGGGTTTTTTTGATACAAAATTTAATTTTACAGAAGAAAAATAGAAAAATTAAATAGTTTTGTATTGTAAAACAAAAATTTAAAATTATGTTTGGAGATATGATGAATATGATGGGGAAACTTAAAGAAACCCAGAAAAAAGTTGAAGAAACAAAAAAGCGCTTGGATACGGTTTTAATAGACGAAAAAAGCAGCGACGGATTGTTGAGCATAACTTTAACGGCAAACCGAACCATTAAGTCTGTTGACATTGCTGATGAACTACTTGAAGACAAAGAACAACTTGAAGATTACCTGGTTTTAACCTTAAATAAAGCTATTGAAAAAGCCACCAAAGTTAATGAAGCGGAATTGGCTGCCGTTGCCAAGGAAGGTATGCCGAATATTCCGGGGATGGATATGTTTAAGTAAAGCGTTGGTTTTTACAACACTTCAATCTCAACCTTAAAAGCGCGTGTTTTTTCCTAAGACATTCTTAGAGTTTAAAATATATTTTCTAGACTTAGAACGATAAGCTTTAAGAACAAAATACAGTGTCCATTTATTATTGAGCAAGCTTTTTAGTACTTTATAATGTAATGCGCTAAACTCTTCGGCGTTAAAATGTTTTATGGGGTAAGCGCCAACAGCTTCACACTTTGTCAAATTATGCTTAATTTCCTTAAAGTTTAGGTTGCCCTTAACCATTTTTGTAATAGTAAAAAAAACAAATACATCCCTTCTAAAATTAAAATTGTTGATTATTGTTTTTTTGTGTTCGATTTCTTTTTCTTTTACTTCGTCAATAAGTCTGCTAAAGTCATCAATTAAAGCTACAAAATAATCTATAATTCGTTTTTTTGCTTTATCGCTCCCACTTCTAACGGTTGATTCTGACGATTGAAAATACCTATAAATCTTAACAGGGAAATAGGCTACTTTTTTAGCTTCTAAAAATAATTTGAGTGTAAACACCACATCGCCATCGTAATCAGTTCTATCAAAAGTTACTTGGTGCTTGTTTAAAAAATCTTTTTTGATAAAATACCACCAAATTTCAATTCTAAGATTTTTATTGTCACGTAGAAATTCGGTGCCTGTTACTATTTTTGATAACTCTGAGTCCTCTAATGTGCTATCTAATGTGTTTACTTCTCTACTTCGGGTAATCAATGTATCAAACCCGACAAGATCCAATTGATTTGAAACAGCAAAATCAAGTACCGTGTTTAATGAATTATTAGCTACATAATCATCAGCATCAACAAAATAGATATATTCTCCTTTAGCTAATTTCAGCATTTTATTTCTTGTAAACACAGCTCCCCTATTTTCTTGGGAATAGATAAAGATATTGCTATGGTTTTTCGAGAATGTTTCTGCTATTTGCAAGCTATTATCTGTAGAGCCATCATTAACAACAATAATCTCATAATCCCGAGTGCTTATACCTTGAGCCAACAAACTGCTAAGACATTTTTCAATGTAGCTTTCTACATTGTACATGGGAATAAGAATACTTAACTTCATATTTCTAAACAAGGCGATTTGGCTTTTTATGATTTCCCGTAGACACTACAAACATAGTTATTACTAATTAAAATAAAATATAAAATTTATCTGCCTAATACTGTTTCGCGTAAAACATTTCTTTGGGTACTGATTTAATATTTTTCTGTGCTAACCAAACCCCATAAGGCCTGTTTAAAAACCACTGCATCCTTATTGAGCCAGCATTTATTTTTCAAACTACTTATAAATTATAGCAGAACCGTTTTGGGTCAATGCTTTTATATTTGAATATATATAATTGTATTTTTTAATTACCCACTTTTCTGGAGTTTAAAATAGCATGTTTTAAATCATCTGAAAAAGGAACATCAAATTTTCTTGCAAATAATTTATTTGAATTCTTTATTTTCTCAAAATCACTTAGGTCCAAAAGTGCAGGTGATGGATTGTACTTACCTATTCTTTCAGGACTCCAATCAATATACCTTAAATTATCGTTAATTACATTTTTAGCATACGCCGAATTCATTATTACTGTTTGAAAATAGATTTCATCCGAGGCTAAAGTATATTTCATTCTTTTTAATAAATACGGATTTTCTTTGGTATAACCAATTACATATTGAAGTGTGTCTCTAGTTAGGCTCCACCAACTTGAGCCGCCATAATATTTTTTAATTTTACTTGGAAAAGACCTTTTTATTGAAAGTTTTTTTTGAATTTTGACTAAAAACAAGATCTCTTTCTTAAACTTATGTGCATAAGAAATATCAAAAAAATAATAATACAAAAACCTATCGAAACCTCCATTTTCGTTTTTCCATTTTTCCCTTGGCAATTCAAAGTTTTCTAAATAATCATGTTTTATAGGGTTATCAAATAATTTTTTAAATTCAGTAATACTTTTAACAGGAAAATCTTGTCCGCTTATTAAATGAAAATAAACATTTTCTTTAGTCTTAATAGCTTCTTCAGCTAATAACAAATAACAATTTAATTGATTCGTGCCTCCCCAATTTACAGTGTATTTGCGGGATAATAATTTTAAATTACCAGCCGCATTTAATTTTCTAACAAAACTTTTAGGTAATTTTGTTTTCTTGTCGATATGCAAGTATATTTCAAAAACGTCATCATTAAAGAAATTTATTATCTCGAGTAAGTGATCAAAATTTTTATAGGCAGCGATTAAAATGGCTTGCTTCATTTTCGAACTCGTTTTTAACTAAAATTATTAACAATTAATTGAATGATTAACCACATTAATAAAGCTTTATCAATTTTAGCTTATGCATTGCTCTCAATGGGTACAAAAATAAATAGAACAGATACTTATGGTTAAATACAAAAGCTGTTATTTTGATTTTTCGATGATTGTATACGTCGCCTATAAAGTTTGTTAAAGGATAAACGTTTATTTTCTCTAAATCTCTTAGGATTTCATGAATTTTTGGTATTGAAATTTTTAGCCTAATTAGTTTAAAGAACATAAAATAAATACTAACAGTGCTTTTAAATTTTATATTTTTAATAATCGCATCAGCATCTTTTATTTCCTTTTTTGCAATTTCGTTTATAAGTGTATCAAAACGGTAAGCTAAACTAACATAATCTGCAACAACTTTTTTTATGTGTGTTTGGTCCTCGTTGTTCATTATGGAATTAGGAGATTTAACATATCGATGAATTGCTATTGGTAAAAACATGGTACGGTTTGCTTCTAAAAAAATTTTAATGGTAAAAATGGCATCTTCCATAAATTTACCTTCTTCAAATTTTAGATTTGTTTTTAATAAAAACTCACGCTTTAATATGTACCACCATGCCTCTAATCGGTTGTTTTTATTTTTTGCCAAAAATTCATTTCCGGTAATTACCTCAATATTCCCAATAGGTTTCAGCTGGTATGAAAACAAATCCACCTTATCAGTAGGGAGGGTTGAAAACCCAATTATATCTAAGTCGATTTTTAGTAGATATTCTAAAAGTATTTCCAAGGTGTTAAACGCTATGTAATCATCGGCATCAATAAAATAGATGTAATCGCCTTTTGCGAGGTGCATGCCAATATTTCGAGTAGCTCCCAGGCCTTTGTTTTTTTGGCAATGGACAGAAATGTTACCGTGTTTATTTTTGAATTGTTCTGCTATAGCAATGCCATTGTCAGTAGACCCATCATTTATAAGTATTATTTCATAATCAGATTTGGGTAGGTTTTGATTTGTTAAACTAGTCAAACATCGTTCTAAATGGTCTTCCGCATTATAAAAAGGAACAACAATACTTAATTTCATATGAGAGATTAGAATTAAGCTGTCAATTTAATAAGAAAAAAAAAATATACCATTAGTAATAGACAAACAGCATATATATACTTTAAATTTGTTATTATTACATGTAATAAAAAAAAATGACCAATATATTTAAATGAAGTTTTTTTATAAGCACCTTAACTTAGTCCGTTATAACCTTTCAAAAAAAACAGGGCGATTTATTTTTATTTCACCAATACTGTTAACTGGAATTATTGGTTTATTGATGATTACCAAGGCTACAAGAGGATTTGGCTTTTGGTTGCTTGAAGAAAACGCGCCCGTAGAATTATTAACATTTGCTTTTTTAATTACGGGCTCTTTTTTCGGAGTTTGGTTCAGCATTCGTTTTAAAATAATTTTAGGTCGTTTTAATTTTATATTCTATCTATTCTTTGCTATGGGTTTGTTTTTAGTTGCCATGGAGGAAATAGCTTGGGGCCAATGGTTTTTTAATTTTGACACTCCAAAAGATTGGGCAAATATTAACATACAGAAAGAAACCACTCTGCATAATATTGAGGGCTTACATGGATACAACGAAAACTTGAGGCTTATTTTTGGTTTAGCTGGTTTAATGGGAATGTTTTTAGGTCGTTTTAAACTATTTAAAAACATTAGTGTTCCTAAGGTTTTGTTTTTTTGGTTTTTTATAATTTTTTTACATTCGTTGTTAGATGTTTTAACCCAAATGGATGACAACAAGCAAGTAATGCAACGAATTTCTGAGCTAGTTGAAATGTTTATTGGTGTAAGTGCTTTTTTATATCTATACTTAAACTACAGACGTATAAAAATGGATGCAAATTAAAACATCAACAAACTATTTATAATGAATAAATTTTTAAAATGCTGATATCTAAAGACATTGCTCCTATTAATAAAAAGACAGCAACATTAATTGTTTTCACCCCAATAGTAGCCACTCTTTTTATTGTGTTAACCCTAGCAGTACCTCCATTCAGAACGTTTGGATTCTCTTTATTAAAGGAAAATAATGTTGTAGAGTTGTTAACATTCGCCACGTTTCTCATTGGCGGTATTTTCGGTTTAATTAATACCTTTAAGCATTCTAAGTATTTAGGAATAGGATTTTCTACCTTTTATGGCATATTTTCTTTTTTTTTAATTTTAATAGCAATGGAAGAAATTGCTTGGGGACAATGGTTTTTTGGGTTTAAAACTCCAGAAAATTGGATAGAAATTAATGCTCAAAAAGAAACAACTTTGCACAATCTAAAGGGTATGCAAGGTAATACTGAATTTCTTAGATTGGCTTTTGGAGTAGGCGGATTAATAGGAATATTACTAAACAAGTATTCAATTTTAAAAAAAATAAACGTGCATAGCATTCTTGCGATTTGGTTTATAATCATTACTTTACATGCGATTGTAGATATTTATTCAGACTTTATAGAGCTTGATAAAACCTTGGATTTATTTTTAACACTTTCATCAGAATTTATTGAATTGCTTATTGCGGGTAGCGCCTTTTTATACCTTTGGATTAACACAAAACGAATACTACAAAATTAATTAGCCCGATAACATTTCGGTAAAAGCACTATTTATGCCAATTAAAAAAATTTCACAGGGTTTAATCAATAATTATAATGTATCTAAAAAAGCGGCCATGTTTATTTTTTTTCTCCCCATGGCACTAATTATTTGTTATAATATTTTACTTGCAGTTCCTACGTGTAGAAGTTTTGCTTTTTGGTTACAGGATGAAAACAAACCAATTGAAACTTTAACATTTCTGTTTTTTTTATTTGGTGGCATATTGGGTATATATTTAGCTATTAAAATGTCAAAATACTCTGAAAAATTAATGGTTCTTTTTTATGTATTCTTTTCTATTTGCTTAATTTTAATAGCTATGGAAGAAATTGCCTGGGGGCAATGGTTTTTATTTTTTGACACACCAGAATATTGGAAAAAAATGAATACACAGGGTGAAACCACCATTCATAACTTAAAAGGTTTTCATGGACATAATGAAATCCTTCGATTACTTTTTGGCTTTGGTGGAATACTTGGTATTGCTTTAGGCAAGTATGCTATGTTTAAAAAAATTGGGGTCCATATAATTTTGTTACCTTGGTTTATAATAATCATTTTTCATTCCATTGCAGATATATTTACCAACTCCGAAAATATCAGTAATAGCATTTATAGAGGGCTGCAAGCCAATTCTGAACTTATAGAATTACTGATCAGCATAAGTGCTTTTCTATACTTGTGGTTAAACTCAAAAATGTTGAAAAAGTATTATACCGTAAATACTTAACTTAGTTCGTATTTTAAGTTAAAAATATACCACAATAATATACTCAAAACAATCATTTCTCCACCATCTTCAATAACCGCAAGTTTGTTTTCTCCAAAAGGTAACGCAATGTGAAGCACATCTATAAAAACACCAAAAAAGGCCAACGCAAAAACCAAAACAGCAAGATTCTTTATCACTATCTTTTCTTCAATTTTCCCTTTTATATAAGTGAATAAGAATAAAATTAGAAATGCAAAACCAACTAAAAAAGAAACTAAAATTTCACCAAAATCCACAGAGCGTAAATTAAACCTTGGTTGAATGTTAAAATAATTTGCTAAATATTCACCAACATTTTCATGGATGCTTAACGAATCATCTAGTAATAAATATAAAAAAAATGCGGACCATATTAGATAAGTCAGTTTTTGTTTGTCTACAAATACAAAAAACAATAGTAAAAAGCTCCAATATTCTTTTAGGTATTGGAATATTTCTGAATAACCAAAATCTTTTTCTAACGAAAAATAAGAATTTCCATCAATCATTCCATAAACATAAAATGTATGTAATGCAATAAATATTAAATCGGTTGAAATTAATATTAAAAGCAAACCTTTTCTTTTGCTAAAAAAAGTTTTTGTATTGTTGAAAATCTGATTCAAATTCATATTAAAAAACAATTTCGATTAGCTCTGAAAACTTTGAAATATTATGATGTGCCAAAAACTGTTTATTAATATTCGATGTGTTTTGGGTATGAATATTCTGTCCGTTATCTTTTAAGCATATGGTTGTCCAACCTAATTTGTTTGGAGTTATAAAATCTTTTTTAATATTGTCTCCAATGTAATAATACTTAGCGTTTCCGAATAATTTTTCAAAATGTTTATAATTATTGATATTTGGTTTTTCGCTACCAAATTCTTCTGATATTAACATTTCAGAAATCCAAGTATCCAGTTTTAATGCTTCTATTTTGCTTCGTTGCTGGACACTTCTACCATCTGTAATAAGCCCTATGTTTACTCCCCGTTTCTTTAATTCGTTAAGCACTTCAACTTTATCTTTCGTTAATTTTAATTTTGGTTTGTGATTTCTATAAACATCAAGTAATTCCGATACACTTAAGGGCACATTATACTTTTTAATTACGGATTCAAATACATTATCATTGTTATAAAAATAGGTTAGCATTTGATTGTAAATCGTATTAGGTAATACGGAAATGGCTTTGCTGATTATTAATGAAATTTCATTATATGCGGATTTTAAATAATCAATTTCATTGTACAAAGTATCGTCTAAATCAAAAACAACTACCTTTTTAGTCTTCAAAATCACGTATTAAAATTTCATCATCGTAGCGCAACATTAACAAATTGTTTTCCCAGTCATCAAAATACGCTATGCTTTGTCCCAAGATATATTCTTGAATTATCCATTTCGGATAATTTCCACCGGCCAAATAGGATAGCGGAAAGCCACCGCCAAATCTCGGATTTATTTCTATGCCCTTAATAGCTTTCGTTTCTTTGTGCATAAACAACTGTACGGTTACACAGCCCCTTGCTCCTTCTAAATACGAGAACTTTTCATCAATAAGGTTTTTTATTTCATTGTTTCTAGTTAGTCCTTTGCTCACTTCTCCTCCTCTTACTTCTATGCGTTTGCGCGGAATGGCGCATTTTAGTTCGTTGGATTTATTGTAATATAAATCGCAGGTATATTCATCGTATAGATCATGATCCAAATACTCAAAAAATTGAAGCTTTTCATTCTGTAAAAGATAATCTGAAATCTGGTGCTTATTAGTGATAATATGTGTGCTAACGCTATTGCTGCCCACCAGTGGTTTTATAAATAAAGGGAGTTTATAGTTTTGCTTTGAATAAATCTCGGGAACACTTACATTTAGCTTGTTAAACAACTTGTGTGTGCTCAACTTATTGTTACATGTTTTAATAAAATTTTCGCTTGATAAAACTAGCTGTACGTTAATGTCTGAAAACTTTTTGCGGTTTTCGGACAACCCCAATAATTCAGTATCAAGCGTGGGAATGACAAGCGAAATTTTGTTTTGTTTGCAAATTTCCAATAGCGCATCTATATATCCACTATTGTTTATTTTATAAACTTCAAATGCTTTATGGGCCACTTGTGCTGCCGGTGAAAGTTTTGGGAATGCATCCGCAACATAAACCTTGCCTTCACTGTTAATCGCCTTTAACTCTTTAATAAAAGCTTTTACCAAAGAAACCCTTCTGCCAGCAGATGTTATTAAAATATTACCCATGTATTATTTAGTGTTTTTTTAATTATTTCGCTTTAATATGGGGTTGGTTACCATGAATATGAGATAATATAAGTGCTTATTACTAAACAGTTTCGATAAAAAAGAATACGTAAATCCGTTGTAATCTTCTCCAACAAACGCATTTAACTTATAGGCATTAACACTTTTCATCTTATCTAATAAAGGTATGATATCTTGTTTTTTAAAAGTTGACTTCAATATTCTAATCATCATAAAAAAAACAAATGATTGTTGTCTGGATTTTAATCGTGCAATACTTCTTTTATCGCAATTTTCATTTTGTTCTAATTTTTTTATTATGGTATTGTAAACAACTGCTGCATTAGAGTTATCATTAATAATTTTTAAATAATGACTAGGCTCCTTATTCGTCATCGCAGAACCTTTAATTTTAACATGTCTATGTACATCAAAAGATAAATTAACCATGCGCTTTACTTTTACAAAAAGTTGTGCTGTAAAAATGGCATCTTCCATCCACCGGCCTTCAATAAACTTGAGGTTTATTTTATCAATAAATTGTTTGCTTATTATGTACCACCATATTTCATTTTTAAAACTATGATTCGCTATGTATTCTAACCCCGATATAACTTTGGGAATAATGGAATTTAAATCATTAAAACGTGATCGATTCAGTGTTAACGATGTTGTTCCTTGAGAATTAAAGGTTAAAACCTCTGGTTTAAGCTCAAGAGCTGTATCGATTAAAGTTTTTAGAACATGATCTGCTATATAATCATCTGGATCTAAAAAATAAATATAATCGCCATTAGCTAAAGACAATCCTTTGTTTCGTGCCGCCCCAACACCTTGATTTTCTTGATGGTAAACAAAAAAGTTAGCATGCAATTTACAATAGCGTTCTGCAATAGAAACACTGTTATCTTTTGAACCGTCACTAACAATGATGACCTCATACTCATCTTTACCAATATCCTGATTTACTAAACTATCCAAACATCTTGATATATGTTTTTCTACATTGTAAACCGGAATAATTATGCTTAATTTCAAATCAATAAATTGGTTTTGAAAACGAATATAAATAATTATAAGCCATCAAAAGCTATGGGTAAGGCTATTCTTCATATATACTCGATGAATGACAATACAAAGTAAAACACTACTGATTACTAGATAAATCCGATCAAAACTGAATAAGGGTTTTCATAAACAAAAGATAAAAATTTTTGCCGTGTTGTATCTGAAAACTAAATCATATAATTTTTAAAATACTTAGAAACTCATCATGCATCGCATCCGTATAATCCAAATGCGTAACGATACGCAGTTTGCCACCGCCCATGCCAATAATTTTGATGTTTTTGTCGGCCAGTTTCTGCATAAAACGGGGTTCGTTTATATCTTTGTTTAGCTCAAAAATTACAATATTGGTTTCAACGGGTTCTACTGTTTTAATGATGGGTAACTTTGTTAATTCCTCGCCTATTTCCTGAGCTTTTTTGTGGTCTTCGTTTAATCTTTCAATATTGTTGTCTAAAGCATAAAGTCCGGCTGCTGCTAAATACCCTACCTGACGCATACCTCCACCAAAAATTTTTCGAATCCTTATGGCGTTGCGCATAATAGCTGTATCGCCAACCAAAACGGATCCGATTGGGCACCCCAAACCTTTACTTAAGCACACCGAAATAGTATCGAACACTTCGCCATATTGTTTTGGGGTTTCATTTTTCGCAACCAAAGCATGCCATAATCTCGCGCCATCTAAATGAAACCCCAGATTATGATCATCGCAAGTTTTCCTGATTTTTAAAATCTCTTCAAAATCCCAACAGGCGCCACCACCTTTATTGGTCGTGTTTTCAATTTCTACTAAACTGGTTAACGGACTGTGATAAAAGTCTGGCGGATTTATAGCTTCTAAAACCTGGTTTGCTGTAAACATGCCCCGATTGCCATCAACTAGTTTACAAGACACACCGCTGTTAAACGATGCACCACCACCCTCGTAATTGTAAATGTGTGCATATTTGTCGCAAATTACTTGGTCTCCAGGATTGGTGTGCAATTTAATTGCCGCTTGATTGGCCATGCTTCCGGTTGGGAAAAACAATGCTTTTTCTTTTCCGAACATTTCGGCAATGCGTTCTTCTAAAGCATTAACGGTTGGGTCTTCTTTATATACATCGTCGCCAACTTGGGCTTGCATCAAGGCATCTAGCATGCCTTGAGATGGTTTGGTAACGGTATCGCTTCTTAGGTCTATTATCATTAATAATCAATTTGTGTATAAAGCTATAAAATTATCTTAGTATTAGTTTTATTCTGTATGTTTAAATTCTATTTTTGTTCAAAATAATTAAAAGCATGATTACTTCCGATCAAATAAAAAACCTAAACACCCGCCTTGATAAACTAAGGCACTATCTTTGACATTGATGCCAAACTTATAGAACTACAAAACGAAGAAGAGCAAACCTTCGACCCCAATTTCTGGAACGACTCAAAAGCGGCCGAAGTGATAATGAAATCGATTCGGGTTAAGAAAAAATGGGTAGCAGATTACAACACTGCCAAAACCCTTGTTGAAGATTTAGAAGTGCTTTACGAGTTTTACAAAGAAGATGAAGCCACTGCAGAAGAAGTACAAGCCCGCTTTGATAAAGCCGTAACGCTTTTAGAAGATATCGAGTTTAAAAATATGCTCTCTGAAGAAGGTGATAGCCTAAGTGCCGTATTGCAAATTACGGCTGGTGCCGGCGGTACCGAAAGCTGCGATTGGGCAAGTATGCTTATGCGGATGTATTTAATGTACGCCGAAAAAAACGGGTTTAAAGTAAAGGAACTCAACTTTCAGGAAGGCGATGTTGCGGGCATAAAAACGGTGACTTTAGAAATTGATGGCGATTTTGCCTTTGGTTGGTTAAAAGGCGAAAATGGGGTGCACCGTTTGGTGCGTATTTCGCCCTTTGATAGCAATGCGAAGCGCCATACCAGTTTTGCTTCGGTTTATGTGTATCCGCTGGTTGATGATACGATTGAAGTGGAAATTAATCCCGCAGATATTGAGATTACCACGGCGCGCTCTAGCGGTGCGGGTGGGCAAAACGTAAACAAAGTAGAAACAAAAGTGCAGCTTACGCACAAACCCACGGGCATTCAAATTTCATGTTCCGAAACCAGGTCGCAGCACGATAATCGCGCCCGGGCCATGCAAATGCTGAAGTCGCAATTATATGAAATTGAATTGCAAAAACAACTGGCACAACGCGATGATATTGAAGCCGGTAAAATGAAAATTGAATGGGGAAGCCAAATCCGTAATTATGTAATGCATCCTTATAAACTGGTAAAAGATGTGCGAACAGCCCACGAAACCGGTAATGTTGACGCCGTTATGGATGGCGATATCAACGCCTTTTTAAAAGCCTATTTAATGATGATGGGACAAAAAGAAGAAGACAATTCGCAATTATAACGTCCTGCAAGGTTTTTGAACCCTTGTAGGTCTAAACACCAAAAAAAATGAAGAAAATAGATACCATAATTTTCGACCTTGGCGGTGTGCTCATCGATTGGAACCCCGAATATGTTTTTTTAGATGTATTTAATGGCGACCGAAAAAAAATGCAATGGTTTTTCGATAATATTTGTACCAGCGATTGGAACGAAAATCAAGATGCGGGTTATCCTCTAGCTAAGGCTACCAAAGAGCGCGTGGCGCTATTTCCGGAATGGAAAAAAGAGATTGAAATGTTTTACGGACAATGGGAAACCATGTTGGGCGACGCTATTTCCGGAACGGTTGATATTCTTAAAAAACTAATAGATTCGAAACAATACAAAGTGGTTGCGCTTACCAATTGGAGCGCCGAAACCTTTCCTATTGCTTTAAAAAAGTTTGACTTTTTACATTGGTTTGATGGGATTTTGGTTTCGGGTGAAGAAAACACCAGAAAGCCATTTGGTGAGATTTATCATTTAACCCTAAACCGTTTCAATATAAAAGCGGCACATTCCGTTTTTATTGATGATAATTTAAGAAATATTGAAGCTGCCAATAATTTGGGCATCAATGGGATTCATTTTAGTTCACCCAATCAACTTATTCAACAATTAAAAACCTTTAATATCAATTTATAATGATAAAAATATACCATAACAATCGCTGCAGTAAGTCGCGTTGCGGCCTTGAAATCTTAGAAAATTCAGGAAAGGAATTCGAAATTGTTAAATATTTAGACGATACCCTTTCCGCGAAAGCGCTAAAAGAAATCATATCACTTTTAAAAATAAAGCCCATTGATTTAGTTAGAAAAAACGAAGCCATTTGGAAAGAAAACTATAAAGGCAAAACGCTAACCGATGCCGAAGTTATCAACGCCATGGCAAAACATCCAAAACTTATTGAGCGACCCATAGTAATAAATGGTAAAAAAGCCGTAATTGGAAGGCCACCCGAACTTATTTTGGATATAATTTAGAGGTTTATCTTTTAACAAATCTTTAACCAATACAACTTAAACCATAGGTTATTTTTGCTGTCTAATACGGTAAAACCAAACCATGAACAAATTATTTATTTTTGCTTTCGCTTTTATTTTATGTATTGCCAACAGTAATGGGCAACCTAAAAATTTAGAAACTCCAACAGCGCCCTCTCCTATTATTAAAGAGGTATTAATAACAGGAAAAGTTATTGATAAAGAAACCCAGGAACCTTTAGAATACGCAACTATTGCTTTTTATAGTAAAAAGGAAGAAAAGATAGTTACCGGAGGTATTACCGATATTAACGGTAATTTTAGTATTCCGGTAAAAACCGGTGTTTACGATATATCGATTGAATATATTGCATTTAAAACCCAAAAAATATCGAATAGAGAATTAAAAAGCGATGAAAATATTGGTGTGTTTTCGTTAGAAGTAGATTTCGCATCTTTAGGCGAAGTGGAAATTATTGCTGAACGCACCACGGTAGAAATTAAACTCGACAAAAAAATATACAACGTTGGTAAAGATTTAACGGTTAGCGGCGGTACCGTTAGCGATGTATTGGACAACGTGCCCTCGGTTTCTGTTGATGCCGAAGGAAATGTAGCATTAAGAGGAAACGATAACGTACGTATTCTTATTAACGGTAAACCTTCTGGTTTAGTAGGTTTGAATTCTACCGATGCCCTAAAACAATTACCGGCAGAATCTATTGAAAAAGTAGAAGTTATCACGTCGCCCTCAGCTAGATATGAAGCTGAAGGTACCGCTGGAATTTTAAATATTATTTTACGTCGTAGCAAATTACTCGGGCTTAACGGTGCTGTTACCGGAAATGTTGGACACCCTGATGCCGCAGGCATTTCGGGGAATGTGAATTACAGAACGGGAAATATCAACCTGTTTAACACAACATCTTACAGATATAATGAATCTATTGGTCGGTGGTACAACGATGTAAAATATAACGACATCAATACGCCCGATTTAGACGAAAAAAGAGATTGGACCGATGTTAGAAAAGGCTTTACCACAAACGCTGGGATTGAATGGTATATAAACGATTCGGCATCTTTAACATCTTCAATTGTTTACAACAACGGTAATAGCAATAACAATTCTATCAACAATCTTGTGCAGTTTAACAAACTTAACAACACCACAAGCAGAAGTGTTAGATTGGACCCTGAAAGAGAAGATGGCGAAACCATACAATATTCATTGAATTTTACAAAAGATTTTGATAAAACAGATCATAAATTAACTTTCGATTTTCAATTTGAAGATTCGAATGAAGATCAAAATTCATTAATAAACGTTGATGGCACCGATACCGATTTTGTAACGACGCTCGACAATCAATCCAACGTGTTATTACAATCGGATTACACCCTACCAATTGGCGAAATGAGTCAATTTGAAATGGGTTTCCGAGGCGATTTTAGCGACCGCTCAACAGATTACACGGTGGAGTTATTAAACACAAACACAGGAGATTTTGAGGTTAGCGAAGACCTTTCAAACCTATTCAATTTCAAACAATATGTTACCGCTGTTTACACCCAATACGGTAGTAAAATTGATAAGTTTTCTTTTTTATTGGGATTACGATTGGAAAATACCAGAACCACTTTAGACCAACCAACAAGTGGCGATTTTAAAAGAAAGAACCTTACGGGCCTATTCCCTACTGCAAACTTAAATTACGAATTTAGTGATAGCGAAAGTATGACGTTGGGTTATAACCGACGCTTAAGAAGGCCTCGTGGATTTATGTTAAATCCGTTTCCATCACGCTCTAGTTTAACCAACGTGTTTCAAGGTAATCCAGATTTGGACCCCACTTATTCTGATAAATTTGAGCTGGGTTATTTAAACAGATTTGGAAAATTTACCCTAAGCACCGCTATTTATTATGAGCATTCAACAAATGTGATGTCGTTTGTAAGTAGAGAAACTGGTGAAACCGTTATTATAGATAACGAAGCTTTCCCTGTAATTCAGAGAGGGCCGGTTAATCTAGCCACCGACAAACGCTCAGGTTTCGAGTTTAATTTAAACTATAGCCCGACCCGTAACTGGCGTGTAAATACCGATTTTAACCTTTATAAATTGAAAAGAGCCGGTGAGTTTAATGGTATCGATTTAAGCTCGGACGCTTTAACTTGGAGAGCGCGTTTAACCAATAAATTAACCTTACCTTACAAAATCGATTGGCAAACCAATATGAATTACAGAGGACCAAGTGATGACGCCCAAAACAATAGAAAAGGACGATTCTCTGCAAATATGGCGTTTAGCAAAGATTTGTTTAAAGATAAAGCTTCAATTGCATTTAATGTTAGAGATGTATTAAACAGTGCCGTATTTATAAACCATATTAAAACCGACACGTTTACTGCGGACCAAGAAATACAGTTTAGAGGTGGCCGTACTTACAATTTAGCGTTTACCTATAGGTTTAATCAAAAGAAACAACGTGAGCGCAATCGTGATTTTGAAGGTGGCGATATGGAAATGTAATGTGAACGAGACTTTTACACCGCTACGCTGATAATTACTAAACTTTTAGTTCTAGCAATCAATACCATACCTTAGTAAATGGTTTTACTTGAACAATAAACAATTTTAACAAAAAAAGGAAGCTAAAATTAGCTTCCTTTTTTTATTATATAAACTTTATGTTTTAAGCAGCTTCAGCTTCACGCTTTGCTTTTCTTTCTTCTCTCATTTCTTTTAATCTTTCCATTAAAGCACCACCAATCCAATAAGGAATTACAAAAGTTAACAAAAAAATCATTAACCAAAAACCGATTGTTAAAATGGTTAAAAACGCTAAAAATCCTAAATATTGATCAAAATCAAACATAATTTGTAAGTATCTTATTAAAAATCTTATGCAAAGATATAATAAACCGATTTGTTATACAATATCAAAATTAAAATTAATGAACAATTTTATTATATCATCCATTTGGATTTCAAAAGAGATTAAATCACAAATCCTATAATTTCTTGCGATTAAAATCTTTTTACTAATTTAAATTAGGCTGAGGCGTCATTCTTAAATAAGGCTTAACTTCTTTAAATCCTTTGGGAAATATAGCCGGTATATCGGCCGTTGCCACTGCCGGAACCACCACACAATCGTCTCCGTTTTGCCAATTGGCCGGTGTTGCTACTTTATGGTAAGCCGTTAGTTGCAGCGAATCGATAACCCGCAACAGTTCATCAAAATTTCTACCGGTTGAGGCTGGATACGTTATAATCAGTTTTACCTTTTTATGGTTATCAATCACAAAAACCGAGCGTACCGTAAGATTACTATCGGCGTTTGGGTGAATCATATCATAAAGTTTTGAAACCTTTTTGTCTTCATCAGCGATAATGGGGAAATTAACCGTTGTGTTCTGCGTTTCGTTAATATCCTTTATCCATCCGTGATGCGATTCAACATCATCAACACTTAAAGCGACTACTTTGGTGTTGCGCTTATCAAATTCATCTTTGTATTTGGCTACAGCGCCTAACTCTGTCGTGCAAACTGGTGTGTAATCCGCTGGGTGAGAAAACAAAACACCCCAACTATCGCCTAACCAATCATGAAAATCAATTTTCCCTTCTGAAGTTTGTGCGGTAAAATTCGGTGCTTCATCACCTAATCTAATGGTTGCCATAATATATAATTTTTATGATTAAACTGTAATCCTACTAAATTAATAGATTTTAGTCAAAACACGCAAAAAGTTTCGTTATTTATATGTTAAAAAGAAGTCGCAAAAACAAACAATTATCATAATATAAACAAAGCAAAAACAATTAACTTTGTAACTTACATTTAATCTATTATTACTATGAGCTACAGAATAGAAAAAGATACGATGGGCGAAGTAAAAGTGCCTGCCGATAAACTTTGGGGTGCACAAACCGAGCGCTCTAGAAACAACTTTAAAATTGGAGCACCCGCGTCGATGCCCTTGGAAATAGTTTACGGTTTTGCTTATTTAAAAAAAGCAGCAGCTTACACCAACTGTGAATTAGGTGCGTTGCCTATTGAAAAGCGCGATTTAATTGCACAGGTTTGTGACGAAATTTTGGAGGGAAAACACGACGACCAATTCCCATTGGTTATTTGGCAAACAGGTTCTGGTACCCAAAGTAATATGAATGTAAATGAAGTGATTGCAAACCGCGCGCATCAATTAGCTGGAAAAACCATTGGCGAGGGTGAAAAAACCATCCAACCCAATGATGATGTTAACAAATCGCAATCTTCAAACGACACCTTTCCAACGGGCATGCATATTGCCGCTTATAAAAAAGTAGTGGAGACGACAATTCCTGGCGTTAAACAATTACGAGATACCTTAGCTAAAAAAGCCGAGGCCTTTAAAAATGTCGTTAAAATTGGGCGTACCCACTTAATGGATGCCACACCGTTAACGCTTGGACAAGAATTATCGGGTTATGTAGCGCAACTAAATTATGGCATTAAAGCTTTGGAAAACACCTTGCCACATTTAAGTGAGTTAGCTTTAGGCGGAACTGCTGTTGGTACGGGATTAAACACACCAAAAGGCTACAGCAAACGCGTTGCCGAATATATTGCAGAATTTACAAAGCTGCCATTTGTTACCGCACCAAATAAATTTGAAGCCTTAGCTGCTCACGATGCCATTGTGGAAACCCATGGGGCTTTAAAGCAGTTGGCGGTATCATTAAATAAAATTGCAAACGATGTTAGAATGATGGCTTCGGGACCACGCTCTGGTATTGGTGAAATTACAATTCCAGCCAACGAACCCGGAAGTTCTATTATGCCTGGAAAAGTAAACCCAACCCAATGTGAAGCTTTAACCATGGTTTGCGCGCAAGTTATGGGTAACGATGTTGCTATTGGGGTTGGCGGCATGCAAGGGCATTACGAATTAAATGTTTTTAAACCGGTTATGGCGGCAAATCTTTTACAGTCGGCCCAATTAATTGGAGATGCTTGTGTAAGTTTTGATGTGAATTGTGCTGTTGGCATTGAACCCAACCAAGAGGTAATCACAAAATTGTTAAATAATTCGTTAATGTTGGTAACGGCATTAAATACCAAAATAGGGTATTATAAAGCAGCTGAAATTGCAAATACCGCCCATAAAAACGGTACCACATTAAAAGAAGAAGCCATTAACTTAGGTTATGTAACAGCAGAGGATTATGATGCTTGGGTTAAACCAGAAAATATGGTTGGAAGTTTAAAATAATATTTTACTTAAACACATAATATAAAAAAACAGGTAATAATTTACCTGTTTTTTTGGTTGGTTTGCTATCAATTGTCCATTGTATTTCACAATTAACAAGGAAAATCTGAATCAAATATATCATTTCCCTTATTATTATTAATTAACATTTGTTAATTGATTGTTTATTTTTTTTCTAATTCTACTTAATTGTACCGAAGTTATGCCCAAATACGATGCAATATGGTATTGAGATATTAATTCGTTTACATCAGGTATCTGCTCCTGTAATTGAAGATAACGCTCGGTAGCATTTAGCGATATAGACTCTACCAATCGCTTTTCATATTTTATATATAAATTTTCTAAAATCTTGGTATACAATGATTTTAAAACTGAATTTGTTTCACACAAATCCATTATTTTATAATAATTGATCTCATACACTTTACAATCTGTTACCGCTTCAAAAACAAAGGTGGACGGTTCTTTTTTCATTAAAGCCGTTAATGAAGCCACAAAACTAATAGGTAAATAAAAACTTTTATTAAACTCCTTGCCAGACTCGGTTATTAAATAACATCGAATTATTCCTGAAACAATCATGAATGCCTTTGACGGGACATCGCCCAATTTTACGAGCTGCGTTCCTGCCTTTATTCTTTTAAAAGTGGTTATTTTTTTAATTTCATAAAAATTCTCTTCTGATATATCCGAAATAGAATTTAAAAAAGTAAAGTTTCTGTGCATTATTGTTTGGGTTCGCATTTAGCAAAATCTAAAATAACACCTTCCTCTTCATTAATAATTAGTTTATCTACAATTGGCATAAAAACTTGTTTATGTGCTTATTTCATTTTAAAAACTCAAAAAAAACCATAAAAAAACCCCAAGTAAAAACTTGAGGTTTTGCTCTTAAGTGTTATATAATGATGTTTACTTTAAGGTAAACTCTGAGCTAGAAACTAAATCCTTTTCGTTAAATACATTAACTGTATAACGTCCTTTTTCAAACTTGCTATCTCCCTTAGAGGCTACAAACTCACAAATATTAAGGCTTCCGTTTTCGTAGTTAAACTTACTAATAATGCTGTAGTTTAATGTTTTTTCTCCAAATTGTACTTGTTCGTTAGAACCTAGCGTATTGTTTTTTGGGTCGATAACCTGCACATACAATTCTTGATCTCCAGCTTGTACCAAAGCATTTTTAGCTACCGTGAAACACACTCTAATTTTATCAACTCTACTTGCTCTTTCAGTTGGAATTAATTTACCAGAAGTTCTTTCAATTACCCCAAATCCTTTTAAGCCTACAGTATTTAAAACCGCTGCATTTTCAACAACTTCAGCTAAAGCCGTGTTTTGTACCAATAAAGAATCTGTAAACATGGTGCGCTCCTCCAAGCGTACTCTTGTGCTATCTAAAGAAGTTGCTAAGTACGAGTTTTCTACTCTTAACGAATCGTTTTGAGCTAACAATACATCCATTTCTTTTTGAAGCGATGCATATTTTTGCTTATATCTCCATAAACTTTTTACGTTGGTTTCAGATATCTTTAATGAATCTATCAACCCTTGAATACGTGATCTAGCATCAATTAAGTTTTGGTTTGCTACTTCGTTTTCTCCAATGGCCTCATCGTATTGTTTAGCCATGGCATTTAAATCGTTCATCACCAACTGCTTTTGCTCCGTTAACTCCTTGGTGTTTTTATCGCTTTCACTTTTTAAATTGAAAGTGTAAAACAATGTTCCTAAAAATAGAACCAAAGCGATTCCTAAAGCCACTTTTAATCCCGTACTACTTTTGCTATTTTCCATAATTTTTACTTGTTTTAATTGTTTGTTTCTAATGTTTTTAATAAATATTGATTAATTTTAATACTTCTAATTAAAGTTAACCATCAATGGATAAACTCGTTTTATTTAACCCTACTACACGTAATAAATTATTAAATAAACGCTCTGGCGAATCCAAATTTGGAGAACATATTAAAACGTTAACCAGCATTTCCAATATATACGAACAACTTAAAAATTTGGATGTTACGCATGTCATAATTGGTTTGCCCGAAGATGTTGGTGTGTTTGCTAACCACGGAAAACAAGGGGCTTCACGGGCTTGGGAGGCCACATTAAAAATTTTATTAAATATTCAAAGCAACACATTTACAAAGGCAGATTCTGTTTTGATTTTAGGGCATTTGGATTTTACCGAGGAATTACTAGCCGTTTCAAAACTCAACCAAAATAAAAAAAGCGAAATTAAAAAAGCCAGAAAAATTGTGGAGCGCATCGATAATGATGTTGCCCATATTGTGCAACTCATTATAGCCACAGGCAAAAAAGCCATCGTAATTGGTGGCGGGCACAACAATGCGTATGGCAATATAAAAGGCACATCGCTGGCTTTAAACAGGTCTATAAATGTTGTAAATTTTGATGCGCATTCAGATTTCAGACCGGAAGAAGGCAGGCATAGCGGCAATGGTTTTAGTTACGCTTTCGCGGAAGGATTTCTTAAAAATTACTTCATCTTCGGATTGCATGAAAATTATACTTCCCAAGCTGTTTTGAAATCCCTGAACGACACAAAATCCTTAAAATACAATACGTTTGAAGATTTACAAATAAAAGATGAACTGAACTATCTTGATGGGATGTCTCACGCCTTAAACCATGTCTCAAAAAAACCATTTGGCATTGAAATAGATTGCGATGCCATTGAAAACATACCGAGTAGCGCCATGACACCAAGTGGGTTTAGCGTTAATCAAACCAGGCAGTTTGTCAACTTTTTTGCAAAACATGAAAACGCCACCTATTTACATATTTGCGAAGCTGCACCAAAAAAGAAAAGCGCAAATTTGGTTGGTAAACTCATTACCTATTTAATCACCGATTTTATAAAAGCCGATGCCCATTAAAATTATCCCTTTTGATAAAACCTATGCAAAAGACTTTTACGAGTTAAATATTGAATGGCTAAAAACGTATTTTTACGTTGAACCTTTTGACGAAGCTGTTTTAAGCCATCCGGAAACGCATATAATAGATAAAGGCGGACATATATTTTTTGCAAAACTGGACAACGAAATTGTTGGTACCGTGGCACTAATGCCTTTGGGCAACAAAGGACTTTTCGAGTTAACCAAAATGGCCGTTTCGCCAAAACACAGAGGATTTAAAATAGGACAACAACTCATGCAATATTGCATTGATTTTGCAAAATCCATAGGACTTCCAAAGCTTATACTCTACTCCAACACAAAACTTGAAAACGCCATTTATATTTACAGAAAATACGGTTTTGTTGAAATCCCCGTAGAACCAAACAGCCCTTACAAACGTAGCAATATTAAAATGGAATTGGTGTTTTAGGTTTTTTACAACATCTTTTATGAAAAGTGGTTTAAAGCTAAAAACCAGTAATTCTCATTTACTAAATAATTACTCCGTTTCGCTACAAAACAACACAAAAAAAGCCTTCAATTTCTTGAAGGCTTTAGTTTTACAAACGGATTTCCGTCGGTACGGAAATGAACAAAATAATGTTTTTCAATTATTTCTTTCCGTCCATTTTATCTTTAAGCGCTTGTAACGCATCGTTCGCATCACCCAAAGTTGGTTTTGCTTCAGCAGCTTGAGAAGCTTGCTTCTTAACAGCAGCTTTTACATTCTTAATCTCTTCAGCTTTAAAAATAGCTGTATGAGATGCTACAACACGTTTAAACTCTTTGTTAAATTCAATGATTTTGAATTCAGTTTCTTCACCTTTCTTAAGCTTAGAACCATCTTCTTTCTCTAAATGACGAGAAGGTACAAAAGCAACGATATCTTCGTTAAACTCAATAGTAGCGCCTTTGTCAACTATTTCAGAAATAGCAGCTTTGTGAACTGTGTCTAAAGCGAATTCAGTTTCATATTTATCCCAAGGGTTTTCAGTGGTTTGTTTATGACCTAAACTTAATTTACGTCCTTCAACATCCAATTCCAATACCACAACATCTAACTTGTCGCCAACGGCACAAAATTCAGATGGATGCTTAATTTTCTTAGTCCAAGATAAATCTGAGATATAAATCAATCCGTCGATACCTTCTTCCAATTCAACAAAAACACCAAAGTTTGTAAAGTTACGTACAATACCTGTGTGCTTAGAACCTAATGGATACTTAGAAGTAATATCGGTCCATGGGTCTGGAGTTAATTGCTTAATACCAAGCGACATTTTACGGTCTTCTCTATCTAAAGTTAAGATTTGCGCTTCAACCTCGTCTCCAACAGAAACGAAATCCTGGGCAGAACGTAAATGAGTTGACCACGACATTTCCGATACGTGAATTAATCCTTCAACACCATCGGCAACCTCGATAAACGCACCGTAATCTGCAATTACAACAACTTTACCTTTTACTTTATCACCAACTTTTACAGTATCGGCTAAAGCTTCCCATGGGTGTTTGCTTAATTGTTTTAATCCTAATTGGATTCTTGATTTGTTCTCATCAAAATCAAGGATTACCACATTAAGTTTTTGGTCTAATTCTACGATTTCGTTTGGATGGTTAATTCTAGACCAAGATAAATCTGTGATATGAACCAATCCATCAACGCCACCAAGATCGATAAATACTCCGTAAGATGTAATGTTTTTAACAACACCTTCAAGTACTTGACCTTTTTCCAATTGACCAATAATTTCTTTCTTTTGCTCTTCAATATCAGCTTCAATTAAAGCTTTATGAGAAACTACTACGTTTTTAAATTCGTGGTTAATTTTCACCACTTTAAATTCCATAGTTTTATTTACGTACTGGTCGTAATCTCTAATTGGCTTCACGTCAATTTGAGAACCTGGCAAGAATGCTTCGATGCCAAAAACATCTACAATCATACCACCTTTAGTTCTGCATTTAACAAAACCGTTAACGATTTCGCCAGTTTCGTGTGCTTTGTTTACTCTGTCCCAAGCCTTAATTACCCGCGCTTTTCTGTGAGATAATACCAATTGTCCTGTTGCATCTTCACGCACATCAATCAATACCTCTACTTTGTCGCCTTCTTTTAAGTCTGGGTTGTAACGAAATTCGTTTAAGGAAATTACACCTTCAGATTTTGCGTTGATGTCTATAATGGCATCACGATCTGTAATGTGCACTACGGTACCTTCAACCACTTCATCATCTAAAGTGTCAACGAAATTTTCGGCTACTAATTTTTCAAATTCTTGTAATTGTTTGTCATCAACTTCATCAATTCCTTCTTCGTAATTGTGCCAGTTAAAGTCTTTTAAGAATTTTTCAGGATTTGCTTTTGCTTCAGATACTACTGGAGCTTCAACGGTTGCAGCATCGGTTGCTTCAACTTCAGTTTGTTTTGCTTTTTCAGCCATTTAAAAAAATTGTGCAATGCAACTTTAAGTTTTTCGCTTTACTGAAACGAGTTCAGCACATGTCGCGGAAACGCTATTACATTGCGGTTTTGTATTCTGTATGTTTTGGAAGATTTAAGCAAATATCACACAGAAGTGTTATTTTTGTTATAGTTTCATTCCTTTTATCTTTCCAATAATTCGCTAAAAGGAGTGCAAAAATACATATTTTCAACAAATTAGCCTAATTTGATTTAATTATTTTAAACCTCTGATTATTAGAATGGTAAATAAACCAAATAAATGCGCTTTTTGAACCTCCTTTTACTATATTTAGCTAAAGAAACCATTTAACACAATAGACTATGCGCACGAAAGCTAAATACCAACCCGTACTCGATTTAGGACAAGAATTAAACATACAAAACGGTGATGTAAAAGAAGAAAATGGTGTTTTAAAAGTTTGGGGGACCGCAAATACACCTTACGAAAAAAACCTGCTTTGGGATAAAATTAAAGCCATTGGTGGCGAAAACCCAACCGATATTGTTGCAGATATAAAAGTAGCTAACGCTAGTGTTTTCCATAGGCATACGGTAAAAAGCGGCGAAACTTTGGGTAAAATAGCAAAACAGTATTATGGCGATGCCATGAAGTACAAAACTATTTTTAAAGCCAATTCTGATATTTTAAAGAACCCGGATTTAATCCATCCCAATCAAGAATTGATTATTCCGAATCCATAAACCAATTACATTAGCATATTTTAAAGCGGATTTTTTTTAATTTGAAGATTCGCTTTTTTATGCCATAAATTCTCAAATAATGTAGAAGAGTGAATATTATGACAAAAAATTATTCACAATCCTTCAAAGTCATTTGAACGAGTTGCAAAATCTTATCAAATTGTTCCTGTAATGACATATTTGAATTATTGATTTCTACGGCATCATCAGCTTTTACCAAAGGCGAATCTTCTCTATTGGAATCTATGTAATCACGCTCTTTTACATTCTCTAAAACCGCATGGTAATCAACATGGTCGCCGCGTTCCAAAAGCTCTTCATAACGCCTTTGGGCTCTGGTTTCGGCCGAAGCCGTCATAAATATTTTAAGCTCCGCATCGGGAAAAACAACGGTACCAATGTCGCGCCCGTCCATAACCACGCCTTTATCTTTCCCCATTTTCTTCTGTTGTTCTACTAATTTTTGCCGAACTTCGGATATCGCAGCTACTTTACTAACAAAGCTTGAAACCTCTAAAGTGCGTATTTGTTTTTCAACATTTTTATCATTCAAATACACTTCGGCAAAACCCAAAGTTTCATTGAATTTAAAATTAATATCAATTTTTGGCAATCGATTTATAAGGGCTTTAATATTAAAATCATCCTCACCAATTAAACCATTTTGCATGGCATAAAAGGTAACGGCCCTATACATGGCACCCGTATCCACATAAACATACCCCAAATGTTTGGCGATTTGTTTTGCAACGGTACTTTTTCCGGTTGAAGAAAAGCCATCAATGGAAATGGTGATTTTTGACATATTTAAAGTTAAAAGTGCCTAAAGTACTTAAAATGCCTAAAGTCACTGGAAAATAATATTCTTTTTTGATGCAGCAAAAATACTTAAAGTGTTCAAAAATGAAAAGCACAATGCACTTTAATTATTTATAAATGAAAACATACGTTTGAGTGAAACTGAATACTGCGACTGTTTACTGAATACTGATTTTATTGTAAATCGATTTGCAAACCAAAAAAATTGGAATTAGCGGCACTGGTGTATTTGGCATGGGTGTAACTAAATCGCATTTTATTCATTTTAATTGAAATCCCTGCCGATAAGCCTGAAAAATTACGCTGGTCTAAAATTCGCAACTCCTCGCCTCTTCTGAAATTATAACCCAATCTGATGTTAAATCCACCTTCCGGAAACAGTTCTGCACCCAAAATCGTGTGCCTAATCACTTGCCCTAAAAACCCAATTTTTTCGTCGGATTGATTTCCACTTAAATCACTTGTAGTTCGCGCCGGATTTGGTCTAGCAATGGGCCAATTTTGAAGGTTCTCGAAGGTTACGTGCCAACGAATGGGCACATGCTCCAAGGTTTGCGACATGCCAAAATCTACTTCAAAAGGCAATGGTTCGTTTAAACCCGCGTAAGTTGTTATTTGGGTTCCTAAGTTTCTAACGGCAACGGCAGCATGAAAATCCAAATCTTCATTGATGTATAATAATCCCAAATCCACAGCCGCACCAAACGAACTGTACTGTTCTAATTTTGAAGTTATCAGCTTTAAATTTCCGCCAAAATAAAAATCGGAATAGCCAATTTGCAACGCATAACCCAAAGATAGAGCCGCCTCGTTACCCGTAAAGCTTCCGGTTTGGTTTCCGTTTTCATCATAACCTTCAAAGGAACCATAATTTATATATGTAACGCCTGCGTGAAAGGTTTGTGTGTGCCTATCAACCGTATACGCATAAGCGGCAGTGCCGTAACCAATTCCGCCTAAATAACTGGTGTAATTAACAGCTAATTGATTATCCATGGCAACATTAATGGTGGCTGGGTTATAAAGGCCTTGGGTAACATCGTAATCCACGTTAGTCAATACTTTACCACCTAAAGCTGCTTGACGTGGCGAGGACACCAAATTAAGAAATTGGTAAGTCGCCTCACCTCCAACTTGGGCAAAAGTTAAGCTGCCTATAAACAAGCAAAAAACAGTGATAATTTTCTTTAGCATATTTACTCGATAATCGAGGTTTGAATGCTCCGAGGTTAAGCTCGAAATCAAAATAAAAACCTTTAAAACCCCGTGTTTTCTCACCGAGGTAGTTTACTGCCACAAAGTAAACAAATCTATCTTAAAACGATAGCATGTGTATTTTATTTTAAAACATAAAAAAACCTCGATTTAAAAAATCGAGGTTTTTAGACTTTAAAATAAATTATAATTTCTTTGGATTCTTTACTTTTTGATTTGTGAGCGCCAATTTAATAACATCGCTCATATCGGATACGTAATGAAAGGTTAAACCTTTTAAATACTCTGGTTTGATTTCTTCAATATCGCGACGGTTTTCCTCGCAAAGTAAAATTTCTTTAATACGAGCGCGTTTGGCAGCCAATATCTTCTCTTTAATGCCACCAACAGGAAGCACTTTTCCACGAAGTGTGATTTCGCCGGTCATGGCTAAACTTTTCTTCACTTTTCTTTGGGTGAACAGCGACACCAACGAGGTTAGCATTGTAATTCCCGCACTTGGACCATCTTTTGGAGTAGCGCCTTCTGGCACGTGAATATGCACGTTGTATTTGTCGAAAATTGAGGCATCAATACCAAATTCATCCGCATTGGATTTTATATATTCCATAGCTATGGTTGCCGATTCTTTCATCACTTTTCCAAGGTTTCCGGTAATGCTTAAATTCCCTTTTCCTTTGGATAAAATAGACTCAATAAACAGAATATCGCCCCCAACGCTCGTCCACGCTAAGCCCGTAACCACGCCAGCAACATTATTGTTTTCGTATTTATCGCGCTCTAATTTCGGACCGCCCAAAACTTCAATAATATCTTCATTTGAAATTTTGATGTTGTAATCTGCTTCCATAGCGATGTTTTTAGCGGCATATCGTACCATTTTCGCTATTTGTTTTTCCAATCCACGAACACCGGATTCGCGCGTGTAACCTTCAACAATTTTTTCCAATTGAGGTTTCGCAATTTTCATATGCTTATCGGTTAAACCGTGCTCTTTTAATTGTTTTGGCAATAAATGACGTTTTGCGATTTCCACTTTTTCTTCAATCGTATAGCCCGTAACATTTATAATTTCCATTCTATCGCGTAAAGCGGGTTGAATGGTAGACAAACTATTGGAGGTTGCAATAAACATGACTTTAGAAAGGTCGTAGCCCATTTCTAAAAAATTATCGTAAAACTCGCTGTTTTGCTCCGGATCTAAAACTTCCAACATGGCAGAAGACGGGTCGCCTTGATGCGAATTTGACAGCTTATCAATTTCATCTAAAACGAAAACCGGGTTTGATGTACCAGCCTTTTTTAAACTTTGAATGATACGCCCTGGCATCGCGCCAATATATGTTTTACGGTGCCCGCGGATTTCAGCTTCGTCTCGTAAGCCACCTAAAGAAATACGAACATATTCTCGCCCTAAAGCTTCGGCAATCGATTTCCCTAAAGATGTTTTACCAACTCCCGGAGGCCCATATAAACAGAGAATAGGCGATTTCATATCGTTACGCAATTTTAAAACTGCCAAATACTCTATGATGCGTCGCTTAACATCTTCCAATCCGAAATGATCGCGGTCAAGAATTTTTTTAGCTCGTTTTAAATCGAATTTGTCTTTGCTAAATTCGTTCCAAGGTAAATCCAAAAACAACTCTAAATAATTGCGTTGAATTGAATATTCGGCCACTTGCGGATTCATGCGTTGCATTTTGGCAATTTCCTTGTTGAAATGCTTTGCCACCTTCTCGTCCCATTGCTTTTCCTTGGCACGTACTTTCATCTCCTCTACTTCTTCATCATGACTAACGCCGCCCAATTCCTCTTGAATGGTTTTCATTTGCTGATGTAAGAAATATTCACGCTGCTGTTGGCTCATATCCATCTGAACCTTAGATTGGATATCGTTTTTAAGTTCCAATTTTTGAAACTCAACATTCATAAACTTAAGCGTTGCCAGTGCACGTTCCTTTAGATTGTTCATTTCTAAAAGTGCTTGCTTTTCATCTACAGAAAGATTCATGTTAGACGATACAAAATTTATCAAAAACGAATTGCTTTCAATATTTTTTATGGCGAAAGACGCCTCGCTCGGGATGTTCGGGTTTTCCTTAATAATCTCCAGCGCCAAGTCTTTAATAGAATCTATAATAGCCGAAAACTCCTTGTTATTTAAGGCGGGTTTTGCCTCAGCCATATCTCGAATGGTTGCATTCATATACGGTTTTTCGGTAATAACCTCGGCAACTTTAAAACGCTTTTTACCTTGAATAATAACCGTTACGTTTCCATCGGGCATTTTTAAAACACGAAGGATTCTCGCTACGGTACCTGTTTCGTAAATATCTTTAGCCGTTGGGTTTTCTACCGATTCGTCTTTTTGGGCCACCACACCAATAACTTTACTGCCTTTGTTGGCATCGTTAATTAGCTTGATTGAGGTATCTCGACCAGCGGTAATGGGGATAACAACCCCCGGAAACAATACGGTATTTCTTAATGAAAGAATAGGTAGCGTTTCTGGCAATTCTTCATTATTTATTTCTTCTTCATCTTCGGGTGTCATTAACGGAATTAACTCTGAATTTTCATCAAATTCCTGTAATGACAAACTGTCTAGTGTTATAAAATTGGATTTCTTCATATATATATTTAAGTCAATTTGTCATTAAAACAAACTGCTTTTTATTTTTTGGGGTTTACAAATAAAAGTAACAATCTGAATATCAGGAATTTAAATAGTATTCTGTAATGATATTCACTATATAAATTCAATAGCTATGCCAATTATCAAATTTCAAAGTCCAAAGTTGGAAAATCAGTAATTACATCTTCCCCATACGCTTTAAAACATACAATAAAATTATGGGCAATGCCAATAAACCAATCATTAACAAACTGGTTTTAAACAGCCATGGGGCTAGTATTAAAGTAATGATATAACCGCCAACAGCACCGCCAAAATGGGCATCGTGACCGATATTACCAATTCTGTTTTTCATGCCGTAAATGGAATAAAGCAAATAACCAATACCAAAAAGATAGGCCGGAATGGGGATAGGTATAAAAAACATGTACAAACTCATTCCGGGTTGCAACAAAATAGCAGAATAAATAATACCGGAAACCGCACCACTCGCCCCAACGGCGCTATAATGGTACTCGTCTTTATGGAAATAAAGCGATAATAAACTCCCCAAAAGCAAACTCCCCACATAAACAATTACAAAGCTAAATGTACCCATGGCATTGATAACCACATCTGCGAAAAAAAACAGGGTGAACATATTAAAAAACAAATGGGCATTATCGGCATGTAAAAACCCCGAACTAAATATTCTTATTTGTTCGCCTCGTTTTACCGCGCCAACATTAAACTTGTATTTTTCAAAAAAGCCATAATCGCCAAATCCTTTATACGATATAATAACATTGGCTGCTATAAGTATTATTGTAATTAAATCTATTTTGCCCATAAATCTTTAAAATGAATTAATATATCTTTGCCGCTACAAATCTAAAATTAATTAATGCAATTTCTAGTTTATATTCTTGTTTATCCGTTTTTGTGGTTAATTTCCATCTTGCCTTTTAGGTTGCTTTATTTACTTTCCGATGGCGTTTATATTTTACTATATCACGTAATTGGTTACAGAAAAAAAGTGGTTACCGATAATTTAAAGCTTGTTTTCCCCAATAAACCTGAAGCTGAATTAAAACGGATTAGAAAGGCATTTTACAAACATTTATGCGACATGTTTTTGGAAATGGCAAAAACGATGAGCATTTCGGAAACGGCATTAAAAAAACGTTTCAAAATTAAAAACCCAGAGGAATTTAAGCGTTTAGAATCTTTAAATAAAAGCATCCTGTTAATGTACGGGCATTATGCGAGTTGGGAATGGTCTTTGGAGCTTCAAAACCATGTAAGCTACAAAGGCTTTGGCGTTTATAAAAAACTTGCTAATAAATATTTTGATGGGTTGATACGCAATATCCGTTCTAAATACAACACCACATTAATTAGTACAAAAGAAACTATTGGTGTTATTAATCAAAATGAAGAAAAAGGTATAAAAAGCGCCATTGCATTTTTAAGCGACCAGTCGCCACGACTGACCAAAGATGTGTATTGGGGTGAATTTATGGGTATAAAAGTGCCCTGTTTTACTGGTGCCGAACGGTTGGCAAAAAAACTGGATTTAACCATTGCTTACTTGAAGGTGAGCAAGGTAAAACGCGGTTTTTATGAGGCTGAAATCATGACGCTTGCCGAACACCCAAAAGACTACAAAAATTATCAACTTACCGATATGTTTTTACGTGAAGTTGAAAAGCAAATTTACGAAGCGCCCGAATATTATTTTTGGACGCATAAACGCTGGAAGCATCGGGAGAAAAAGGCTCAATAGTTTTTTATCAAAAGATACGATGAGCTTTTTTGAGGCACAGCAATCTTATTAAATTAAAAATGATTTTTATACAGATTGCGTATCGCTCCAAAAGGCGCGATACGCACGCAATGAAAGATTAATTATTTCATCGACTAACCTTTAGCGATCTCACCAATCTCCTCAATAAATTTATCGGCTAATCCATCGGCTTCTTCTTGCGATTTTGCTTCGGTATAAATTCTAATAATAGGTTCGGTGTTGCTTTTGCGCAGGTGTGCCCAACTTTCAGCAAAATCAATCTTTACGCCATCAATAGTGGTTAATTGCTCGTTTTGGTATCGACTTTCTATCGTTTTTAAAATACCGTCAACATCCAATCCTGGAGTTAACTGTATTTTCTTTTTACTCATAAAATAATTAGGATAGGTTTTACGCAATGCGCTCACACTTATTTTCCTTTCGGCCAGTAAACTTAAAAATAAAGCCACTCCAACCAAAGCATCGCGCCCGTAGTGTGAGTCAGGATAAATAATACCACCATTGCCTTCGCCACCAATAACCACATTGTTTTTTTTCATCAACTTAACCACATTCACTTCGCCAACGGCACTCGCTTCATAGGTGCCTCCATATTTTTCGGTAATATCGCGTAAAGCTCGGGTAGAGCTCATATTGCTTACCGTATTCCCTGGGGTTTTACTCAACACGTAATCGGCACAAGCCACAAGCGTATATTCTTCACCAAACATATTTCCGTTTTCATCCATAAAGGCCAATCGGTCCACATCGGGGTCTACCACAATTCCAAAATCCGCATTTTCTTCAACTACTTTTTTTGATAAATCCCCCAAGTGTTCTTTTAAAGGTTCTGGATTGTGAGGAAAATGGCCGGTTGGCTCACAAAACAATTTAACAGTATGCACGCCCAATCGCTCTAAAAGCAACGGAATGGCAATACCACCTGTAGAGTTTACGCCATCAACAACCACTTTAAAATTGGCAGCTTCAATAGCTTTTGCGTTTACCAACGGCAACTTTAAAACCTCATCAATATGCAAATCTATATAAGCATCGTTTTTTGTTATTTTCCCTAAGCTGTCCACATCGGAGAATTCCATAGTGTCACTTTCGGCAATTTCTAAAATTTTCGCTCCTTCAACAGCATCCAAAAACTCACCTTTATCATTTAAAAGCTTTAAAGCATTCCATTGTTTTGGGTTGTGGCTTGCTGTTAAAATAATACCGCCATCGGCATGCTCCATAGGAACGGCTATTTCAACGGTCGGGGTTGTCGATAAGCCTAAATCAATCACATGAATGCCCAAACCAACCAAGGTATTCATCACTAAATTCTGAATCATTTCACCGGAAATACGCGCATCTCTGCCCACCACAACACGGTAGTTTTCTTTATTGCGTTGCTGTTTTAACCAAACGCCATAAGCCGATGCAAATTTAACCGCATCAATAGGTGTTAAATTATCGCCTACTTGTCCGCCAATGGTTCCTCGAATTCCTGAAATTGATTTTATTAATGTCATTACCCGTTTTTTATTAAAATTAAATACAAATATACAATTACAAAATGGTAAATGTTAAATCGTAATTCGTAAATTTCGCAAATGAATTACTTAGCGCATATTTATCTTTCGGGTGAAAACGACCTCGTAACCATTGGCAACTTTATGGCAGATGGGATTAAAGGAAAAAAATATAAAAAGTATGCCAAAGATATTCAAATTGGCATTTTATTGCACCGCCACATTGATACCTTTACCGATGCGCACAAAACGGTTAGAAAAAGCACTAAACGGCTGCACAAAAAATACGGACATTATTCGGGTATTATTGTCGATATTTTGTACGATCATTTTCTAGCAAAAAATTGGAGTCGTTATTCCGATATTCCTTTGGAAGACTATGCTAATACGTTTTACGATTCGCTGGAAGAACATTACCATATCCTGCCCATTCGCATTCAAAAAATGATGCCATTTATGATTGCTGACAATTGGCTACTAAATTATGCGTCTGTTGAAGGTATTCAAAGGGTTTTGGAAGGCATGAATAGGCGCACAAAAAACCGTTCGGGAATGGATAAAGCCGTAAATGAATTGGAAGTGTTTTACACCGATTTTGAAGCTGAATTCACTTCTTTTTTTGAAGAACTTATCGAATTTTCCAAACTTAAACTAAAAGAACTAAACAGTAATATATGAAACATTTTATCTCACTTTTTCTGATTGTATTTTTAATTATTTCTTGTAAAAAATCCGGAGCATCGTTAACTGATAAAACTTCAAAGAAAGGTTTAATTACCCAAAAAGCCATGGTGGTTTCCGCACGTGTGGAAGCCTCCAAAATTGGTAGCGATATTCTAAAAAAAGGCGGTAATGCTTTTGATGCTATGGTGGCTACCGAATTAGCTTTGGCGGTTTCCTTTCCCTATGCTGGTAATATTGGCGGTGGCGGTTTTATGGTGTACAGAAAAAATAATGGCGAAATTGGCAGTATTGATTACCGGGAAAAAGCACCGTTGGCCGCAACAAAAGACATGTACTTGGATGCCGATGGTAATGTAATTCCAGAAAAAAGCACTTTGGGCGCTATGGCTGTTGGTGTTCCTGGTACGGTTGCCGGTGTATTTGCTGTACATGAAAAATTAGGTTCGTTACCCATTGAAACTATTTTAAAGCCCGTAATAGATTTGGCCAGAAATGGTGTTGTGGTGACCAAAAGACAGGAAGAAAGAATTAAGTATTTTCAGCCGTATTTTAGAAAGGCAAATAAAGATTCCATTATTTTAGAACAGCCTTGGAAAGAGAACGACACCATAAAATACAATGCTTTAGCAAATACTTTGGAACGTATTTTACAAAATGGCAGAGACGAATTTTACAAAGGTGAAACCGCCAAAAAATTGGCTAATTTCATTCAAGAAAATGGCGGCATTATTACTGAAGAAGATTTAGCAAAATACGAAGCTAAATGGCGCACACCAATTACGTTTGGTTACGACGATTTAAAGGTGATATCCATGTCGCCGCCATCAAGCGGAGGGATTTGTTTGGCGCAAATCATGAAAATGGTTGAGCCTTATCCATTGCATGAGTTTGGGCATAATTCATTAAAATCCATTCAAGTGATTACCGAAGCCGAACGTCGTGCCTATGCCGATAGAAGCTTCTATTTGGGCGACCCAGACTTTGTAAACATTCCGAGTAACACCTTAATTGATGCTGTATATTTAAACGAAAGAATGGATGATTTTTCATTTGAAAAAGCCACAAAATCCAGTGATGTGTCGCATGGCACTATTCAAATTATCGAAAGCAACGAAACCACCCACTATTCTATTGTCGATCAATTTGGCAATGCCATTGCCGCCACAACAACTATAAATGCGGGGTTTGGTTCAAAACTATATTCCGCCGAACTTGGGTTTTTCCTAAACAACGAAATGGACGATTTTAGCAGCAAACCCGGAGTTCCCAATATGTTTGGCGTTACTGGTGGGGAAGCCAATAGCATAGCGCCGCAAAAACGCATGTTGAGTTCGATGACACCGACTATTGTTGAAAAAAACGGCGAATTATTTATGACTTTGGGAACTCCCGGAGGTTCAACTATTATAACTTCCGTTTTGCAAACCATTTTAAATGTACACGAATTTAATATGACCATGCAAGAAGCGGTAAATGCACCTCGATTTCATCACCAATGGTTGCCTGACGAAATTAGGATGGAACCCCATGCTTTTGATGCAGATTTGATTCATCAGCTTAAAAAATTAGGATATATCATTAACGAAAAAGATGCACCCGTAATTGGTAAAGTCGACGGAATCATGGTTTTAGAGGACAAAACGTTAGAGGGTGGTGCAGATCGTCGAGGAGATGATACGGCTGTCGGTTTTTAACATTTTCCCTTCACTTAGTCCCTTATATTTAATAATTTAGTCATCTCATTATCTTTCTTTTAAAGTTAGGTACCAAAGGTTTATTGTTGTGAAGCCCAAATCAAAATCAAAAAAAATATTCAAAATAGTTACGGGGGTTATTATTTTCCTCACCCTACCAAGTATTTTGTTTTTTGGTTTCGTCTTTTTTAAATACAATGAAGATCTTCCAACGGGGATTCAGGGCGAAAAAGCTGATGCTTTGGCTTATAAAATGCTGGAAAGCTTAAATTATGAAGCCTATAAAAACACCAATTATATAGAGTGGACTTTTAAAAAGCGGCACCATTTTGAATGGAAAAAGAGCGAAAACAGATGTGATGTGTTTTGGAAAGAATACCGCGTTAATCTGAACCTTCAAGACTATGCCTTAAGCAAAGTATATGTACATAGTTTTAAAATGAAAGGCGACATGGCGGAAGGGTTAATAGAAGAAGCCATTAAGATTTTTAACAACGATTCGTTTTGGCTTGTTGCACCATACAAAGTGTTTGACGAAGGTGTTGAACGCAGATTGGTAAAATTGGATAACAACGAAGAAGCTCTTTTGGTAACCTACACAACTGGTGGCACAACTCCTGGCGATTCTTATTTATGGCTGTTTGATGAGGCCGGCAAACCGAAAAGCTTTAAAATGTGGACTTCGCTTCTCCCAATTGATGGTTTAGAAGCCACTTGGAGCGATTGGACGACCACCGAAAGTGGCGCCCAATTACCAACATTCCATAAATTGCTGGTTATTGGTATTGAAATGGGTGTTGTAAAAGGGACAATCTAATCGCTATTTTATAGAATTTTATTCCAACAAAGGCATTAACTTATAAACATTGGTTTTTTAATAACCAAACCCCTGCAGCTTCAAATTTACAAGCAAAAAACGTATATTGCTGCGATGTTTTTGCTATGCAGTATTCAGTATCAAGTACAACAAATCAAAGGTTTTAAAATAATGTTTTTCCTAAATGAATAATTTCAAGTTAATAATAGTACTCCTAGGGTTTCTAATGGTATCCTGTAATCAAAAAAAAGACCCATTGTTTATTAGTTCCGCATCGCAAAATACGGGACTCAACTTTAAAAACACCATTACCGAAACCAACGATTTAAACATTTTAGATTACATCTATTTTTACAACGGCGGCGGTGTTGCCATTGGAGATATAAACAATGATGGCTTACAAGATATTTTCTTGTCCGGTAATCAAGTAAAAAACAAACTATACCTAAATAAAGGAAACCTTCAGTTTGAAGATATTACGGATAAAGCCAATGTTGGCGGTAACAGCTCTTGGAATACAGGTGCCATTATGGGCGATGTTAATGGCGACGGTCTTTTAGATATCTACGTTTGTGCGGTTGTGGGCTTAAACGGTTTTAACGGGCATAACGAACTTTACATTAACAATGGCGACGAAACTTTTACCGAAAAGGCAGCCCAGTACAAACTCGATTTTCAATCTTACAGCACTTCTGCAGCGTTTTTGGATTATGATTTAGATGGGGATTTAGACCTCTATCTTTTAAACCATGCGGTACACACTGACGATTCGTACAAAGGGGTTAGCATACGCCAAAAAAGAAATGATAAAACAGGCGATAAACTGCTGCGAAATGATGGCGGGACCTTTACCGATGTAAGCGAAATTACCGGTATTATTGGAAGTATTAGCGGTTACGGTTTAGGTGTTAGCATTGCCGATTTTAATCAGGATGCTTATCCAGATATTTATGTTGGCAATGATTTTTATGAAGATGATTACTATTATTTGAATAATGGCGATGGTACTTTTTCCGAGAAATTAAGAGAGTATTTTGGGCATGCCAGTAGGTTTTCCATGGGAAATGATGCGGCAGATATAAACCATGATGGTTGGCCAGACCTCATGTCGTTGGATATGTTGCCCGAAGACGAAGTGGTTTTAAAATCCTCGCAAGGCGATGATAACGTGCAAACGCAAAACGTTAGAAAACTTATGTTTGGTTATCATTATCAATTTACACGAAATATGCTGCATGTAAATCAGCAAAATTCAAACTATTTGGAAACCGGATTGTTAAGCGGTGTTGCCGCAACCGATTGGAGCTGGAGTTGTCTTTTTGCAGATTTTAACCAAGATGGAATGCAAGATATTTTTGTAACCAACGGCATTTTAAAACGTCCCAACGATTTAGATTTTACCAACTTCTTTTCAAACGATAAAATCCAGAACAATATAAACGATTCCAAATTAATGAATCAGGAAGCTTTGGACGCCATGCCTTCTGGAAAAGTTGGCAATTACATGTTTAAAGGCAGTGAAAACTTAATGTTCAAAGATGTTTCCGATCAATGGATTCCCGATGAAAAATTGGTCTCAGGGGCAACCGCTTTGGCAGATTTGGACAACGATGGCGATTTGGATATTGTGGTAAGTAATCTTAATGAAAAAGTTTCGCTTTACGTTAACCAAACTAATAATCAGCCAATAAACAAAACCAATTACCTCAAAATAAAATTTAATTATACCAACCCAAACGCTTTTGGTATTGGCACCAAGGTTTTCGCATATCACCAGGGCAAACTTCAGTATAAAGAACTATACACGGCTAGAGGTTTTCAATCCTCGTCCGAACCCATTGTTCATTTTGGTTTTGATACGATTAAAAACATAGATTCCTTAAAAATAATATGGCCCAATAAAACGAGCCAAACCATTAAAAATGTGGCGTTGAACCAGACCTTAACCATAAAACCTAGCGGAACAACACCTTTTGATTACAAGTCGCTTTTAAATAATCAAAAAAAACTGTTTAAAAAATTAGATGATAATTTAGGCATTGATTTTACACATGTTGAAGACAAATATCTCGATTTTAACCGACAGAAGCTTATTCCGTACCGCGTTTCCGATCGAGGGCCAGCGGTTGCCGTTGGAGATTTAAATAACGATGGAAAAGAAGATGTTTATTTTGGCGGCTCAAAACAAAAAGCATCGAAAGTGTTTTTTCAAACCGATACTGCCTTTGCCGAAAAAAGAATAAATACTGTGGCTAACGATTCAATAAAAGAGGATGTTGCGGCTATTATTGCCGATTTTAATAACGATGGGAAAAACGATATCATTATTGGATCTGGCGGTGGCGATTATTCAAATAAAACCAAACCACTGCTCGATAGTTACTTTTTACAAAATAATAATGATTTTATAAGTGAAACGTTTCCTGAATTTTACGAAAATGCTTCGGTAATAATTGCAAATGATTTTGATAATGATGGCGATTTGGATGTTTTTATCGGGAGCAATGCCGTGTCAAACGATTTTGGAAGTATTCCCAATTCTTATATTTTAAAAAATGAAAACGGCAATTTTTCAATAGTTGAAAATGAAGCCCTACAAAAAGCCGGAATGATTACCGATGCCGTTTGGGATGACTATAATAATGATGGTCAAGTTGATTTAATTGTTGTTGGCGAATGGATGGCACCAAAATTCTTTAAAAACAATAATGGCGTTTTTACCGAAGAACAGCTTATTGATTCTAGCTTAAATGGACTTTGGCGACAAATTATACCTTTTGATATTGATAATGATGGCGACACAGATTACCTTTTAGGAAATTGGGGCACCAACTCAAAATTTAAAGCTTCTCCCGAACACCCTATGCGTATGTATCACGCCGATTTTGATGGTAACGGGCGCACTGAAACCATATTGTGCACATACCGAAATGGCGCATATTATCCGCTATTGGGTCTGGATGAACTTGCGGGCCAACTGGTTAAATTGCATAAAATATTTACGGCTTACAAAGATTTTGCCGGTCAACCAATTGAGGCTATTTTAGGTAAAAAAAATCTTGAAAAAGCCACTGTTTTGGAGGTTGACGAGCTTAAATCGGGTTACCTAAAAAACGAAAACAATCGCTTTACGTTCGTGCCTTTTAAAAATGAATTGCAAGTATCGCCCATAACATCATTTTTAAGTTACGATTTTGATTCCGATGGACAAGATGAAGTTTTGGCTGCAGGAAATTATTTTGGTGTTACACCCTTTCATGGTAAATTCGATGCCTTCCCGGGTGCACTCATTAAAAATGAAAATGACATGGTTTTAGGCAATAAAATAGGACTCGATTTCAGCGATAAAGCCATAAAAGGTTTAAACATCATTCATTTGGATGAAAAACCGTATTTGTTAGTCACAATCAATAACAGTAAGGCTCAGGTTTACCAACTTTTAAAATAGCTTTTTATAAAATATGAAATTAAAAAAAGTATCAGTATTACTGCTTTCATTGGGTATATGCGTTACTTCGTGCAAAGACAGCGCAGAGCCTATAATCATAACACCCAACCATTTTCATGCTTCGGTAGATAAGGTTATCGAAGTTATGGTACACGATATATTTTCACCGCCCGTGGCTAGTCGAATATTTGCTTACCCCAATATTGCGGCTTACGAAATTATGGCTCAAAACGATAGCACATATCAGTCGCTCAAAGGGCAGATTACTCATTTAAAAGACATTCCCAAGCCCGACGATTCGAAAACAATTAATTATCCATTAGCTGCATTAATGACGCATATTGAAGTTAGTAAACGGTTGATTTTTTCCGAACAACGCATCGAAGCCTTTCGTGATAGCTTATACCACATTTGGGAAACTAAAAATAAAACGGAGTTTGACGCATCAAAAAACTACGCTTTACAGATCTCTAACTTTATTACAGATTGGTTGAATGGCGACAATTACAACCAAACCCGAACCATGAACAAATTCGACCTTGACCCCAATAACGAAGCGCGCTGGCAACCCACGCCACCTGCTTATATGGACGGTTTAGAACCACATTGGGGCAAAATACGTCCGTTTGTTATAGATTCAGCTTCACAGTACAGACCGGTTCCGCCACCTCCATTTTCAATGGATGAAGATTCAAATTTCTATAAAGAACTCAAGGAAGTTTACGACATCAGTAATAAAATAACTGAAGATGGCGATGAATCCGAAGAAGTATTAATAGCCCGATTTTGGGATTGCAACCCCTACGTTTCGGTAACCCGTGGTCATTTAATGTTTGCTGTAAAAAAAATCACTCCGGGCGCCCATTGGATTGGTATCACAAAAATTGCCTGTAAAACCGAAGATGCCGATTTTAACCGTACCGTTTTTGCCTATACAAAAACCTCTATAGCCATTGCCGATGCCTTTATTAGCTGTTGGGACGAAAAGTACCGAAGTAACTTGGTGCGCCCCGAAACGCTGATTAACAAATATTGGGACGACGATTGGAAACCCATTTTACAAACTCCGCCATTTCCGGAATACACGAGCGGACATTCGGTAGTTTCCGGTGCTGCATCAACGGTGTTGACAGCCATTTTTGGAGACGATTTTAGCTTTTTAGACGATACAGAAACTGCTTATGGCCTGCCAATCCGTCCGTTTCCTTCCTTTAATGTCGCCGCTCAAGAAGCCGCTATAAGTAGGATGTATGGCGGTATTCACTATAGAGCTGCTGTAGAAGTGGGCATAGGTCAAGGCATAAAAATTGGTGATTTGGTAAACGCCCGATTACAGATGAAAAATTAGAATTTTTTTTTAGTTATGTATTCGGATTAAGGCAAATATCTAATTCCAAATCTTAATACTCTAAATAAAACTTCACAAGATTTTAACATCTAAAATCGTATCTTTGCAACTTTGCATTTCTATGACCAATTTCGAAGAATCTATTGAAGTAAAAGGCGCACGCGTTCACAATCTTAAAAACATTGATGTGTCCATTCCACGTGAACAACTCGTAGTTATTACGGGTTTGTCCGGTAGCGGAAAATCATCTTTAGCTTTCGATACCATTTATGCCGAAGGGCAACGCCGTTACATTGAAACCTTTTCGGCCTATGCCAGACAATTTTTAGGAGGACTGGAACGACCGGATGTGGATAAAATTGATGGCCTATCCCCCGTTATTGCCATAGAGCAAAAAACAACTAGCAAGTCGCCACGCTCTACCGTTGGCACCATTACCGAGATTTACGACTTTTTGCGCTTACTTTTTGCGCGTGCCAGTGATGCCTATAGCTACAACACGGGCGACAAAATGGTAAGTTATAACGACGAGCAAATTAAAGAACTCATCATTAGTGATTTTAGCGGAAAACGCATCAATATTCTCGCTCCGGTTGTACGTTCCCGTAAAGGGCATTATCGCGAATTATTCGAGCAAATTGGCAAACAAGGCTTTGTAAAGGTGCGAACCGATGGCGAAATTCGGGATATTGTTAAGGGCATGAAACTCGATCGTTACAAAACCCACGATATTGAGATTGTTATCGACAGATTGGTTATTGACCAAACCGTAGATAACGACAAACGACTTACCGAAACCATAAACACGGCCATGTACCATGGCGACGATGTGCTTTTGGTTATCGACCAAGATACTCAAGAAGCGCGCTATTTTAGTCGAAATTTAATGTGCCCATCATCCGGGATTTCATATCCAAATCCAGAGCCAAATAATTTTTCTTTCAACTCGCCAAAAGGCGCCTGTTCAAATTGTAATGGTATTGGGGAGCTGTATCAAGTTAACGAAGGCAAAATTATTCCAGACGATTCGCTGTCCATAAAAAGCGGTGCATTAGCGCCTCATGGCCCAGAAAAAAACTCATGGATTTTCAAGCAATTTGAAACCATTGCGCAACGTTTCGACTTTAAATTAACCGACGCTTTTAAAACTATTCCCGAAGAAGCCAAACACATGATTCTGTACGGTGGCAACGAAAAATTTTCAGTTGAAAGTAAAACTTTGGGCGTTACTCGCGATTATAAAATAGATTTTGAAGGTGTTGCAAACTTTATTGAAAACCAATACAAAACGGCCGAATCGCGGTCTCTAAAACGTTGGGCAAAAGATTATATGGATAAGATTAAATGTCCAGTTTGCGAAGGTTCTCGATTGAAAAAAGAGTCGCTTTACTTCAAAATAAACAATAAAAACATAGCAGAACTTGCCAATAAGGATATTGTGGAATTAGCCGATTGGTTTAACGATTTGCACAATCACCTATCGGAAAAACAATTAAAAATAGCCGAAGAAGTTGTCAAGGAAATTAAATCGCGACTTCAATTTCTGTTGGATGTTGGCTTAGATTATTTAGCCTTAAATAGAAGCTCAAAATCACTTTCAGGAGGCGAGGCACAACGCATTCGGTTGGCTACCCAAATAGGCTCACAATTGGTTGGTGTGCTCTATATTTTAGACGAACCAAGTATAGGATTGCATCAGCGCGATAACGAAAAACTCATCAATTCATTAATCGCGTTACGTGATATTGGGAACTCCATCATAGTGGTTGAACACGACAAGGATATGATTGAGCGATCGGATTACGTAATTGATATTGGTCCAAAAGCAGGGAAATATGGTGGCGAAATAATCAGTATTGGAAATCCGGACGAATTAAAAGCGCACGATACGCTTACTGCCGATTATTTAAACGGCAACAAAGAAATTGAAATCCCCAAAAAGCGCAGACAAGGAAATGGTAAATTTTTAGAGCTTAAAGGCTGTACCGGGAATAACTTGAAAAATGTTTCGGTTAAGTTACCTTTGGGGAAAATGATTGGCGTTACAGGTGTTTCCGGTAGTGGAAAATCGACGTTAATCAACGAAACGCTCTACCCTATTTTAAATGCGCATTACTTTAATGGCGTTAAAAAACCCATGCCCTATAAAAGCATTAAAGGCTTGGAACATATTGATAAGGTTATCGATATTAACCAATCCCCAATTGGGCGAACACCGCGAAGCAATCCCGTAACCTACACCGGAACGTTTAGCGAAATTAGGGCCTTATACGCTAAAATTCCCGAAGCGATGATTCGTGGCTACAAAGCGGGTCGTTTTAGTTTTAACGTCGCTGGCGGACGTTGTGAAACTTGTAAAGGCGGTGGATTGCGAGTGATAGAAATGAATTTTCTTCCCGATGTTTATGTCGAGTGCGAAACCTGTCAGGGCAAACGCTTTAACCGTGAAACCTTGGAAATCCGTTACAAAGGAAAATCGATTAGTGATGTTTTAAACATGACGATTAACGAAGCGGTTTCATTTTTCGAGCATATCCCAAAAATTAGCAGAAAACTTAAAACCATAAAGGATGTTGGCCTGGGCTATATCACATTGGGGCAACAAAGCACAACTCTTTCCGGTGGCGAAGCACAGCGTATAAAACTTGCTACCGAATTAAGCAAACGCGATACGGGTAACACCTTTTATATTTTAGACGAACCTACTACCGGTCTTCATTTTGAAGACATTAGAGTACTCATGATTGTGCTCAACAAACTCGTAAACAAAGGCAATACAGTCTTGATAATTGAACATAATTTAGATGTTATTAAAACAGTTGATCACATCATTGATATTGGCTACGAAGGCGGAAAAGGTGGCGGACAAATCATTGTTGAAGGGTCACCCGAAGACATTATTAAACATAAAAAAAGCTATACGGCTAAGTTTCTTAAAAAAGAATTACAGTAGGTTTTTCATTTTAAAAAGTTAGAATTTATCATCTTTTTTAAATCTCAAATTTCTTTTTTGTATATTTAATTGCTAACACTAAAACAATTATTATGAGAAGTTTACTTTGGCTAGTGGCCGTAATTTGTATTATAGTCTGGATTTTGGGCTTTTTTGGTATTGTTCAAGGAATAGGGACAGGCAGTTTAATTCACATTCTTTTGGTTATTGCAATTATCGCAATACTGTACAACATCATTTCTGGTCGAAAACCATTGTAGAAATATTATCTGATTTAAAAAAGCAAACCATATGGTTTGCTTTTTTTATGTTTATATTCCTTATATCTCCTATTTTCAATTAAATTTGCGAACTTGCAACTTGGCTTTTTAAAAGCATTTTAAAACAAACTATAAATATTATATGAGAAAAGAAAAACACCATAAAGGCTGGAACGAAATTAAGACTAACGATTCATGGGCTATTTTTAAAATCATGGGCGAGTTTGTTAATGGTTATGAAAAACTTAGCAAAATTGGACCATGTATATCCATATTCGGGTCTGCCCGAACAAAACCAGACAATAAATATTACAAACTGGCAGAAAGCATTGCCAAAAGCATTGTAGAAGCTGGTTACGGTGTTATAACCGGTGGTGGCCCGGGCATTATGGAAGCAGGCAATAAAGGGGCACATTTAGGCGGTGGCACTTCCGTAGGATTAAATATTGATTTGCCTTTTGAGCAACACGATAACCCGTATATAGACCCTGATAAAAGCTTGGATTTTGATTATTTCTTTGTGCGCAAGGTTATGTTTGTAAAATACTCCCAAGGCTTTGTGGTTATGCCTGGTGGTTTTGGTACCTTAGATGAACTTTTCGAAGCCATTACACTCATACAAACCCACAAAATTGAAAAATTTCCTATTATTTTAGTAAGCACAGAATTTTGGGAGGGCATTTTAGAGTGGATAAAAACAACCTTATTGGATAAATTTCATAATATTTCTGCTGAAGACTTGGACTTAATTCATTTAGTAGATACCGAAGAAGAAATAATTGAAATATTGGACGCTTTTTATAAAGAAACCGATTTAAAGCCCAATTTCTAGCCACCAAACACCTTATAACCTAAAGGCTTAACCGCTATCCAAACCCTATAATTTTATTATATTGCGACGCCTTATATTATTAACCTTATTAATGTTATAAAATAAATTGAAGTTACGCTTGTTTTTCTGTTTAATGCTTGTCTTTATAAGCAGCTCTCTTTTTGGTCAAAATAAAATTGACCTAAAAGCAGATTTTGATATTGAAAACAGAAAAATTACCATATCGCAAACCATTCAATATAAAAATACCTCGGCAGATGAACTTCAATCCATTTATTTAAACGATTGGAACAATAGCTATTCCACCAAAAAAACACCACTTGCTATTCGTTTTGCCGAAGAATACAACAATCAATTTCATTTGGCAAAAAATGAAGATCGAGGTTACTCGGTTATCACTTCAATAAAACAAAATGGCGAACCTTTAAATTTTAGTCAGCTAAAAAACCAAATAGATGTTATTAAGGTCGACTTAAAAACACCTTTAAAACCCAATGAATCTTATACCATTCATTTGGAATATATCGTAAAAATCCCAAACGATAAGTTTACAAATTATGGGATATCAGAATTGGGCGATTTAAGCCTCAGGTATTGGTATATTACACCTGCTGTTTATAATGGCGCATGGCAATACTATAGCAATAAAAATTTAGATGATTTATTTATTCCAAAAGCCGATTTAAATTTAGAAATCAGTTACCCAAATGGCTACACCATCACTTCAGAATTAAATTTAAGTGAAGTTGTTCAAAATACTAAAAAACAAATAGTTACGCTAAGCGGAAATAATAGAGTTGACAACCGGTTGTTTTTAAATAAAGTTTCAGATTTTGAAACAATTCAAACTCAGGGATTGTCATTGATAACAAATATAAAAAATGGTGAATTGGATGTTTTAGACAAGGTTTTAATAACAGAAAAAGTTACAAAATTCCTTTTGAATAATTTTGGTGATTATCCGCACGAAAAACTACTGTTAACCGATATTGATTACAATAAAGATCCTATTTATGGTTTAAATTTTCTGCCAAGTTTTATTAAACTTTATCCAAATCATTTTCAATACGAATTAAAACTCTTAAAAGTTGCCATTCACAATTATTTGGAAAACACCTTGCTAATAAACCCACGAAAAGACCAATGGCTGTTTGATGGCATACAGATTTATTATTTAATGAATTATGTAGAAGCCCATTATCCAAACATGAAATTTCTGGGGTCATTAGCCGACTTTTGGGGCGTTAGGTCGTTTCATGCCGCAAACATGACTTTTAATGATAAATACATTTTTGCGTTTATGACGATGGCAAGAACAAACAGGGACCAGCCGTTAACCATGGCCAAAGACTCTTTGCTTAAATTCAACTCCAGCATAGCAAACAAATATAAAGCTGGTGCTGGTCTTAAATATCTTGACGATTTTATTAACGCCGATGTTTTAGAAACCACTATAAAATCGTTTTTAGAGCAAAACAAGCTAAAACAAACATCGCCAAAAGCTTTTGAAGCTTATTTAAAAACACAAACAACGAAAAATATTGATTGGTTTTTTACTGACTACATACACACGCGTGCTAAAATTGATTTCAAAATTAAAAACGTTAATAGAACGGAGGATTCAATTACCTTGACCATAAAGAATAAGCGTAATAATAGCATGCCCATTTCTTTATATACTTTGAATAACGACAGCATCATTTCAAAATCTTGGATAGAAAATGTTACCAAAAGCAAAACCCTTACCATACCGCGAAACGATGCCAACAAGTTGGTTTTAAATTACAATCAAGTGATTCCCGAACATAATTTAAGGGATAATTGGAAATCGTTAAAAGGATTTTTCTTCAACAATAAACCCTTCCAATTTAGGCTTTTTAAGGATATTGAAGACCCCAATTACAACCAAGTCTTTTTTATGCCCTTGGCTGAGTTTAACAACATTTACGACGGATTTACTTTTGGTGTAAAGGCATACAATACCACATTGCTCAGAAAAAATTTCAATTACAGGATTCAACCGCGGTATGCTTTAAAATCAAAATCACTAACAGGTTCGGCGTCGGCATCGGTAACGCACTATTTGCAAAACAGCAATCTATATTCCATAAATTACGGTATTCGTGGCGGCTACTCATCGTATGCCAACGATTTGTTTGTTAGAAAAATAATTCCGTCCGTTACCTTATTATTCAGAAATGACGACGATTTTCGTTCAAACAAAAGGCAACGCCTAAAGTTTAGGTATTTGGCTATAAATCGCGATGAAGATGTCAATAATATCTTAAACACCACCGAACCCAATTACAATATTTTTAATGCTAATTATTTAAACTCTAATGACAATCTTATAAATTTCAGCAAATGGTCTACCGATTTACAAATAGCCAAAACATTTAGCAAAGTTTCGTTTAATTACGAATACCGAAAATTATTTGAAAGCAACAGGCAGTTAAATTTACGTTTTTACACCGGTGCCTTTTTAAGCAACAAAACCGATATAACTTCTGATTATTTTAGTTTCGCACTTGATAGACCAACCGATTATTTATTTGATTACAATTATTTAGGGCGCTCTGAGGCCAGCGGTATATTTAGCCAACAATACATTACGGCCGAAGGTGGTTTTAAATCCAAATTGGAAACACCTTTTGCAAATCAGTGGATTAGCACGGTAAATGCCAGCACAACACTTTGGAAATATGTTTTGGTTTACAGCGATATTGGCTTAGTTAAAAACAAATTTAATGATCCAAAATTTGTTTACGATTCCGGCATTAGAATTAATTTGGTCACCGATTACTTCGAAATTTATTTCCCCATATACTCCAACCTTGGTTGGGAAATTGGACAACCACACTACGATCAAAAAATAAGATTTAAGTTTACGGTAGACCCACAATCGCTTTTAGGGCTATTCAGAAGACGTTGGTATTAATTTGTTTGATTTTTTGAGTTATTTTTAGTAAATCGACATTTTTTTTGAGTTATTAATAATTCAAAAAGAATATTATGCGAATTTATAAGAATTACTCAATTTGATTATACATATAATAATTGCAAAAACAACAAATTTTAGCTACTTTTGCAAAAGTAAAACCCTAACCAATGCAAATAATCCCTGATTTGAAAAACAATATTTCTTTTGATGATTTTAAAACAGAGGTTTTAAATGATTATAGCATTGCCGTAAAAAGTCGAGAATGCAGTTTACTTGGTCGTCGCGAGGTATTAACCGGTAAAGCAAAATTCGGCATTTTTGGCGACGGGAAAGAAGTACCTCAATTGGCCATGGCCAAATCTTTTTTAAAGGGTGACTGGAGGTCTGGGTATTATAGAGACCAAACCTTTATGATGGCTATTGGAGAGCTTACCATCGAGCAATTTTTCGCAGGACTCTACGCCAACACCAATTTGGATTTAGAACCGATGTCTGCTGGTCGCCAAATGGGAGGCCACTTTACAACGCACAGTTTAGATGATAAGGGCAATTGGAAAGATTTAACCAAACAATACAACTCCAGTGCAGACATCTCTCCTACTGCAGGCCAAATGCCACGATTGTTGGGTTTAGCGCAGGCTTCAAAAATATTCAGACAAGTAAAAGGTATTGATACAACCCTTTTTTCCAATAACGGAAATGAGGTAGCTTGGGGAACCATAGGGAATGCGAGTACTAGCGAAGGCTTGTTTTTTGAAACCATTAATGCGGCGGGTGTTTTACAAGTTCCCATGGTTATTAGTATTTGGGACGATGAGTACGGCATTTCAGTACATGCTAGACATCAAACAACAAAGGAAAACATTTCAGAAATTCTAAAAGGATTTCAACGCGATAACGAGCAAAAAGGTTACGAGATTTTACGCGTAAAAGGTTGGGATTATGCCAATTTAATCGAAACTTATCAAGAAGCTTCCACCATTGCCAGAGAAGAGCATGTTCCGGTACTTATTCACGTAACAGAGTTAACGCAACCGCAAGGACATTCTACCTCGGGGTCGCACGAACGCTATAAATCTCCAGAGCGATTGGAATGGGAAAAAAACAACGATTGTAATTTAAAAATGCGCGAGTGGATTATTGAAAGCGGTATCGCCACAAATGAAACGCTTACCGAAATTGAACGCGACATAAAAAAAGAAGTTAGAGAAGCAAAAAAGAATGCGTGGTTAACCTTTTTAAAACCCATTCAAAAAGAGCAAAAAGAATTAATTTCAATATTAAACAATGTTGCTGCTTCTAGTATAAATGGTGTGTTTATCAAACCTATTATTGCCAATTTATCTGCTCTAACAGAACCTGCCAGAAAAGATGTTTTATCCTTAGCCAGACAAGCGTTAAGGCACACTTTGGGTGAGAACAACGAAGCCAAACAACAGCTTGTAAACTGGGTTAACTCTATGTTTGAGACCGTACAGCCTAAGTTTAGTTCGCATTTATATTCTGAATCTGAAAAATCTACGGTGCTTGTTAAGGAAGTAAAACCGACTTTTGATGCAGATACCATTCAAGTTGATGGCCGTATTATTATCCGTGATAATTTTGATGCCATTTTTGAAAGCTATCCCGAAGCCTTAATTTTTGGAGAAGATTCAGGGAATATTGGTGATGTAAATCAAGGATTAGAAGGCCTACAGGAAAAATACGGAGAGCTAAGGGTTGCCGATGTTGGCATTCGCGAAGCTACTATTATTGGTCAAGGTATTGGTATGGCGCTACGCGGTTTAAAGCCGATTGCCGAAATTCAGTACTTAGATTATATACTTTACGCATTAAACGTAATTAGCGATGATTTGGCTACGCTGCATTACAGAACCAAAGGAAAACAAAAAGCACCGTTAATTATAAGAACACGTGGACACCGGCTTGAAGGCATTTGGCATTCGGGTTCGCAAATGGGCGGCATCCTTAATTTGGTTCGTGGCATTCATGTTTTGGTACCAAGAAATATGACTAAAGCAGCTGGTTTTTACAACACGCTTTTACAAGGTGACGACCCCGCTTTAGTGGTTGAATGCCTCAATGGGTATCGATTAAAAGAAAAAATGCCTAATAATTTAAGCGAAATAAAAACACCTATCGGTGTGGTTGAGACCCTAAAAACCGGAACAGACATTACTTTAGTGTCTTACGGCTCCACCCTTCGTATTGTAGAGCAAACGGCAAAAGAATTGCTATCGGTTGGCATTGATGCCGAAGTGATTGATGTGCAATCGCTATTGCCTTTCGATTTAAATCACGACATCGTTAAAAGCATCGCTAAAACCAATCGCGTAATGGTTATAGACGAGGACGTTCCTGGTGGCGCTTCGGCTTATATTTTAAATGAAATATTAAACACTCAAAACGCCTATCAGTATTTAGATGGCCAACCAAAAACCTTAACGGCAAAAGCGCACAGACCCGCTTATGGGAACGACGGTGATTATTTCTCAAAACCATCAGCCGAAGATATTTTTGAAGCCGTTTACGAGGTAATGCACGAAGCCAATCCGGAAAGTTATCCTAAACTCAGATAATTAAAACGCTTTATCATATTAAAAACCTTTCCTCATCAAAGTCGAAAGGTTTTTTATATATTTATGCTAAACCGCAAACATGCTCACTAAACACGATAAAGAACAACTCCGCGCTATTATTTTCAGGCATTTGGATGGTATTGCCACGGCAACCACAGCCTATGCGCTGCACAAAAAAGGAGTGTTGCAATATTTGTTGGAACATAAAAATTCCAGTCTTAAAAATATAAGCAAAGAATTTAACGCCAATGCCGGTTATCTCAATGTGGCATTGCGTATTTTATGTGCCCAAGGTTGGTTGAATCAACAAGTAGACAATTCTACCAACACGGTAAGTTTTGAAACAAATGCGCAAAGCGAAAAGGCTTTTAAACTTGTGCCTTTATATGAAGACGCCGTGAATCTGTTAAACTATTCGGTTAAATTTCCAACCGAACGTATCGGTCCGGACGCTTTTCATGTGTTAGAGAAAATATTCAGGAAATATGAAAACGATTTTGGACTTTCAAAGGTAGAAGACCTCACAATCGAATATCAAATATTAAAACATATCGAAGGCGTAATTGCGGCTCCAATTATAGTTTTGTTAGGCGTAAATGGCTTATTTCATAAATATTTTATGGAAGCCTCGTTTAGGGCACAAGAATACCATTCTAATCCAGAAAGCTTTAAAAAGATTCTTGACTTTTTAAGTCATTTAGGTTGGTTCTCAAAAAAGAAAGACACTTATCAATTCACAGACGAAGGTTTGTTTTTTGCAAAACGCGCGAGTGCTTACGGTGTTACGGTTTCGTATTTACCAACTTTTGTGGCATTGGACGAGCTTATTTTTGGTAATCCGTTGATTTTAAAAACCGAATCGGTAAACGACACCGAAAAGCATGTGGACAGGGAAATAAATGTTTGGGGAAGCGGTGGCGCGCACTCTACCTATTTTAAAATTATTGATGAAATCATTATCGAACTATTCAACAAACCAATCGACGAGCAACCCAAAGGCATACTGGATATGGGTTGTGGCAATGGCGCTTTTATCCAGCATATTTTTGATGTGATTGAATACAAAACGCTGCGCGGAAAACTACTGGACGAGCATCCGCTATTATTGGTTGGTGCCGATTTTAACCAAGCCGCCTTAAAGGTTACACGTGCCAATTTAATTAAAGCTGATATTTGGGCAAAAGTGATTTGGGGCGATATTGGGCGCCCCGATTTATTGGCCAAAGATTTAAAAGACGACTACAGTATCGATTTAAAGGATTTATTGAATGTACGCACGTTTTTAGACCACAATCGTATTTGGGAACCTCCAAAAACAACAACCAATAGAATTAGCAATTCAACGGGTGCCTATGCTTTTCAAGGCAAGCAAATAAGCAATAATTTGGTTGAAGATTCACTCCTGGAGCATTTTATAAAATGGAAGCCTTATGTGGAGCGTTTTGGCCTATTAATTATAGAATTGCATACCATAAACCCCAAACTTACTGCGGCCAACTTGGGTAAAACCGCAGCCACAGCTTACGATGCCACACACGGTTACAGCGACCAATATATTTTAGAAGTCGATGTATTCAACAAAGTTGCAGCCCAAGCTGGTTTACGTCCGGACACCAATTATTTTACAACGTTTCCAAACAACGAATTGGCAACCGTAAGTATTAATTTATTAAAAGGAAATTAGTTTTTTTGTCATTCCTGCGTGTTACATTGAGCTTGTCGAAATTCAGGCAGGAATCCATTATTAATCAATACGTTTAATTCCGCTTTTGCGGAAATGAAAAATATTCTAAATGAAAGCCGTTTCAGTAACAGTAATAAAAAAGGAATTACAACACCGGTCGACGGACGAACTCATGGAGCTTTGTTTGCGTTTATCGCGTTTTAAAAAAGAAAACAAAGAACTGCTCACCTATTTGCTGTTCGAATCGTCTGACGAAAACGGATATATTGAATCGGTTAAAAACTACGTTGATGAAGAGTTTGAATCCATTAACACCAAAAGCTATTTTTATATCAGAAAAAGTGTCCGGAAAATCCTGAAAAACATAAAAAAGTATGTACGGTATTCACAAAAAAAGGAAACCGAAGTGGAACTACTCCTCTACTTTTGCCAGAAATTGAAAAGCTTTTCACCAAGTATAAAATACAGTGCACAATTGCAAAACACCTATAACCGACAAATCCTTTTAACAAAAAAAATAATAGCGACCCTGCATGAAGATTTACAGTACGATTATAATTTGATGCTGGAAGATTTATAGGTTGTTGAAAAATTTATTTACCATTACACATTTTTAGTTGATTTTGTAAAAATTATCGCGATTTATCCATTCGGGTTTTATTTGCTAAATTCATTGCTTAAAAAACTCAAAATACGAGTCAATAGGAATGCTATCCAAGTTTTCAATAACAATTTCTTCTCCCGAAACCAAAGTGAGAAATAGCGTAACAGTCCACCACCCTTTTGATGAATACGATTGGATATCTTTTAAACCAACAACTCTATTTTTTGTTGGGAAAAATATGTTTTTATTCGACATCACAAATGAATTTGCTACCGTAGAAACAATAAACTCATCACCTTCAAACTTGTGTACTTTAATAAAATCTTCAATTAGTTTCTCGTCCTTCTCCGTATATATTTTGTAGAACCCTTCAAAACTTGCTTTTTCCGCATACAACTGTCTGTTTTTATCCAACTTTTCAAGATCGCCCGAAAGCCATGTGTTGTAACTAAAGGCTACCATATTCTTTATTGGATTTTCAAAATTAAGAGCAACTGGTTTGCCGATATTAGGTGGATTGGGATCAAGTATGCCTCCATCCAAATCATTTATTTCGGCTTTATATTTTCTCGTTCTTTTTTCTAATTCCTGACCTATTTCAATCAAATTACGCCTGCCAATAAGCGTAGGTATTTCCATTTCAATATCTCTATCTTTCGATTGGATAAAAATTGCTGCATCGAACCCTACAGCTGGTTGAAAAGTAATGTTGCTAATCTCATTAAAAAATAATTTATCAAAACCCATTGATATACTATCCGCATCAATACAAACATTTTGTTTAAGGCTTTTAATAAGTTTAATTAACTCCGTTGCACCGTAATATAATAAAGCCAAAGACGCTATTGGGCCAATTACAATTCCAGCTTTATAGTAAAAGGATTTATCAATGAAAACCAAATAAGGTATAAACAAAGCCAAGAATAATATTGCTGCTGCTTTTATAGCTCTAATTACCAACCAAAATTTACCGACTTTATATTCTTTCATAACTACCAGTATTTACATATTGCTAATTTACTTAAAATAAGATTGTTAAGTATTAAATTTAGGTGTAATTAACTTATCACACAAAAATTAAGTTGGTAATGAAAACAGCACTATTGCTTAGTGAAAATTTTAAACAGTTTCATTTCAATATATTGAAAAAAAAATACCAGGATGATTTAAAATTATTCAATAAGCAATTGCTCAAAAAACAATCCAATTTATATTTTAAATCCATAAACTTGGTTAACAAAACCATTTTTCCCCTATTTACCCTCACAAAACATAAAGCATAGTTTGAATGCTAACTGCAATATTTTATCTTTGCTCCCTTAAATAGTAAAATGATTTATGAAGATTTCATATAACTGGTTAAAACAGTTTATTAAAACGGACTGGACGCCAGAACAAACCAGCGAATTGCTTACCGATTTAGGACTAGAGGTTGAAGGTATTGAACCCTACCAATCGGTAAAAGGCGGATTGGAAGGTGTGGTTATTGGCAAAGTTTTAACCTGCGTTAAACACCCAAATGCTGATAAATTAAAATTAACCACGGTTGATATCGGTGCCGATGCGCCCTTGCAAATAGTTTGTGGCGCACCCAATGTAGCGGCCGGACAAAAAGTACCCGTGGCAACCATTGGAACAACCTTGTATACATCTGAAGGTGAGAGTTGGACCATTAAAAAAGGGAAGATTCGCGGTGAGGAAAGTCACGGTATGATTTGTGCCGAAGACGAGCTGGGTTTAGGAACATCGCACGATGGCATTATGGTTTTGGATGAGAAAATAAAAGTGGGAACACAAGCTGCGGATATTTTTGATATTGAAAACGACCAGGTTTTTGAAATTGGATTAACCCCAAACCGCGCCGATGCGATGAGCCATTACGGAACAGCACGCGATTTAAAAGCAGGATTGATTCAAAAGGATATTAAATTAGAGCTTATCACGCCATCGGTTAGTGCGTTTCGCGTTGACAATCGCACCTTAAAAACTGATATTGATGTACAAAATAAAGATTTGGCGCCTCGCTACTGCGGTGTTACCATTTCTAAAATAAAGGTTGCAGAATCTCCAAAATGGTTACAACACCGCTTAAAAGCTATTGGTTTAAGCCCAATTAACAATATTGTTGATGCCACCAATTACGTGTTACACGAACTGGGGCAACCGCTTCACGCTTTTGACGCTTTAAAGATTTCGGGCAGTAAAATTGAAGTTAAAACGGTTAAAGCAGGCACAAAATTTACAACCTTAGACGGTATTGAACGTGAGTTACACGAAGACGATTTAATGATTTGCGACACCGAAAAACCCATGTGTATTGCTGGTGTTTTTGGTGGTATTGATTCCGGTGTTACCGAAAACACAACCAGTATTTTTTTAGAAAGCGCTTTTTTCAATCCCGTAAGCGTTCGTAAATCGGCAAAACGCCATGGTTTAAACACCGATGCCTCGTTTAGGTTTGAGCGCGGTATCGACCCTAATATTACCGAATATGCTTTAAAGCGCGCCGCTTTATTAATTCAAGAAGTTGCAGGTGGTGAAATTACCAGTGATTTAATTGATGTGTATCCAAAAAAAATTGAGGATTTTCATGTGCGTATGAGTTTTGATAATGCCAAAAAATTAATCGGTGAAGAAATTCCGGAAGAAATTATCAAACGCATTTTAACCTCATTGGATATTAAAGTAAATAATGTTACCGAAACCGGACTGGGCTTAACCGTTCCTGCTTACAGAAACGATGTACAGCGCGAAGCCGATATAATCGAAGAAATTTTGCGTGTTTACGGTTATAACAACATTAAAACTACCGAAAAATTAAACGCTTCAATTTCCAGTACATCACGTTTTGAAGACCATAAAATTCAGAACGTTGTCGGCAATCAATTAGCGGCCCAAGGGTTTTACGAGATACTTTCAAATTCGCTAACAAACCCCAATTATGTGGCCTTAAGCGAGCAGTTAAAGGAAGAACATAATGTTACCATGCTTAATCCTTTAAGTAACGATTTGTCGGTTTTGCGCCAGTCTTTACTGTTTTCTGGTTTAGAGGCAATTTTACACAATATCAATAGGAAACGACAGGATTTAAAATTCTTCGAATTCGGAAAAACCTATCATCATTACAACGATACCAGAGCTGAAAACAAACATTTAACACTTTTTGCAACGGGCAATCAAAACAAGGAAAGTTGGCATGATGCTTCCAAAAAAAGCGATTTCTTTTTCTTAAAAGGAAGCATTGTTTCGCTATTGGACCGTTTGGGTATTTCTCGATTTAATGAAACACCCGTTAAAAACGATGTGTTTAGCGAAGGGCTGAGTTTAAATTTTGGTAAAACCAAATTGGTCGATTTTGGTTTGGTAAAAAAATCGGTTTTAAAACATTTTGATATTTCGCAGGAAGTATTGTTTGCCGATTTTAATTGGGATGCCATTTTAGATATTGTAAAACGCCACAAAATAACATTTAAAGCCATACCTAAATACCCGGAAGTGCGTCGGGATTTTGCCCTATTATTAAACGAAGCCGTTACTTTCGATTCCATTTACAAAATAGCAAATCAAAGCGAGAAGCAATTGCTGAAAAGTGTGAATTTATTTGATGTGTATCAAGGTAAAAATCTGCCAAAAGGCAAAAAGAGTTACGCCGTTAGTTTTACGTTGCAAGACGAAAACAAAACGCTTACCGATAAGCAGATTGATAAGATTATGAAAAAGCTTCAATCGAATTTCGAAAAACAATTGGGTGCCGAATTAAGATAATTCAAACCTAAAATTCATTTAAAAAAGCCAGCGAACGCTGGCTTTTTTTGTATCCAAAATTTTCGTATCTTTAATAAAAGGAACTTTTTAAAACCTATCGTTATGGCTGAATCTAATTACATTAAAATTTTCACCGGAAGTCTTATTGACGTGCAACGTATAATTTCTGATTTGGAAAAAATAGATATTAGCCCCGTTATTAAAGACCAAAATGAATCCGGGCTTGACCCAAAGATTTATGGCGGTCATTTGCTCAAGGAAATTTATGTTCACAAAGACGAACTTGACAAAGCCCGTGACATTATTGAAAATATAGATTCCAATTAAAAACCCATCACTATGTCCAATTCCAATTATATAAAAATTTTTACTGGAAACTTTATTACCGTACAACGCATTGTTTCCGATTTAGAAAAAACAAATATTCGTCCCGTTGTAAAAGACCAATCAGAATCTGCGCGTTTAGCAGGTTTTGGCCCATCCATTCCTGGTCAACAAGAATTATATGTTCATAAAGACGAGCTCGATAAAGCTGTTGAAATTGTTGAAACTATAACTTCTGAGTTTCAAGATTAGGTTGTGTGATGCCTTAGCATTGACGGTTCAACTGCGCTCACCACAAACTTAATGTTGGAGCTCACCTCCCACTATTTCGGGAGTGGTAACGCCCAAAAAAATTAAACAGTTACGGCATACATTTTATTACGCAGTTCCTTTATTTTGGGATCTTGCATGTACTCATCAAAAGTGGTGTGCCTGTCTATAATGCCATTTGGTGTTAATTCCACTACCCTATTACCCACGGTTTGTGCAAACTCATGGTCATGTGTTGTAAACAATACCGTGCCTTTAAAGTTTTTAAGCGAATTGTTAAACGCCGTTATACTCTCTAAATCCAAATGGTTTGTAGGTTCATCGAGCATTAAAACATTAGCTCTGGTCATCATCATTTTACTAAGCATACAACGCACTTTTTCGCCTCCGGATAATACCGATGATTTTTTAAATGCCTCTTCGCCGCTAAAAATCATTTTACCCAAAAACCCTCGAATATTCACTTCTTCGCGCTCTTCTTCGGTTTGTGCCCATTGGCGTAACCAATCAATAAGTGTTAAATCGTTGTTGAAATATTCGCTGTTATCCAATGGTAAATAGGATTGCGTTGTGGTAACGCCCCATGCAAATTTACCGGCATCGGCCTTTTCTTTATTGTTTAATATTTGATAAAATGCCGTTGTAGCTCTGGAATCCCTTGAAAAAACAACCACTTTTTCGCCTTTATTCAAATTAAGGTCGATGTCTTTAAATAACACTTCGCCATCTGTAGATGCTGCTAAACCAGTAATATTTAGTATTTGATCGCCTGCCTCTCTATCGCGTTCAAAAATAATGGCTGGATAACGACGGCTTGTTCGTCTGATATCGGCTATATTCAACTTTTCAATCATTTTCTTTCTACTGGTGGCCTGTTTGCTTTTTGCAACATTGGCAGAAAAACGACGAATAAATTCTTCCAGTTCCTTTTTCTTTTCTTCAGCTTTTTTGTTTTGTTGCGCGTGCTGTCTTGCGGCCAATTGAGACGACTCGTACCAAAAGGTATAGTTTCCTGAATAATGATTTATTTTTCCGAAATCAATATCAGAAATATGGGTACAAACGGCATCCAAAAAGTGACGGTCGTGAGACACCACAATAACACAGTTTTCGTAATTCGCCAAGAAATTTTCCAACCAAGAAATGGTTTCGTAATCCAAGTCGTTGGTAGGCTCATCCATAATCAACACATCCGGGTTCCCAAACAATGCCTGTGCCAATAACACACGTACTTTTTGCTTTCCGTCTAAATCGGCCATTAAAGTATAGTGAAATTCTTCTTTAATACCCAAGTTTGATAGCATTGAAGCGGCATCGCTATCGGCATTCCAACCATTCATTTCTTCAAACTGCACTTGAAGCTCTCCAATTTTCTCAGCATTTTCATCGGTATAATCCGCATACAATGCATCAATTTCAGTCTTTATTTTAAATAAGGGTTTGTTCCCCATTAAAACGGTTTCCAAAACGGTATGCTCATCATATAAATTATGGTTTTGCTCCAAAACCGACATACGCTTACCAGCCTCTAAAGACACATGTCCGGATGTTGGATCCATCTTACCGGAAATAATCTTTAAAAAAGTGGATTTTCCAGAACCATTTGCACCAATAATGCCATAGCAATTACCATTATTAAAGGTGGTATTTACTTCATCAAAAAGTACACGCTTCCCGAATTGCACTGATAAATTAGAAACTGATAACATAGTTTGTATTTAATTTTTTGCAAAAGTATAAAATCTTAACCGTAAGACGAAACATCCTTAACTTATTTTTAAACCGTAGTTGCCCATGTAAAATCCTTGTAGTATAATATTTAACAACGCCTTAACAGCAGTTTATAAATACAAGCTATATTTTTGTTACATATAGCATTTACGCTAAAATATTTTTTTCGAAGGGGACTATGAAATTCTATTATTATACACTGCTTATTGCAATCACACTACTGGGTTGTAAAAAAGATTACGCCAAAGATAATGGTGATTATGCTTTTTTTGGTGGTGAAATTATTAACGCAAACAATAATTATGTGGTGCTGTCAAAATCAAAACGCATTATAGATACGATTAAACTTGATGGCAATAACAGATTTATTTACAAAGTGGATAATTTACAACCTGGACTTTATAATTTTAAACATGGTGGCGAATTTCAAATGGTTTTATTAGAACCAAGTGACAGCATTATGTTTAGGCTAAACACCTTAGAGTTTGACGAATCGTTGGTTTACACTGGCGAAGGCGCCAAAAAGAACAACTATTTAATCAATGAGTTTTTAAGAAACGAAATAGAGGAAAAACAGATTTTTAAATTCTGTCAGTTAAATGCGGAAGACTATCAAAAAGAAATAGATTCCATAAAAGACAACAAATTAAAAAAACTTAAGAAATTTAAAAACAAGTACGACACATCGGATTTGTTTAACAAAATTGCACAGGCAAACATAGATTACAACTACTATTTTAACAAAGAAATATACCCGTTTGTACACTACGGCGGTAACAAAAATGATATTTTGGAATCTTTGCCAAAAGACTTTTACAGTTACAGAAAAAACATAGATTACAACGACGCGTTTCTAAAGGATTACTTTATTTACAGCACGTTTTTACGTTGGAACTTTAATAATATCGCGCTTAGCGAACATTATAAACACGCTGAAAAAAACCATTTTAAAAGCTCAGACGTTTGTTATAATTTAGACCGATTAGCGCTTATTGATAGCCTAGTAACTGATCTTGAAATTAAAGAAGATTTACTGCATCATTACACCGTAAACTTTTTAAACAAAAGCAAGAATGAGAAAAACAACAATGCCATTCTTAATTTTTATATCAGTAAAAGTTCTAATGCTGAAGGCAAAGCAATGATTACGCAATATGCCAAGGCGTTGCATAACTTAAAAACCGGTGAAACCTTCCCAGAAACGGTGCTTATAGATACGAGAAACTCTGAAACCAGTGTCGATGCCATTATAAATTCGCCAACCGTAATTTGCTTTTGGTCGCAAACCTATTACGACCATTTTAAAGAGAGCCAGCATAAAATTTATGAGTTAAGCACAAAATACCCAGAGGTAAAATTTATAGTTATTAATGTTGACAGTTACGGTATGGATTCCGCATTAAAAGCCTTAAAACGGAACAGCTTCACCTTTAAAAACCAGTACCAATTTAAGGACCCAAAAGCATCAAAAGAAGTTCTGGCCATTTACCCCATAACAAAAGCTTTTATAATTGATAAAGATCATAAAATAGTAAACAGCAAAACCAATATTTTTGCTAGAAATTTTGAAGAACAGCTTTTAGGTTTATTGAATAGGTAAAACTAAGATTTTAAAATCTTTACGGTTTTTAATAAAGCTTACAGACTAAAATATATTGCAAACAAAAAGCCTCAACTTAAATTAGTTGAGGCTTTTTTATATCAGAAAAAACTAAAGTATTTTAGTTCCCTTTTTTGTAGTCTTCTAAAAATTTGGCTAAACCAATATCGGTTAATGGGTGCTTTAACAAACCTTCAATTGAGCTTAACGGACCTGTCATAACATCAGCACCTAATTTGGCACAATCGATAACATGCATGGTGTGGCGCACCGAAGCTGCTAAAATTTGGGTTTCAAAATTATAGTTATCGTAAATATGTCTAATTTCTGAAATTAAGTTCAAACCGTCGGTAGAAATATCATCCAAACGTCCAATAAATGGCGACACATAAGTGGCTCCAGCCTTTGCAGCTAATAAGGCTTGACCTGGTGAAAACACTAAAGTCACATTGGTTTTTACGCCTTTTTCAGAGAAATATTTACAAGCCTTAACACCATCTTTAATCATGGGCAGTTTTATAACAATCTGCTCGTGCAGTTCAGCCAAAGCTTCACCTTCTCTAACCATACCTTCAAAATCTGTCGAAATCACTTCGGCACTCACATCGCCATCAACAATATTGCAAATATCAACATAGTGCTTTAAAATATTGTCGTGTCCGGTAATGCCTTCTTTAGCCATTAACGACGGATTTGTTGTTACCCCGTCAAGTACACCAAGGTCTTGTGCTTCTTTTATCTGATTTAGATTTGCTGTATCAATAAAAAATTTCATTCGTATAAATTTAGTTGTGCAATTTTTTTGCGAATTTACGATTAAATAAAAGCTTTAAACGAAGATTTACTTAAAATATATTAACAATTCAGAATATAACCGTTTAAGGGATTGTATGTAAAAAATCCTTTTGCTTTTTGCCAATAAAATCTTCTAAATTACTTTGAGTTTTACCATTTTATAATGGCACTCGCCCAGGTAAATCCGCTACCAAATGCCGCCAGTACCACATTATCGCCAGTTTTAATTTTGCCTTCTTCCCAAGCTTCGGTTAGGGCAATAATTACCGATGCTGCTGTGGTATTGCCATATTTTTGAATGTTATTAAAGACTTGATCATCACGTAACGCAAATTTCTTTTGAATGAATTGTGCAATGCGCAAATTGGCTTGATGCGGAATCAACATATCGATGTCCTCTTTTTGTAGGCCGTTTTTTTGCAGACCTTCCATAATAACCTCGCTAAAACGAACCACGGCATGCTTAAAAACAAAGGTGCCATCCATATATGGGAAATAAGACAAATCTTCTTCTTCAGATTCTAAAATCTGCGGTACCCAATGCTTGATGCTTGGCGATTCCACAATAAGTTTATCGGCGTACTTCCCTTCACTGTGCAGGTGTGTTGAAAGGATGCCTTTTGTTGTATCTTCTTCTCTCGACAGTACACAAGCGCCGGCGCCGTCGCCAAAAATAACGGTAACACCACGGCCTCTTGTGGTTTTATCCAATCCATTGGAATGGTACTCTGCACCAACCACCAATATGTTTTTATACATACCCGTTTTAATAAATTGGTCGGCTACCGAAATGGCATATACAAAGCCCGAGCATTGGTTTCTAATATCAATGGCTCCCACGTTTTTTAATCCTAATATTTCTTGGATTTGTACACCACAACCCGGAAAATAATAATCGGGTGTCATGGTGGCAAATACGATAAAATCAATGTCATCATTGGTTAATCCCGAACGCTCAATGGCCACTTTAGAGGCTTTTGCGCCCATAATTGCCGAAGTATCGTCGGTTCCTTCTTTAATCCAGCGGCGTTCTTTTATACCTGTGCGTTCTTGAATCCACGCATCGTTGGTATCCATCATTTTTGATAAATCGTCATTAGTCACCACATGTTCAGGAAGATACTTTCCTAAACCTATTATTTTTGAATTGTACATATTAAATATTACTTTTTGTCATTCCCGTTAAGACGGGAATCGCTTTAATCGAAAAACCAAAGTACAAAATAATACCATCAATTTCCAAATATTAACAATATGGTATTTTTAAGCTGTTTTTTGGAATTTTCTTTTTCAAATAAAAAGTTGTGTCAGTTTGTCATATTTTATCAATTGGCATTTTTGTTGACTATTAAAACAAAGTGAATTTAAACTAAAATTAATCAGATTCCCTCCTTTACTGAAACTAGTTCAGCACATGCGAGGGAATGACAAATAAACTATTATCATTATGACAAAAGGAAATATTAATGTTTCGGTAGAAAACATCTTCCCCCTCATTAAAAAATTCTTGTACAGCGATCACGAAATATTTTTACGTGAGCTAATAAGTAACGCTACAGATGCCACGCTAAAACTAAAGCATTTAACCAATATTGGCGATGCCAAGGTTGAATATGGCAATCCGCAAATTGAGGTTAAAATTGATAAAGAAGGTAAAAAACTTCATATTATCGACCAAGGCTTGGGTATGACTGCCGATGAAGTTGAAAAATACATCAATCAGGTGGCATTTTCTGGAGCCGAAGAGTTTTTAGATAAATATAAAGATTCGGCTAAAGATTCTGGCATTATTGGCCATTTTGGTTTAGGTTTTTACTCCGCTTTTATGGTGGCCGAAAAAGTTGAGATCATCACAAAATCTTATAAAGGTGAAACGGCAGCGCATTGGACCTGCGATGGCTCGCCAGAATTTACTTTGGTTGAAGCCGATAAAAAAGAACGAGGTACAGAAATCATTCTTCATATTACCGACGATGACAAAGAGTTTTTAGAAGAAACTCGCATACGTGAGCTATTGTTAAAGTACAACAAGTTTATGCCCGTTCCTATTAAGTTTGGAACCAAAGAAATAAACGACCCCGACTTTACGCCTAAAACAACAAAAGACAAAGACGGTAAAGAAACTACCGAACCTCATAAACAAATTACGGTTGATAACATTATTAACAACCCAAACCCTGCGTGGACCAAGCAACCGGCAGATTTAAAAGATGAAGATTACAGCAATTTCTACCGTGAGTTGTACCCGATGCAATTTGAAGAGCCGTTGTTTAACATTCACCTAAATGTAGACTATCCGTTTAATTTAACCGGGATTTTATATTTCCCGAAAATGACGAACGATTTAAACATTCAAAAAGATAAAATTCAGCTGTACCAAAACCAGGTTTTTGTAACCGATAATGTTGAAGGTATTGTACCGGAATTTTTAACCATGTTGCGTGGTGTTATCGATTCGCCGGATATTCCGTTAAACGTTTCGCGTTCGTATTTACAAGCTGATGGTGCCGTTAAAAAGATTTCATCGTACATCACCAGAAAGGTTGCCGATAAATTAAAATCGTTGTTCAATAACAACCGTGAAGATTTTGAAGCCAAATGGAACGATATTAAAATCGTGATTGAATACGGTATGCTTTCCGAGGAAAAATTCTTTGAAAAAGCCGATGCCTTCGTGTTATATCCAACGGTTGATGGCACATACTATACGTACGAAGAACTGTTCAATAAGATTAAAGCAAAACAAACCGATAAAGACGATAAATTAGTTATCCTTTACGCTTCTAATAAAGACGAGCAGCACAGCTACATCGAGGCTGCAAAAGCCAAAGGCTACGAGGTATTGCTATTGGATTCGCCCATCGTATCGCATTTAATGCAAAAGCTGGAAACCTCGAAAGAGAAAATTTCCTTTGCACGTGTTGATGCCGATCATATCGATAAAATAATTCAGAAAGACGAAACCAAGATTTCTAAGTTAGATGAAGAGCAAACCAAAACATTAGACGCACTTTTAAAAGAAGTGATTCCTTCTGAAAAATTTGTGGTACAGTTAGAGCCTATGGATAGTGATGCAGCTCCGTTTATGATTACGCAACCCGAGTTTATGCGCCGAATGAAAGAAATGCAAGCTACCGGTGGTGGTGGCATGAACATGTTTGGCAGCATGCCGGAAATGTATAATTTGGTTGTAAATACCAACTCGCCATTGGTGGGCGACATTTTGGATACCAAAACCAAAAAGAAACAAGAACGTTTAATAAATCAGAGTTTGGATTTAGCTCGATTATCTCAAGGTTTACTTAAAGGTGAAGAGTTAACAAACTTTATTAAGCGTAGTTACGAGATGATAAAGTAAGTTGCCGTCATTGCGCCAGGACGCATTTTGCCTGCACTGAGCTAGTCGAAGTGTGGCAATCTCATACATTAAAACTATAAGTTTTTTCGTTTACGCGAAAATTTATAATAACCAAAACCACTTTGTGAAAACAGGGTGGTTTTTTTGTTGTAGCATTTTCTTGAATTTGTCAGAAAAAAAAGATAACTTCGTTTAACATTAGATATAAAACATTAAAACGATTTCATATCAAGTAGTTGTAGCCAATACAAATAACCAACTTCAAAAATTTAATCCATGGCTTTTTTTATTGAAAATAAAGAATTATTTAAACTACAACCAGAGGAAGGAAATGGATTAAGAAAGTGCCAATTAGGTGCAATTTGGGCATTAAAAAGTCATTTTACAACATCATCAAATGACATTGCCTCTTTAATTAGTATGCCAACCGGTTCAGGAAAAACGGCATTGATGATGGCTACTTGTTTTGAATTAAATCTACAAAAAATACTAATCGTAGTTCCTTCTAAAATTCTTCGTAGGCAAATAGCTGAACAATTTAGAACTTTACAAGTTCTGAAAAGCAGTAATTGTCTTCAAAGTGAAATTGAAGAGCTAAAAGTTTACGAAGTAACAAAAAGACAAAAAACACGAGAACAATGGGAGCTGATTTTAAACGAATATGATGTTATTGTTGCGCATCCGAATAGTATATCTCCATATTACAAAGACATTGAACCAATTCCAGTCGACTTAATAGATGCAGTCCTAGTTGACGAAGCTCATCACGAACCTGCAGAAACATGGCGTAAACTAAACGATTTTTATTCTGATTTAAAAAGAGTCTTTTTTACTGCAACACCCTTTAGGCGAGATAGGAAAAGAATGAAAGCTAAAT